>NZ_JAEBEP010000004.1:0-576653 GCF_046548915.1 Streptomyces sp. cmx-18-6 | reverse complement strand
GCCGCTGCGCGGGGCCTCTCCCCTACCCGCCCCTTCCCGCCCCGGGGGCTCCGCCCCCGGACCCCCGCTCCTCAATCGCCGGAGGGGCCTGATTTTTGCCCCTCTCCTCAATCGCCGGAGGGGCTTGATTTCGTCGTGTTCGGGAGGGGGTTGGTGTGCGTCACACGGGCTTTCGGTTACGTCGGCGGGGGGACCGGCCTATCGTCTAGCCATGTTCGCCGCCTACGCAGCCCGTATCGACCCCGACCGGCCCCTCGACGGCCTTGAGCTGGGCGAACGCCCGGCACCCGAGAAGCGTCCCGGGTGGAGCACCGTCACCGTCCGGGCCGCCTCCCTCAACCACCACGACCTCTGGTCCCTGCGGGGCGTGGGCCTCTCGGCGGACCGGCTTCCGATGATCCTCGGGTGTGACGCCGCCGGGATCGACGAGGACGGCAATGAGGTCGTCCTGCACTCCGTGATCGGCCAGTCCGGGCACGGCGTCGGGCCGAAGGAGCCGCGCTCCATCCTCACCGAGCGCTACCAGGGCGCCTTCGCCGAGCAGGTCTCCGTGCCTGCCTGGAACGTGCTGCCCAAGCCGAAGGAGCTCACCTTCGAAGAGGCCGCCTGCCTGCCGACCGCCTGGCTCACCGCGTACCGGATGCTCTTCACCAACGCCGGGGTGCGGCCGGGGGACTCCGTGCTCGTCCAGGGCGCGGGCGGCGGGGTCGCCACCGCCGCGATCGTGCTCGGGAAGGCCGCCGGGCTGCGGGTCTTCGCCACCAGCCGCGACGAGGCCCGGCGCAAGCGGGCCGTGGAGCTCGGCGCGCTGGAGGCGTACGAGCCCGGGGCGCGGCTTCCGCAGCGGGTGGACGCCGTCATCGAGACCGTGGGGGCCGCCACCTGGTCCCACTCCGTGAAGTCGCTGCGGCCCGGCGGCGCCTTGGTGATCTCGGGGGCCACCAGCGGCGACCGGCCCGCGCACGCGGAGCTGACCAGGATCTTCTTCCTGGAGCTGAAGGTCGTCGGCTCCACGATGGGCTCCAAGGACGAGCTGGAGGACCTGCTCGCATTCTGCGCGACCACCGGCGTACGGCCGGTCATCGACGAGGTGCTGCCGCTGGACCGGGCTCGTGAGGGGTTCCAGCGGCTGGCGGACGGCGAGCAGTTCGGAAAGATCGTGCTCCGGCCCACGGAATAGCCCCACCGAATAGCCCCACGGGACAGCCCGACAGAACTCGTCCGTGACCGATACTTGAATAAGTGTCAGCTTTGCTGATGGGATGCCGCCCATGCGAATGGGCAGAGCACTCATAGCAGTTGTCGTCGCGTCCGTGCTCGCGGCGGGGGCCCTCGCCCCCGCCGCCTCGGCGCACCCGGCGTCCACCCCGGCCCCCGCCCCGACCTCGTACGAGCCCTCCATTCCGCCCCTGACCGACGACCGGGGCCGCACCCTCACCCTGCGCGGCTGGAACGTCGAGGACAAGACGAACCGGGGCGAGGCGGCGCTCAGCGCCATCACCGAGCGCCACTTCCGCGACCTCAGGGCGAACGGCTTCAACTTCGCCCGGCTGCTGGTCTTCTGGGACGACCTGGAGCCGAAGCGGGGCCAGTACAGCGAGCGCTACCTCCGGAAGATCGAACGCGTCCTGGGCTGGGCGCACAAGCACCGCGTCCATGTCCTCATCGACGCCCACCAGGACGTCTTCGGGCCCGCGTTCGGCCATCGCGGCATTCCCGCCTGGGCCACCCGGACGGACGGGCTGCCGTTCACCCCGAACCCCGACGACTGGTTCTCCGAGTACTTCGAACCGGCCGTCCAGCGGGCCTTCACCCACCTCTACGAGGACCCCGACCTGCAACGCGCCCAGGCCGCCATGTGGCAGGTCCTGGCGGAACGCTTCCGCGGCCACCCGGCCGTCATCGGCTACGACCTGATCAACGAGCCGATGGGGGAGCTGCGCGAGGGTGAGGACCTGCCGACCGCCGCCCGCCGGATCGAGGCCCAGCACCTCACCCCGATGTACAACCGCCTCGCCCGCGCGATCCGCGCCAAGGACCGGCACACCTGGCTCTTCGTCGAGCCGACCCCCATCGTGGGCGAGGGCGTGCCCACGGGGCTGGGGCGTATCGACGACCGGCGGACCGTGTACGCGCCGCACTTCTACAACACCGCGATGGAGGCGGGCGCGGACTACGACCCCTCGGCCGGCTGGATCGAGGCGTACGAGGCCGCCGTCACCGCCTACCCGGCCCGGCACAAGATGCCCGTGGTCGTGGGCGAGTGGGGGCCGTTGAACAACGCCCTCCCCAACATGGGCCGCTTCTACCGCGAGGCCGTCGCCTCCCTGAACCGCTACGGCTCCGGCTGGGCGGGGTACGTCTGGTGCTACGGCGGCGGCTACTGCGCGGTGGACGAGCGGGGCCGCTTCCGTACGAACAAGGAGCAGACGGCGACCCCGTACGCCCCGGCCGTCGCGGGCACGGTCCGCTCCGACGCGTACGACGCCGCCACCCGCTCCTACCGCCTCGCCTACCGCGCGGCCGCCCGGCCCGACGTCACGGAGCTGTCCCTCCCGCCCTCCCTCCGGGGCTGGCGCGTCTCCGTCACCGGCCCGGCCCGCGTCCTCGGCAGGGCATCGCACGGCGGACGGCTGACCGTCCTGGCGTGGCCCGGTGCGGAGGTGGTGGTGACCGTGCGGGAGGCTGGCCCGTATGGACGAACTGACCGCCCCTGAGGGGTTTCTGCTGCGCCCCTGGCTCCCCGACGACGTCCCCGCCCTGCTCCGCGCCTTCGCCTCGGCCGGGATGAGCCGCCAGACGGACCGGCGCGTCTCCGACCGGGCCGGGGCGCTGGCCTGGATCGCGGACCGTACGCGGGAGAGAGGGGCCCGGACCGGGTACTCCTGGGCCGTCGTGGGGGAGGAGGGCGTGGCGCTCGGCTGTGTGGCCGTCAACGCCGTCAACTACGCCCACGACACGGGCTGGGTCTCCTACTGGACCACCGAGGCGGCGCGCGGCCGGGGCGTCGCCCCCGCCGGAGTGCGGGCGCTGGCGCGGTGGGCGTTCGGGGGGCTCGGGCTGTACCGGCTGGAGCTGGGCCACCGCACCGACAACCCCGCCTCCTGCCGGGTCGCCGTGCGGTCCGGGTTCGCGCCCGAGGGGATCGACCGGGCCAAGCTGCGCTACGGGAGAGTCCGGTACGACGTCGAGCGGCACGCACGCCTGGCGGACGACGATGTCAACTTTGATTGACGAGAAGGTGGTGTCAATGTAGGTTGACGTCATGACCGAAGCAACGGATCTGGCCGCACGCGCCGGTGACCGCGACCCGCGTGTCGGGCTGCGGGCGGTGGCGGCGCTGCGGCGGCTGCTGGAGCAGCTCGAAGCCGTACAGGTGCGAAGTGCCCGCGTCCAGGGCTGGTCGTGGCAGGAGATCGCCGCCGAGCTGGGCGTCAGCCGGCAGGCCGTGCACAAGAAGTACGGGAGGCGCTGATGTTCGAACGGTTCACCCAAGGAGCCCGCGCGACCGTGAAGGGGGCCGTGGCGCAGGCGGAACGCGTCGGGGCCGGATCGGTCACCGAGGAGCACCTCCTGCTCGCCCTGCTGGAACAGGAGGGCGGCCGGGCCTCCTTCGCCGTCGCCGCCCTCGGGCTGGGCGGTCGCCGCGCCTCGCTGGACGCCTCCTTCGCGGAGGCCCGCCGCCGGGGCGGGCTGACCAAGGCCGACGCCGACGCCCTCGCCGGGATCGGGATCGACGTCGGCGCCATCGTGGACCGGGTCGAGGGGGCCCACGGCGAGGGCGCCCTCGCCGCCGACCGGCGCGACCGCCGGTGGTGGTCGGGCCACCGCGCCTTCACCCCGGGGGCGAAGAGCATCCTGGAGAAGTCGCTGCGGGTCGCCCTGGGGCGCGGCGACCGGTTCATCGGTGAGGAGCACCTGCTCCTGGCCCTCACGGCGACCCCCGGAACCGTCGCGGACGTCCTCGCCGAGTACGGGGCCACGTACACGACCGTGCACCGCGCGCTGTACGGGCCCGAGGCCGATGGCCAGGGACACGCCAAGGCGGGGTGAGGGCGCGGGGAGGGGGCGGGGGCCGGGCTCAGGCCGCAGGCGCTCGCCGACGAGGAGGGGGCGGGTGCCCGGCGCTCACGCCGCGGACACCCGCCCCCTCCTCCTTCCGGCCTCAGTTCTTTCCGTCGCCCTCCGTGCCCTCCGCCGTGAGCAGCGCCTCGATCCGCGCCGCCGCCGCGCCCAGATGGCGGCGGGCCTCGTCCAGCTGGTCCCCCGTCACCCCGTGGTCGCGGGCGGTGTCCCGGACGGTGTCGCGGAAGCGGTCCAGGAGGCGGTCCAGGTCGCGCGCCGGGTCGTCCGTGACCGGGACGTCCTTGCCCCAGTCGGGGGCGGGCTCGGGGGCCGGAGCGGTCTCGGGGGCCTCGGGGCCAAAGGGGCCGGTACCGCCGAAGGGGCTCCAGCCGCCCGTGCGGGCGAAGCCGCCGAGCTGACCGGTGATCTCGGCCAGCCCCTCCCGTACGCCGGAGGGCCAGTCGCCCCGGGCGAAGTGCTCCTGCACCTGGCGGGCGGCGCTCTGCATCTGCTCGCGCGCCCTGTCCTGGGCCTCCTTGGCCTGGCGGCGGGCCTGCTGGGCCTCCTCGCGGGCGCGGCGGGACTCTTCCTTCGCCCGGCGGGTCTGCTCCTTCCACTCCTGCTTGGCCCGGCGCAGCTCCTCCTTGGCCGTGCGCCACGCCTCGCTGTCGCCCAGGTCGCCCAGCTTGCGGAAGTCGCCGAAGTCCCCGAAGTCGCCGAAGAGGGTGGAGGGTTCGGCCTTGGCGTCCTGGGAGCCCGTGCCGTTGCGGGACTCGGAGGCCGCCGCCCGCACGTCGCTGCGGAGCCGGCCCGCCGCCCCGCGCACGTCCTCGCGGATCTCGGCGGCCAGCCCGGAGAGGGAGTCGCGGATCTCCACCTCCAGGTCGGCCAGTTCGCCGCTGCGGCCCGCCAGTTCGGCGCGGCCGGCGTCGGTGATGGAGTAGACCTTGCGGCCGCCCTCGGTGGCGTGGGTGACCAGGCCCTCCGCCTCCAGCTTGGCCAGCCGGGGGTAGACGGTGCCCGCCGAGGGGGCGTACAGGCCCTGGAAGCGCTCCTCCAGCAGGCGGATCACCTCGTAGCCGTGGCGCGGGGCCTCGTCCAGGAGCTTGAGCAGATACAGGCGCAGGCGGCCGTGGGCGAATACGGGGGGCATGTCAGAGAACCTTTCCGGTCGGCTCGGCTTCGTATGCGTCGTCCTCGGCGGGGGGCCTGCGCAGCAGGGCGATCGAACCGGACACGGTCGTCGCCTTCAGGGTCCCCGTACCGGCGCCGAGCGTGCCGGTGATCTTCTTCGCGCCCCACTGCCCGCCGACCCGCAGGTTCTCGAAGGCGTTGGTGACGGCGCCGCTCGCGGTGTTCGCCTCGACCCGGGCGTCCGCAGGGTGCGGCAGCCGGATGGCGATCCCCCCGGAGACCGTGGTCAGCCGGATGTCGGTGGGCCGGCCGGACGGGCCGAGGTCCACCACCATGTCGCCGCTGACCGAGTCGGCCCGGACCGAGCTCCCCGCCCCGTCGACCACCGTCAGGTCCCCGGCCACCGAGTGGAAGCGCAGGTCCCCGGTGACGCCCTGGGCCTCCACGCTGCCCGAGACGGAGTCGCCGCGCACCGCGCCGGTCAGCCCGAGGAGGGTGATGTCCCCGCTGATGCCCCGTACGTCGGTACGTCCGGCGATCCCCGAGACCACGGCCCCGGCGCCGACCACGCCGACCTCCACCGAGGCCCCGGCGGGCACGACGAGCGAGACCACCGCGGTGCGCCGCCGCCCCACGGGGTCGAGCCAGCGCAGCAGGTCCTGCCAGGGCAGATCCTCGTACGCCACGGTCAGGCGGCCGTCCTCGTGGGTCACCAGCAGCGGCGGTCCCTCGATCGCGGAGACCTCCAGCCGGGCGCCCGGTTCGTCGGTGCCGACCACGTTGACCGTGCCGCCCGCGATGCGTACCTGGAGCGCGGTCACCGGGTCGTCGAAGGTGAGTTCCTGCGGCTCGGCGACGGCCCGCTTCGACACAGCCATGGATGTGACCTCCCGGAGAGCGTGGCGACGCAACATATCGCGTCTCGTACGGAACACGATATATCGCGGATGGTGGAAGTCAAGGCGATACGTGAGCGCCCCGGGCGGACAAAGGGCGTCAGAGCTGGACGAATTGCCCTAGCGTGTGGCACATGAACGCGACATCCACGGGGGCGCTCCTGCTGTGCCGCGCCGACCCCGAGACCGTACGGCCGCTCGCCCACCTGCTGCGCGAGCAGATGCTGCTGACGCGCGCGGGCGAGGAGTGGAGCGCCCTCGTGCCGGAGGGGAAGCCCTGGCGGGACGCCGGACCGTCCGGCGGCGACCCGGAGCCCGTCGACCGGGTCCTCGGCGGCTGGGCGAGTGCCCTGGCGGTCGGCTCCACCTGGCCGGTGCTCGCCCTGTGGTGGGACGCGGACCGGGCCGGCTACACGCTGGCCGGCGGTTTCCGCCGCCCCGTGGGCTACATCTGGCTGACGGACGGCACCCCGGCGGGCGAGGGCGAGGCGATGCGCACCTTCGCGGCCCGGCTCGGCCTCGACCCCGTACTGGACCTCCAGGCCCTGGACGAGCTGACCCGGCCCGACCCGGAGGCGGACGCCGAGGCCCGGCTCCGCGGCCTGCTCGCGGTCCTGACCCGCACCGGACTCACCCTGCCGGCCGGGCTCGGCCCGGGCGAGAGCGCCGACCGGCTGCGCAGCGTCGCCGCCGTGCAGCGCGGGGCGGAACGCGTGGAGTGGGCGGGCTGGCGCGACGCCGTACGGGTCGAGCTCGACGCGGTGGAGAGCAGCCGCCTCGGCCCCTGGGTGCGCGGCCCGCGCGCCCGCGCCGTCGCCGCCGCCCAGCTCGCGGCGGGGCTCCCGCTGCTGCTGTGGGGCGCGCGCCGCCGCAGCGGGGGCTGGGCGGCGGCGGGGGCGGTGCTCCTGGCGCAGGGCGCGCTGGGACTCGCGTACCACCGGGTCCGGGCGGGCGCGGACGCCTGACCGGCCGCAGAACCGGCGGCCGGGGCGTCGACCACCACTGGAGCCTGTCGTCGAACTGCCGTCTGCCGCGCCACGACAGGCCCTACGCGTCCTCGTCGTCCTCGTCGTCCAGCCGGGCCAGCCAGGTCGCGAGGCGCTCGACGGGCACCTCGAAGTCGGGGTTGAGATCGACGAACGTACGCAACTGCTCGGCGAGCCACTCGAAGGTGACCTCCTCCTCGCCGCGCCGCTTCTCCAGTTCCTCGATGCCACGGTCCGTGAAGTACATGCGCACAGAATATCGAGCCCGGGAACGCCGGGGACCCGGCCCCGCGCCGAGCGCGGAACCGGGTCCCGGTGTCGTACCGCTGTACGCGGTCCTCAGGCTTCGAAGACCTCGTCGACCAGCTGCGTCTGCTCCGCCTGGTGGCGCTTGGCCGAGCCGACCGCCGGGGACGAGCCGTGCGGCCGCGAGATGCGGCGCAGGCGCTCGCCGTGCGGCACGTCCGCGCCCACGGCCAGGTCCAGGTGGTCGATCAGGTTGAGCGCGATGAACGGCCACGCACCCTGGTTGGCCGGCTCCTCCTGGGCCCAGAGGTACTTCTCGGCGTTCGGGTACTTGGCGATCTCGGCCTGGATCTCCGCACCCGGCAGCGGGTACAGGCGCTCCAGCCGGATGATCGCGGTCTCCGTGTCGCCGCGCTTGACCCGCTCGGCGTCCAGGTCGTAGTACAGCTTGCCCGCGCAGAAGACGACCTTGCGGACGTCCTCCGCCTTGACCGACTCGTCGCCGATCACCGGACGGAAGCCGCCGGTGGTGAACTCCTCGATCTTCGAGGCCGCGGCCTTCAGGCGCAGCATCGACTTCGGGGTGAAGACGATGAGCGGCTTGTGGTGCGGGTTGTGCACCTGCCAGCGCAGCAGGTGGAAGTAGTTCGACGGCAGGGTCGGCATCGCGACCGTCATGTTGTCCTGCGCGCACATCTGGAGGAAGCGCTCCGGGCGGGCGGAGGAGTGGTCCGGGCCCTGGCCCTCGTAGCCGTGCGGCAGCAGCAGCGTGACGCCGGAGGTCTGGCCCCACTTCTGCTCGGCCGAGGAGATGAACTCGTCCACGACGGTCTGCGCGCCGTTGACGAAGTCACCGAACTGGGCCTCCCAGATGACCAGCGACTCCGGGCGGGCCAGCGAGTAGCCGTACTCGAAGCCCATCGCCGCGTACTCGCTGAGCAGCGAGTCGTAGACGTTGTAGCGGGCCTGCTCCTCGGTGAGGTACAGCAGCGGGGTGTAGTCCTCGCCGGTGACCTGGTCCACCAGCACCGCGTGGCGCTGGCCGAACGTGCCGCGGCGGGTGTCCTGGCCGGCGAGCCGGACCGGGGTGCCCTCCATCAGCAGCGAACCGATGGCCAGGGTCTCGCCCATGCCCCAGTCGATCGTGCCGTTCTCCACCGAGGCCGCGCGACGCTGCATCTGCGGCATCAGACGGGGGTGGACGGTGATCGACTCGGGGATGTTGACCTGGGACTCGGCGATCCGCTTGACGATCTCCGCCGAGACCGCCGTGTCGACGGCCACCGGGAAGGCGGCCTGCGGCTCCGGGACGTGCGGGGCGGCCGGCTGCGAGGTGGCCTCCCTGACCTCCGCGAAGACCTTCTCCAGCTGACCCTGGAAGTCCTGGAGCGCCTGCTCCGCCTCTTCCAGCGTGATGTCGCCGCGGCCGATGAGGGACTCGGTGTAGAGCTTGCGCACCGAGCGCTTCTTGTCGACCAGCGTGTACATCTGCGGGTTGGTGAACTCCGGGTTGTCGGTCTCGTTGTGACCGCGGCGCCGGTAGCAGATGAGGTCGATCACGACGTCCTTGTTGAACGCCTGCCGGAACTCGAAGGCGAGCCGCGCGACGCGGACCACGGCCTCCGGGTCGTCGCCGTTGACGTGGATGATCGGCGCCTCGATCATGCGCGCCACGTCGGTGGCGTACATCGAGGAGCGCGAGGACTCCGGGGCGGCGGTGAAGCCGACCTGGTTGTTGATCACCACGTGCACGGTGCCGCCGGTGCGGTAGCCGCGCAGCTGCGACATGTTGAGCGTCTCGGCGACGACGCCCTGGCCCGCGAAGGCCGCGTCGCCGTGGAGCGCGATCGGCAGGACCGTGAAGTCCGTGCCGCCCTTGTTGATGATGTCCTGCTTGGCGCGGGCGATGCCCTCCAGGACCGGGTCGACCGCCTCCAGGTGCGAGGGGTTGGCGGCCAGCGAGACCTTGATCTGCTCGCCGTCCAGACCGGTGAAGGTGCCCTCGGCGCCCAGGTGGTACTTGACGTCGCCGGAGCCGTGCATCGAGCGCGGGTCGAGGTTGCCCTCGAACTCGCGGAAGATCTGCGCGTACGACTTGCCGACGATGTTCGCCAGCACGTTCAGCCGGCCGCGGTGGGCCATGCCGATGACGACCTCGTCGAGGCGGGCCTCGGCGGCGGAGTCGATGACCGCGTCGAGCAGCGGGATGACGGACTCGCCGCCCTCCAGCGAGAACCGCTTCTGACCGACGTACTTCGTCTGGAGGAACGTCTCGAACGCCTCGGCCGCGTTCAGCCGGCGCAGGATGCGGAGCTGCTCCTCGCGCTCGGGCTGCTGGGCGCGGGGCCGCTCCACCCGGTCCTGGAGCCACTTGCGCTGCTTCGGGTCCTGGATGTGCATGAACTCGATGCCGGTGGTGCGGCAGTACGACTCGCGCAGCACGCCGAGGATGTCGCGGAGCTTCATCATCGACTGGCCGGCGAACCCGCCGACCGCGAAGTCCCGCTCCAGGTCCCACAGGGTGAGGCCGTGCTCGGTGATGTCGAGGTCGGGGTGCTTGCGCTGGCGGTACTCCAGCGGGTCGGTGTCGGCCATGACGTGGCCGCGCACCCGGTAGGAGTGGATCAGCTCGAAGACCCGCGCGGCCTTCGTCACGTCGTTGTCGTGCGACGCGTCGATGTCCGTGAGCCAGCGCACCGGCTCGTACGGGATGCGCAGGGCCTTGAAGATCTCGTCGTAGAAGTCGTTCTGGCCCAGCAGCAGCTGGCTGAGCACCCGCAGGAACTCGCCGGAGGCCGCGCCCTGGATGACCCGGTGGTCGTAGGTCGACGTGAGCGTCATGACCTTCGAGATGCCGAGCTTGTTCAGGGTGTCCTGGGAGGTGCCCTGGAACTCCGCCGGGTAGTCCATCGCGCCGACGCCCATGATGAGGCCCTGTCCGGGCATCAGGCGGGGCACCGAGTGGACGGTGCCGATCCCGCCGGGGTTGGTCAGCGAGGCGGTGACGCCGGAGAAGTCGTCCATGCCGAGCTTGCCGATGCGGGCGCGCCGGACGATGTCCTCGTACGCCTGCCAGAACTCGAAGAAGTTGAGCGTCTCGGCCTTCTTGATGGCCGCGACGACCAGCTGGCGGTCGCCGTTCGGCTTCACCAGGTCGATGGCGAGACCGAGGTTGACGTGCTCCGGCTTGACCAGGGTCGGCTTGCCGTCCTTCACCGCGAAGGAGTAGTTCATCGACGGCATGGCCTTGAGGGCCTGCACCATCGCGTACCCGATGAGGTGCGTGAAGGAGATCTTCCCGCCGCGGGCGCGCTTGAGGTGGTTGTTGATGACGATGCGGTTGTCGAAGAGCAGCTTCACCGGGACCGCGCGGACGGACGTGGCCGTCGGCAGCTCCAGCGAGGCGTTCATGTTCTTCGCGACGGCGGCCGAGGGGCCGCGCAGCGTCACGTACTCGGGGCCGGCCGGGGCCTCGGCGGGCTCCTGCGCCGTGGCGTCGGCCTTCGCCTTCGCGGGCACGGCCGCGGGCTTCGCCGCCGGCTTCGCGGGGGCGGCAGCCGGTGCGGCCTTCGCCTCGGCGGGCTTCGACCCGGCCGGTGCGGCCTTCGCCTCCGCCGGAGCGGCGGCGGGCTTCGCCGGGGCCTTCGCCTCGGCGGCCGGGGCCGCGGACTGCGCCGGGGTGGTGGCGGCCGGGGCCTCGGTCGCCGCAGCCCCCGAGGCTGCGGCGCCGGGAACGGGCTTGTCCGCCGTGCCGGAGGAACCCGGCTTGTAGTCGGCGAAGAAGTCCCACCAGGCGCGATCGACCGAACTGGGATCCTGGAGGTACTGCTGGTAGATCTCGTCGACGAGCCACTCATTGGCGCCGAAAGCGGCGGCCGGGTTGGTGCCCGGGCTGGCTTGGTCGGTCGAGATGCTCGAGTTACTGGGGGACTGAGACGACACGGCGGCAACCGCCCTCTTCCGCTTCACAAGGTGATGGACAGCGGAAATCAAGGCTACGCCCCCCAAACCGTTCCTTGCAGACCGGGCCGGTGCTTCGTCGTGCACATCACATCGCAACGCGGGTTTCGGCGCAGGAAATGGCGGGAAACAAGCGAGGTTCCACTGCACTTCGGGTACGCAGGACCGTGGATACGGTCATCTGACCGTATCCCCTTGAGATCCCCTACAGGGAGGACACGGAGAACGTGCCCTCCTTGTTCGAACCCTATGTCAACCGCATCGTCAACCGCGCCGCTCGGACAGCCCCGGCAGGGTGACCTGGATACGGCAGCCCCGAGCAGATTCGGCCACGCCGATCCGGCCGCCGTGCAGATCCACCGCCCAGCGGGCGATCGCGAGGCCCAGCCCCGTGCCGCCGTCGCTGCCCGGACCGTGCGGGGAGGGCGCCTGGCCCCGGTTGAACCGCTCGAAGACCCGGTGGCGCTCCGCCTCCGGAATGCCGGGGCCCTCGTCCACGACCTCCAGCTCCAGCGACTCCGGGTACGCCCCGCGCCGCGCCAGGACCGTCACCCGGCCGTGCGGCGGGCTGTGCTTGACCGCGTTGTCGACGAGGTTCGCCACCACCTGGTGCAGGCGCTCCGCGTCCGCGTGCGCGGTCAGCTCCGGCGGCGAGACGTCCAGATGCAGATGGACGTCCGTACGGGAGTGATTGCCCGACCCCGACGACAGACGGCGCTGGGACGCGGCGAGATTGGCTTCTTTCAGTACGCCCGAGAGATACGGCCACACCTCGAAGCGGCGCGCCTTCAGCGCCACCACCCCGTTGTCCAGCCGCGACAGATCGAGCAGCGTCTCCACCAGCCGGCCCAGCCGCTCCGTCTGCTTCAGTGCCGTGCGCATCGTCTCCGGGTCGGCGGCCGACACCCCGTCCACCACGTTCTCCAGCACGGCCCGCAGCGCCGCGATGGGCGTGCGCAGCTCGTGCGAGACATTGGCGACCAGCTCCTTGCGGTGCCGGTCCTCCGCCTCCAGGTCGTCGGCCATGCGGTTGATCGTCTGGGCCAGGTCGCCCAGCTCGTCCCGCCGCCCCGCCCCGCTCACCCGGCGCGTGTAGTCGCCGTGCGAGATCGACCGGGCCACGGCCCGCATCTCGTCCAGCGGCGCGGTCAGGCCGTGCGCCACGAACTGGGTGATCAGCAGCGTCGCGATCACCGAGAACACCGTGATGAACTGGAACTCGGTCCGGGTCCGCAGGGCCACGATCAGCAGCCCCGTCGTGATGAACACCGAGACCACGACGAGCGTGCCCAGCTTGGCCTTGATGGAGAAGGGCCGCATTCCCGACCCTGGCCAGGTCATGGGGCCGGGGTCTCCAGGGCGTAACCGACGCCGTGCACCGTGCGGATCCGCTCCGCGCCGATCTTGCGGCGCAGCGCCTTGATGTGGCTGTCGACCGTACGGGTGCCCGAGGCGTCCGCCCAGTCCCAGACCTCGGCGAGCAACTGCTCCCGGGAGAGCACGGCGCGCGGGGTGTTGGCCAGGCAGACCAGGAGGTCGAACTCGGTCGGCGTGAGGTGGACGTCCTCGGCGCGCACCCGCACCCGGCGCTGCGCGTGGTCGATCTCCAGCTCGCCGAGGCGCAGTATCCCGCTGCGCGGCGTGACGGCGGCCAGCGCGGCCCGCTCCACCCGGCGCAGCAGGACGTGCACCCGGGCGGCCAGCTCCCGCATGGAGAACGGCTTGGTCATGTAGTCGTCCGCGCCGACCCCGAGCCCGACCAGCATGTCGGTCTCGTCGTCGCGCGCGGTGAGCATCAGCACCGGCACCGGGCGCTGTGCCTGCACCCGGCGGCAGACCTCCAGGCCGTCGAAGCCGGGGAGCATGATGTCGAGCACCATCAGATCCGGCTGCCACGCCTCGGCCGCGTCCACGGCCGCCGGGCCGTCCAGCGCGGTCTGCACCAGGAAGCCCTCCGCCCGCAGCCGGGCGGAGATGGCGTCGACGATCGTGGCGTCGTCCTCGACCACCAGCACCCGGCGTTGAGCCCCTGGGGTGGCCGCGACTCCGTTGTGGGTGGTGTGTGTCTGTTCCATCGCCCCGCCCCTGCCCGTTCTCGCGGAGGGCCAACCCCCGCGAGGCACGGTCTTCGCTCGTGGATTTCGTCGGTGATCCCTGTGTGCCGGTCAGCAGCGTAAAGGCAGCGAGGGGCTCCCGGCTACGCAGGGTGTTGTCCCGCCGGTACCAAGTCGGGCCCGGCGGCGCGGCGGATCGCCTCCTTCGCGCCGGGTGGCCCGGTCCACCACGGGCCGCGCATACCGGGAGGGGGTTCAGTCCGTCCGCAGTGCGAGATGGACCACGTCCGGCACACCTCGGGCAACGGCCACTTCTTCGGTCGCAACCCCGCTGAACCCGGCATTCCGCAACGCCTGCTCGAAGGCCGGCGACGGCTGCGCGGACCACACCGCGAGCACCCCGCCCGAGGTCAGCCGGTCGTGGCAGTGCGCGAGTCCGGTGGGGGAGTAGAGGCTCCCGTTGTCCTCCGTGACGGTCCAGTCGGGCCCGTTGTCGATGTCCAGGCACAGGGCGTCGTAACGCTCCGTGGCGGTACGGAGGTGAGCCACCAGGTCCGTGTGCACGACCTCGGTCCGGGGATCGGCCAGCGCCGCCCCCGAGACCCTCTCCAGCGGCCCCCGCCGGTGCCAGTCCACGATCGCCTGCTCCCGCTCCACGACCACGATCCGCCCCCAGCGCTCCTCCTCGGCGGCCCGCACCAGCGAGAAGCCGACGCCGAGCCCGCCGATCAGCACGGAGGGGTCCGTGCGCCCGGCGGGCAGGGCGGCCAGCGCCGCGTCGATCAGCAGCCGCTCCGAGCGCCCGTCCGAGGTGTCCATCAGGAAGCAGCCGTTGGCGATGATCTCGAAGTGCTCCCCGCGCTCCCGCAGCACGACCTCCCCGAAGGGGCCGTCGCGGCGGTCCAGGGTGACGGGGGAGGGTGCGAGGGCGCGGGCGGGGGTGGCCAGGGCGTAGGCGTGGGGCTGGGTGTCGGGCTCCATGGCCCGGATTCTAGGAGGGCGACGGGGCCCGGCCCCGGGTATGTCGATCCTCGCCCCCTCCCTCGACGCCGTCGCGGGGGCGCGGGCGACCGTCGCGACCCCGAGATCCGCGTTCCCCGCCGCCACGCCGTCGCGGGCGCGCGGGCGACCGTCAGCGGTCCGGGCGTGGCCCGCGCACCACCAGCAGCGCCGCCCCCACCGCGTACGCCGCCCCCGCCATCGCCCAGGCCGCCGCCTGTGGCCCCGGCTGCATCGGCCATGCCCAGTACGCCGCCGCCCCGCCCGGGGTCCTGGGCGCGGCCATGTAGACCGCGCCCCCGTACACCGTCATCGGCAGCCAGCTCGCCCGGGCCCCCAGCAGGGCCGCCGCCGCTGCCGTCACCCCCGTCGCACCGAGAACGTTGCGCACCATGGCCGGCGCGCCGAACCGCTCCGGGTGCCCCGGCACCGCCAGGGCCAGGGCCCCGGCCGCCAGCGCGGTGAGCAGCAGCAGATACGCCAGGCGCCTCGGCCACCAGGGGCGCGCGGCCGTGCGGTCCAGCTCCTCGGTGTGCGAGTGGAGCCCCGCGCCGATCGCGGCGGCGGCGAGCGGCGGGGCGAGCGCCAGCACCGGGACGCGGGCGGTGTGGTCGAAGCCCGGCTGGTCCTGGAGCCAGTCGGCGGCCCACCCGGCGAACAGGGCGATGCCCGCCAGCGCGGCCAGCGTCGCCGGGAGTGCGCGGGAGCGCAGGTACAGGACGGTCAGCGGGGCGCGTACGAGCGTCGCCCCTCGGCCGGTCGTCACAGGGCCGGCACCTCCTTCGGGTCGCAGCTGTCGCGGGTGGCGAGGTAGCGGCCGAGCCATGCCCGGCGCTCGGCGTCGTCCATCGCGGTGAGCCGGTCCAGATACGGGCCGGACCAGTCGCGGGCCGGCGCCGTGGCGTTGGAAGGGGCCAGCCAGTGCACCACGGCGTCGTCGATCTGCATCACGCGTATGTGGGCGTCCTCCTCGGCCTCCGCCGCCGCGGACGCGTCCCCCTCCGCCACGGACTCGTCCTCGGCCGATGCGGAGTCCGGGCAGTCGCGCTCGGAGAGTTGCCGCGCCGTCTCGGAGGCGTACGCGACGGGGTCGACCAGTCGGCCGCGTACGACGGTCCAGCCGAGGGTCGGCCCCGGCAGCCGGGACGCGCCGGCCGGAGTCCTTCCACCGCCGGAGACGGGTACGGAGACGTACCGCAGCGGTGCGCCGGGCACTCCGTCCAGGCGGGAGCGCAGCCCGGCCAGCGCGTCGGACACCTGGGGCAGCAGCGGCCCCTCCCGCCCGCCCACGCAGACCTGCGGAGCCTCGTCCGTGCAGATCAGCTGCCAGGCCACCGGGTCGTCCCGGAACAGGTCCTCGCCGCTGCTCACGATCAGGGGAGCGAGGGCGGCGGCCACCGCCAGCGGCACGACGGCGAACAACCGGCGGCGCGCCGCGTACCCGATCACCAGGGCGAGCACCGGAGCGCCGACCCACAGGACCATGACGGGCGCGAACCACCCCACCGGGACCTGGTCCCCCAGGTAGTACTGCTCGGCCGGGTTCAGGAGACGGAGGTCGGAGGCGAAGTACGTGGGCACGCCCAGGAAGAGGTACCCGGCCGCCGCGAGGACCGGCGCGGCCAGCCGCCACCGCCACACCCGGCCGACCACGAACCCGGTGAACGCCGCGCACACCAGGAACCAGGCGTCCACGGCGATCAGCTCGGCCGAGGGCCCGCCCGCGCCCGCGTACGGCCAGGTGGCGGCCAGCACCCCCGCCGCGGCGAGCAGATGGCCGACGACCGCCCACACCGCCACCGGCGCGGCGGCCATCACCAGCCGCGCCGGACGGCCCCGGGGCACCGAGAGCCACAGCCCGGCGGTCCGCCGCCGGTGGTCGCGGCCGCCCTGCCAGCACCCGGCGGCCGCGACCAGCGGCCCGCCCAGCAGCGTGGCGGACGCGTGCAGCAGCTCCTGCGTATCGGCCCAGCCGCCCTGCCACTGACCGGACTTGCCGAGCATCGTCACCGCGATGGTGAGAGCGACGGCCGGGGCGGTCCAGGGGGCGATCCCGCGCCTCAGCTCGGCCCGGAACGCGGCGCGCGCCGGGTGGCCGCCGCGCCGGCGGGGGGCCTCGGGGGCGGCGGACTCCGGCGGACTCAGCGTGTCCGTCATGCCCCCACCGCCGTACGGTGCGTGCGCAGGGCGGCGGTGTAGCCGCGCTCGATGGGGTTGCCGCCGAGCTCGTCCGACGCGTCGCCCAGGGCGACCAGGCCGGCGGTCGTGCCCCGGTGGGCGATCCGGCCCGCCTCGATGAGGGTCACCTCGGTGCAGGCGGCGGCGACGTCCTCGACCAGATGCGTGGAGACGATCACGGTGGAGGAGCCGCCCAGCTCCCGCAGCAGGGCCCGGAACTCGACGCGCTGCTCCGGGTCGAGACCGGCGGTCGGCTCGTCCAGCAGCAGGAGGGCGGGCTCGTTGACGATCGCCTGGGCGATGCCGACCCGCCGGACCATGCCCCCGGAGAGGGTCTTGACCTTGGCGTCGATCCGGTCGCCCAGCCCGACCCGGTCCACGGCCCGCTCCACCGCCGCCGCGACCCCCGCTCCGTCCATCTCCTTGAGCCAGGCGACGTAGCCGACGAACTCGCGCACGGTGAACCCCGGGTAGTAGCCGAACTCCTGCGGCAGATAGCCGAGCCGACGCCGTACGGCGGCCCGCTCGCGGTGGTCGGAGGGCCGGCCGACCTCGTTCCCCAGCAGCTCGACCCGGCCCCCGTCCGGGGCCGAGACCGTGGCCAGCACCCGGATCAGCGAGGTCTTGCCCGCCCCGTTGGGCCCGAGGAGGCCGTGCACGCCCGGTGCGAAGTCCAGGTCCACGGCGTCCAGTGCGGTCTTCTTGCGGTGCCGGACGGTCAGCCCGGTGACCTTGGCGCTCATGGTGTCTCCAGATGGTCGAAGGAACGGCGGCGGGCGGCGAGCAGCAGCGCGCAGGCCAGGGCCCCGGCCGCCCAGGAGCTCTGGGCGGCGGGCCCGGTGAAGTACGGGGCGGCCCCGGCCATCAGCGCCTCTCCGGAGGGGGAGGCTCCGGCGGAGGGCGCGACGACGAGGGCCAGCCAGGCGGTGCCGACCGCTGCCGCCCCCCGGCGGCAGCCGACGAAACTGCCCAGCGCGAGCGTCGCCAGCGTCAGCGCCAGCCCCGGCAGCAGCCAGGCGGCGGCCCCCGGACCGCCCGCCGAGGACGGCAGCACCGCCCCGGCGAGGGTCAGCGCCGGAACGCTCACCGCGAGGACGGCGGCGGTCCGGGTCAGCAGCAGCCGCAGCCCGCCGGACGGGGTCGAGGCGACGATCTCGTACAGCGGATCGGTGTGCCGCCCGTAGGACAGGGCGACCCCGGCGAACGGCAGCACCGGCGCGGTCACCAGCAGCAACGGCCGTACGGAGGCCCCGAGCCCGGCCCCGTACGACAGGGATACGGCCCCGAGGACGACGACCGCGAGCGCCAGCAGCCACGCCCCGCGCAGGGCGGGCCCGGCGGCCCACAGGAGCCTGACCGCGCGGGGCGTACGCGGGATCGGCACCGCGCTCCCCGTGCTCCCCGGGCTTCTCGGGCTCCCCGTGCTTCTCCCGGCGTACGGGGGTGGGGCGACGGCCGGGTGGGATTCCGGGTGTTCGGCGTACGCCCGGGAGGCGACGGCCGGGTGGGATGCGGGGTGTTCGGCGTACGGGGGTGGTGCGGCGGCCGGGTGGGTTTCCGGGCCTTGGGCGTACGCCTGGGAGGCGACGCTCCTGTGCGCCTGCGGGACCGCCGTCGCCAGCACGGCCGCCCGGACGTCGGCCAGCAGCGGGCCCGTCTCCGTACCCGCCCGGACCGCCGAGGAGACCAGGGCCGCGCAGCGGCCGCACACCTCGACGTGCTTCTCCAGGGACCAGGCGTCGCTCTCGGCGGCCGTACCGGCCGCATAGCGCGCGGCCAGCTCCCCGCCCACGTGCCAGACCGGCCCGCCGGGCTTCTCGCGCCTCATGCCATACCCCCCAGGGCCGCTCCGCCGTCCGGGGCCAGCCGTTCCAGGGCGGCCCGCAGCTCGCGCCGCGCCCGCATCGCCCGGGTCTTGACCGTGCCCTCGGGGATGCCGAGGAGCGCGGCGGCCTCCCGGGTGGAGAGCCCGTCCACGACCGTGGCGCGCAGCACCTGGCGCAGTTCCGGCGAGATCCCCTCCAGGGCGGTGCCCACGTCCCCGTACTCCAGCCCGGCCAGCACCCGGTCCTCGGCGGAGGGCGCGGCGGCCTCCGGGGCGGTCCCGGGGAGGCGGTCCGCGCGCGCCCCCGCCCGCAGCGCGTCGACCAGGCGGCGGGAGGCGATCACCCACAGCCACCCGCCGGCCTGGGACCCCCGGTGCGAGGCGGCGGAACGCCACACGGTCACGAAGGTGTCCTGGAGCACTTCGCGCACGGTCTCCGCATCCGCGCACCGCCGGGCGAGCCGGGCGTGCAGCCACCCGGCGTGCCGGTCGTAGAGCGCGCCGAGCGCCTCCGCGTCCCCGCCCGCGACGGCGCGCAGCAACGCCGCGTCGTCCTGGTCCGTCCCCATACCGTCATCCCGCTCATCCCGGTCCTCCCCCGTAGGGCGCAACAGCCTCACACCCTCCCTATCGCCCGCCGGACCGTATCCGGTTCACCGGGAGGTTCACCGAGGAGGGAGAGCGGCCCGGGGAATAGCCGTTCCGCGCCCGACGCTCCCGTGGACGGAGGGATCACCAGGCTTCCGGGCCTTGATCGCTCACAGCGAACAGCGCCCGGGGAACATTCGGCGGCTCACAAGCATTGAGTCCACATAGCTCAACTTGCCTGCCGAAGGGGAGATCATGACTACCGAGTCCAAGGCGTTCACACCGATCGACCTGCCCGTGCTGCCGCTCGACGACGAGGTCGTCCTGCCCGGCATGGTGGTGCCGCTGGACCTGTCCGACACCGAGGTGCGCGCCGCCGTCGAGGCCGCGCAGGCCGCCGCCCGTCCCGGAGGCGGCAAGCCCGAGGTGCTGTTGGTCCCGCGCATCGACGGCACGTACACGGGGACCGGGGTCCTCGGCACCGTCGAGCAGGTCGGACGCCTGTCGGACGGTGACCCGGGGGCGCTCATCCGGGCCCGCGACCGGGTCCGCATCGGGGCCGGGACCAGTGGCCCCGGGCGGGCGCTCTGGGTCGAGGGGACCGTGCTCGACGTCGTCGTGCCCGACCCCCTTCCCGGCTCCGCCGCCGAGCTCGTCAAGGAGTACAAGGCGCTCGCCACCAGCTGGCTGAAGAAGCGCGGCGCCTGGCAGGTCGTGGACCGGGTCCAGCAGATCGAGGACCTCTCCGCGCTCGCGGACAACTCCGGATACTCGCCGTTCCTCACCACTGCCCAGAAGGTCCAGCTGCTGGAGACCGTGGACCCCGTCGCGCGGCTGAAGCTCGCCATCCAGTGGCTCAGCGAGCACCTCGCCGAGCAGGATGTGGCCGAGTCCATCGCGAAGGACGTCCAGGAGGGGGTCGACAAGCAGCAGCGGGAGTTCCTGCTGCGCCGTCAGCTGGACGCCGTACGCAAGGAGCTCTCCGAGCTCAACGGCGACCCGGAGGACGAGTCCGACGACTACCGGGCCCGCGTCGAGGCCGCCGACCTGCCCGAGCACGTCCGTACGGCCGCGCTCAAGGAGGTCGAGAAGCTTGAGCGGTCCAGCGACCAGTCGCCCGAGGGCTCCTGGATCCGCACTTGGCTGGACACCGTCCTCGAACTGCCCTGGACCGAGCGCACCGAGGACGCCTACGACATCCGCGGCGCCCAGGAGGTCCTGGACGCCGAGCACGCCGGCCTCGCGGACGTGAAGGAGCGCATCACCGAGTACCTCGCGGTGCGCAAGCGGCGTGCCGACCGGGGTCTGGGCGTGGTGGGCGGCCGCCGTGGCGGCGCCGTGCTCGCCCTGGTGGGCCCGCCCGGCGTCGGCAAGACCTCGCTCGGGGAGTCGGTCGCGCACGCCATGGGCCGTGAGTTCGTCCGGGTCGCGCTCGGCGGGGTCCGGGACGAGGCGGAGATCCGGGGCCATCGGCGTACGTACGTGGGCGCGCTTCCCGGACGTATCGTGCGGGCCATCAAGGAGGCCGGTTCGATGAACCCGGTCGTCCTGCTCGACGAGATCGACAAGGTCGGCTCCGACTTCCGGGGCGACCCGGCCGCCGCCCTCCTCGAAGTCCTCGACCCCGCGCAGAACCACACCTTCCGCGACCACTACCTGGAAGTCGAACTCGACCTCAGCGACGTCGTGTTCCTGGCCACCGCCAATGTGCTCGAAGCCATCCCCGAGGCCCTGCTCGACCGTATGGAGCTGGTCCGGCTCGACGGCTACACCGAGGACGAGAAGGTCGTCATCGCCCGGGACCACCTGCTGCCGCGTCAGCTGGAGCGGGCCGGTCTGGAGAAGGACGAAGTGGCCCTGGAGGAGTCGGCGCTGCGCAGGCTGGCCGGCGAGTACACCCGCGAGGCGGGCGTACGGAACCTGGAGCGGGCGATCGCCCGGCTGCTCCGCAAGGTCGCCGCCCAGCACGAACTGGGCGACCGCGAGCTGCCGTTCACGGTGACCGACGCCGACCTGCGCGGCCTCATCGGACGCCCGCACCATGTGCCCGAGTCGGCCCAGGACCCGGCCGAGCGCCGCACCGCCGTGCCGGGCGTGGCCACCGGGCTCGCGGTGACCGGGGCGGGCGGTGACGTCCTCTTCGTCGAGGCGTCGCTCGCGGACCCGGAGACCGGGGCGTCCGGACTGACCCTGACCGGTCAGCTCGGGGACGTCATGAAGGAGTCGGCGCAGATCGCGCTGAGCTTCCTGCGGTCGCACGGCGCGGAGCTGGAGCTGCCGGTCGCGGACCTCAAGGACCGGGGTGTGCACATCCACTTCCCGGCGGGCGCGGTTCCCAAGGACGGCCCGAGTGCGGGCATCACCCTGACGACCGCCCTGGCCTCGCTGCTCTCCGGACGGCTCGTCCGTACGGATGTGGCGATGACCGGCGAGGTCTCGCTCACCGGGCGGGTGCTGCCGATCGGCGGCCTGAAGCAGAAGCTGCTGGCCGCCCACCGCGCGGGCATCACCACCGTGGTGATCCCCCAGCGCAACGAAGCCGACCTGGACGACGTCCCGGCCGAGGTGCTGGACACGCTGGACGTCCACCCGGTCACCGACGTCCGCCAGGTACTGGAGATCGCCCTCGCCCCGGCTTCGGCCAGGGCGCAGGAGAGGATCCCGGCCGCGGCCTGACCGCCACGCAGTGACGGGCGCGGTATCAGGTACGCGGCCGGTACGGACGGCCCGCTTCCCGAGTCAACGGGGGCGGGCCGTTTCGCACGCAGTGGCGGGCGGGCCGTTCCGCGGGGTCGCGTCAGGGCCTCAGGGGCGGTAGATCGTGCCCGGCTCCGGCACGGCCGGGGCCATCAGCTCGGGGACGGTCACGAAGGTGTAGCCGTCCTTCTGGAGCGCGTCGACGATCCCGGGCACGGCGGGCACGGTGCCCTTGTAGATGTCGTGGAGCAGGATGACGCCGTCCTTGCTCGCCTGGTCCACGATCCGCTTCGTGATCAGCGCGGAGTCGTTCGTCGAGTAGTCCTTGGCGGTGGCGCTCCACAGCACCTGGGACAGCCCGAGTTCCTTGCTGATCTTTGAGACCTGGTCGTCGGTGCGGCCCTGCGGCGGGCGCATCAGCCGGGGCTTCTTGCCGGTGACCCTCTCGATCGCCGTCTGGGTCTTCTCCAGCTCGGCCCGTATCCCGTCCGGCTTCTCGTCGGTGAGGATCTTGTGCGTCCAGGTGTGGTTGGCCACCTCGTGCCCCTCGTCCTCGATGCGCTGGACGGTCTCCGGGTACTTGAGCACATGGTGCTTGCCCAGCAGGAAGAAGGTCGCGTGGACCTTTCTCTCCTTCAGGATGTCCAGCAGCTCCGGGGTGTCCTTGCCCGGCCCCGCGTCGAACGTGAGGGCGATGCACTTCGCCTTGCGGCAGTCCACCGGCCCGAAGGAGCCCTTGGCGTCGGACGCCGCGTCCTGCCGGGCCGAGCCCGGAGCCGTCGTGTCCATCGAGCAGCCGCTCAACGCCAGTGTGAGCGCGGTCACCAGCGTCGCGGTCAACCTCTTGCCGGACAGTCGCATCTTCTCGGGCACGACACATCACTCCTCTGCGCGGGAAATCCGCACAGGCGTGCGGTACGCGGAGGACTATACATAGCGCGTATACATGGAGTGCATAGTGGGGGAGGGTAGGCGGCGACCGGGGTCCCGGCCGCCTGGGGTGCGCGGCCGCCGGGACCTGTTCCTCACAGAGGCTCAGCCGTTGGCCAGCGCCCGTACGCGGTCCAGCGCGCCGTTGAAGCGGTTGTGGTCGCCGACGATCGGGCCCGTCGAGGTGTACTGCCACATCGTCTGGACGGGCCAGCCGGCCGGCAGCTCGCCGACCGTCGTGTTGTACCGGGCCACCCAGAGCGGGTTGGTAGCCCCGAAGCTCGCGTTGTTGCCGGTGCAGTCCTTCCACCAGCTGGTCGCGGTGTAGATGACCGCGTCCCGGCCGGTGCGCGCCCGGTAGGTGCGGGTGAAGTCCCGGATCCAGTTCACCATCCCCGCCTGGCTGAGCCCGTAGCACTGGGCGCCGTACGGGTTCCACTCGATGTCGAGCACGCCCGGCAGGGTCCTCCCGTCCCGGGACCAGCCGCCGCCGTTGTCCACGAAGTAGTTCGCCTGCGCGGCGCCGCTCGTGGTGTTCGGGGTGGCGAAATGGTACGCGCCGCGGATCATGCCCACGTTGTACGAGCCGTTGTACTGCTGCGCGAAGTAGGGGTTCTTGTAGTAAGTCCCCTCGGTGGCCTTCACATAGGCCCACTTGACGCCGCTGTTCCACAAGTTCGCCCAGGCGACGTTGGCCTGGTGGCTGCTGACGTCCACGCCCTCGGTCTGGACGACGCGGGAGTCGCGCGGCAGCCCGCCCTGCCCGTCGTGCTCGATGACGCCCTGGCCCATCCTGGCGGTGCCGCGGGCGGGCGGGGCGGTGGCGGTGGTCCCGTCGTCGGCGGCGGTGGCCGCTCCGGGTGCGGTGAGCAGGAGGGCGAGGGTGGCGAGGAGGGCTCCCGCGGCGGCGAGGCGCGGGGAGCGGGCTGTGCCGGATCTGTGTCGGTGCAGGGACATGGGTGTGCCTCCGAGACGTGGGCGGGATTACCGGCGGCGAGCCGCGGTGCTGGGAGGTGCTGGAGTGCTGGGCCGGGCCGGAGTGCTGGACGCGATGCTGGTGCCGGCGCGCGTGCGGGCGCTCCGGGTGATGGTCTGGTGTGTCCATGTCATGTGCTCGCAGGTGACGCTACGCACGTAGACCCGGGGTGCGGAAGGGGGACTGGTCGCCGCCGTTGGTCTACGCCTGCGAAATACTGGCCGAGCTGCGGCGTTGTCCGGCCGTGGAAGAAACTTTCATCGGCAGGAAACCGTACGAGGGGGAGTGACGTGCACGGGAGCGGAAGCGCGGAGGAACCGGGCGCGGCCGGCGGAACTGGTGTGGACCACGAATTCCTGGCGCTGGAACGCGAATTGGCCGTCTTCCTGCGCCGGGCGCGGGCCAGCTCCGGGGAGATGGCCCGCGAGGTCCACCCCGAGCTGGAACCCGCCGCCTACGGCCTGCTCGTCCGCCTGGAGTCGGCGGGCCGGCAGCGGGCCACGGAGCTGGCCGCCTACTTCGGCGTCGGCAAGGCCACCATGAGCCGGCAGCTGCGGGCCCTGGAGGACCTCGGGCTGGTCGCCCGCGAGCCCGACCCGGCGGACGGCCGCGCCTGGCTCGTCCGGCTGACCGACGAGGGCCTCGCCCGCTTCCGCAGCGTCCGCGACGCCCGCCGCGGCCGGTACGTCCGCAAGCTGGCCGGCTGGGACCGGGCCGAGGTGGCGGAGCTGGCCCGGCTGCTGCGCCAGCTCAACGCACGCGCCGAGGAGTGACCCGACTCGACCTTCAACTCCGGGGGCCGAACGATGCCTCGTAGTTGATCACTCGAACCGGTGAGCGTCTACGCACCGGCGTACATGTAGGAAGCCCACAAGGACGGAGTGCGGGGGAGCCTGTCGCGTACCTGTCGTACGGCAGCGTGCCATGCGAATGGGGCGCGCCGTACATCCATGAAGTCCGGCCCGGTCTTCAATTGGCTGTAGAAGCTGTCCGCGACTACGGCAGCGCACTCGTCATCAATCGCCCACAGCGTGCCGATGACATGAGGGAATCCGGCCAACTGAAAAGCTACCGAGAGCTGCACCGCCTCGTCGAGCAATTCGACTGCATCGATCGCAGCGGTTCGGCATGCCGAGAGGTAAGCAAGTTCCACGCCCTTGAGGCTGATAGCCGAGAGGCTTGCCACGTCGAAGGGTTCGTGCTGGTAGTCCTGAAGCAGGAGCAGGCTTTTTGACGGGTCTGTCGGGTGGCTGGCTCCATGGCATGCGAAGTGAGCGATCTGGCACTCCGGCAGATGCGCAAGGACATTGACTTTCGTCGCCTCCAGAGGCGGAGTGCGATGAGGGCGCTCCGTAGACGCTCCGCTTCCCTGGAGCAGTGCATGCCGCGGGAACTGTTTCTGCACCAGCGAGACTTCGTGCTCGATGTGGTGCAGAGTTCCCTCATCGGCCAGACCCGGTGTTGTAGGCATGGAAACAATCAGCGCCCGGAACGGATCGGTCTTCGCGACACGTCCGTCAACCTGCCGCAATGAGTGCAGCAAGGCCCGCACAGTAGGAGCGTAGCCGGAAACGACTCGGTCGATCACGCTGCGTCGAGCAGGATTGCCCAAGGGGTCGGTGTGATAACCGGCTGCATGAATAGGCAGCAAGCCGAGAATGCCTCCGGGCACCCACCACATACGAGGCCATTCATCCTCGTCCGTGAGGGAGTGGCGGAAGCCGAGAGCATCCAGCACCGGCTGCGCCGCGCTGTCCCACAGCCACTCAAGGATCTTCACCAGTTCAGCTTGGGCATCTTTCCGCAATGCCCTGGATCTCCCGGAAGCAGAATTGCGTAGAGCCTCTTGGAAGGAATCGATGGCAGCGATGACGGCATCATAGCCAAATTCTGCCAGACGAATACTTGATACCTCGCCCTGTGCCAACAGCAGAACGTCGCTGCGATGAGGGCTGACGTTGAAGATCGCAACGGGTCCCGCATGTGTCACTGCGAGGAGTTCGTCCAGGTCAGGGGGGAGCCCGAAGGAAGCGAATCCGCTCATGGAGCGAATTTCTTCCAGGACCCTCTCCAGATCATGGACAAGACGCCTGCGATTCGTGGTGGCTTTGCTCTGCCGCGCAGCACCGAAGGCTTGGGCGTTCACGCCCGTACCCTCCGCGATCGTCGTGCCGGCACTGTGCTCGAGCCGGTCTTTCAGCTCCATGTAACGCTGCGCCACCCCGGGGTTTCGCTGCTGGAGTTCTCTCAGATCAGTACGGATGTCCAAGGTCTGGGCAAGCAGTACACCTCGCCCGGCTTCAAGGAGCCGCAGTGCGCGGGCCGCCCGGCTCTCCGGCGTACCACGCTCATCGGACAGGGCGAGTGAGGCGGCCTCACTGGCCAAGCCGAAATGTAGGCCGAGATGACGTTGCTGGTCGGATCGGTCCAGGTCGCGGGGGGCCAGCTGAGGTAGCAGAAGGACTGCGTCCTCCAGTACGTCCGACGCTCGGGCGGTGTCATGGCGGGCCAGGATCCGAGCCGCTTCGCGGGCGGCTCGGATCCGCACGCCAGGTGTCGCGGCCTCGGAGCGCGCAGCCTCCAGATAAGCCGCCTCCGCCGATGCGGAGTCGCTCACGTCGCCGACATGGTCCGACCGTTCGTACAGCGCAGCGCCCAGACCACAAAGTCGGTCCGCTCGCCCCGGATGGTCGGCCGGGGTGGTGTGAACAGCCAGCTGGGAGACATCGACCGCCTCGTCGAGGTCAAGCACGCGCCGGGTGTTCTCGAATCGGAGCCGCAGACAGTCGCTGAGGTTGGACAGAAACATTGGGTGATTCGGATGATCAGAGTCAGATAGTTTCAAAGCTCGGCGATGCGCGCGAACTGCTGCATTGATATCCGAGAGTTCCCCGGAGTGCTCGTACCGAACCTTTAGGGAGACCCCCAGAGTATTCAGACTGAACACCTGCATGAAATGATCATGAGGGGATGTTCCAGCAACCTCGCGAGCTGATTCGATAGCGAAATCTATATCCTCCTTGAGTCCTGTTCGACGGAACCTGAGCTGCAACGCGCCGGATAGATTGTGAAGATATCGCGCCCGATACGGGCTCTCGTGGGAGGTTTCTGTCAAAGCTGCCCGGATGGCAAGGATCGCATCATGGAGATCTACCGTTGTGCCCGTGCTCTCATAGCGCTCCTGCAACACCCCGGCCAAATTGATCAGGTATCCTGCACGGTTCGCGTGGTGGGGCGGGATGGCCTCGACCGCATTTTCCAACGACTCGACTGCTGCATCAAGCAGCCGACGTGATCCCGTCGCCTGGTAATGACATCGCTGGGCTATTCCAAGGTTGGTGAGATAGGTACCGTATTCCGGATGCTGGACCGGTGTGCTCTCGACTGCGCTCCGGCAGGTGCTGATGGCTGCGTCGAGGTCGGCGATGTCGCCTCCGTGCTCGAACCGCAATCGCAACGCAATTCCTAGATTGGACTGTGAAACGGCCGGGATTTTCCCGGAGGCGGCGACGGATAGGACGGCATTCCGCCCCGATGTGATCGCCCCGTCGAGGTCCGCCGGGTTGCCCGAGTGCTCGAACCTGAGGCGCAACGCGTCCCCCAGGTTGCATTGCTGCATGCCGTAGTCCGGATGGGTGGGGGATAAAAATTCCGCGGCCTTCTCGTGAAAGGCGATGGCTGCGTTCAGATCGTCCGTCGAATTAGTGCGTTCGAAACTCAGTCCGAGAGCACCGCCGAGACTGGTCATGTACAGCGCACGATTCGGGTCATGGGTGGGTGAGATTCCCATGGCCTCTTTCAGGGTGTGAATCGCCGTGGTCAGGTCTTCGGCTCTGTTTTCTCTCTGGTAACGGGCGACGAGCGCGTTGCCCAGGTCGCACAGGCGGCCCGCGCGGACCGGAGAGGGGCTGGAACGCGATGCTTCAGTCGCGTCACGGGCGGCATTGATCGCCGCATTCAAATCCTTGACATCGCCCGAATGATCAAACCTCATTCGAAGGAGCTGAGCCAGGGATGAGAGCTGCCATCCCTGTTCGGAATGGCCGGTCGGTGTGATGCGGACCGCGTTTCGAGTGGCGCGGATCGCTGCGTCAAGGTCTGCCGCACTCTTGGTGTGCTCAAATCGCAGTCGCAGAACGCGCACCAGATTGGATAGGAACAACGCTTTGCCGGGGTGATCGTGGGGCGCGGTCCTGGCCGCTTCATCCATCGTGCTGACGGCCGCGTCAAGGTCTGCGAACCTGCCGCAGTGCTCGAATCTGACCAAAAGTGCTCGTCCCAGATTTCCCAGGTAGTCCGATCGGCTGGGGTGCCGCCGGGGGACAGTCGCCACCGCTGCTCGACCCGCCTCGATCGCGGCGTCCAGGTCTTGTTTCGAACCAGTGACCTCGAAGCGGGAGCACAGCGCGTTGCCCAGGTTGGAAAGAGCCATGGCGCGGTCCGGGTGATCCGCTGTCTGACGGGAGCCGGCCGCCCTGCGGCCGACCGCGATGGCTTCGTCGAGGTCCGCGACTGAGGAAGTGCGGCTGAACCGCAGCATCAACGCACCGCTCAGATTGGACAGATACATCGTGCGGTGGCGGTGAGCCGCAGGCACTCCGTCAGCGATGCGGCGCCACAGCTCCAGGATGCCCTGGACGACGCCCGGATCGGGGTCGGTGGAGACGAGGGCCTGTTGGACCAGCTCGGCGGCGTGCGGGGCGCAAGCGTCTGCCAGCACCGGCGTCAGGGGTTCGGGCAGGGGACCGACTCCCTCGATGAAGCAAGGGATGAGCATCATGACCGCGGCGCTGAAGTCGGCTTGACGTTCGCCGACAGGAAGTGCCTGATGCCGGAGCCAGTGGAGCCAACCGGCGGCGAGGCGGACGTCAAGGTCCCTCGGGTTCTTCCGGACGAGCTCAGTGAGCCGCACCGCCTGGTTCAGCACCTCCGGACTCAGGCCGGCGGAAGGGTCGTCCTCGGCGGCGACCCGCTGTATGAGCGCGCGTCCTGCCGCCAGTTGCCTGCCGCGTGCATCGGATTCCCGGCGCTTGCCCATACCGTCTGATGGTAGTCACGGGATTGTGGGGTCATAGGGGACTTCCGTGGATATGCTCGCCGTGGCTTCCCTCGGGCCGGTTCCGCGGCTGTGCGGAGTGGTCGAGGGAGCCCAGGGGCCGGGCACGGGGAGGGGTCCATGGCTGACGACACAGGCGGCGCGACGCCTGATCGCACAAGAGAGAGAATGGCGATCGTCTGCACGAACGCGGCAGACATTCGCGCCGATCTCCTGGGGTCTGAGGGAGACGACGCCGCACTGGAGAGGGTCCTGGCGGCCGCCCGCGAGGGGCAGGGCGTGGCCTGCGCACTCGACGCCCTGCACGCGACCCTCCAGGCGGGCGGGGATGCTCAAGGGGTGTACGGGTATGCGGGAGGCGGAGGGCTGACCCGCAGTCCTCGCGCGGTCGGCACCGGCCGTGACCACTCGGACGACATCGTCTACCTGTGTCCCCTGAACCGGTGCTCGCGGTACTCGTGGCTTCGTGAGGAGACCTTGGTCCCCAGCTGCGTCGTCAAAGGGCAGGCTCTTGTCCGAGACCGGTTGTGAGCAATGGGCGGACTGATCTCAGAGCTCGGCAAGAAGATCGCCGAGAAGTGGTTCTCCTTGCTGGTTCTGCCGGGAGCCCTGTTTCTGGCGGTCGTGGTGACCGCTCACTCCCTGGGGCACGTTCACGCGCTCGACGTCGCACGGCTCACTGACCAGATCGCGCAGTGGGCCCGCAGACCCGCGGTGACGACCGTGCCCGGGCAGATCATCCTGCTCGCCGCCGTTCTGGCGGGCGCTTCGGCCGTGGGCCTCGCGGCCCAGGCTATCGGCTCAGTCATCGAGCGGCTCCGCCTCGCAGCCGACTGGGAGAGCTGGCCCTTGCCGCTGCGTCGTTCGGCGGCTCGGTTGGTGACCCGCCGACAGCGGCGTTGGAGGGCAGCGGCCCTGGACTGGCACGGGCACCGCGACCGCGCCGCTCGCGCTCGCGCCGAAGGCCGGCGGGCCGACCCGGCCGACCGGCGCCTGGCCCGCCGCAAGATGGTCGGCATCGCACCCGAGTACCCGGGACGTCCCACCTGGAGCGGTGACCAGCTTCACGCGGTGACCATACGACTGGAACGAGAAAGCGGCCTCGGCCTGGACGTGGTCTGGCCCTACCTGTGGCTGATCCTGCCGGAGACCGTGCGGGGCGAGATCTCAGCGGCTCGCGAGAACCTCGCCCGCTCCGCCGATCTCCTGGCCTGGGCGACCCTCTATCTACTGGTGGGCGGCTTGTGGTGGCCCGCTGTGCTGATCTCGGCCGGTCTCACGGTGGCGGGATGGCGGCGTGGTCGCGAGTATGCCGACACCTATTCCCTCTTGCTGACAGCCGCCACCCGGCTCCACGCCCGCGAACTCGCGGAACGCCTGGGGATCGAATCGACCGGTCCGTTCTCCGCTGACGCGGGAGACTCACTCACCCACTGGCTCCGCAATGACCCGCCCCCCGTTCCACCTGTAGTCGCGTGACGCACAGTGGTCCTGGCCGGGCCGACCTCCCCGCGCTGTCGGTCTTTCGGCCAGTTCGGGGCGCCTTGGGCGTAAGCCGGGACGATCCGACACCGCGGGGCCCTTGCCTGCGGCGCCGCACCCGCTCCCGCCGCGCGGACCGCTCCTCGTCCTGAGCCCGGCCTACAGCTCCACCAGCACCGCCGTCGCGTCGTCGTGCGTCTTGCTGCCCAGCAGCCGTACGCGCCCGGCGGCCGCGTCGGCCTCCTCCAGCTCCCGTACCCGGTCGATCAGCCCCTGGGGCCCCGCCTTGCGCAGCAGGTCCAGCGCGGCCGTCCAGTCGCCCTCGCGGAACACCTCCGTCCAGCGGCTCGCCCCGTCCGTCAGTGCGGCTAGGGTCCGGACCCCGGCCGCCGGGACGGTGCCGGTCACCGCGCGTGAGGCGACCGCGGGGTCGGCGGCCGCCGTGAAGAAGCCGCCCTCCTTGTTGCGCAGCCGGGCGTCGACGATGGCCGCCGAGGCCAGGGAGCCCGGCGGGAGCCGGTCCAGACGGTCGTCGAGGACCGCCTGGACCGTGCCGTCCGGGGCCTCCAGCAGAAGCACCGAGTCCGAGAGCACCAGGTATTCGATCGCCTGTTCGTCCCAACGCGCCAGGGCCACCGTCGCCTGAGGCGTACGCGCGTGAGAAAGGTCACAGGTGGCCCGATGGGCGTCAGCGGTACGGGAGATGGCCTCGGCCAGCACCCCGGCCAGGTCCAGGTCCGGTCGGGAACCGGACAGTTCCACCAGCGCCCCGCCCAGACGCGCGGTGAACCACGGAACCGAGTGCACGCAGCCGTGGTCGGCGAGCGGCGGCGTGACGCCGTCGAGCAGGACCAGGGAGCCCCCCTGGCCGGACGCCGGAAGGGCTGTGGAGACCCAGTCCTCGTTGGGGCGTTCGGGACTGCCGGGGGCGGTGGCGAGTTCGATGCGCATGGCGTCAGTCTGCATGAGCCCCCCACCGGACCCGCAGGGGGCGGGTTTTGGCCTGTACCAGCACGTCCACGCAGGTCAACGCACCACCGCCGAACGGAGGGAAGGGCTCCGAACCGGGTGCGGGCGGGCATCCTGCCAAAGCCTGAGCCGAAGTTCCACCTGGCGGTCCACGCATGGTCGCGGACGGGCCTGGGGAGACTTGTTCGCCAACTCAAGAGTGATGTTCACTCGTTGGAGTGGCGGAGCGGTTGATGCGCGTCCCCTTCCGAAAAGCACTGGAATGGTCGGAAGCCGTACCAGGAACGGGGCGCCCTTCTATGTGACCGAGCGTCACCTCTGCTTCAAGGGTGGACGAGTCAAGATTGCGAGCACCGGTGCAGAAGAAGCGGCCGCGGAGCAAGGGCAGCACGCGCGACGGTTCCGGGGCGACGCCACCGGCATCGGGTGCGGAGAAGCCGGGCGCGGAGAAGCGGACCGTACGGGTCCGTCGTCGGCTGGTCGCCGGTGTCGCCGTCGTCGGGGTCATCGTCCTCGCGGCGGGCGCCCCCGCGGCGCTCGGCGCGTCCACCGATCTGGCCGAGTCCCAGCGGCTGGTCACCCTCGCCGAGCTCAACCAACAGGCCGTCACCCTCGCGCACTCCCTGGCCGACGAGCGGGACGCCGTCACCGCGTACATCGCGGGCGGCCGGGCCGATGACGGCAAGACCGGCGCCGAGAACCGCCGCATCCGCGCCACCCGCGTCGACCAGCGGATCGACGAGATCCACGAAGCGGCCCCCGCCGCCCTGCGTCGCGACCTCTCCACCGTGCCCTCCCTGCGCCGCACGGCGCTGACCGGCAAGGGCTCGGCGCTGGAGGCCCACCAGGCGTACTCCGAAGTCATCGCCAAGCTGCACGGCGTCTCCGCCGAGCTGGCCGAGAAGACCCCGCCGCGCGCCGCCGACGCCACCCGCGCCCCGCTCGCACTCGGCGCGGCCGTCGAGCAGGCGTCCGCCACCCGCGCGCTCCTCCTCGCCGCCCTCGCCGTACCGCGCCCCGAGCCCACCGCCCCGCAGATCGACCCCTTCACCGGCCTGCCCGTGCAGACCCAGGACGAGGAGAGCGCCCGGGCCGGCCGCGCCCGGGACGGGCTCAGCACCGCCGCCCAGCAGGCCCGGGTCCGCGAACTGGCCTCGCTCGCCGAGTTCGACCAGGCGGCGAACCCCGTCGCCCGCGACAAGCTCTCCGCCACCGTCACCGGCCCCGAGGTCAACAACGCGGAGAAGTACCTCACCCGCCTCACCGACCGCCCCGAGCTCTCCGAGAACGAACAGCGGACCAACCCCAAGAACCTGGAGGCCGCGCTCTCCGCCCGCATCGACCGGATGCGCAGCGTCGAGTCCGCCCTCGGCACCCAGCAGGTCCAGCGCCTCGAAGGGTTCCGCGACGACGACGTCACCGCCCTGGAGCTGAGCATCGCCCTGCTCGGCGGCTGCTTCCTGCTCGCGGTCGGCGTCTCCACCGCCGTCGCCCGCACCCTGACCCAGCCGCTCGCCGTGCTGCGGATCGGCGCGGCCCGCCTCGCGGAGGAGCCCGCGAGCGCCGAACCGGTCCGCTATACCGGCCGCAACGACGAGTTCGCCCAGGTCGTCCGGTCGATGAACACCCTCCACTCCAAGCTGACCGGGCTCCAGCAGGAGTTCACCGACCGCTTCGAGAACGTCGACGGCGAGCGCGCCGGACTGGTCGCGGAGCGCGAGGCCCTCACTCTCCAGCGCGCCGAACTCCAGGCCGAGGCCACCGAGCTCACCGCCCAGCTCGAACGCCTGAAGAACACCGTCCACCACACCTTCGTCAACCTCTCGCTGCGCAACCTGGGCCTCGTCGAGCGACAGCTCGGCGTCATCGAGGGCCTGGAGGAGCGCGAGCAGGACCCGGAGCGCCTCGCCACCCTCTTCAAGCTGGACCACATGGCCACGGTCATGCGCCGCCACAGCGAGAACATGCTCGTCCTCGCGGGCGCCGAGCACGGCCACAGCCACGCCGGCCCGATCCCGCTGGTGGACGTCGCCCGCGCGGCGGTCAGCGAGATCGAGCGGTACGAGCGGGTCACCATCCAGTCCCTGCCCCCGCACGCCCAGATCGCCGGGTTCGCCGCCGACGACCTCAGCCATCTCCTCGCCGAACTCCTGGAGAACGCCACCTCCTTCTCCCCGCCGGACTCCCATGTCGAGCTCTCCGGCTGGCTGCTGGAGTCCGGCGAGGTGATGCTCTCCGTGCAGGACGCGGGCATCGGCATGTCGACGGTCCGGATGGGCGAGCTCAATGCGAGGCTGGCCGACCCGGCCTCGTTCGAGGCGGGGGAGCAGAGTGCGGACGGGGCCGGACTCGGCCTCCAGGTCACCTCGTTGCTGGCCGCCCGGCACGGCGTCCGGGTCCAGCTGCGCGAGCAGAAGGGGAGTGGAGTGACGGCCGTCGTCGTCCTGCCGCAGACCCTGCTGCCCAACTCCCTGCCCGCCTCGTCGCCGCCCTCGGTCCAACTGCCCGGTGACGCGCCGACGCTCAATCTGCCGGGCTCCGTCGCCGAGGCCAACTCCAACGCACTGCCGAGCCGTACGCCGGTCGCGCCCGCCCAATCGGTGGCGCCCGCGCAGCCGGTAGCGCCCGTGCAGCCGGCCGCGCCCGCCGGGCCGGATGCGCCGGATGCGTCGCCGGAGCTGGAGTCGCAGCCGGAGCCGCAGCCGGAGCTGACCGCCGAGCCGACACCTGAGTCCCGGCCCGAGTCCGAGCCGTCCGCGCTTGAGCCGTCCGAGTCCGAGCCGTCCGCGCTTGAGCCGTCCGCGCTTGAGTCCCAGCCCGAGTCCGCGTCCGCCGCCGAGCCCGCCGTCGACCCGATGATCGCCGCAGCCGAGCGAGCGCTCCGCGAGGCCGGAGTCCCGGAGCCCGCCCCCGCCAAGGACCCCGAGGCCACCGCCGTACCGCAGCAGAGGTCTGATGCGAACGCGGAAACGGACGCGGACGCGCGTACCGGTACGGACACGGGTGCGGACGCAGACACGGCGGCCGAGCCCGACTCCGAGATCACGGCGGCCGAGTCCGACTCCGAGATCACCTTGCAGGTCCGGCTGCCGAAGCCCCCGGCGGACCCGAGCCCCCCCGAGGCCCCGCCGGCCGACCCGTACGCCATCGGCCCCGACCGCCACGAGCGCCCGGCCGAGAGCGCCCCGGGTGACGAGGACCCGGACGGGCCCGCGTTCCGCCCCGCGCCGCACGCCGAGGCCGTCTCCGACATGGTGCCCGGCCCCCGGCGGCCGCAGGCCGATCGGGTCACCGACAAGGGCCTGCCCAAGCGCACCCCCAAGGTGGTCCAGCCCGAGGACGCTCCTGCCACCGGGCGCACCGGCAGCCTGGACAGGGACGACCTGCGCCGCAGGCTGGGCAGTTTCCACCAGGCGGCGAAGGAGGGCCGGCGCGACGTCGAGGCCGAGATCGCCGAGTCGGCCGTCCCCACCGCCCACACCACGGGCACCACGCACACCGGCCCCACCGCAGCCACCGCCCACACCACAGGCACCAGCCACACCACAGCCACCGACCGCACCGCGCACACCGCACGCACCGAGCAGACCGGCGGCCGTATGAACGGCCGGAACGAAGAGACGGGGGACACAGTCGAGGAGGCACGCAGTTGACTGCGCCCAGCACGTTCGGGCTGAGTACCGAGGCCCGGAACCTTCACTGGTTGCTGAGCAATCTCGTGGAGGAGGTGCCAGGGGTCCACTCGGTCACCGTCGTCTCGTCGGACGGGCTGATGCTGCTCTCCTCCGACCCCGGCCATCACGAAGTGAAGGCGGCAGGGCCCTCGGACGGCCCCAAGGGCTCCAGCGCCGACCTGGCCACCATCGTCTCGGGCATCGGCTCCCTCACGGTCGGAGCCGCGAAGCTGATGGACGGCGGCGGCGTCAAACAGACGATGGTCGCGATGGACGAGGGCAGCGTCTTCGTCATGTCGATCAGCGACGGCTCCCTCCTCGGCGTCCACGCCGCCCCCGACTGCGACATGGGCGTCGTCGCCTACCACATGGCCCTCTTCGTCGGCCGGGCCGGACACGTACTCACCCCCGAACTCCGCAGGGAACTGCGCACATCGATGGAGAGCGCCCAGTGACGACCGCCGCCGCAGCCGAACCCGCCCCGCGTCTCCCCGTCCGGGGGGCCGACAAGCGCCCCGCCCGGGTCCGCCCGTACTCCCTCACCGGAGGCCGCACCCGGTTCGGACACGTCCTGCTCGTCGAGACGTTCGTCGCCGCCCTCGAAGCACCCGAGGAGCGCCGCGAGCTCACCAACGGCAACCTCGCCTCGCGCGTCATGCCGGAGCTCCAGGCCATCGTCGAAATCTGCCGCCGGATGCGTACGGTCGCGGAGATCTCGGCCCTGTTGCGGATGCCGCTCGGAGTCGTCCGGGTGCTGCTCAGCGATCTGGCCGACCAAGGGAAGATCCGCGTGTACGGGACCGGTCACGGCGCCGGCCAGCCCGACCGCGCACTGCTCGAAAGGGTGCTCAATGGACTCCGCCGTCTCTGAGGCGCCGCTCTTCGCCCCGCGCCGGCCGGGGCCCCGGGACGAGCCGTCACGGCCCCAGGACCAGGCCGAGGAATCCCTCCAGGCTTGGCAGCTCGACCACACCCGCGCGCCCACCGCGACCAAGATCGTGGTGGCGGGCGGGTTCGGCGTCGGCAAGACGACGTTCGTCGGCTCGGTCTCCGAGATCAAGCCGTTGCAGACCGAAGCGCTGATGACCCAGGCCAGCGAGGAGATCGACGACCTCTCCGCGACGCCCGAGAAGACCACCACGACCGTGGCGATGGACTTCGGCCGGCTCACCCTCGACGACGACCTCGTCCTGTACGTCTTCGGCACACCCGGCCAGCAGCGCTTCTGGTTCATGTGGGACGACCTGGTGCGCGGGGCGATCGGCGCGGTCGTCCTCGCCGACACCCGCCGGCTCGCGGACTGCTTCCCCGCGCTCGACTACTTCGAGAGCTGCGGGCTGCCGTACATCGTGGCGGTCAACCACTTCGAGGGGACGCCCGGTTACGAGGCTGCGGATGTCAGGGAGGCCCTGACCGTACCGCCGCACGTGCCGATAGTGATCATGGACGCGCGCAACAGGATCACCGTCGTCGAGTCGCTGCTGGCGCTGGTCGGCCACGCGCTCGACGTCACGCCCTAGATTGCACAGCCCGCCTCGAATCAGAGACAACGGAGAGCCGCGATGCGGAAGATACTCATAGTCGGAGCCGGTCAGTCCGGGCTCCAGCTGGCCCTGGGGCTCCAGTCCAGGGGCTACGAAGTCACCCTCATGTCCAACCGCACCGCCGACGAGATCCGCACCGGCCGGGTCATGTCCACGCAGTGCATGTTCCACACCGCGCTCCAGCACGAGCGGGACTACCAGCTGAACTTCTGGGAGTCCCAGGCCCCGAGGATCGAGGGCGTCGGCGTCTCCGTCGCCGCCCCCGACTCCTCCCGCGCCATCGACTGGGTCGGAAAGCTGGACGCGTACGCCCAGTCCGTCGACCAGCGCGTGAAGATGGCGGGCTGGATGGAGACCTTCGCCCAGCGCGGCGGCCAGCTCGTCATCCACGGGGCGGCCGTCTCCGACCTGGACTACTTCTCCCGCACCTACGACCTGGTGCTGGTCTCGGCGGGCAAGGGCGAGCTGGTCTCGATGTTCGGCCGGGACGCGGCCCGTTCGCCGTTCGACGCCCCGCAGCGAGCGCTGGCCGTCGCGTACGTCCACGGCCTGGGTCCGCGCCCCGAGCACCCGGAGTTCGACGCGGTGCGCTGCAACGTGGTGCCGGGCGTCGGCGAGTTGTTCGTGATGCCGACCCTGACCACCTCCGGCCGGGCCGACATCCTCTTCTGGGAGGGCGTCCCGGGCGGCCCGCTGGACGCGTTCCAGGGCATCAAGGACCCCTCCGAGCACCTGGCGAAGACGCTGGAGCTCATGGAGAGGTTCACGCCGTGGGAGTACGCGCGCGCCACCAAGGTCGAGCTGACCGACGCCAACGGCACGCTCGCCGGCCGTTACGCCCCCACCGTCCGCCAGCCGATCGGCCGGCTGCCCGGCGGCGGCCTGGTCCTCGGCGTCGCGGACGTCGTGGTGGCCAACGACCCGGTCACCGGCCAGGGTTCCAACTCGGCGTCCAAGTGCGCGGACTCCTACCTGGACTCGATCATCGAGCACGGCGAGAAGGAGTTCGACGCGACCTGGATGCAGTCGGCCTTCGACCGCTACTGGGACACCGCCCAGCACGTCGTGAAGTGGACCAACGCGATGCTCGGCCCCCCGCCGGAGCACGTCCTGAACCTGCTCGGCGCGGGCGGCCGGCTCCAGCCGGTCGCGGACCGCTTCGCCAACGGGTTCGACGACCCGGCGGACTTCGAGAACTTCTTCTACGAGCCGGAGAGGACGAACGCGTACCTGGCGTCGGTCTCCGGAGCCGCCTGACCCGGCGAGCGGCGAGCCGCACGAACCTCGGCAGCTCGCTCCGCGGGTGCGTGCACCCCGCACGTCGACCGGGACGTCGTGGCGCGGTGCGCGTCGTGAGGGGGGCGAGAACATCCCTGGCCGGGGCGTGGCCGGGAGCTCCCGAAGTCGCTCTGCCGCACCGCTTCCGCCGGTCGTAGGCGTTCCGCTTCCGGCCCATCAGCGGGAGGAGCACCCCCGGCGCATCGCCCGGTGCTTCTCCCGCTTGTCGATCACCGCACTCGTGACACTGCGAAATTTTGTCCAGTGTCCGATGCCCCGTGTGATCACCGCGACCTGCATCAGCCCCCGGATGTGGGGAAGTTGAGCGAAGTCGCCCCCGGGGTGTCCGCGGAGGCGACAGGATGGAAGGGTGACGAAGTCAAGAGAACGCGGCGCCTGGTACCCGGCGCTGATCCTGTACGTCCCTTGCTCAGTCGGGGCGATCTTCAGTATCTTATTTTTCGTCAAGGCGATTGAAGCCGATAGAAAAATGAAGAACACTGATATGGCGACCCTCCTTGGCGTTCCCATCGGAGTAATGGGAATTGTGATCGCCATCATTTTCGGCGTTCTGGCGTATCGTAAGGCGATCGAAGCCGAGAACAAGGATATTCTGCGGCGCGCCCAAGAACTTGCTGATAGGGTCAGGAAAGGCGAAAGCGACCTCCGCAGTCAACTGCTGGCGGATACCTACCGCATCAATCTCACTTATTCTTCTCTCGATACTGTGCGAGGGCGAATCGCGACATCTCCTGCGAGTGGACAGACCTTTGACGTCGCCAGCTCCAGGATCCTGGATTACTTCCGTTCCACCCGCCCTCGCCGTCTGGTCGTCACGGGGGCCGCAGGAGCGGGGAAAACCGTCCTGGCTCTTGAGCTCATTCTTGCCCTGATAGAGGGGCGCGGCGAGAAAGACCCTGTTCCGGTCCGGGTATCGCTGACCCAGTGGGACGTGGGTCAGTCCCTCGAAGCCCTGCTGAAGCGGCATTTGGTCGACGTCCAAGGCTGTTCCCGCGGCGAGGCCGCCGCACTGGTCGATCGTCACCTGGTGCTGCCGGTCCTGGACGGACTGGACGAGATGGACCCCCTGAGAACCGACGGCGCCCCGGACCCCGACGCCCCTCGTGCTCGCGCCGCCCTGGAGGCTCTCAACGCCTACCGGGACGGCGGGGAGCCGGGCCCCTTCGTGCTGACCTGCCGTACCGAGCACTACGACGCCCTGGCGTCCCGTGCCCCGCTGCTCGACGTCGCTCGCGTCACCATCGAGCCCGTCTCCGTCGACCGAGCTCTTGGGTACCTCGAAAAGCGGACCCCGGATCGGCCTCGTTGGCAGCCGTTGCTGGCCCGTCTCCGTTCCCAGCCCGCCGGACCGCTCGCTGTGGCCTTGTCCACGCCCTGGCGGTTGTGCCTGACGGCCACTGCCTATCGGAATGAGGGGAATCCTTCGGAGCTCCTGGCCCTGGGCAGCGCACAAGAGATCGACCGGCATCTCCTGGCCCGCTACGTCCCCTCCGTCACCCAGCACACCAAGAACCCTCAGAAGTACGGAGCCGACGACGTGGACCGCTGGCTCCGGCACCTCGCCTCGCACCTGAACGGCAGGACGGCGGACACCCAGGTCGCCGATCTGACTCTCCACCGCCTGTGGCCGCTTGCCGGCACTGCCCGCGTCCGTGCTGCCGACGCCTTTCTCGTCCTCGCCGCGGCCCTCGCCCCCGCCGCAGCCGTGGTGGTCATTTCGGTCCTGGGAGGGAAGCCTCTCCCGTTCCCCTTCCTTCTCTTCAATCTTCTGTCCGCCCTGATGCTCGCCGGCCTGACCTTCCGTCCGACTCCCCGGCCCATTCGGCTCCGCCTGACGCTGACGGGGTCGCGCGGCAAGTTCATCAGGTGGTTGGTCATGGGATTCGTGATCGGTGGCACGATCGGATTCACTTCCGGCTTTCTGTACCTATTCGCGAATCCGAATGACGTGCGGGATTCCCTCGAAAACGGCTTCAGAGGCGCGGTGATCTACGGACTCTCTGCCGGTGTGGCGAGTGGTTTAATGGGCGGGCTGGGAAGGGAGATCGCAGCGGGATTCAAGAGGTGGTTCGCCAGATGCTTCCTTGCGTCATCCGCAATTATCATCGTGTTCGCCATCGTGCACGGATTCCCTGAACCGGATTCGGTGTCCATCGGTGGTCGGAACTTCCTATTTTTTCCGTACGAGCATTATGCAATGGCTCTTCGGGCCGTTCTCGCATGCTCTATCGTGGGCGGAATCGTGGGCGGATTCATGCAGAGCCCCCGAGAGGCGTCGATCGTGGTCGTCACGCCTCGGGAATTCATCCGCAACGACTTGGTCTCCGTACTGTCCGGTGTGCTCCTGGCCGGTCTGGTGGGTGTGGCCAGCATGGTGTTCTGGGCGCAAAACGCCATTTTCGCCATCGTGGTGGGATCCCTGACCGCCGTCCTGGCCGGACTGATGAACGGCTTCGCCCCCGCAGCTCGCAGATATTTGGTTTTCCTGCTGTGTTCACGCGGTAAGCTGCCCTTCCGTCTCGTCGTCTTCCTCGACTGGGCTGTCGGTGCGGGACTTCTTCGCTACAACGGACCCAGTTATCAATTCCGCCATCGTGAACTTCAACAGTGGCTCGCCCAGAATCCGGCCCTCTGAGTCAACGGCTGTCCGGAGCCGTCTCCGCGCTGTAGCCCGTGTCCAAGCCGTCCTTCGCGCCCTCGGGCAGTTCCGGGCGCGTGTACGTGGACAGCGGTACGCCGCCGGGGTCGGGGCGGACGGCCCCCAGCAGCGGGTTGGAGGCCACCGGGGAGACCTTCACCTTCGTGCCGGGGCGGGGGGCCTGCACCACCATGCCGTCGCCGATGTAGAGCGCCACATGGGTCGCCTTCGGGAAGTAGACCACCAGGTCGCCGGGGCGCAGCGAGGAGACCGGGACCTTCGGGAGCTGCTTCCACTGCTCCTGCGAGGTGCGGGGGATCGGCCGCCCCGCCGCCGCCCACGCCTGGGACGTCAGCCCGGAGCAGTCGAAGGAGCCGGGGCCCTCGGCCCCCCACACGTACGGCTTGCCGATCTGCCGGATCGCGTACGTGATGGCGTCACCGCCCTGCCGCGACGGCGGCCGGGTCGAGCTGAGCGCCCCGGAGGCGACCAGTTCGCTCTGGGCCGCCTCCACACCCCGCTGCTCCAGCCCGGCCAGTTGGGCCAGTTGCTCGGCGGAGAGCGTGGCCAGCAGCGTCTCCACCTCCTTCAGCTTGCCGCGCACGGCGTCGCGCTGCTTCTTCTGCCGCGCGACCAGCTTCTTCTGCTGGTCGACCGCCTTGCGCGACGCGGCGGCCAGGGCGTCGGCGCGGCGGGCGTCGCCGGTCAGCCGCTCCACCGTGGCCGCGCGGCCCGCCGCCACCCGTTCGATCACATGGCTCTGGTCCAGGGCGCGCAGGGGGTCGCGGGCCAGCAGCAGCTGGAGGTACGCGGAGAACTCGGTGCGCCCCTGGTACTGCTCCCTCGCCAGCCGCCCGGCGTCCCCCCGGCTGAGTTCCAGAGCGGCCCGGGCCTTCGCCAGGTCGGAGCTCACCTTCTTCGCCTGCGCGGTGCGCTGCTTCAGCTTCTCTGCGGTGGCGTTGTAGGTCTCGCTCGCCTCCTCCGCCTCCTGGTAGCGCGTCTGAAGCTCCCGCAGCAGGGTCGCGACGCTCTTGGGCGCCCCGGCTTCGGGTGCTGCGAGGGCGGTCCCGGCATCGACCTCGGCCTCGTCCGGCTCGGGGGAGGGGGCGGAGGGCGCCTCCGCCCCTCCTTCTTCGGAAGGTACGGGGGTGGGCTCGGCCGGGGCAGCGGTGGCGGTGGCGGTTGCACTTGCGGTTGCGGTTGCCGGGGAGACCGTGAGCGCCGTGGTGAGCGCGGCCGTGCAGACCGCGCGCAGGAGTCTGCCTGACACGACATCACCTCCGTGACGGAGACGGAACCCGTGGCCTGGGCTCGTCCATAAGTGGGCGAATCTGATTAATCCGCTCACTCGGTGTCAGGTGATGCAAGCACCGCACGGCGTGCCGTCCGGGAGACTCCCCGGACGGCGGCAGCCTGCGGCAGCGGCGGCCCGAGACGGGCTCGGGCCCCGGGAGGAGGCTTGAGGGGACGCGCCCTGGGCTCAGGTCGCCGGGAAGGCGTAGAAGGTCTTGCCGCGCTGGACGATGACGCTCCCCCCGGCGGTGAACGTCCGGTACGAGGCGGTCACCGCCGCCCCCTTCGGTTCCGCCGCCCCGATGTCCTGGAACTTCCACAGGCGCTCCCCGTCAGCCGCCGAGAAGGCGGTGACCTGGGTGGCGTCGGCGGCGAACAGCGTCTTCCCGCTGCTGCTCAGGGTGAGGGACGGGGCGTTCCGGCCGACCGGCGCCTCCGTCGAGCGCCGCCAGGTGAAACGCCCGCTCTCCCGGTCCACCGCGCCCACCTGCTGGCTGCGTTCGGTGGTGTGGACCACGGGTCCGGCCGCCACCGGGGTGCCGAAGAACGAGTCCCCGGTGCCCTCGGCCCGCCACAGCGGCTTGGCCGTGTCCGCCTCGAACGCCTGGAGGTCCTTGCCGACCGCCGCGTACAGCGTCCCGTCCTCGTCGCCCGCGATGCCCGCGACCGGCGAGACCTTGCCGTACTGCTTGGTCCACAGCAGCTTGCCGGTCTCCCGGTCGAAGGCGCGGACGGAGCCCTTCCCCTTGGCCGCCTTGGCCTGCGCCGCCGTCAGGGTCGCCGCATCCTGCCGGACCAGCAGGTCGCCGGAGCGCTCCGCGACGATCCGGTGGGCGGGCGTGCCCGGAGCGCGGCCCGCCGGTACCGACGTACGCCACAGCTCTTTGCGCTGTTCGACGTCGTACGCGAAGAGGTACGCCTGGACGACTTCCTTGTCCTTGCCCTTCTTCTTGCCCTTCTTCGGCTTCGGGGCCTTCACGGTGACCGTGTGCGAGCCGGTGAACCAGACGACGGAACCGGACTGCCCCGCCAGCCGCCCGATCCGGAGGTCCGGCAGGTCGGTGAACCCGTCCGCGTACCGCACGCGGTGCACCACCGCGCCGTCCTTCGACGCCAGCCACAGAAACTCGGTCGGGCTCGCCACGAAGCACAGGTCGTCGCCCGCCGCCAGCGCCGCCTGGCCCTTGGCGGCGTCCGCGCGCTGCCAGATCCGCTTGCCGGTGCGCAGGTCGACGGCGCTGGCCTGGCTCTCGCTGGTCACCACCAGCAGCCGGTCCCGCCACAGTGCGGTGGTCAGCGGGGACGACTCGGAGGCCGGGTGGGAGTACGTCCACTGCGGCTCGGGGGGCTGGCCCGGGAGCGTACGGCGGGGCTTCGGCGCGGGCTTGTCGTCCGTGGGGGCGGCCACGCTCTCCCGGGGGACGAGCGCGGCGACCGCGCCGCCGCCGACGACGAGCCCGCCGAGCGCCGCGCCCGCGATCGCCAGCAGGGCACGGCGGTTGGTGGCGGGACCGGGCGCGGGGATGGGCGTGGCGGGCAGCGGCAGCGCCACCATGGGGCCGCCGCCTTGGCCCGCGCCGGGGCTGATGGGGCCGCTGGGGCTGATGGGGCCGCTGGGGCCGGCTTGAACGGCCGGGCTGGCCGGGCCGCCCGGGCCGGTGGGGCCGCCTGGGCCGGGCTGACCGCCCGGGCCGAGCTGACCGCCTGGGCCGGGCTGGTCGCCTGGGCCGGTGGAGCCCGGCAGTGCCGAGGCCGCGTACGGGGTCGGGCCGCCGTGGGCGTGGTGGAGGGGGGCCTGCGGTGGAGCGGGCGGGGCGGAGGCGTGGGCGGGATGCAGGGCGGCGGGCGGCAGCGCGGCCGGGGGCAGTGCGGCGGGGGCGGCGGGAGCGTTCCCCGGGGCCGGGGCCGGGGCTGGGGTCGGCGGTAGCGCGGCGGGAGGCGAGTCCAGGTTCCGGTTCGGGGCGGGGGGCGGCGAGAGTTCGTGGGGCAGGGCGAGCTGGGCCGTCGCGCGGTCCGTCCGGGAAGGGGTGCGGCCGGTGTTGAGGAACCGGGTGGTGCCCGGGTCCTCCCCGATGTCGCCGTTGCCGGTGCCGTCATGGGGCCGGTCGCCGTCACCGCCCGGGCCGGTGGCGACGGCTGTGCCGGCGGGGGCCATGGGAATCCGGGGGTCGACCGGCTTCGACAGGACCGGTGCGTCGTCCACCGGCCGGGCGTCTTCGGTCTGCACATCGGCGGGCCGGGCGTCTGCGGGCCGTACGCCTTCGCTCTCCGCGTCGTCCACCGGTGCGTCGTCCACCGGCCGGGCATCTTCGGTCTCCACATCGGCGGGCCGGGCGTCTGCGGCCCCCGCGTCGGCGGGCTGTGCGCCTTCGCTCTCCGCGTCGTCCACCGGTGCAACGCCCACCGGCCGGGCGTCTTCGGTCTGCACATCGGCGGGCCGGGCGTCCTGCGGCTCCTCCTCCGGCGTCCCCAGCGCCCGCACTCCGGCCTCCTGCGCCGCCACCGCGGCCGCGATCCCCTCGGGCAGCCAGCCGCCCCGGGCGAGGCCCGCCGCGCCCTCCAGCGCCAGTTCGGCGGCGACCGTGCCGGCGGTGGGCCGCTCGGCCGGGTCCTTCGCCAGGCAGCCGGCGACCAGCTCGCGCAACTCCGCCGGTACGGCGTCCAGTTCGGGTTCGGCCTCCGCGATCCGGCGGGCGGCCTCCTCCGGCGGGCCCTCCATGAACGGGGTCGTCCCCGTGGCCGCGTACGCCAGCAGCAGCCCCAGCACGAACAGGTCGGACGCCGCACCGACCTTCTTGCCCTCGACCTGCTCCGGCGTCAGGAAGCCCAGCCGAACCGAGAGCTGCCCGCCCGGCTTCGCCTCGGCCACCGCCGCCGCGCCCAGCGGGCCGAACGCGGTGAGCCGGGGCCCGTCCTCGGCCAGCAGCACCGTGCCCGGGGCGAGCCCCTGGAGCACGGAACCGGCGGCGTGCACCCGGGCGAGGATCTCCGCGATGCCCGCGCCCAGTATCCGCAGGGCGCGCTCCGGCAGCGGACCGGCGATCCGGACGGCCTCGGCCAGCGACAGCGCGGGCACGTAACGCGTCGCCGTCCACAGGGGTTCCGGGTCCTCGTCCGCACCCTCGCCGGTGTCCAGGGGCGGGGTCACCCAGCCGCCCGCCAGGCGTTCGGCGGTGCGGGCCTCCGCCCGGAAGCGGGGCCGGAAGGCCGGTACGGCGGCGAGGGCCGGGCGCGCGGCGGTGATCACGGCCACCTCGCCGGTGCCGGCGTCCCGCGCCACGTACTGCACGGAGCTCGCGGCCTCCCGGAAGCGCGCCAGTACGGTGAAGCGGCCGAAGCGGCGTGGATCGTCCTGACGCAGCGCCTCCACGGCGCACCCCCTTGTTACCGTTCCTCGGCCCCCTGGTGACCGTTCTTCGGCGCGCGGGCAACCCGTTCCCCCCGCACCTGACCGTCGATCTTAGGGCCTGGACGTACGGGACGTCCTAGGGCGTGTCCGGCGGATCTTGACCGGGTCCGCGACGCCTGGGCCTTCCCCGAGCTCTCGGCCTCGTTCGAGCAGGGGGGACCCCATCCCTCGCGGCGTTGCCGAGACGCCCGAATCGCTCCGCGACGAGGACGTTCCAGCGCCTTGCGACGCACCGCACCGGACGCCGCGGCCTATCCGGTCCTGATCCGCCGGGCACACCCTAGCCGCCGCTCGCGGGCTTCGACCACGGCCACTTGAGGGCGCGGCGCTCGCGTCCGCCGGGGGCGTACTCGTACACCCAACCGCGTTGCAGCCCGAGCCGCTTGCTGAAGCCGGCCGGGACGCGCTGGTAGGCGTACACGGTGGGCGGGCCGCCCTCGGGGGACGGCACGGGGACCTCGTACCACTTCGGGGGGTGGCCGGTGGGGCCGACCAGGACCGGCAGGACCCGGCCGTCCAGGGGGCCGCCCTTGAAGGGGGTGTTCTCGCTCTTCACCGGGTCAGTCTGACGCAGGGGCGTGCGGCAGCAGGTGTGCCGCCTCCACGACGACCGGGATCACCAGCTCCGCCAGCCGGCCGGCCGGTCCGTCGGAGGTCTCCAGGGCGAGCAGGTCGCTCACCACCGACGCGGTCTCCTCGTCCGTGGCGGCGGTCGCCGTGAGGAGGGCGATGAAATGGTCGACCAGCCAGCCGCGCAGCTCGGCGGCGGGCGGCTGCTTGCCCTCGTCCAGCCAGATCAGCGACGCCGCCTCCACGGCCGCGATCCAGCTCCGCACCATCATCCGCAGCCTCGGCCCGGCGGCCCGCGCGCCGGCGCCCCCGACTCCGCTTCCACGCCCGGCGCTTCCGTCCCCCGCGCCCACGGCCCCGGACCCGATGGCCAGGGCTCCGGACCCCGCGCCCACGGCCCCGGACCCGGCGGCCAGGGCTCCGGGTCCGGCGTTCCCGTTCCCGGCGCTCCCGTCCCCGGCGCTCCCGTCCCCGGCGCTCCGGGCCCCGGACTCCGCGCCCACGTCCCCGGCGATCCGCCCGAGGTGGCTCAGGATCTCCTCTGCCGCCGCCCGCCGTACGCCGTCCACGATGCTCGTCGTCCGGGAGGTCTCCACGACGCTGCCGCCGCGCAGCAGGGCGCTGAACCCGGTGTCGTGCTCGTCGACGAAGCGGAGGTAGCGGTCCAGGACGCGGGCGACGCGCTCGGTGGGCGGGCCCTGCGGCGGCTCGCTGAAGCAGAGCGTCAGCGCGTCGGCCGCCGACCCGAGCGCGGCTTCGTACAACTGCTGCCGCCCGCCCGGGAAGTAGCGGTAGACCAGCGGCCGGGACACCCCGGCCGCCACCGCCACCTCGTCGAGCGAGACCTCGTCGGGGGCCCGGTGGGCGAAGAGGCCGAGCGCCGCGACCAGGAGCTGGGCGCGGCGCTCCTCGACACTGAGCCTGCGGTACGCGCGAGGCGGCGGCGGGGCTGCGGCGGTGGACGTCATGCCTTTGACCCTAAAGCCTCCGGCCCGCACGGCTTCAGGCCAGCAGTCCGGAGCTGCGCCACAGCCTGCGGCTGACCCCGTTCAGCAGCCCGATGTCGTCGAAGAAGTCCGTCAGCCGCTTCGAGCCGCTCTGCATCACCTCCGCGCGGTGACCGCTCGCCTTCACCTGGGCCACGGCCTCCCGGCGGTCCAGGCCGACGTTCTCGTACACCTGCGGGTTGACGAAGCAGATGGAGAAGACCCGGGCCGCCTCGCCGCAGCTGACCTTGGTGAGTTCGCGCTCCCAGCGCGGGGCGGTCACCATCTGGCGGCGCAGCTCCTCCCGGGCGTACCGGACGTGCCGGGCCTCCTCGATGACATGGATACGGGTCACGCCGCGCACCAGGGTCTGCACCCGCTCGTCCGGGAACGTCAGCCGCTGCATCCAGTCGAGGATCTCCTCGCCGAGCAGGGTCGCGGCGAACGAACCGGGGGTGGTGGAGACGGTCTTCAGGACCCGCGCCAGGTTGTGGTAGACGCGCGGCACCTCGTACGTCGGTGCGCCGCCCCAGTCGATCATGCGGCCGAACATCATCGAGTGCCGGCACTCGTCGGCTATCTCCGTGAGGGCGTACCGGACGTGGTTGCTGGTGACGGGCTTGTCGTAGACGTGCCGGACCAGCAGCTGCATCAGGATGATCTCGAACCAGATGCCGAGCGAGGCGAGCGCCGCGCCCTCGTGCCGGGAGAGGTCCAGGCGCTGTTCCTCCGACATCCGGTTCCACATCGGGGTGTCGTAGAGGGACAGCAGCTCCGGCGGCCAGAACCACTTGCCCTCCTCGACGGCCGAGTCCCAATCGAGTTCGGTGTCGGGGTCGAAGGAGTGCTTGGCCGAGGATTCCAGCAGGCGCGCGGCGATCTGCTCGCGGTCGCGGAGCGGTCCGAGTGCGTCGCGGAGCACGGTCGCATCGTGATCGGTCGCTGGCGTCACGGTCGTCATGGCGGGAGCACCTCACAGGCACAGGAGTTGCCGGGCACAGGTGTTACCGGCGGTCACCTCTTATGAGACGCCCTGTCAGCAAGACCGTCAATCCCTTGTGCGCGACTTGTTGACCCGCCGTCTACCACCGTGTGAACCTGCGGGGGAGGCGGCGGGCGTGCGCGCTCAACTGCCCTCGGTGCCACGGAACTTATGGAGCCAGTCGAGGCGAAGGAGACGTCCGTGTCCACTCATGACCTCTACACCACCCCGCCGCCGGAGCCGCTGTGGCAGGTCCCCGCCACCGGGGCGGCCCGGTTCAGCTGGGACTACGACGACGGCCGCGAACGCCTCCTCGCCCTCTACCAGAAGGGCAAGGACAAGCAGTGGGACGGCAACAAGCGCATCGACTGGTCCCTGGAGGTCGACCCCACCGACCCGCTCGGCACCCCCGACGAGGCACTGACGCTCTACGGCACCCCGCACTGGGCCAAGATGACCGAGAAGGACCGGGGCGAGCTGCGCAAGCATTACACCTCCTGGCAGTTCAGCCAGTTCCTGCACGGCGAGCAGGGCGCGATGGTCTGCGCGGCACGGATCGTGGAGTCCGTCCCCGATCTGGACGCCAAGTTCTACTCCGCCACCCAGACCATGGACGAGGCCCGGCACGCGGAGATATACGGCCGCTTCCTCCACGAGAAGATCGGCATGCTCTACCCGGTCAACGACAACCTCCAGGGGCTGCTGGGCGACACCCTGCGCGACTCCCGCTGGGACATGCCCTACCTCGGGATGCAGGTGCTGATCGAGGGCCTGGCGCTGGCCGCCTTCGGCATGATCCGCGACACCACCACCAAGCCCCTGCCCAAGCAGATCCTGGCGTACGTCATGCAGGACGAGGCCCGGCACGTGGCCTTCGGGCGGATGGCGCTGCGCGACTACTACAAGCAGCTCAGTGACGCCGAACTGCGCGAGCGCGAGGAGTTCGTCATCGAGGGCTGCTACCTGATGCGCGACCGCCTCAGCGGTGTCGAGGTCCTGGAGAACTTCGGCATCGGCAAGCAGGAGGCGAAGGACCTCTCCGAGCACTCCGAGTTCCTCCAGCTCTTCCGCAAGCTGCTGTTCAGCCGGATCGTCCCGTGCGTCAAGGACATCGGCCTGTGGGGCCCACGGCTCCAGAAGGCGTACGTCGACATGGGCGTCCTGGAACTCGGCGACTCCAACCTGGACCTGCTCATGTCCCAGGACGAGGAGATAGCCGAGGAGCTGGACCGCGAGCGCTTCGCCGCCGAGGAGGAGGCCCGGGTGGCGGAGGTCGCGGAGGCGATAGCGGAGGGGGAGGGGGAGGGGCGGCGGGAGGCGGCCTGAGGGCCGGGAGACGGCCAGACGGGCGGAAGGCGGCCAGGCGGGCGGAAGGCGGCCAGGCGGGCGGAAGGCGGCCCGAGGGCGTGACGGCCTGGGGGGCAGACGGCCTGAGGGTCGGGAGACGGCCAGACGGGCGGAAGGCGGCCCGAGGGCGTGACGGCCTGTGGGGCAGACGGCCTGAGGGCCGGGAGACGGTCTGGGGGAGGCAGACGGCCTGAGGGGGGTATCGGCTCAACGCCGTGCGGCTGTCCGGTCGATGAAGTCCCCCACCAGCCCGGCCACCCGCTCCGGCGCCTGGAGCAGCATCGCGTGGGTGGCCGCGACGCTCTCGACGGTCACGTTCGGCCGCCGGGCCGCCAGCTCCCCCAGATCCCGCCCGAGCCCCTGCCCGTACGCGTCCAGCAGATCCTCCAGCCACTCCAGGCCGGGCGTCGGTCCGACCCTGTCCTGGGCCCGGACCAGCAGCAGCGGGCAGCGCACGCGCCGGAACAGCGCGAACACGTCCAGTCCGTCCATCGCGTCCAGCATCTCCACCGCCCCCGGCCGCTCGGGCAGCAACTGCCAACCGCCGTCCGGGAGTTCACGTGCGCTCGCCCGGCAGGCCGCCTCCGCCCTGGCCTCCGGGACGCCGAGGCCGACGCTGTAGGCCACTTGTCCCGTCACATAGCCGGCGGGCATCCGGGCCCCCGCCGAGGCCCGGGACATCGCACCGATCTCCGCGAGCCTGCGGGCGACCTCCTCCTCGGCCAGGCCCACGTACTGGTCGGGCCGACCCCACCCGAAACCGTCCAGGTTCACCACCGCGGCCACCCGCTCCGGACGTGTCGCGGCGTACTCCGCGGCGACCATGCCACCCAACGAGTGCCCCGCCACGACCACTTCCCCCGCCCCGGCTCCGCCCGTCGCCGCGAGGGTGTCGTCCAGGTCGGCGCAGACCGTCGCGAAGTCCCAGGGGGAGGCGGGAGCGCTGCGGCCGTGGCCCGGCAGGTCCACCGCGAGCACCCGGTGGCCCCGCGCCAGGTGCGGTGCGGCGTCGGCCCAGTCGGCCGACGAGCGGCCCGCGCCGTGCAGGAGAAGGAGGGGCGGGCCGTCGCCGCCGTGATCGCGTACATGAAGGGCTGTCATGTGCTCCACGGTAGGCCGCCGAAACCGGCTCAAGATCGTCCTCGGGAACGATGGAATCCGACGGTCCCCGGGCCGATAATGGATGTACGCCACGGGGTCCGGCGACGCCTCCGGAGAGCGGTGGCCCCTCCCTCTCCCGGGAGCGCGGCGGGCCGATTCTCTCGACCTGATACCGATATCGCCCTCATCGAAATCCCGTTCGCAAACGTGTCGTACCGTGACCCCATGACCACCCCGCCACACCCGCCGCAGGGCCCGTACGGATCGACTCCGCCCCCGCCCCCGCCGTCACCGAATCCTTACGGCCCGCCGCCCGTCCAGGGTTCCGTGCCGCAGCAACAGCCCTACGGCTACCCGCAGCAGGCCCCGCCCCCGCCCCACCAGGGCGGATGGGGCGGGCCCGGAGCGCCGGGCGGCGGCCCGGGTGCGGCCGGCTGGCCGCCGCAGGGGCCGCAGCCGCCGCGCAAGAAGCGGACCGGGCTGATCGTCGGCATCGTCGCCTGTGCGGTGCTCGTCGCGACAGGCGTCGTGTACGGAGTCTCCCAGCTCGCCGACAAGGGGGCCGACCTGGCGTTCCCCAAGGCCGAGTACAAGCTCGTCGTGGTGAAGAAGCCGCTGGGCGACGAGTTCACCTTGGAGCAGGACATGTCGGACACCGAGGGCAAGGAGATCGAGGACACCCCCGACCCCAGTGTCCGGGACGGCAAGGCGGTCGTCGCGCACTACTCCTCGACCAAGGGCGACGCCCTCGTCCTTTCCGGGATACACGGGCGGCTGGCCAGTCCGTCGCTGATGCGCGGCATGATGCTGAAGGGCGCGGCGGACGAGGGCGACTCGAAGGTGGTCGTGCCCGTCAAGAAGTTCACCCCGGACGGGTACGACGTCACGATCGAGTGCCAGGTCGTGCAGTCGAAGGACGTCGGCGGCCTCGTCAACATGCCGATGTGCGCCTGGGCCGACAGCAACACGGCCGCGATGATCGCGCTGTTCCGTCCCGGGTACGTGCTCAAGGACGCCACCGACATCGACCTGGCGAAGGTCGCGGAGGACACCGCCAAGGTGCGCGGCGAGGTACGCCAACCGATCGGCTGACCGGCTCGCCGACCCGGCGCGGGGCAAGCGGGCCGGGCCGCCCTCACCCCCCGACCGGAGGCTCCTTGGCCGCGGGCAGAGCGCTCTCCACCGCGCGGGCCATGCCGAGCAGCGGGAGATCCGCCCCGCGCGCCGCCACCAGGTGCAGCCCGACCGGGCAGCCGTCACCGGTGAACCCGGCGGGCAGGCTCGCCGCCGGGTGACCGCTCACGTTGAACGCCCAGGTCAGCGCGGTGGAGTAGAGCTCACCCGGGCCTTCGTGGCCGTGCGGCCGGTTCGGCGTGGTCGGGGTCAGCAACAAGGGCGCGGCGGCGAAGAGGTCATCCAGCCGTTCGTCGTTCGCCCGCCGGACCGCCACCGCCTCCGGGTCCGTGGGCGACCCGCCCCGTATCGCCTGCCAGGCCCGCCCCGGGTCGAGCAGTGCGCAGTCGCGCTCCACCAGGCGGACGACGCCCGCCGCGACGAGCCGGTCCACCGCCGCACGGACCACGCCGGCCACCTCCGGGTCCACCTCCGCGTACCCGAGGTCGGGGCTGAACACGACGGGCAACGGCGTCGGCAGCGGCAGGCGCGTCGGCAGATCCGTCAGCGGTGGCACCGGCGTCGCCAGGCCCGTCAGCGGTGGCAGCACCTGACGCAGATACCGCTCCGCACCGGCCGCCGAGCGGGCCAGCACCCCGGCCGCCGCGAGCCCCGAGCGGTCGGGGGAGGGGAGCAGCCCGTTCGTCGTCTTCAGCCCGAAGACCCCGCACCAGGCGGCCGGGATGCGGACCGACCCCGCCCCGTCGCTGCCCGTCGCCAGCTCCACCATCCCCGCCGCCACCGCGACCGCCGAACCCGCCGACGAACCGCCCGGCGTCCGGTCCGCCCGCCACGGGTTCACCGTACGGCCGTGCGCTCCCCGCCCCCAGGTCTGCCAGACCGTGCCGGGGCCGGGTACGGAGGTCGCGCCGACCGGGACGCCACCGGCGGCGATGAGCCTGCGGGCCGCGTACGAGCGGATGCCGGCCGAGCCCTTCACCGCGAACGGCAGCCCCCGCAGCGGGAGTTGCCGAGCGGCCGGCTCGCGTGCGAGAGCCTCGTCGGGCCAGACCTCGATGAAGGCGTTGAGCGCCGGGTCCAGCCGGCCGATCCGCTCCAGGGCCCGCGCCACGGCGGAAGGCGTCCGTGTCATGGCCCCAGTCTCCCCCCAGGCCACCTGCGGCACCCTCCGCGGCCCCCGGGACGGCGAGCGTCACCCCTCCAGCGCCGCCTCCATCACCGCCCGGGCGATCGGGGCCGCGCTGCCGCCGCCGCTGATGTCGTCCCGGTCCGCCGAGGCGTCCTCCACCACCACGGCGACCGCGACGGCCGGGCGGCCGGAGTCCGAGGGCTGGGCCCAGGAGATGAACCAGGCATACGGCAGGCCGGAGTTGTCGACGCCGTGCTGAGCGGTGCCGGTCTTGCCGCCGACCCTCACCCCGTCGATCGCCGCGTTCGACCCGGTGCCGTTCTCCACCACGTCGACCATCATCCGCTGGAGCTGCACCGCCGTCGACGGGCTCATCGCCCGTTCGTAGGAGCGCGGCCCCTGCTGCTGGACCGTGTCCCCGTCGTGGGTGGTCACCCGCTCGACCAGATACGGGTACCGGAGGTCGCCGCCGTTGGCCACCGCCGCCGCGACCATCGCCATCTGGAGCGGGGTGGCGGTCGTGTCGAACTGGCCGATCGAGGACTGGGCGAGCTGGTCGTCGCTCATATCGGTGTCGAAGTTGCTCTTCGCCACCCCGGACGGGATGCGCAGCCCGGTGTCGTTGAAGCCGAACTTCCCCGCCGCCTCCGCCATCCCCTCCAGCCCGACCTCCACGCCCAGATGGGCCATCACCGTGTTGCAGGAAACGCGGATCGCGTCGGCCAGCGACGCCTTCTCGCAGCCGCGCGCCTCGTCGGGCAGGGTGGTGCTCGTGCCCGGCAGGACGTACGGCGACGGGGTGTCGGTCGGCGCGTCCGGGTCGGTCACCACCCGGGCGTCCAGGGCCGCCGCGGCCGTCACGATCTTGAACGTGGAGCCCGGCGGATACGTCTGCCGGATGGCCCGGTTGAGCATCGGCAGGCTCTTGGCCGCGTTCAGCCGGGACCACGCGTCGGTGACCGCCGAACCGGTCCCGGACAGCCGCTCGGGGTCGTACGACGGGGTCGAGACCAGCGCCAGGATCCGGCCCGTCGACGGCTCCAGGGCGGCGACCGCGCCCCGCCGGCCGCTCAGCCCGTCGTACGCGGCGCGCTGCATCGACTCCTTGACGGTCGTGACGACGTCGCCGCCCGGCTGCCGGCCCCGGGTGAACTCGTTCCAGAAGGGGAGCGGGGCCAGCAGGGAGTCCGTACCGGAAAGGACGTCGTCCTCGGCGTTCTCCAGAAGCGTGGTGCCGTACGTCTGCGAGGCGTACCCGGTCACCGGCGCGTACAGCGGGCCGTGCAGATAGGTGCGCTCGAAGCTGAGCTGCTCGCCGGTCTCGTCGTTGCCGGTCACGGCCCGGTCGCCGACCAGGATGTTCCCGCGCGGCTGGTCGTAACGGGCGATGGTGTTACGGCGGTTGGCCGGGTTGTCGTTCAGCTCGTCGGCCTCGAGGAGCTGGACGCGGGCCGCGTTGACGAGCAGCGCCACGAGCAGCAGCAGACAGAGGGCGGCGGCGCGCCGGATGTAGCGGATCACCGGTCCTCCTCCCGGGGGTCCACGGTGTCCCCGGGGCCTACGGCGCTCGCGATGACCCCGGTCTCCACCTGTTCGGGCTCGGGTCTGCGCGCGAGGTCGCTGACCCGGATCAGCAGCGCCACGATGATCCAGTTGGTGACGACGGAGGAACCGCCCTGCGCCAGGAACGGCATCGCCATCCCGGTCAGCGGGATCAGCCCCATCACCCCGCCCGCGATCACGAACACCTGGAGGGCCAGGATCGAGGCGAGGCCGATGGCCAGCAGCCGCCCGAACGGGTCGCGCAGGGCGAGCCCGGCCCGGTAGCCGCGCGCCACGAGGAGCGCGTACAGGAGGAAGATCGCGGTGAGGCCGCTGAGGCCCAGCTCCTCGCCCGCCGTCGCCAGGATGAAGTCGGACTTGGCGGCGAAGCCGATGAGGATGGAGTGCCCGGCCCCGAGCCCGGTCCCGAGCATGCCGCCGGCCGCGAACGCGAAGAGCGACTGGGCGAGCTGGCCGGGACCGCGCCCGGCGTCGATCGAGGCGAACGGGTCCAGCCAGTCCTGCACCCGGCTGTGCACATGCGGCTCGAACGAGCCGACGACGAACGCCCCCACCGCCGCGAGCAGCAGCCCGACCGCGATCCAGCCGGTCCGGCCGGTCGCCACGTACAGCATGATGACGAAGAGCCCGAAGAAGAGCAGCGAGGTGCCGAGGTCCCGCTCCAGCACCAGCACGCCGACGCTGAGCAGCCAGATCGCCACGATCGGGCCGAGCACCCGGCCGGTGGGCAGTTGCAGCTTCCAGATGGTGCGGCCGGTGTACGCGAGCGCGTTGCGGTTGGCGGCGAGATAGGCGGCGAAGAAGACCGCGAGCAGGATCTTGGCGAACTCGCCCGGCTGGAAGGAGAGTCCGCCGATCCGGATCCAGATCTTCGCACCGTTCACCGCCGGGAAGAAGATCGGCACGATCATCAGGACGAGCGCGGTGGCGACCGAGAGGTAGGCGTAGCGCTGGAGCACCCGGTGATCGCGCAGCAGCACGACGACCACGGTGAACAGGGCGACCCCGAGCGTGGACCAGATCAGCTGGGTGGGCGCGGCCTGGTCGCGCGGGGTCTCCAGGTCGAGCCGGTAGATCAGCACCAGGCCGAGGCCGTTGAGCAGGACGGCGATCGGCAGCAGCAGCGGATCGGCGTACGGGGCCCGGAAGCGGACCGCGAGGTGGGCGAGCAGCGCGAGCATGCCGAGCCCGGCTCCGTAACCGGCGACGTCGGGGGGCACGGCCCCGTTGCGGGCGAAGCCGACAGCCGCGTATCCGTAGACGGAGACGATGACGGCCCCGATGAGGAGCGAGAGCTCGACCCCCCGCCGTTTGGGCAGGCGGAGCTCGGGCGGGGGAGCGTCCGCCGTCGTTGCGGTCATGGACCGCAACGTAGCAAGAGGCGCGCCGTATTTCCCTTATGTCATAGCGCGTCCGCCGCCGCTGTCTCCTGGCGCGTCCGTCGTGGCGGCCCGGTGCGGGGAGGACCCGGGCGGCACACGTCCGCCCGGGGAGTCCATGGCTTGGGGCCGGGCTCCTCGGGCGGACGGTTGTGTCAACGCTTACGTCAACGGGGTTGCGTCAACGGGTTCGGGCGGGGTCAGCACCAGTGCGGGGCCGCGCCGATGTTCTCGATGTAGCGGGCCGAGCCCCACGCCCAGGTGCCGTCCGAGAGGAGGTACCAGCGGTTGTTGCCGTCGATGTTGTCGCCCTTGGTCTTGCAGAAGATGGAGACCACGGTGCCGTACTTGACCGAGCCCACGACCCGGCTGCTGCGGTACGGCCGGTCGCGCAGCAGCAGGTGCGGCTTGGCGACGACCCGGCCCTTGTAGTCGCGCTTCGGGGCCTTCGGCTTCGCCTGGCCCTGGCCCTGCTCCTGGCCCTGTGCCTGCTCGCGGCCCTGGTTCTGGGCCTTCGCCGCCTCGCGGGCCTCCTTCTTCTGCTGCGCCTCGTACTCGCGCTGGAGGGCCGACGCGGAGAGCTCGTCGGACGACGGCTTCGGGGCCGTGGCCTCCGTGCGCTGCCCGGTGGGCTCGGGGTCCGCCGCCAGGGCGGGGGCGGCGGCCGTGACCGCCGCGAGCGCGCCGGTGGCGACGCAGAGACCGATCCGGCGGAACCGCGAGGGGCGGGAGAGGGGGGACATGCTGCCTCCAGGGGAAGGGAATGCCGTGGGGAAGGAAGGTGCCATGGGTGAGAGAGGGCCATGGGGACACGGCCCTGGGCTCGCGACTCACGCTAGGTCGGGTACGGAGGGTCCGCAACGCGTCACTGTCGGTGAGGTGCGGCCGGATCTCCCGTCCCGGCCCCCCGGCCGCCCGCGTCCCCGCCGGACTCCCCGTCGTCGAGGCGTACGTACTCCGGCAGCGTCAGCCGGGCCAGCGCCCCGCCGTCCGGGGGATTGGCGAACTCCAGCCGGGCCCCGATCACCGCCGCCTGGCCCACCGCGATGGTCAGCCCGAGTCCGTGGCCCTTGCCTGCGCCGTCCGTGCGGAACCGCTGCGGGCCGGTGTCCAGGAGGTACGCCGGAAAGCCCGCCCCGTGATCGCGTACGGAGACCACCGCGCCGTCCACGCTCAGCACCACCGGAGGGGAGCCGTGCCGGTGGGCGTTGGCCACCAGGTTGCCGATCACCCGCTCCAGCCGCCGCCGGTCCGTCTCGACCCGGGCCGGATCCGAGACCCGGACCTCGGTGTCCGTGCCGGAGGCCCGCACCACCCGTTCCACCAGCGGGGCGAGTTCGTGCACGGCGAGGTCGACGTGCTCCGTACGGGCGTCCAGACGCGAGATCTCCAGCAGGTCCTCGGTCAGCGCGCGCATCGCCCGCACCCGGTCCCGCACCAGCTCCGACGGCCGCCCCGGCGGCAGCAGCTCGGCCGCTGCCGAGAGGCCGGTCAGCGGGGTGCGCAGCTCGTGCGCCACATCGGCGGTGAACCGCTGCTCCGTCTGGAGCTTGCGCTGGAGGGTGGAGGCCATGGTGTCCAGCGCGCCCGCCACGATCGCCACCTCGTCCTGGCCGCGCACGGGACGTGCCGTACGGGGGTCGCCGACCCGGGCGTCGAGGTCGCCCGCGCTGATCCGGCGGGCCACCCGGGCCGTCTGGTGCAGCCTGCGCGTGACCCGGCCCACGGCGAAGAGGCCGACGACGAGCGTGGCGGCGATGGCCAGCAGCGAGGAGCCGATGATCGCCCGGTCCAGGCCGCCGATGGTGTCAGCGCCGTGGCTGTAGTCCGTCCAGGTGGCCAGCGCCCGCCCGTCCGCCGGGCCGGCCGCCCACATGGCGGGGCCGCCCCGCCCGTACGGGTCGTCCGGCCGCCGGGGTCCGTCCGCGACCATCGTGCCCCGCTCGCCGTCCGCCGCCAGGGCGCGCAGCGAGGCGGGCAGCCCCGGCGGGTTGATGCCGGAACCCCTCGGCAGCGGCTCCCCGGCCTCGTAGGCGTCGGTGACCACCTCCAGCCGGGCCAGCGCCTTCTCGCGGGCGTGGGAGACCGTCTGCCGGGTGACCGCCGTGTGCACGAGGACGCCGAGCAGGGCGGCCAGGGTGCAGCACATGACGGTGAGGAAGACCGCGGACTTCCAGGTGAGGGTCGCGGTCCAGGCGGGGGAGCGGAATCCGCGCCGTCTCACGGGCGCTCCGCCGAGGGGGCGCCGCCGGAAGTCGAGGGGGAGCCCGGAGCGGCCTCGGACCCGGACAGGGAGCCCGGAGCAGCCTCGGACCCGGACGGGGAGCCCGAAGCGGAACCGGACCCCGATGGGCTCGGGTCCCGGCGGTCCGCGTCCTTGCCGCGCCCCGGCGCCCGCAGGATCTCGTCCCGGGTCGGCAGCATCGCGCGCTGCCGGTCGTCCCAGGACCACGCGGTGCGGTACTCGTACCCGGAGATCGCGGACGGGGCCCGCATGATCAGGTCCCGGCCCGCCAGCTCCACGCTGATCACGGCGTCCGACGCGGACATGATCCGGGTCAGCTCGCCGCCCTGGTCCGCCAGATACGCGCGCACGGCGAGCTGACGGCCGGACATGCGGATGCCGACCACCAGTTCGTCCCTGCCGTCGCCGGTCAGGTCGTAGTAGTACGGGTCCAGGACCGGGCAGTCGTCCGGGGCCGTCCGGCACGCGCGGATCTGCCGCACGGTCGCGTCGGGCAGTTCGTCCAGCCCGCTGTCCCGGTCGGTCCTGGCCTTCAGCCCGGCCTGCACCACCGCCACCGGGTCCAGCCGGCGCACATCGCCGCCGGGCGCCCTGATGCCGGGGATGCGGGCCGTCTCGCCCTCCCCGTAGTCGTACGGGGCGGCTGAGGCGGGCGGCAGATCCGGCCACAGACGGGCGGGCTCGACCGCCGAAGGGGCCCGGCCGGCGCTCTCCAGGCCCCCGGCCGAGCCGCAGCCGGACAGCCCGGCGAGCAGGGCGGGCACGGCGAGCGCGGCGACGGCAAGCCGGGCGGTACGGGCGCGGTCCGGGCGCACGGCTCGCCCTCCTCGTAGACGACAGGGGCCTACACCCTAAGCGCAGGACCGTGCGCAATGCCCACTTCGTACCCTTACGCGACCGGCCGCCCGTGCCGCCGCCCGCCGGCCCGCCCGTACGCCGTCAGCGCTGGTAGGGGTTCTGCCCCGGCTGCGTGAACCCGGCCTGCTGACCCTGCCCCGGGCCCTGGCCGAGACCGCCGTCCGGCCCCGCCGCGTGCTGGGCGAGCAACTGGTCGGCCTGCTCCTTGGAGACCTGCTGCTCCCCGCCGCAGAACGTGCACTGCGTGGCGTACTTCGACGAGAACGGGAACAGCGGCACGAAGAACAGCGTGAACTTCGTGACCCGCTTGCGCAGGGTGTGCGCCGCCGGGTTGCCGCACCAGCCGCACACCAGCGTCAGGACGGCCAGTTGGTGCAGATAGCCCTTGGTGCCGAAAATGATCATGTCGTGGTCCCTTTCCCCGCCCCCCGGAGTGCCTGGCGGCACAGCGTCAGGAGCCTTTCGTCCTCGTACGTGTCATGGCTTCCGTACCCGCCGTCCATCGCGTTGTGACGGCGTACGGAGGAGAGCTCGGCCCGCAGCACCTGTGCCGCCGCCGACCCCGCGTCGACCGGTCCCATCCGCGCCAGGCATTCTGCCACCCGGACGCGTACATGACGGTTCTTGTCCCAGGCGGCGAGCAGCACCTCGATGGGCTCCTCCGGCCGGCCGGACACCTCCCGGAGCGCGATCGCGGCGTCCACCCGCAACCACAGCTCATCGTGGTCCAGCAGCCCGCGCAGACGGGGGACCGCCACCGCGGCGTACGGCCCGAGCGCCCCCAGGGCCGCAGCGGCGGCCCGCCGGTCGTGCACCTGGTCGGAGCCGATGCCCTCCATCAGCACGGGCAGCACCGCGTCCGTGTCCCCGGAGACCGCCCACAGCGCCTCGGCCGCCTCCGTGGCCGAGCCGGGCCGGCGGAGCAGCGCCCGCAGCTCCGGCACGGCGGCCTCCGCCGCGGGCCCGAACGCCCCGAGCGCGCGCAGCGCCGCCGTACGCAGCCACTCGCCCCGGTACTCCGGCGCGCCGCGCAGCACCCGCAGCACCTCCGGCGTCGCCTCGCCCGCGCGCAGGCCCGTCAGCCCGGCCAGCAGCGGGCTCGCCCGGTCGTACGCCCCCTCGTCCAGCGCCACCCCGGCGAGCCTGCGCCGCAGCGCACCGGCGAGGGGTCGGGCGGCCGGCCCGAGCTCGACGACCGCCGCGCCCAGGTCGTGCGGCACCTCCGGCAGCTCCAGGGCCGCCGCCAGGGCGGGCAGCGCACGGGCGTCGCCGAGCCGGGCCAGCGCCTTCACCGTGGAGCCGAGTCCGGGCGGGCCGCTGGCCCACTCCTTCACCCAGCCGCCGGGATCGCCCGCCAGGCGGGCGGCCAGGGCGTCCGCGGCGGGGGCGGCCAGCGAGAACAGCTCCTCCAGTACGTGCGAGGCGGCATCGGCCAGCCGGGACTCCGGGTCGGCGAGCTGATCGCCGACGAGCGCCACCAGCTCCCCGTACGAACCGCGCCAGGCCCGCATCAGCCCGCCGCTCATCCGGACGGCGTCGACGCGCTGCCAGCGGTCGGGGCTGCGCAACTGGTCGATGAGGAGAGCCGTGCGGTCGCCCACCCGGTCGTCCAGGCCGACGTGCAGGGTGCGCAGCAGATCGGCGGTCCAGGGGGCCCCGCGCCCGGCGTTCTCCTGGGCGGACAGGGCGCGCAACTGCCCCACCAGGGTCGGCGCGGCGACCTGCTCGGCCCCGGAGGCGTCCCCGCACCCGCCGGGCTCGGCCTCGCACTCCGCCTCCGGCCCGCAGTCCTTCTCGCGCTCCTGCTCCTGATCCTGGTCGCTCCCCTGCTCGTTCCCGTGGTCCGGCGGGGTGTCCGGGCCCGTACGCAGCTCGTGCAGCAGCTCCGACACGACCGGCACCACATCGCCGGGCAGCGCGTCGGGCGAACAGCGCGCCAGCTGGGCCAGGGCGGCGAGCCGCAGTCCGGGCGTGTGGGCCCGGTCCACCAGCAGCCTCAGCCAGTCCGCCACCCGCCCGGCCAGCGGGCGGTGCCGCAGGGCGACGCGCCCGGCCGCCTCCACGAGCGCGAGCCGCACCTCCTCGTCGGGCTCCACCGGCAGCCGCTCCCGCAACTGCTCCAGCACCCGGACGGGCTGCCGGTGCAACGTGGCGAGCGCCAGCGGAGCCGCCAGCCGCACCCCGCGGTCCTCGTCGGCGATCAGCTCGAAGAACACCCCGGCCCCGGCGGTGACGGCCGCCGCCGCCATCGCGTAGTTCGCGGCGCCCTCGATCTCGTCCTCGTCGATCTCCGCCTCGTCGTCCTCGTCCAGATCGAAGCCGCCGATGCTGGTGAGCAGTTCGACGACGCTGCCCCGGTCCTGGACGGCCGGGTCCACGACGAGCTCGAAGAGGAAGGGGATGCACGCGAGGGTGCAGGCGTACACGTCTCCCTGGTGGTGCACGGCGCCGTACATGCCGTCGAGCGCGCTCTCCCGTTCCGCCGGATCGGCGGAGGCGAGCCCCCGAAGGAGCACCGGCACGTCGTCGGCGGGCCCGTAGGCATGCTCCATCGACGCCCAGTCGACCTCATCGATCCCCGAGAACACGCCATCCCCTCCCCACGTCACGGCGACGCCCCGAGCGGCACTCACGCCCGGCACGTCTGTTCTCCACGCCCCTGCGGCGCGTCCCGAAGAAAGCGCCTGCGCAGAGTGTGCACCACGCATCCGACAATCCACCCGCCACTTGTGGCCTTTCCTCAGGCCGTAACCAGGTCATGACCTGGCCATGACGAGCTGGGTGCGAGGGCCCCTGTGGGACACCGGTGAAAGCCGGGGCGAAACGGTCCTGCTACGCGCCCGCTCCCGGGCCGGCGGGCAGCGGACGGGCCTGTTCCGGGTCGAGCAGCGGGCCGAGCAGATCGCCGTGACGCTCCAGTCGCGCGGCCATGCCGTCCGCCCGGAACACCAGCGCCTTCGGCGTCCGGCAGTCCGCGATCTCGTCCCAGGTGACGGGGGCGGACACCGTGGGCTCGGCCCTCGCCCGCAGGGTGTAGGGGGTGGCGGTGGTCTTCGACGCGGAGTTCTGGCTGAAGTCGACGAAGACCTTCCCCGGCCGCAGGGCCCGCTTCATCCGGTGCAGGACCAGGGCCGGCAGCGCGCTCTCCGCCTCCATGGCGAGCCGCTTCGCGTACGCGGACACCTCGGCGGCCGGCGTCGGCTCCACCGGTACCAGCAGATGCAGCCCCTTGGACCCGGACGTCTTCCCGTACGCGAACAGCCCGTCCGAGGCCAGACGCTCCCGCAGCCAGAGCGCGACCGAGCAGCACTCCACGATCGTGGCGGGGGAGCCGGGGTCCAGGTCGAAGACCATCCGGTCGGCTCTCTCGGGCGTCTCGGCCCGCCACTGCGGGGTGTGGAACTCCACCACCAGGTTGGCCGCCCACATCAGGGAGGCCAGATCCTGGACCATCACCTGGCGGGCGGCCGGGTCCTCGCCGCGCGGCACGGGGGTGGTGCGCACCCAGTCGGGCGTACCGGGAGGCGGATTCTTGGTGAAGAAGAGCTGCCCATCGGGCCCGTCCGGATACCGCAGGAACGAGACCGGACGGCCGCGCAGATGCGGCAGGATCACGCCCGCCGCCGTGGCCGCGTAGTAGTGCAGCACCTCGCCCTTGGTCGTGCCGGTGGCCGGATACAGCAGCTTGTCGAGATTGCTGAGCGAGAGGCGCCGCCCCTCCACCTCCGTGATCGGCGTCATACGATAAGAGTCACACGAATCATCCGAAAACCTACCCAAGCGTTCTTAACGTCCTTGGCGTCAAAAGGGGTGAACGGTGAGGTCCATATGGAACGGCGCGATCTCCTTCGGGCTGGTCAGCATCCCGATCAAGCTGGTCAACGCCACCGAGAACCATGCGATCCACTTCCGGCAGATCCATCTGGCCGACGGTGGCCGGATCCGGTACCGCAAGGTCTGTGAGCTGGATGAGGAAGAGGTGGCCGGCGGCGATATCGGCAAGGCGTACGAGGACGCGGACGGCACGATGATCCCGATCACGGACGAGGACCTGGCCCAGCTGCCGCTGCCCACCGCCAAGACCATCGAGATCGTCGCCTTCGTGCCCGCCGACGAGATCGACCCGCTCCAGATGGACGCGGCGTACTACCTCTCCGCCAACGGGGTCCCGGCCGCCAAGCCGTACACCCTGCTGCGCGAGGCCCTCAAGCGCAGCAACAAGGTCGCCGTCGCCAAGTACGCCCTGCGCGGCCGTGAACGGCTCGGCATGCTGCGGGTCGTCGACGACGTGATCGCCATGCACGGCCTTCTGTGGCCGGACGAGATCCGGGCTCCGGAGGGCGTCGCCCCGGACGGCGACGTCACGGTCCGCGACGCCGAACTCGACCTGGCGGACGCCCTGATGGACACCCTCGGCGAGGTCGACATGGACAGCCTCCACGACGACTACCGGGAGGCGGTGGAGGAGCTCATCGCGGCGAAGGCGTCCGGCGAGGCGGTGGAGCCGACCCGGTCCGAGGACTCCGGCGGCGGCAAGGTCATCGACCTGATCGCGGCCCTGGAGAACAGCGTCCGCGCGGCGAAGAAGTCCCGGGGGGAGGGGGATGGGGAGGGAGAGGAGAGCGAGGACGGGGGCGGGGCCCGGGGAGAGGGCGACGGCGACCTGGCGGACGTCCACCCCATAAAGAAGACGACGTCCGGGAGGACGGCGAAGAAGGCGACCCGGACGACGCGGGCGACCCAAAAGAAGTCCACGGCGCAGAAGTCGACGGCACACAAGTCCGCGCCGCAGAAGTCCGCGTCCACGTCCACGCCCAAATCCACCGGTACGAAGAAGTCGACGGCGTCCACGGCCAAGAAGACGGCGCAGAAGAAGACAGCGGCCAAGTCGACGTCCTCTTCCCACGCCTCTTCCCCAGCGTCCACGTCCTCCGCGAAGAAGCAGACGTCGTCGTCCGGCGGCCGGAGCAAGAAGACCACGGCCTCCCCCCGCAAGCGAGCCTCGGCCTGACCCGTGGCAACGCCCCCGCCCCCGGCTCCCGCCTGTCGTAGGCCACCCGTACGCTACGGCGCATGAGCGCTAAGGCCCCATCGGGACGGGTGATCGACGGCCGCTTCACGCTGGTGGAGCGGCTCGGCAGCGGTGGCATGGGCATGGTCTGGCGGGCCCGCGACGAGGCGCTGCACCGGGACGTCGCCCTCAAGGAAGTACGGCCCCCGGACCCGGCGCTCGCGGAGTACGACCCGGAGGGCGCCCGCACCCTGCGCGCCCGGGTGCTGCGCGAGGCCCGCGCCCTGGCCCGCCTCGACCACCCCAACGTGGTCACCGTCCACCACATCGTCGACCCCGGCGAGGACGGCTACCCCTGGATCGTCATGGAGCTGGTGGCCGGCTCCTCCCTCCACGACCGGCTCGCCGCCGGCCCCATGGACCCCGCCGAGGCCGCCGAACTGGGGCGCGGCATCCTCTCCGCTCTCCGCGCCGCCCACGCCTGCGGCATCCAGCACCGCGACGTCAAACCCGCCAACGTCCTGCTGCGCACGGACGGCCGCCCGGTCCTCACCGACTTCGGCATCGCCGCGATCCGCGAGTCGACCAGCCTCACGATGACGGGCGCGCTCATCGGCTCGCCCGACTACATAGCCCCCGAGCGCATCCGGGGCACCGAGGGCGACCCGTCGTCCGACCTCTGGTCGCTCGGCATGATGCTGTACGTCGCGGTCGAGGGCCGCCACCCCCTGCGCAGGGCCACCACCCTCGCCACCCTGGCCGCGGTGCTCGACGAGGAGATCCCCCCGCCGGTACGGGCAGGGCAGCTGGCCCCCGTCCTGACCGCGCTCCTCACCAGGGACATCCCGTCCCGCCCGGACGCCGGGACCCTCGACCGCATGCTGACCGAAGCGGCGCGGGGCACGGACGGCACGCGGGGGACGGACGGCTCGCGAGGCGCACAGGGCACGCGGAGCGCACACGGCACGTGGGGCACGGACGGCACGCGAGGCGCACACGAAGCCCCGCCCGTCCGCGACCCCCGCATCCCCTCCGGAACCGCGCCCTCTGACCCCACTCCCCACCCGCCGACCCTGACCCCGGCGGACCGGGTGCCCACGGGCTTCGGCCCTCCACAGCCGTTCCCCGTCCCGCTCCCCGGCGACGAACACGGCCGCCGCGACCCGCGCCGGACCCAGACCCGGACGCAGACCCGGACTCGCGCCCGGATACTCGTCACCGCCTCGTCCGTCGTCTCGGCGGCGGTGCTGACGGGCGTGATCCTCTGGATGGTGGACCCGTCGCGCTTCGGAGCCGATGGCAACGACGCAGCGAAGGGCGGCAACCGCCCCGACACCACGGCGAGCGCCCCCGCGAACAGCCGGGGCACGACGCCATCCGCCTCCGACCCCGCCCCGAGCCTCGGACAGCCGGTCGTGGACGACGAGAAGCCCGCCGGGGCCACCGACCTCCTCACCCCCGAAGGCGCACGGCAGGCCATCGCGGCGCTGAAGCCGCTGATGGGCGGGACGAAGGTCACCGACTTCACCCTCTACGGCGAGCACGCCTCCGCCCAGGCGCCGCTGAAGTCCAACTCCCGCCTCTACGACCGGTTCAGCTACCGGGACGGGCGGGCGAAGAACGACGACATGGGCGGCACGCTCATGTCCGGGGACAAGCCGGTCGACCTGGAATCCGTCGACTGGGACGCCCTGCCCGCCCTGCTGCGGACGGCCAGGACGAGCCTCAACGTCCCCGATCCGGAGTTCAGTTACGTGATCGTGGACCCGTCGTCGCCCTTCCACGGCAACCGCCCGGTGCTGCGCGTCTACGTCTCCGACAAGTACGGCGGCGCCCACCTCACCGCGCACCTGGACGGCCGGGTCATCGAGAAGAACCCGCGCGCGACGGACTGACCGGCGGAGCGGAAGCCGGCTTGATGTAGTCGGGCAGGGTGGGCAGGTCGAGTCCCAGAGAGCTGCGCTCGATGACATAGGTGCAGCTGGTGTACGTGTACCCGGGCTGGACCTTCGACCCCGCCGCGTAGCTGTCCACCCGGGCCGACGCGCCCGTGCCGTGCTTGTAGAGGAAGTGGTAGTCGCCCGCCGGGAGTCGGAGCCGCGCCTTGGGGTAGTTCTTGCCGCTCGCCCGGCAGGCGAGCCGGGGTCCGCTCGACGCGCTGTAGCGCTTGCAGTCGCCGCACGGCTTCAGCGTGACGGAACCGGTGACCGGCCCGGTGTAGAGGACCTCGACCGAGTTCGGCGCGTCGTTGCTGATGACGAGCGGCATCCGGGCCCCGCCGGGAGACCCGGAGGGAGGCAGCCGCTTGCCCGCCGCCGGCCGGTCGTCGGCGATCTCCGCGGCGATGGCTATGTTCCGGGCCTGCCGCACCCGCCCGTCGCCCTTGTACTGACGGGCGAAGTCGGACAGGGACTTGCGCGCCTCGGTGAACTTCCCCTCCTTGAACTGGTCGACCCCGCAGGCGTACACCCCGTCCCGCACACCCCGGTCGGCGTCGGCGCGCAGGCCCGAGACGTTCGCGGCGGGCAGGGCGGAGACCGTGGTGCCGAGAGAGCGCAACTCCCCGGTGGCCGCGCACGGCTCGTCCCGCTTCAACGCCGCGACCTGGTCCTTGATCCGCCTGCTGATCTCCGGGCCCACCCGCTTCGCCGGCGCGGACTCGGGGAACGTACGCAACAGCTCGCCCAGCTCCGTACCGCCGCCCCCGCCGGACCCCTCCAGGTGCGACACACCGCACTCGTACAGCGACTTGGCGAGCGGTTCGTCGGGCCACGAGGCCAGCTCGCCCAGCAGCTTCCCCTCCACGGAGCCCGGCAGGGTCCGCAGGTAGGTCAACGGCTCGACGGCCTCGCAGTGCCGCTTCTCGGCGTACGGAGCCGAGACCGCGTCGTAGTACGCCTTCAGGCGGTCCGGAACGAGCTTCGCGGCCCGCGATCCGGGATGGTCCTCGTCGAGCGCGCGGTACACCCCGAGCGCCCCCTCGTACTGGCTGCGCGCCAGGGTGAACGGCACCTTCGACGCGGCCGTGACCTGCTGGTCCCCGGACTCCAGCCGGTCCAGCAGCACCTGCTCCCTGGCCTCGTCCCGCGCCGAGCCGTACACCACGGCCCCGCCCGCCGGAACGGCCAGCAGCACCACTCCCAGCGCGGCGGCCAGCACCGGCCGCCACGAACCGCCGAGCGCCGAACGCCGGGCGATCCGGGCCCCGTCGACGGCGGCGAGCGTCAGCACCACGAGATACCCGACGAGCACCCCCGCCGGGACCCCGTCCGGATCGGCGGGCAGCGCGACGAGCAGCAGCAACCCGGTCGCCGCCCAGCACCCGGCGGCCCGGCCCCACCGCCCCAGCAGGGCGTACCCCAGCCCGAGCCCGGTCAGATTGAGCAGCCCGGCGGCCACGGCCCGCACCCCCGCACCGGCCGGCGGCGGCCCGGCGGCCGGCGGACCGGAGGGCGGCGGCGGCCCGAACCCAGGAGGAGCCCCGGAACCCGGCGGGTCCGAAGGCGGGGGAGGCCCGAAGCCGGACGGACCGGAAGGGGACGGCGGCCCGAACCCGGGCGGCGGCCCGGCGGGCGGCTGCGGAACGGCGCCACCGGTTCCGGACGCGGCTCCGGTCACGGGACCGGCCCCGCCACCCTCCCCGCCACTGTGCCCGCCCGCACTGTGCCCGCCCGCTCCCCGTCCCGCCGTCCCGTGGTCACCGGACTCCATAGCGGCCCCCCGCCGTCGACCCTCATAAGTCCCCGTCACTCTGCCCGGATCCGTCACGTTTCACGCCCGGTCGGAACCACGGCTTTCACGGTCGCTGAGCCCCACCACCGTGCCCCGCGACCGAGCACCGACACCGAGCGGCCCCGGCACCGAGCGTCACCGACACCGAGCGGCCCCGGCCCGGTGGGCACCGGTGCGTCAGGGCAGGTCGCGGAGGAAGGCCAGGAGCGAGGCGGTCAGGGTGGCCGGGGCGTCCAGCGGCACGAGGTGCCCCGCGTCCGGGATCACGGTGAGGGCGGCGCCGGGAATGAGGGAGGCCAGCTCATGGGCCTTGGCCACCGGGATCCAGGTGTCCTCCGCACCCCAGCACACGGCGACCGGGAGCCCGATCCGGGGATACAGCCCCTGCACCTCGTCGGTGTAGCGCTGATCGGCCTGGGCGATCTGCCGGTAGAAGGCGGCCTGCCCCTCCTCGTCCGACCAGGGGGCGACCAGCCGGTCGGCCACATCGGACCGCAGCCCGGGGAAGCTCGCCGACCCGACGTACTCCCGGACGAGCGCACGGTGCAGGGCGGGCGGCAACTGTTCGAAGACCTCGCTGTTGCGCCCCACCAGCCGGAAGAACGGCGAACCCCAGGGAGCCAGGGCGACGGGGTCGACCAGGGCCAGAGCGCGGTAGGCGGCCCCGTGCAGCAGATGGGCCCGCAGCGCGACGGCGCCCCCGAAGTCATGGGCGACCACGACCGGGTCCGTGAGCCCCCAGTGGTCCAGCAACTGCGTGAAGACCCGGCCCTGCGCGTCCAGGGAGACGTCCTGCCCCCGGTGCTTCTCCGAGGCGCCGTAGCCCGGCATGTCCCAGACGAACACCTGGTACTGCTGCGCCAGGGCCCGGGCCGCATCCCGCCAGACGAAGGAGGAGAACGGCGTCCCGTGCAGCAGAACGACGGGCTCCCCGCCCTCGGGCCCCAGCCGGTCCCAGCGGACCGTGCCGGATGTGCTGGAAAAGCTCTCGCGCAACGGCCAGTCGGTCACGTCTTTGATCCCCTTCCGTATACGGGTGGCCAAACCGGCTGCCGGTTTGACTGACGCCGCGTCAGCAGCGTTGCTCCGAGCGTCGGCAGGCAATTTTGCCAGGACGGCTATGGCCGCCTCGCGAGCCGGAAGACCGCGTAGGTGATGCCCAGGATGACATCCACGACGGCCCAGAGGACGATGACCAGCCCCACACCGATCGCGGTGCCCGCGCTCTCGGCATCGTTGCAGGTCTGCTTGTCGAGCGTTCCGCAGTCCTCAGGGGTGCCCGCGCCGGAAGCGATCCCGCTGATCAGCCAGATCAGGAAGAGCAGTTGGACGCCCAGGAACACCCATAGGAAGATACGGCGCTTCTTGCGCGGGTGTCGCGGCGGTGGCTGGGGCTGCCACTGGGGAGCGCTCCCCTGGGGAATGCTCATGACGATCACGCTTCGTTCATGTCGTCAGACGTCACGCCGTCTCAGGGCGGCGGGGTCACCTCGTCTGTCCCGGCCTGCGCGGCTTCACACCGAGGCTCTTCGGTTACGACCATCATCCCTCCGCCCGCCGGCTTCAGCGCGCCCGGCCCGCGAGGGGGATGGCCGGCCGGCGCCGTAAGGAAAGTCACGCGGTCAGGGGACCGTCTGCGTCCGGCAGGTACGAGAAAGGGTCTGACCCGCTTCTCAGCGGGTCAGACCCTCTTTCCGGAAAGTGCCCCCGGCAGGATTCGAACCTGCGCACCCGGCTCCGGAGGCCGATGCTCTATCCCCTGAGCTACGGGGGCGTATCGCGGTGCTGCTCTGCGACGGGTGAAACACTACCAGCTCCCACCGGGTGTCCGTGAACAGGTATTCCGCCGCGTCAGCCCGTCCCCCGTCCGGGGCGGAAGTGCGCAAAAGCCGGACGCGGTCAGCGGGGCCGACCTACTCTGGAAGGGTGTCAGGCGCGTACGGCCGTGTGCTTGTTGTCGACGACAACAAGGTCATCCGGCAGCTGATCAAGGTCAATCTCGAGCTGGAGGGCTTCGAGGTCGTGACCGCGGCCGATGGCGTCGAGTGCCTGGACCTGGTCCACCGCGTCCGCCCCGACGTGATCACCCTCGATGTCGTGATGCCCCGGCTCGACGGCCTGGAGACCGCGTCCCTGCTGCGCGCCGAGCCCCGCACGGGCCATGTGCCCATCGCCGTCATCAGCGCCTGCACGCCGTACGAGGTGGACGCGGGGGTCTCCGCCGGGGTCGACGCGTTCCTGGCGAAGCCGTTCGAGCCGAGCGAGCTGGTGCGGATGGTGCGCCGGCTGGCGACCGGCGGGGAGCGGCCCTCGGTGGACGGCTGGAGCGGCGTCGGACGCGCGGGGACCGCCACCGGCTGACCGGTCGCGGAGGATGGGTACCGCCCCTCGCCGACCGGCTTGACCCGGGCTCGGGCCGCCCCCCGCCGACCGGATGGCGAAACCGGGTCGCGGAGTGCCCCTCCTCCTCCCATACGCTTGTCCCGTGACCCCCGCCGACCTCTCCCGGACCGTGCTGCACGCCGTGCGCCGCGCGGTCGACGAGAACGCGCTGCGCGCGCCCGTGCCCGCGCGCGTGCGGGTGGAGAGGACCCGGCCCGGAGGCAGCGGCGACTACGCCTGTGCGGTCGCCCTCCAGCTCGCCGGGCCCGCCGAGCTGCCGGCCCTGGAGGTCGCGCGCATCCTGCGGGAGCGGGTCGCCGTCGAGCCCGGCATCGGACGGGTCGAGATCACCGGGCCCGGGTTCCTCAGCTTCACCCTGGACGCCCCGGCCGACAACGACCTGGCCCTCCTCGACGCCGTACGGGAACAGGGCCTCGCGTACGGACACGGGGACGCCCTCCGGGACGAGGTCCACCACCTCCACCACGCCCCCGAAGTGCGCGCGGCCGTCACCGCCGACGCCGTACGCCGGCTCCTCGCCGCCCAGGGCGCCCAGGTCCGGATCGGCTGCGAGCAGCCGGGCGACGACCCGGAGTGGACCCGTCTCGGAGTCGGAGTCGGACCCAACGTCGGAGTCGGACCCGGAGACGGAGTCGGACCCGGCGTCGGAGCCGGACCCGCAGTCGGGCCCGGCGTCACCGTGGACGCGCGCCGGACCCCCCGCCCCGTGCCTGCCGGGACCACCGCCGCCGGACTGCTGGAGCGGCTCGGGGCGGACGCCGCCCGCTGGGGGCTGCTGCGGCCCGCCGGGCACGACCGCGCGCCCCTCGGGGACGAGCTGCTCGTCCAGGGGGAGGCCAACCCGCTCTTCCGCGTCCGGTACGCCCACGCCAGGGCCCGCGCGCTCACCCGGAACGCCGCCGCCCTCGGGTTCGCCTCCGCTCCTGGGGCGGCTCCGTACGAGGACGCCGCCCGCCCCCTCCTCGATCTCCTCGCCGACCACCCCGGCGTCCTCCTGGCCGCAGCCCGTCACCGCGCGCCCGACCGGGTCGCCCGGCAGTTGGAAGCCGTCGCGCACGCCTTCCTCGACTTCCACGACTGCTGCCCGCCGCTGCCCTCGGGCGACGAGAAACCCTCGGCCGCCCACCGCTCCCGGCTGGCCCTCGCCGAGGCCGCCGGGACGGTGCTGGCAGGCGGCCTGTCCCTGCTCGGTATCAGCGCGCCCGAACACCTCTGAGAACCTGACGAATCCGAGAGAGCCCCACCATGAGCCGCTCCGCACACCCCGCCGGTCCCCGTCACGCCGACGTCCTGACCGAGGGGCACTACTCCGCCCCCGCCGCCGATCTGAACGCCCTGGACGAGAAGGTCTGGTCCCGTACCGTCACCCGTGACGCGGACGGCGCCCTCACCGTCGGCGGGATCGGCGTCGCCCGGCTCGCCGAGGAGTTCGGCACCCCGGCGTACTTCCTCGACGAGAGCGACTTCCGCGCCCGCTGCCGGGCCTGGGCCGACGCCTTCGGGCCGGACGCCGACGTCTTCTACGCCGGAAAGGCATTCCTCTCCCGCGCCGTCGTGCGCTGGCTGAAGGAGGAAGGGCTGAACCTCGACGTCTGCTCAGGCGGCGAGCTGACCACCGCCCTGGACGCGGGCATGCCCGCCGAGCGCATCGCCTTCCACGGCAACAACAAGACCGTCGCCGAGATCGAGCGGGCCGTCGAGGCCGGCGTCGGGCGGATCGTGCTCGACTCCTTCCAGGAGATCGTCCGCGTCGCCCACACCGCCCAGCGCCGCGGCGTCCGCCAGCGCGTCCAGATCCGCGTCACGGTCGGCGTCGAGGCGCACACCCACGAGTTCATCGCCACCGCGCACGAGGACCAGAAGTTCGGCATCGCGCTGGCGGACGGGCAGGCCGCCGAAGCCGTGCGGCGCGCCCTGAGCCTCGACGGGCTCGAACTCATCGGCATCCACTCGCACATCGGATCGCAGATCTTCGACATGGCCGGCTTCGAGGTCTCCGCCCGGCGCGTGGTGCAGCTGCTCGCCGAGATCCGCGACGAGCACGGCGTCGAGCTCCCCGAGATCGACCTCGGCGGCGGCCTCGGCATCGCGTACACCTCCGACGACGACCCCCGCGAGCCGCACGAGATCGCCAAGGCGCTCAGCGACATCGTCACCCGCGAGTGCGAGTCCGCGAAGTTGCGCACGCCCCGCATCTCCGTCGAGCCCGGGCGGGCCATCGTCGGACCCACCGCGTTCACGCTGTACGAGGTCGGCACCATCAAGCCCCTCGAAGGGCTGCGCACCTATGTCAGCGTCGACGGCGGGATGTCGGACAATATTCGTACCGCGCTGTACGACGCCGAGTACAGCGTGGCGCTCGTCTCGCGCACCTCGGAGGCGGAACCGATGCTCGTCCGGGTCGTCGGCAAGCACTGCGAGAGCGGGGACATCGTGGTCAAGGACGCGTTCCTGCCCGCGGACCTGGGGCCCGGCGACCTGATCGCCGTCCCCGCAACCGGCGCGTACTGCCGCTCGATGGCGAGCAACTACAACCACGCCCTGCGCCCCCCGGTCGTCGCCGTCCGGGAAGGCGAGGCACGCGTCATCGTCCGGCGCGAGACGGAGGAAGATCTCCTGCGTCTCGATGTCGGCTGATGAAATAGTCGTCTCAGGATCCGGACGAGGGTCAGAAACCCCCGTCCGGTGAGTGAGACTGGTCCACACATGAACATGGCCCTCCGGCGATGGGAGGGTGGGAGAAGGAGCGGTGTCAGACGCGCGTGCCCGGCACCGCGACGCCGCCCCCCGACCGCCGGAGGGTCCAGGTATGAGAAACGAGGTCGGATGATGCGTACGCGTCCGCTGAAGGTGGCGCTGCTGGGCTGCGGAGTGGTCGGCTCAGAGGTGGCGCGCATCATGACGACGCACGCCGACGACCTCGCGGCGCGCATCGGCGCACCCGTCGAGCTCGCCGGCGTCGCCGTCCGCCGCCCCTCGAAGGTGCGTGAGGGCATCGACCCCGCACTGATCACCACCGACGCGACCGCGCTCGTGCGGCGCGGCGACATCGACGTCGTCGTCGAGGTCATCGGGGGCATCGAGCCGGCCCGCACGCTCATCACCACCGCCTTCGAGCACGGCGCGAGCGTCGTCTCCGCCAACAAGGCGCTGCTCGCCGAGGACGGCGCGGCCCTGCACGCCGCCGCCGAGAAGTACGGCCGCGACCTGTACTACGAGGCCGCCGTCGCCGGGGCCATCCCGCTGGTCCGCCCGCTGCGTGAGTCGCTCGCCGGCGACAAGGTCAACCGGGTGCTCGGCATCGTCAACGGCACGACCAACTTCATCCTCGACAAGATGGACACCAGCGGCGCCGGCTACTCCGAGGCGCTCGACGAGGCCACCGCCCTCGGGTACGCCGAGGCCGACCCGACCGCCGACGTCGAGGGCTTCGACGCCGCCGCCAAGGCCGCGATCCTCGCCGGCATCGCCTTCCACACCCGCGTGAGGATCGGCGACGTCCACCGCGAGGGCATCACCGAGGTCACCGCCGCCGACATCGCCTCCGCCCGCCGCATGGGCTGCACGGTCAAGCTCCTCGCCATCTGCGAGCGCGCCGCGGACGGGGCCTCGGTCACCGCCCGCGTCCACCCCGCGATGATCCCGCTCAGCCACCCGCTGGCCTCCGTCCGCGAGGCGTACAACGCGGTGTTCATCGAGGCCGATGCCGCCGGGCAGCTGATGTTCTACGGCCCCGGCGCCGGCGGCTCCCCGACCGCGTCGGCGGTCCTCGGCGACCTCGTCGCGGTCTGCCGCAACAAACTGGGCGAGGCCACCGGACCCGGTGAGTCCGCCTACACGCGCCTGCCGGTCAGCCCCATGGGCGAGGTCGTCACGCGCTACCACATCAGCCTCGACGTGGCCGACAAGCCGGGCGTACTCGCCCAGGTGGCAACGGTCTTCGCCGAGCAGGGCGTATCGATCGACACGGTGCGCCAGCAAGGACGTCCAGATGGAGGCGGCGAGGCATCGCTCGTCGTCGTCACCCACCGCGCGCCCGACGCTGCCCTCTCCGGGACCGTCGAAGCGCTGCGCAAGCTCGACACCGTGCGCGGTGTCGCCAGCATCATGCGTGTTGAAGGGGAGTAAGGACCCATGACCAGCAAGGGCACCCACCAGTGGCGCGGCATCATCGAGGAGTACCGGGACCGGCTTCCGGTCACCGCTACGACGCCGGTCGTCACCCTTCGTGAGGGCGGTACGCCGCTCGTTCCGGCGCAGGTCCTCTCCGAGCGCACGGGCTGCGAGGTGCACCTCAAGGTCGAGGGCGCCAACCCCACCGGTTCGTTCAAGGACCGCGGCATGACCATGGCCATCACCCGGGCCAAGGAGGAGGGCGCGAAGGCCGTCATCTGCGCCTCCACCGGCAACACCTCGGCCTCCGCCGCGGCGTACGCGGTGCGGGCGGGGATGGTCTGCGCCGTCCTCGTACCGCAGGGCAAGATCGCGCTCGGCAAGATGGGCCAGGCGCTCGTGCACGGCGCCAAGATCCTCCAGGTCGACGGAAACTTCGACGACTGCCTCACCCTGGCCCGCTCGCTCTCGGACAACTACCCGGTGGCGCTGGTCAATTCGGTCAACCCGGTCCGTATCGAGGGCCAGAAGACCGCCGCGTTCGAGATCGTCGACGCGCTCGGCGACGCCCCCGACATCCACGTCCTGCCGGTCGGCAACGCGGGCAACATCACCGCGTACTGGAAGGGGTACACCGAGTACGCAGGCGACGGCGTCTCCACCCACGCGCCGCGCATGTGGGGCTTCCAGGCGTCCGGTTCCGCGCCCATCGTGCGCGGCGAGATCGTCAAGGACCCGTCCACCATCGCCACCGCGATCCGCATCGGCAACCCGGCCTCCTGGAACTACGCCCTGGCCGCGCGGGACGAATCGGGCGGATTCATCGACGAGGTGACGGACCGGCAGATCCTGTCCGCCTACCGGCTGTTGGCCTCCCAGGAGGGCGTCTTCGTGGAGCCCGCGTCGGCCGCCTCCGTCGCCGGTCTGCTCAAGGCCGCCGAGGAGGGCAAGGTCGACCCCGGCCAGCGCATCGTCTGCACGGTCACCGGCAACGGCCTCAAGGACCCCGACTGGGCCGTCGCGGGCGCCCCGCAGCCGGTCACGGTCCCGGTCGACGCGGCCACGGCAGCACAGAAGCTCGGACTGGCCTGACCCGTCCGGGGCCCGCACGGCGACCGTCCGGCGACCCGCGCGGGACCCGGGCGACCCGGGCGGGACCCCGTCCGGGCCGGGTGCCGGCAGCCGGGCCCTGACTACGTCCGGGTCAGGTGCCGGCAGCCCGGTCGGTCGACCGGCCGTCCGGGCCGGGTGCCGACAGCTCGGTCCTGGCTTCGTCCGGGCCAGGCGTCCGGAGCCCGGTCCTGCACTGCGTCCGGGCCGGGCGTCGACAGCCCCGCCAGGACGGCCGGTCAACCGTGACAACCCAGCTCAACCGCCCTCTTATCGGGGCGGAGAGCGCAGAGGAGGCGGGCGACACGCATCGTGCGCCTCCTGTGCGCCCTATGTCGCGCGGGAACCTTCCTTCGATAAGCTGTACCCCATCCGCCCGACCTCCGCCCGACGGTGTGCCGCGCCGCGGTAGCCGTAGGGGGTGGCGCGTCGGCCACCGGGTCCCCGCACCGCCCGGGGCGCACTCCCCACCGCCGTACCCCACCCCCGCCGCACCGCACCGCCCCCGCAGAGCCCCACCGCACCGCAATCCCCGCCGCCTTGCAAGGAGTCGTCCAACCGATGGCCGGTCCCGCGTTCCGAGCCGCCGCCGTCAGGGTGCGCGTCCCCGCCACCAGCGCCAATCTGGGCCCGGGCTTCGACGCCCTGGGCCTCTCGCTGGGGCTGTACGACGATGTCGTCGTCCGCGTCGCCGACTCCGGGCTCCACATCGACATCGCGGGCGAGGGCGGCGAGACGCTGCCCCGCGACGAGAGCCACCTCCTCGTACGCTCCCTGCGCACCGCGTTCGACCTGCTCGGCGGCCAGCCCCGCGGGCTGGAGATCGTCTGCGCCAACCGCATCCCGCACGGCCGCGGCCTCGGCTCCTCCTCCGCCGCCATCTGCGCCGGAATCGTCGCCGCCCGCGCCGTGACGACCGGCGGCGACGCCCGTCTCGACGACGAGGCCCTCCTGGAGCTGGCCACCGAGATCGAGGGGCACCCCGACAACGTCGCGGCCTGTCTGCTCGGCGGGTTCACCCTCGCGTGGATGGACGGCGGAGCGGCCCGGGCGATCCGGATGGACCCCGCGCGGTCCGTCGTTCCGGTGGTCTTCGTGCCCGGCCGGCCCGTGCTCACCGAGACGGCGCGCGGCCTGCTCCCGCGCACCGTCCCGCACGTCGACGCGGCCCTCAACGCGGGGCGCGCCGCCCTGCTGGTCGAGGCGCTGACCCGGCGGCCCGAGCTGCTGCTCGCCGCCACCGAGGACCGCATCCACCAGGAGTACCGGGGCCCCGCGATGCCCGAGAGCGTCGAGCTGGTGCACCGGCTGCGCGCCGACGGCGTGCCCGCTGTCATCTCCGGCGCGGGCCCCACGGTGCTCGCGCTGGCGGAGGAGGGGTCCGCCGACAAGGTCGCCCGGCTGGCGGGGGAGGGCTGGGCCGCGAACCGGCTGGCCCTCGACGCCGCGGGCGCGACCGTGCTGCCACTGGCCGCGTAATCGCAGGTGATTACCGGTGGCCGAGAGGGGGAATGTTTGTTGGAGCCGGTAGTGTTAACCTCAAGTCTGCAACCGACGTCTTTGAGGCGCGTTGCTTCGTGTCCCCCTCCGGGACCACCATTCTTCCGGGAGCCTCCCCAACTGCCTGAGCAGCCTGCCTGAGCAGTTTCGAGCACGCTCCGGAACCGGCACGACACCCCTCGCTCGTCCAGGAGTGGGCCGAGCAGGGGGATCTCGCGCCGGACCCCGCACGTTCATCTCTCCGCCGTACCCGGCGGACCACCGCCCCGGCAAGGTCCGCGATCCAGCAAGATCAACAGACCGCAGTCGGACAGCACAACCGGTCGCCGAGCCAGAAGGCCGACGTCCGCTCCAGGGAAGGACCCTTCGTGAGCGACACCACCGATCTGATGGGCGTGACTGCCGACAAGAACGTCGACAGCGCCGCGCCCGCCGAAGGTGCTGCCACTGGCACCACCGCACGGCGCCGCCGCTCCGGCACCGGCCTCGAGGGCATGGTCCTGGCCGAGCTGCAGCAGGTCGCGTCCGGCCTCGGCATCAGGGGTACCGCGCGGATGCGCAAGAGCCAGCTGATCGAGGTCATCAAGGAGGCGCAGGCCGGCGGCGGATCCGCCGCCCCCAAGACCTCCTCCAAGGCCGCCGAGGCCCCCGCCGCCGAGACGGAGAGCAAGCCCAAGCGGCGTGCCACCTCGAAGGCGCGCACCGGGGACGAGGCGGCCGCCGACGACAAGGCCGCGGCCCAGCAGCAGATCGACATCCCCGGTCAGCCGGCCAGCGACGACCAGCCCACGGGCGAGCGCCGTCGCCGCCGCGCCACCGCGCAGGCGGGCAGCCCCGACACCAAGGCCGAGGCGAAGACCGAGGCCAAGGCGGAGCCGCAGGCCGAGCAGAAGTCCGAGGACCGGGGCGAGCCCAAGGGCGACGCCAAGGCCGAGGCCGCCGCCGACAGCGCCGAGGGCCGTCGCGGCGACCGCCAGGGCCGCGGCGACCGCGAGCGCGGGGACCGGGGCGAGCGCGGGGAGCGCCGCGAGCGCCAGCGCGACCGCCGGGGCAAGGGCGACGACCAGGGCCAGCAGGGCGGCGGCGGACAGCAGCAGCGCCCGCAGCGCCAGGGCCAGGGACAGAACCAGGGCCAGGGCGGCCAGGGCCAGCAGAACCGTGACAACGGTCCGCAGGACGACTTCGACGACGAGGCGGGCGGCCGCCGCGGCCGTCGTGGCCGCTACCGCGACCGCCGCGGCCGTCGCGGGCGCGACGACTTCGCGAGCGACGTGCAGGTGGCCGACGACGACGTCCTGATCCCCGTCGCGGGCATCCTGGACATCCTCGACAACTACGCGTTCATCCGGACCTCCGGCTACCTGCCGGGCCCCAACGACGTGTACGTCTCGCTCGCCCAGGTCCGTAAGAACGGCCTGCGCAAGGGCGACCACGTCACCGGTGCGGTGCGCCAGCCCAAGGACGGCGAGCGGCGCGAGAAGTTCAACGCGCTGGTCCGCCTCGACTCGGTCAACGGCATGGCCCCCGAGTCCGGCCGGGGCCGCCCCGAGTTCCAGAAGCTGACCCCGCTGTACCCGCAGGACCGGCTCCGTCTGGAGACCGACTCCAACATCCTGACGACGCGGATCATCGACCTGGTGGCCCCGATCGGCAAGGGCCAGCGCGGGCTGATCGTGGCCCCGCCGAAGACCGGCAAGACCATGATCCTCCAGGCCATCGCCAACGCGATCACGGTCAACAGCCCCGAGTGCCACCTCATGGTCGTCCTGGTCGACGAGCGTCCGGAAGAGGTCACCGACATGCAGCGGTCGGTGAAGGGCGAGGTCATCTCCTCGACCTTCGACCGCCCCGCCGAGGACCACACCACCGTCGCCGAGCTGGCCATCGAGCGCGCCAAGCGCCTCGTGGAGCTGGGTCACGACGTGGTCGTCCTGCTCGACTCGATCACCCGTCTGGGCCGCGCGTACAACCTCGCGGCGCCGGCCTCCGGCCGCATCCTCTCCGGTGGTGTCGACTCGACCGCGCTGTACCCGCCGAAGCGCTTCTTCGGCGCGGCGCGCAACATCGAGGACGGCGGCTCGCTGACCATCCTGGCCACCGCGCTCGTCGAGACCGGCTCGCGCATGGACGAGGTGATCTTCGAGGAGTTCAAGGGCACCGGCAACATGGAGCTCAAGCTCGACCGGAAGCTCTCGGACAAGCGCATCTTCCCGGCGGTGGACGTCGACGCGTCCTCCACCCGCAAGGAAGAGATCCTGCTCGGCACCGACGAGCTGGCGGTCGTCTGGAAGCTGCGCCGGGTGCTGCACGCGCTCGACCAGCAGCAGGCGATCGAGCTCCTCCTGGACCGGATGAAGAAGACCCAGTCCAACGCGGAGTTCCTGCTCCAGATCCAGAAGACGACGCCGGGCAGCGGAAACGGCAACGACTGACGTACGTACGGCAGTTGACGCTGAGGGCCCCCAGCACCACGGTGCTGGGGGCCCTCAGCGTTCCCCGCCCCGGCCCCGAGACCTTTGCCACACGCCTCAGCGCCCGGCGACCGCCCGGGCGGTCGCCGTCCCGGCGCGAAACCGCAGGTGAACGCCGGATCGTGGGCCGTCCGCCGGCCCACGACCGCCCCCGTCGCCCACCGGGGCCCCACAGGCCCCTGTGCAACCCTTCTTGCTGCTTCGACGTCTGATCAAGAGATGACAAACCGTCCCGGAACCGTCACGGCCGGCGGCGAGGAGCAGCACAGCGCCGTACGAGGGAGACGCGTGAGCGAGCAGAAGAGAACCCCGGGGCGGATACGCGGCACCGGCAGCCGCCGGAGGAAGCCCTCCCGCCGCCACCGCGCGAAGGCCGTCGCGGCCTGGACGGCGGCGGGCGTGGTGGTCGTCGGCGGAGCCGGGCTCGGATACGCGTACGTCACGCTCGACGGCAACCTCTCCAGCGTCGACATCGACGCCAAGCTCGGCGGCGACCGCCCCGACGACGTGGACGACGGCTCGCAGGACATCCTGGTGCTGGGCTCCGACTCGCGCTCCGGCGACAACGGGCAGTACGGCGTCGACGAGGGCGCGGCCCGCTCGGACACGGCGATGGTCGTGCACGTCGACAAGGGCCACAAGTCCGCGAGCGTCGTCTCCATACCGCGCGACACCCTGATAGAACGCCCCGCCTGTACGAGTGACACCACGGGCGAGCCGGTCGGCGCCGAGCACCGGGCGATGTTCAACACCGCGTACGAGGTCGGCGGACCGGCCTGTGCGGTCAAGACCGTCGAATCGATGTCCGGCATCCGCATGGACCACTATCTGGAAGTCGACTTCACCGGCTTCAAGAAGCTCATCGACGAGCTCGGCGGCGTCGAGATCACCACGAAGACCGCGATCAACGACTCCAAGAGCCATCTCGACCTGGAGCCGGGCACCCACACCCTGGACGGCGAGGAGTCCCTCGGGCTCGTCCGCACCCGCAAGAGCGTCGGCGACGGCAGCGACCTCGGGCGCATCCAGCTCCAGCAGGCGTTCATCAAGGCGCTGATGGAGCAGGCGAAGAGCGTCGGGGTGTTCTCCAGCCCGAAGAAGCTGTTCGGGCTCGCGGACGCCGCCACCAAGGCCGTCACCACCGACTCCGGGCTCGGCTCGGTCAAGAAGCTCACCGGGTTCGCGAACGGCCTCAAGGGGCTGGGCGCGAAGAACGTGCACATGGTGACGCTGCCCGTCGAGTACGACCCGGCCGACCCGAACCGGGTCCTCCCGCAGGAGGAGGCCGGCCGGCAGGTGTGGGCGGCGCTGAAGCAGGACCGGCCGATCCCCGCCTCCGCCACCGAGAAGTCGGCCGGCGACAAGGGCGAGGCCGGACAGGTGGTGCGCTGAGGACCGCGGGGAATACCTGCGGCCCGCCCCCGGTTTTGGGAGATACGGCCCGTCCTGGCAGACTGGTACGTCGGCCCCGGTTCACGGCCGCGCAATCCGCGCGGACGACCCGGCGCCCTCCCGAAACTAGGAGACACCTTGAAGCGCGACATCCACCCCGAGTACGTCGAGACGCAGGTCAGCTGCACCTGCGGTGCGTCGTTCACCACCCGGAGCACCATCGACTCCGGCGCCATCCGCGCCGACGTCTGCTCCGAGTGCCACCCGTTCTACACGGGCAAGCAGAAGATCCTCGACACCGGCGGCCGCGTGGCCCGCTTCGAGGCCCGCTTCGGCAAGGCTGCCGGCTCCGCCAGCAAGTAGCGAGCCACTGCGCCGGTTCTCGGCGCCCTCTTCCCGGGGGCGTCGGAACCGGCGTTTTTTCCGGTCGGGTGCGCGGGGGAGCCCCTCCGGACGCCCCACCGGGCAGTACGCCCTCCAGCAGGCCCGCAGACGTAACCAACCAGGAGCCCCCGAATGTTCGAGGCGGTCGAGGAACTGATCGGCGAACACGCCGGTCTTGAGAAGAAGCTCGCCGACCCGTCGGTCCACGCCGACCAGGCCAACGCGCGCAAGCTGAACAAGCGCTACGCGGAGCTGACCCCGATCGTCTCCACGTACCGGGCCTGGAAGCAGACCGGCGAGGACATCGAGACCGCCCGCGAGTACGCGGCGGACGACCCCGACTTCGCCGCCGAGGTCAAGGAGCTGGAGAAGGAGCGCGAAGAGCTCACCGAGAAGCTCCGCCTGCTCCTCGTCCCGCGCGACCCCAGCGACGACAAGGACGTGCTCCTGGAGATCAAGGCGGGTGCGGGCGGCGACGAGTCCGCCCTGTTCGCCGGTGATCTGCTGCGCATGTACCTGCGCTACGCCGAGCGCATCGGCTGGAAGACCGAGATCATCGACTCCACCGAGTCCGAGCTCGGCGGCTACAAGGACGTCCAGGTCGCCGTCAAGACCAAGGGCGGCAACGGGGCCACCGAACCCGGGCAGGGCGTCTGGGCCCGGATGAAGTACGAGGGCGGCGTGCACCGCGTGCAGCGCGTGCCCTCCACCGAGTCCCAGGGCCGCATCCACACCTCCGCCGCGGGCGTGCTCGTCACCCCCGAGGCCGAGGAGGTCGAGGTCGAGATCCACGCCAACGATCTCCGCATCGACGTCTACCGCTCCTCCGGCCCCGGCGGGCAGTCCGTCAACACGACCGACTCCGCCGTCCGGATCACGCACCTGCCGACCGGCGTCGTCGCCTCCTGCCAGAACGAGAAGAGCCAGCTTCAGAACAAGGAGCAGGCCATGCGCATCCTGCGCTCCCGGCTGCTGGCCGCCGCCCAGGAGGCCGCCGAGCAGGAAGCCTCCGACGTGCGCCGCAGCCAGGTCCGCACGGTCGACCGCTCCGAGAAGATCCGGACGTACAACTTCCCGGAAAACCGCATCTCGGACCACCGCGTCGGCTTCAAGGCGTACAACTTGGACCAGGTGCTCGACGGAGAGCTCGACGCCGTCATCCAGGCGTGCGTCGACGCCGACTCCGCCGCCAAGCTCGCCAACGCGTAAGCACCCCGCCCGCCCCGCACACCCGTGAACCGTACGGAGAACCGCGATGAACCTGCTGCTCGCCGAGGTGGCCCAGGCCACCCAGCGGCTGGCCGACGCCGGTGTCCCCTCGCCGCGATTCGACGCCGAGGAACTCGCGGCCTATGTCCACGGGGTGAAGCGGGGCGAGCTGCACCAGGTGCCCGACACCGACTTCGACGCCCGGTACTGGGAGACGATCGCCCGCCGCGAGGCCCGCGAACCGCTCCAGCACATCACCGGCCGCGCCTTCTTCCGCTATCTGGAGCTCCAGGTCGGACCCGGTGTCTTCGTGCCCCGCCCGGAGACCGAGTCCGTGGTCGGCTGGGCGATAGACGCCGTCCGCGCGATGGACGTCGTCGAGCCCGTCGTCGTCGACCTGTGCACCGGCTCGGGCGCCATCGCGCTCGCCATGGCCCAGGAGGTCCCGCGCTCCCGCGTGCACGCCGTGGAGCTCTCCGAGGACGCCCTCAGGTGGACCCGGAAGAACGCCGAGGGGTCCAGGGTCACCGTCCACCGCGGAGACGCCCTGAGCGCCCTCCCCGAGCTCGACGGCCAGGTCGACCTGGTGATCTCCAACCCGCCGTACATCCCGCTCACCGAATGGGAGTACGTCGCCCCCGAGGCCCGCGACCACGACCCGGAGATGGCCCTCTTCTCCGGCGAGGACGGCCTCGACACCATCCGCGGCATCGAGCGCACCGCCCACCGGCTGCTGCGCCCCGGCGGCCTCGTCGTCATCGAGCACGCCGACACCCAGGGCGGCCAGGTGCCGTGGATCTTCACCGAGGAGCGGGGCTGGGCCGACGCGGCCGACCACCCCGACCTCAACAAGCGCCCCCGGTTCGCCACCGCCCGCAAGGCCATGCCGTGACCGGCCCCCGCACCCCGTACCCGTACCCGCTTGAGGAGGCCGGCTGATGGCACGGCGATACGACTGCAACGACGCGACCGACCGGACCACCGGCCTGCGTGAGGCCGCGTCCGCCGTCCGCCGCGGCGAACTGGTCGTGCTGCCCACCGACACCGTGTACGGGATCGGTGCGGACGCCTTCAGCTCGGAGGGCGTCGCCGACCTGCTGGACGCCAAGGGCCGGGGCCGCAACATGCCCACCCCCGTCCTCATCGGCTCCCCGAACACCCTGCACGGCCTGGTCACCGACTTCTCCGAGCAGGCGTGGGAGCTGGTCGACGCCTTCTGGCCCGGCGCCCTCACCCTGGTCGCCAGGCACCAGCCCTCGCTCCAGTGGGACCTGGGGGACACCCGGGGCACCGTCGCCATCCGGATGCCGCTGCATCCTGTCGCCATCGAGCTGCTGACCGAGGTCGGCCCGATGGCCGTCTCCAGCGCCAACCTCACCGGACACCCCTCGCCGGAGGACTGCGACGCCGCGCAGGGCATGCTGGGCGACTCCGTCTCCGTCTACCTCGACGGCGGCCCGACACCCGGCATCGTGCCGTCCTCGATCGTCGACGTCACCGGCGCCACCCCGGTCCTCCTGCGGGCCGGCGCGCTCTCCGTGGAGGAGCTGCGCAAGGTGGTCCCCGACCTCGAGGTGGCCAATTGACCGCCCCCGAGGGGCGTGGCATAGCGGGGCGGACGGACACCTTCCGCATCCTCCACGTCAGCACCGGCAACGTCTGCCGCTCGCCGATCACCGAGCGGCTGACCCGCCATGCCCTGGTGGACCGCCTGGGGGACCCGCTCAGCGGCGGCCTGATCGTGGAGAGCGCGGGCACCTGGGGCCATGAGGGCGCGCCCATGGAGGCCAACGCCGAGGTCGTCCTCGCGGACTTCGGGGCGGACGCCAGCGGTTTCGTCGGCCGCGAGCTCCTGGACGAGCACGTGATCCGCGCCGACCTGGTCCTCACCGCCACCCGCGACCACCGCGCCCAGGTCATCTCCATGGGCCACTCCGCGGGCCTGCGGACCTTCACGCTCAAGGAGTTCACCCGGCTGGTGCGGGCCATAGACCCGGCCACCCTGCCCGACCCGCTCGACGAGGGCGTCGTCGAGCGCGCCCGCGCCCTGGTCCGCGCCGCCGCCGCGCTGCGCGGCTGGCTGCTGGCCCCGACCGCCGAGGCGGACGAGGTCTACGACCCCTACGGCGCGCCCATCACCTTCTTCCGCTCCATCGGCGACGAGATCAACCAGGCGCTCGACCCGGTGGTCACGGCGCTCACCGGCGTACGCGCCCCGCACTGACGGGCGCACGAGGGCCGGCGCCGACGAGGCCGCTTCGCGCCCCCCGACCGGCGTACGAGCCGGACGCCGACCGGCGTACACGCCCCGCGCCCGACAGCCGTACGCGCTCCGCACCGAGCGCCGGCGCACCCCGCGCCCCCGGTGCGCCGACCGGCGTACGGGACCGTCCGACAGCGGGCAGAGCGCCCCGCCCCGGCCTACATTGGAGCTGACACCGGCACACCCTCGCCGGCGCACCCGCCTCCAGGCCCGGAGCCCTCCCATGCCGGTCACCTCTCCCGCCGCACCCCATCCCGCAGCCGCGCCCGCGCCGACCGCGCCCGACGCCCCGCCCCAGGACTTCGGCGCGCTGCTCCGCCAGGACCCGGAGGTCGCCGGGGTGCTGCTCGCGGAGAGGGGCCGGCAGGCCACCACCCTCCAGCTGATCGCCGCCGAGAACTTCACCTCGCCCGCCGTCCTGGCCGCCCTCGGCTCCCCGCTCGCCAACAAGTACGCCGAGGGCTACCCGGGCGCCCGCCACCACGGCGGCTGCGAGCACGCGGACGCCGCCGAACGCATCGCCGTACGCCGGGCCACCGCACTCTTCGGCGCCGAACACGCCAACGTACAGCCGCACTCCGGTTCGTCCGCCGTCCTCGCCGCCTACGCCGCGCTGCTGCGCCCCGGCGACACGGTGCTCGCGATGGGACTCCCCTACGGGGGCCACCTCACCCACGGATCACCCGGCAACTTCTCCGGCCGCTGGTTCGACTTCGTCGGGTACGGGGTGGACCCGGACAGCGGGCTCATCGACTACACCCGGCTGCGCGCCCTGGCCCGCGCCCGCCGCCCCAAGGCGATCGTCTGCGGCTCGATCTCCTATCCCCGCCACCCCGACTACGCGCTGTTCCGGGAGATCGCCGACGAGGCGGGCGCGTACCTGATCGTCGACGCCGCCCACCCGATGGGCCTGATCGCCGGGGGAGCGGCGCCGAGCCCGGTGCCGTACGCCGACGTCGTCTGCGCCACCACGCACAAGGTGCTGCGCGGACCGCGCGGCGGGATGATCCTGTGCGGCGCGGATCTGACGGAGCGGATCGACCGGGCGGTGTTCCCGTTCACGCAGGGCGGGGCGCAGATGCACACGGTGGCGGCGAAGGCGGTCGCGTTCGGGGAGGCGGAGACACCGGCGTACACGCTGTACGCCCACCAGGTCGTCGCCCACGCCCGGGTGCTGGCCGCCGGTCTGGAGGCCGAGGGGTTCGAGGTGACCACGGGCGGCACCGACACCCACATCGTCGTCGCGGACCCGGCCCCGCTCGGCGTCGACGGCCGCACCGCCCGGATGCGGCTGGCCGCCGCCGGCATGGTCCTGGACACCTGCGCGCTGCCGTACGGGGACGCCCGGGGCATCCGGCTGGGTAGCGCGGCCGTCACCACGCAGGGCATGGACGAGGGGGACATGGCCAGGATCGCGGCCCTGTTCGGCGCGGCCGTGCGGGAGTCGGGCGACGTGGGTCCGATCGCGGCGGAGGTCCGTGGGCTGGCGATGCGGAATCCTCCGTACCCGGGGTAGCCGAAGCCTGTGCAACCATCACCCGTACCGTGGAGTCCTTGTTCATGAGACTAGGGTGTGGGGCTGAGATGGCCGGCGAATTCTGTGGGGCAGCCCGTGCGTGATTACCTGCTGACGCTCTGTGTCACGGCCGCAGTGACTTATCTGCTGACCGGACCGGTGCGTAAGTTCGCCATCGCGGTCGGGGCGATGCCCGCGATCCGTGCGCGCGACGTCCACCGGGAGCCGACTCCGCGGCTCGGTGGGATCGCCATGTTCGGCGGACTGTGTGCGGGACTGATCGTCGCCGACCACCTCCGCAACCTGAAGAGTGTCTTCGAACTCTCCAACGAACCAAGGGCGTTGCTCTCCGGCGCCGCCCTGATCTGGCTGATCGGCGTCCTCGACGACAAGTTCGAGCTGGACGCCCTGATCAAGCTGGGCGCCCAGATGATCGCCGCCGCCGTCATGGTCATCCAGGGTCTGACGATCCTGTGGCTGCCGATCCCCGGCGTCGGCACGGTCGCCCTCACCCAGTGGCAGGGCACGCTCCTCACGGTGGCGCTGGTCGTCATCACGATCAACGCGGTCAACTTCGTCGACGGCCTGGACGGGCTGGCGGCGGGCATGGTGTGCATCGCTTCTGCGGCGTTCTTCCTGTACGCCTACCGCCTCTGGATCGGGTACGGGATCGAGGCGGCGGCCCCCGCGACGCTGTTCGCGGCGATCCTGATGGGCATGTGCCTCGGCTTCCTGCCGCACAACATGCATCCGGCGCGGATCTTCATGGGCGACTCGGGCTCGATGCTCATCGGCCTGGTGCTGGCGGCGGGCGCGATCTCGATCACGGGCCAGGTCGACCCGGACGCGATGAAGCTGTTCGAGGGCGGTGAGCGCGAGGCCACCCACGCGATGCTGCCGGTCTTCATCCCCCTGCTGCTGCCGCTGACGATCATCGCGATCCCGGCCGCCGACCTGGTCCTCGCCATCGTCCGGCGCACCTGGAACGGTCAGTCGCCGTTCGCCGCCGACCGGGGCCATCTGCACCACCGCCTGCTGGAGATCGGCCACTCGCACAGCCGGGCCGTGCTGATCATGTACTTCTGGTCGGCCCTCATCGCCTTCGGAGCGGTCGGCTACTCGGTGCACTCGGCCTCGATGTGGATCGTCTTCGTCATCATGGCGGCGAGCACGGTGGGCCTGGTCCTGCTGCTGATGCCGCGCTTCACCCCGCGCGCCCCGCACTGGGCCAACCGCTTCGTGCCGCCCCGCTACCGCCGCGAGGACCCGGCCGACGCCTCGGCGTCCTCCTCCGCGTACGGCCGCACGCCGGAGTCCGGGGCCCCGGGTGTCCAACAAGGGCCCGGGGAGCCGCAGATGGGCCAGGAGGACTCCGAACAGGTCCCCGTGGCGGTCGGCGTCTCCGGCGTCAACGGAGCGACCGCGATCGGCGCTCGTTCGCGTTTCTCCGATCGCCGCTCGATCGACTCCTCACGCTGACGATTCGGATCCTGCGGTGCATTACCAGACATTGCACCGCCTTGTCGTGCACACACGCGCGGGGTAACTCTCATGTGTGACAGTTGGCACACTTTCCAGGTAAAGACCTCATCAAATAGTTTGTGATACCGTTCACGAGACCCGGTGACGGAGCCGAAGGACCCTAGTGAGACGGTCCATTGGCCCGAATTTCCGCCCCGCGGACCGGGCCTACGCTCGTCCATGACGACGCCCCATTCCTCCCCAAGACCAGTGGAGCTGCCGCCATGCAGTCCGACATGCGCGAACTACTGCGCATCGCCACCCCCACCGTCGCCGTGGGCGCCATCGCCACGCTCGTCGGCGGGCTGCTCGCCGGCGGCAAGGGGGCGATCGGCGCCGCGGTGGGCTGCGTGGTCGTGGTCGTCTTCATGGCGTTCGGAATGATCGCGCTCCAGTGGGCCGCCAAGGCCATGCCTCACCTTCTTCAGGGCATGGGGCTGATGATTTACTCGGCTCAGCTCGTGCTCCTGCTCGTCTTCATCCTGAGCATCAGGAACACCACCCTCTTCGACCTCAAGGTCTTCGCTCTCTCCCTGGTCGCCGCGGTGATCACGTGGATCACCGTGCAGACCGTGCGGCATGCCAGGAGCAAGACCCTGTACGTCGATCCCGACGCGGACACCGCGAACCGTCCGGGCGGGGCTGGGGGAGCTCGTGACCAGTAGGGCCGGGATAAAGCCGTGTTCGACGTGCTGCTATCGTCCGGTCTCGGTTGCGGTAGTGCGAGCGCGGGCAACAGGGCGGTCGCTTGATTCATCGCGAGGCTTCGGGCCCGGCCGCCGCCTCCTCACCGTAAGAACCAGTCCGGTGCCGACCTGCGGCCACCCGCCGCTCCGACACAACGAGGTAGCCGCATCCATGCGCCATGCAGAAGGAGCTCTTGGTGACTGACGCCCAGACGCTCGCTTTCGAGACTGACTGCCACTTGTTCCAGGGATGCGGATTCCAGGCTCCCAGCGTGTGGTCGTTCATGTTCGAGCCGCTCTTCACCATCGGGCCTGTCGAGTTCAACAAGCCCATGCTGCTCGCGATCATCGGAACCTTCGCGATCCTGGCCTTCTTCTGGGCCGGCTTCGCCAAGTCCAAGGTCGTGCCCGGCAAGCTGCAGATGGTCGCCGAGGCGCTGTACGACTTCGTCCACCGCGGTATCGCCCGTGAGGTCATCGGCAAGAAGGGCGAGCCCTTCGTCCCGCTGCTGGTCTCGCTGTTCTTCTTCGTGTGGATCCTGAACCTCTGGGCCATCATCCCGATCGCCCAGTTCCCGGTCAGCTCGATCATCGCGTACCCCGTGGGCCTCGCCCTGGTGGTCTGGGTGACGTACATGACGGTGACGTTCAGGACGAACGGATTCGTCGGAGGCATCCGCAACCTCTGCGTCCCGAGCGGTCTGCCGAAGCCCGTCTACGTGCTGCTGACGCCGATCGAGTTCCTCTCGAACATCTTCGTGCGGCCGTTCACGCTGGCGGTCCGACTCTTCGCGAACATGTTCGCGGGCCACATCCTGATCCTGATCTTCACGATCGCCACCTGGTACATGCTCGGCACCGTCCTGGGCACGGTCTACGCCTCCGCGTCGTTCCTCATGACGCTGGTGCTCACCGTGTTCGAGATGTTCATCCAGGCCCTTCAGGCATACGTGTTCACGGTGCTGACCGCCACGTACCTCTCCCAGGCGCTCGAAGAAGCCCACTGAGGACCCGATAGCCCTCCGGCTACCACCCTCAGACCCCCAGACGCCCGGTGCGAAGACCATTTCCACCGGTCCCACCAAGAGAAGGAACCACAGACATGTCTGCTGCTTTCGAGACCCTCGCGGCCGTAGAGGGCAACGTCGGCACCATCGGTTACGGCCTCGCCGCGATCGGCCCCGGTATCGGCATCGGCATCATCTTCGGTAACGGCGTGCAGGCCATCGCCCGCCAGCCCGAGGCCGCCGGCCTCATCCGTCAGAACATGCTGCTCGGCTTCGCCGTCGTCGAGGCCCTGGCCCTCATCGGCTTCGTCGTCCCGTTCATCCTCAGCTGACGTACGGCTCTAGCTCGATTCGACGGAAAGGTCCACCATGATCTACCTGGCAGCCGAGGAAGCGCAGAAGCCTCTGTTCCCGGTGTGGCCCGAGGTCGTCATCGGCTTGATCTGCTTCGGCATCGTCTTCTTCGTCTTCTCGAAGAAGCTTCTTCCGGTGATCAACAAGACCCTGGACGAGCGCCGCGAGGCGATCGAGGGCGGCATCGCGAAGGCCGAAGAGGCTCAGACCGAGGCCAACAGCGTTCTTGAGCAGTACAAGGCTCAGCTCGCCGAGGCCCGCCACGAGGCCGCTCGCCTGCGCCAGGAGGCGCAGGAGCAGGGTGCCGTCATCATCCAGGAGATGAAGGCGGAAGGTCAGCGGCAGCGCGAAGAGATCATCGCCGCCGGCCACACCCAGATCGAGGCCGACCGCAAGGCCGCGGCCTCCGCGCTGCGTCAGGACGTGGGCAAGCTCGCCACCGACCTGGCCGGCAAGCTCGTCGGCGAGTCCCTCCAGGACCACGCCCGGCAGAGCGGCACCGTCGACCGTTTCCTCGACGAGCTCGAGGCGAAGGCCGAGGCGGCCCGATGAACGGCGCGAGCCGCGAAGCACTGGCCGCCGCACGCGAGCGGCTCGACGCGCTGACCGACAACACGTCGGTCGACGCGGCGGCCCTCGCCGACGACCTGGCATCGGTCACCGCGCTGCTCCACCGCGAGGTATCTCTGCGCCGGGTCCTCACCGACCCGGCCCAGAGCGGCCAGAGCAAGGCCGAGCTGGCCGCGCGCCTGCTCACCGGTCAGGTCAGCGGCGAAGCCGTCGACCTGGTCTCCGGGCTGGTCCGGTCCCGCTGGTCGCAGTCGCGCGACCTGGTGGACTCGGTCGAGGAGCTGGCGAACACCGCGGACCTCACCATGGCCCAGCGCACCGGCGCCCTCGACGACGTCGAGGACGAGCTCTTCCGGTTCGGCCGGATCGTCGGCTCCGACACGGAGCTGCGTTCCGCGCTCACCAGCCGTACGGCCACGGCCTCGGCCAAGGGCGAGCTGCTCCGCAGCCTGCTCGGCGGCAAGGCGCAGCCGGTCACCGAGCGGATCATCGTCCGCCTGGTGACGCAGCCTCGTGGACGTAGCCTGGAAGCGGGACTCGAGTCCCTGTCCAAGCTCGCCGCGGAGCGCCGCGACCGCGCGGTCGCCGTCGTCACCTCGGCGGTGCCGCTCAGCGACCGGCAGAAGCAGCGCCTGGGCGCCGCCCTGGCGAAGCTGTACGGCCGCGAGATGCACCTGAACCTGGACGTGGACCCCGCGGTCCTCGGCGGGATCTCGGTGCGCGTCGGTGACGAGATCATCAACGGCACCGTCGCGGAGCGCCTCGAAGAGGCGACCCGTCGCATGGCCGGCTGACACAGAGCAAGAACAAGCAAGACCAGCGGCCCGGTTGGGCCGTGCAGAAATTGCAGAAGATTCCTGGGGGTCGGCCCCCAGACCCCCTTAAGAAACTTCGGGCCCAACAAGGAGAGCAGGGAACCCAGATGGCGGAGCTCACGATCCGGCCGGAGGAGATCCGGGACGCACTGGAGAACTTTGTCCAGTCGTACCAGCCGGACGCGGCCTCGCGCGAGGAGGTCGGTACGGTCAGCGTTGCCGGCGACGGCATCGCGAAGGTGGAGGGCCTGCCCTCCGCCATGGCGAACGAGCTGCTGAAGTTCGAGGACGGAACCCTCGGTCTCGCCCTCAACCTCGAGGAGCGCGAGATCGGTGCGATCGTTCTCGGCGAGTTCAGCGGCATCGAGGAGGGCCAGCCGGTGCAGCGCACCGGTGAGGTGCTCTCCGTAGGCGTCGGCGAGGGTTACCTCGGCCGCGTCGTCGACCCGCTCGGCACCCCGATCGACGGTCTCGGCGAGATCGAGACCGACAGCCGCCGCGCCCTCGAGCTGCAGGCCCCTGGCGTCATGGTCCGCAAGTCGGTGCACGAGCCGATGCAGACCGGCTACAAGGCCGTCGACGCCATGGTGCCGATCGGCCGCGGCCAGCGTCAGCTGATCATCGGCGACCGTCAGACGGGTAAGACCGCTCTGGCCGTCGACACGATCATCAACCAGCGCGACAACTGGCGCTCGGGCGACGTGAACAAGCAGGTGCGCTGCATCTACGTCGCCATCGGTCAGAAGGGCTCCACCATCGCCTCCGTGCGTGGTGCGCTCGAAGAGGCCGGCGCGCTGGAGTACACGACCATCGTCGCCGCCCCGGCGTCCGACCCGGCCGGCTTCAAGTACCTGGCGCCGTACACCGGTTCGGCCATCGGCCAGCACTGGATGTACCAGGGCAAGCACGTCCTGATCATCTTCGACGACCTCTCGAAGCAGGCCGACGCCTACCGCGCCGTGTCCCTGCTGCTGCGCCGCCCGCCGGGCCGTGAGGCATACCCGGGTGACGTCTTCTACCTGCACTCGCGTCTGCTGGAGCGCTGCGCCAAGCTCTCCGACGAGATGGGCGCCGGTTCGATGACGGGCCTCCCGATCGTCGAGACCAAGGCGAACGACGTGTCGGCGTTCATCCCGACCAACGTCATCTCCATCACCGACGGCCAGTGCTTCCTGGAGTCCGACCTGTTCAACGCGGGTCAGCGTCCGGCGCTCAACGTCGGCATCTCGGTCTCCCGAGTCGGTGGCTCCGCCCAGCACAAGGCCATGAAGCAGGTCTCCGGCCGGCTCCGCGTGGACCTCGCCCAGTACCGCGAGCTGGAGGCGTTCGCCGCCTTCGGTTCCGACCTGGACGCGGCCTCGAAGGCGTCGCTGGAGCGCGGCAAGCGCATGGTCGAGCTGCTGAAGCAGCCGCAGTACGCCCCGTTCCCGATGGAGGAGCAGGTCGTCTCGGTCTGGGCCGGCACCACGGGCAAGATGGACGACGTCCCGGTCGAGGACATCCGTCGCTTCGAGGGTGAGCTGCTGGAGTACCTGCGCCGCGAGCGCAAGGACCTCCTGACCAGCATCGCCGAGGGCGGCAAGATGTCCGACGACACGCTGCAGTCGATCGCCGACGCGATCGCCGCCTTCAAGCAGCAGTTCGAGACCTCGGACGGCAAGCTCCTGGGCGAGGGCTGATCGATGGGCGCTCAGCTTCGCGTTTACAAGCGCCGCATCCAAGCCGTCACCGCGACCAAGAAGATCACCAAGGCGATGGAGATGATCGCCGCCTCGCGCATCGTCAAGGCGCAGCGCAGGGTGGCGGCGTCGAAGCCGTACGCGACCGAGCTCACCCGTGCGGTGACCGCGGTGGCCACCGGCTCCAACGCCGAGCACCCGCTCACCACCGAGCCCCAGGCCCCGACCCGCGCCGCGGTTCTGCTCGTCACGAGCGACCGCGGTCTGGCCGGCGGCTACTCCTCCAACGCCATCAAGGCGGCGGAGCGGCTGCGGGAGCGCCTCGCCGGCGAGGGCAAGGAGGTCGACACCTTCATCGTCGGCCGCAAGGGTGTCGCGTACTACGGCTTCCGCGAGCGCAAGGTCGAGGAATTCTGGACGGGCTTCACCGACAACCCGGCGTACGCCGATGCCAAGCGCGTCGCCGCCCCGTTGATCGAGGCCATCCAGAAGGACACGACCGAGGGCGGCGTCGACGAGCTGCACATCGTCTTCACGGAATTCGTGTCGATGATGACGCAGAACGCGGTCGACGACCGGATGCTGCCGCTTTCGCTCGACGAGGTCACGGAGGAGAGCACTCGCAAGGGCGAGATCCTTCCGCTGTTCGAGTTCGAGCCGTCGGCTGAGGACGTCCTCGACGCCCTTCTGCCGCGCTACGTCGAGAGCCGTATCTACAACGCACTGCTCCAGGCTGCCGCTTCCGAGCACGCTGCCCGCCGTCGTGCGATGAAGTCGGCCACCGACAACGCCGGGGATCTCATCAAGAGCCTCTCCCGGCTTGCCAACGCGGCCCGACAGGCCGAAATCACCCAGGAAATCAGCGAGATCGTCGGCGGTGCCAGTGCTCTGGCCGACGCGACCGCGGGGAGTGACAAGTAATGACCACCGCTGTTGAGACGGCCGCTGCCACGGGCCGCGTCGCCCGGGTCATCGGCCCGGTCGTCGACGTGGAGTTCCCCGTCGACGCGATGCCGGAGATCTACAACGCCCTTCACGTCGAGGTGGACGACCCGGCCGAGGCCGGCGCCCGCAAGACGCTGACCCTCGAAGTCGCCCAGCACCTGGGTGACGGCGTGGTCCGCGCGATCTCGATGCAGCCCACCGACGGCCTGGTCCGCCAGGCCCCGGTGACCGACACGGGCACGGGCATCACCGTCCCGGTCGGTGACATCACCAAGGGCAAGGTGTTCAACACCCTCGGCCAGATCCTGAACGAGCCGGAGGCCGAGGCGCAGATCACCGAGCGCTGGCCGATCCACCGCAAGGCCCCGGCCTTCGACCAGCTCGAGTCCAAGACCGAGATGTTCGAGACCGGCCTGAAGGTCGTCGACCTGCTGACCCCGTACGTCAAGGGCGGCAAGATCGGTCTGTTCGGTGGTGCGGGCGTCGGCAAGACGGTCCTCATCCAGGAAATGATCATGCGTGTGGCGAAGCTGCACGACGGTGTGTCGGTGTTCGCCGGTGTCGGCGAGCGCACCCGTGAGGGCAACGACCTCATCGACGAGATGACCGAGTCGGGCGTCCTGGAGAAGACCGCGCTGGTCTTCGGCCAGATGGACGAGCCGCCGGGCACCCGTCTGCGGGTCGCGCTGTCCGCCCTGACCATGGCGGAGTACTTCCGCGATGTGCAGAAGCAGGACGTGCTGCTCTTCATCGACAACATCTTCCGCTTCACGCAGGCCGGTTCCGAGGTCTCCACGCTGCTCGGCCGCATGCCGTCCGCGGTGGGTTACCAGCCGACCCTGGCCGACGAGATGGGTGTGCTCCAGGAGCGCATCACCTCGACGCGTGGTCACTCGATCACCTCGATGCAGGCGATCTACGTCCCCGCGGACGACCTGACCGACCCGGCCCCGGCCACCACGTTCGCCCACCTCGACGCGACGACGGTGCTCTCCCGTCCGATCTCCGAGAAGGGCATCTACCCGGCCGTGGACCCGCTGGACTCCACGTCCCGCATCCTGGACCCGCGTTACATCACGCAGGAGCACTACGCCGCGGCCAGCCGCGTCAAGGGGATCCTGCAGAAGTACAAGGACCTCCAGGACATCATCGCGATCCTCGGCATCGACGAGCTGGGCGAGGAGGACAAGCTCGTCGTCCACCGTGCCCGTCGCGTCGAGCGCTTCCTGTCGCAGAACACCCACGCCGCCAAGCAGTTCACCGGCCTGGACGGTTCGGACGTGCCGCTCGACGAGTCGATCGCCGCGTTCAACGCGATCTGCGACGGGGAGTACGACCACTTCCCCGAGCAGGCGTTCTTCATGTGCGGTGGCCTGGACGACCTCAAGGCGAAGGCCAAGGAGCTCGGCGTCTCCTGAGCCTCCGGCTCGCCGAGGGGGGTGGGTGTGGTCCCACCCCCCTCATCACGCCCCGTAGAATTGAACCGACACCCGGCCGGGCGGCCGGGTGGTGACCCGAGGAGTCTCCTTGGCTGCTGAGCTGCATGTCGAGCTGGTCGCCGCGGACCGCAGTGTCTGGTCCGGCGAGGCCACCCTGGTCGTCGCGCGTACCACGTCCGGCGAAATCGGCATCATGCCCGGTCACCAGCCGCTTCTCGGTGTGCTGGAGTCGGGCCCGGTGACGATCCGCACAAGCGAGGGCGGTACCGTCATCGCCGCTGTGCACGGTGGTTTCATCTCGTTCGCGGACAACAAGCTGTCGCTGCTGGCCGAGATCGTCGAGCTGGCGGACGAGATCGACGTCCAGCGCGCCGAGCGTGCGCTGGAGCGCGCGAAGTCGGACGCGGACGCCGCCGCCGAGCGGCGCGCCGAGATCCGTCTCCGCGCGGTGGCGGTGCGCTAGCACCCCCACGGACAGATGTTTTTACTCAGCCGCGGCCCGCGCTGGAGAAATCCAGCCGTGTCGCGGCTGAGGCGATGCAGGTGCAATTCAGTTCGATTCGGTTCGTTTTCGGTTACTCGACGATGCGAGGAGGTCGGTGGAGATGGTCCTCGCGTTGTGGGTGGGCGCATCGGTCGTCGTACTGGTCCTGGTGGGGTTGTTCGTCTTCGGTCTGCGCCGGCGGCTGATCCAGCGGTCCGGAGGCACCTTCGACTGCAGCCTCCGCTGGGACGTCTCCGAAGAGCCGGACCCCTCCGGCAAAGGCTGGGTCTACGGGGTCGCCCGCTACAGCGGCGACCGCGTCGACTGGTTCCGTGTCTTCTCCTACGCTCCTCGCCCCCGCCGGGGCCTGGAGCGTTCTGCGATCGAGGTGATCGCCCGCCGGCTCCCGGAGGGCGAGGAGGAGCTCGCGCTCCTGTCCGACTCCGTCGTGCTCGGCTGTCTCCACCGGGGGACCCGCCTGGAGCTGGCGATGAGCGAGGACGCCCTGACCGGCTTCCTCGCCTGGCTGGAGGCGGCGCCGCCCGGCCAGCGGGTCAATGTCGCATAAGTAGCAGCCCCGCTGGGAGGGGGTCCCCCCGGACGGAGTCTGGGGGAGGGTCGACGTGGCGTGACCGACGTACGACCGCCCCCCCCGGGGCACGTGCGTACACAGCGAAAAGCCGGGGAGACGGGGGGCGGACCCGTCTCCCCGGCGCTTTCCGGGGGTGGTGCTTTCAGTTACGGCGTGGGGATCACCGCCGGTGGCGCTACTTGAGACCGCCGTTGATCGCGGTCACCAGCTCACCGTTGGTGGTGTCACCGCTGAACTCCCAGAAGAACGCGCCTCCCAGGCCCTGGTTCTTCGCCCAGGTCATCTTCGTGCCGATGGTGGCCGGGGTGTCGTAGCTCCACCAGTTGGTGCCGCAGTGGGCGTAGGCCGTGCCGGCGATGGTGCCGGTGGCGGGGCAGATGTTCTTGAGGACCTTGTAGTCCTCGTTGCCCGCCTCGTACGTGCCCGGGGCCGCGCCGGTCGCCGTGCCGCCGGGGGCGGACTGGGTGACGCCGGTCCAGCCGCGGCCGTAGAAGCCGATGCCCAGGAGCAGCTTCTTGGCCGGGACGCCCTTCGCCTTCAGCTTGGCGATGGCGTCGGCGGAGTTGAAGCCCTGCTGCGGGATGCCGGGGTACGAGGTCAGCGGGGAGTGCGGGGCCGTCGGGCCCTTGGTCGCCCACGAGCCGAAGAAGTCGTACGTCATCACGTTGTACCAGTCGAAGGACTGGGCGGCGCCCGCGTAGTCGGCGGCGTCGATCTTGCCGCCCTCCGAGCCGTCCGCGGTGATGGCGGCGGTGACCAGGTTGTTCGCGCCGAACTTCGCCCGGGTGGCGTCGGCGATCTTCTTCAGTGCGCCCGGACCGCTGGTGTCACAGGTCAGACCACAGGCGTTGGGGTACTCCCAGTCGAGGTCGATGCCGTCGAAGACATCGGCCCAGCGGGGGTCCTCGACCAGGTCGTAGCAGGACTGGGCGAAGGCGGCGGGGTTCTGGGCGGCCTGGGGGAAGCCACCGGACCAGGTCCAGCCGCCGAAGGACCAGAGGATCTTGATGTGCGGGTACTTGGCCTTCAGCTTGCGCAGCTGGTTGAAGTTGCCGCGCAGCGGCTGGTCCCAGGTGTCGGCGACGCCGTCGACGGACTGGTCGGCGGTGTACGCCTTGTCGTAGTCGGCGTAGGAGTCGCCGATGGTGCACTTGCCGTTCTGCACGTTGCCGAAGGCGTAGTTGATGTGCGTGATCTTCGCGGCGGAGCCGGACGTCACCAGGTTCTTGACGTGGTAGTTGCGCCCGTAGACGCCCCAGTTGGTGAAGTAGCCCAGGTTGATCTTGTCGCCGCCGGGCTGCTCGCCGCCGCCACCGCCGGTGGTGCGGACCGAGACCGAGCCGGAGACCGGGCCGAGCTGGTCGATGGTGTCGCGGGCCTGGACGGCGTACGCGTAGTCCGTGCCGGCGGTCAGGCCGGTGTCGGTGTACGTGGTGCCGGTGACCGTGGCGACCTTGGCGCCGTTGCGCAGGACGTCGTAGTTCTTGACGCCCTTGTCGTCGGTGGCCGCGCTCCAGCTGAGCTTCACCGAGGTGTTGGCGACGTCGCTGGTGGTGGGGGTGCCGGGGGCCGAGGGCGGGTTGTCGCCGGGGACGGTGGAGCCGTCACAGGAGGCGCCGTTCAGCTTGCAGCCGGAGGGGGAGCCCGGGCCGGAGCCGTTGAAGCCGAAGCTGAGGCTGGCGCCGGGGGCTATGGTCCCGTTCCAGCCGAGGTTCTTGGCGGTCCAGCGGTTGCCGGAGCTGGTGACGGTCGCGTCCCAGGCGGAGTTGACCCGGGTCCCGGTGGGGAAGTCCCACTCGATGGTCCAGGAGGAGAGCGACGTGGTGCCGGTGTTCTTCACCGTCCACTGGCCCTCGAAGCCGCTGCCCCAGTCGGACTTCTTGGTGTACGTGGCGGTGGCCGACGCGGCGGCCGACGCGGGGGAGGCCAGACCCACCATCGCGGCCAGCGGGACGACGAGTGCGGTGAGGCCCGCGACGACCTTGGATCTGCCGCTCCGGGTGGGGATCCATCTGAATCGGGAACGGCGTCGGGGGGAATCGGTGCTCAACGGTGCTCCTCGGGTGAGGTCCAGCAAACGGGGGTGATTCGTGGACTGCAAACCCTGCGCCGCCCTGAGTACGCGTGCTCTCGTACTCACCGCAGTGTGTGTTCGGTGACATTAGGAAGGTCTGGACCAATCGTCAAGAGGTCTGGACCAAAGATCGGAGGCCGTGATCAGACGCCCAACTCCCGTGCGAGCACCGCCGCCTGAACCCGGCTCCGCAGCTCCAGCTTGGCCAGCACTCTGCTGACGTGCGTCTTCACCGTCGCCTCGGCCATCGCCAGCCGCAGCGCGATCTCCGCGTTCGACAACCCCTCGCCCAGACACCCCAGCACCTCCCGCTCGCGCCGGGTGAGCGCGTCCAGCACCGAGGGGTCGGCCGTCGCCCCGGCGCGTACGGGAGCGGCTCCGGCGAACTCCGCGATCAGCCGGCGCGTCACGGCCGGGGCGATCAACCCCTCGCCGCGCGCCACCGTCCGTACCGCATCCAGCAGTTCGCGGGCGTCGGCGTTCTTCAGCAGGAAGCCCGAGGCTCCGGCCCGCAGCGCCCCGAACACGTACTCGTCCAGGTCGAACGTGGTGAGGATCAGGACGTCCGCCAGCTCCTCGGCCACCACCTGACGCGTCGCCGACACCCCGTCCAGCCGGGGCATCTGCACATCCATCAGGACCAGATCCGGCCGGAGTCCACGCGCCAGGCGCACCGCCGCCTCGCCGTCCCCGGCCTCCCCGACCACCTCGATGTCCGGCGCGCTGGACAGGATCAGCACCAGCCCCGCGCGCACGGCCGCCTGGTCCTCCGCGATGAGCACCCGGATCGTCATTCCCGTACCGCCTCTTCCTCCACGGGCAGTTCGGCCCGCACCCGCCAGATCCTGGTTCCCCCGCCGTCCGTCTCGGCCCCCGCGCCGAACGTCCCGCCGAGCAGCGCCACCCGCTCCCGCATCCCCACCAGCCCGGCGCCCGAGCCCGGCGCGGTGGGCCCCGGACGGCTCCCGAAGGCGCTGGTCACCTCGACCGTCAGCAGCTCCCCGATCCGGCCGAGCCGCACCGTCACCGGGCCCGGCGCGGCGTGCTTGAGGGCGTTGGTCAGGGATTCCTGCACGATCCGGTACGCGGCCAGCTCGACCGGCGTCGGCAGCGCGCGCGGGTCCGCCGCCCGGGAGTCCTCCAGCACGCAGGTCAGCCCGCTGGACGCGCCGTTGCCGTTCGCCTGCTCGATCAGGGCGTCCAGGGACGCGAGCGTCGGTGCGGCGGCCGGGGCCTCGTCCTCGCCGCGCCGGCGCAGCAGCCCGATCAGCCGGCGCATCTCGGCCAGGCCCTCGACGCTGTTCTCCCGGATCACCTTGAGGGCGTTGCGGGAGGTCTCCGGGTCGTCGATGGACAGGGCGGCGGTGGAGTGGATCGCCACGGCGGAGAGGTGGTTGGCCACCATGTCGTGCAACTCCCGCGCCATCCGGGTCCGTTCCGCGATCACCGCCTGGACCCGGTCCATCTCGGCGAGCCGCGCGGTCTGTTCGGCGGCCAGCCGGGCGGCCTCGGCGGCGGTGCGGTGGTTGCGCACGCTGACGCCGGTGATCGCGGGGGCGATGGAGATCAGCCCCGCCACGACTCCGATCAGCAGCGCCTCCGGCCGGCGGAACCACGCCAGGAAGCCGACCGTGACCGCGACGGTGATCAGCACGGAGGCCACCGGGATCCGGCGGGCGGCGGCCGGACTCCCGTACAGCACGGCGGCGTACACGAGGTCCGTGAACATCACGACCGTCGCCAGATTGCCCCGGGTGAACTGGTCCGTCACCAGCGCGAGCGTGCCGACGAGCAGCGCGGTCCGCGGCGCGCTGCGGCGCAGCAGCAGCATCGAGGCCGTCACGGTCAGCGGTACGAGGGTGGCCCAGGGCGCGGAGAAGGGGTGGCCGCGCTGGGTGTGCAGGCCGAGCAGCCACAGGAGGAGGCCGCCGAGCAGCCCCACGGCCGCGAAGATCACGTCATGGCGGTGGGGGAGGCGGATCGCGGTGAACACCTCTCCATCCAACACGCAGTGCCGACGCGGGGCCTCCCTTCGCAGGCCGATGCGCGACTACATCGAAGGATGCAGTCCCGTTTCGTCACTGCCGACGACGACTGACCGCGCCGCGGACGGGAGGCTGAAGGAGAACGGGAGGAGAACAACGGTGATCGCCATACTCGTCGTGCTCTGCGAGGTCGCCTTCTGGGTGCTGCTGGCCGCGGGGCTCGCACTGCGTTACGTCGCGAGGAAACCGAAGCTCGGCGCGGCCGTGCTGCTGTGTGAGCCGCTGCTGGAGGTGGTGCTGCTGGCGGTGACCGTGATCGATCTGAGGAACGGGGCCGAGCCGGACTGGAAGCACGGCCTGGCCGCCGTCTACATCGGCTTCACCGTGGGCCTCGGCCACCACACCATCAAGTGGGTGGACGCCCGGGTCGCCCACCGCTGGTTCGGCGGCCCGCCGCCGGTGCGGCCGCCGAAGTACGGCACGGCCCGCGCCCTCCACGAGTGGCGCACGGCCGCCCGCTGGATCATCGCCGCGGTGGTCGCCCTCGGCCTGCTCCAGGCGGCGATCTGGTACGTCGGCCCGGGCGGGGAGATCACCTCGCTCCAGGGCTGGCAGCAGACGATGGGCCTGGTGATCGGCATCAACCTGATCATCGCCGGGAGCTACACGGTGTTCCCGAAGCAGGCCCCTAAGGGCGCCGTGACGGACCGGGAACCGGCCGACCGCTAGGGCGTGTCCGGCTCCCGCCGGGCCGACCTCAGCGCTCGCCGCCCGGCACCCACAGCACGTCTCCGACCTCCTTGTTCGCGCTCCGCGCCAGGATGAACAGGAGGTCGGAGAGGCGGTTGAGGTAGGTGGCGGTCAGGGTGTTCATCACCTCGCCGTGCACCTCCAACGCCGCCCAGGTGGACCGCTCGGCGCGCCGGACCACCGTGCACGCCTGGTGGAGCAGGGCGGCCCCCGGCGTACCCCCGGGGAGGATGAAGCTGCGCAGCTTCTCCAGCTCCTCCAGGAAGCGGTCGCAGTCCGCCTCCAGCTTGTCGACGTAGGACTGCTCGACCCGCAGCGGCGGGTACTTCGGGTCCTCCACCACGGGGGTGGACAGATCGGCCCCGACGTCGAAGAGGTCGTTCTGCACGCGTACGAGGACCTTCACCACGTCCTCGGGCAGCTGCCCGAGCGCGATGGCGGTCCCGATCACGGCGTTGGCCTCGTTGGCGTCCGCGTACGCCGCGATCCGCAGATCGGTCTTGGCGGTGCGGCTCATGTCGCCGAGGGCGGTGGTGCCCTGGTCGCCGGTCCGGGTGTAGATGCGCGTCAGATTGACCATGGGGCCAGCGTAGGCCCCCCGGTTCACGCTCCGGCCCGCCGGAAGACCCGTGTGCCCACCGTCACGGCCAGCAGGGCGAAGCCCACGGCCACCAGGACTCCGTACAGCATGTGCGCGGTGGCGTACGAGCCGGTGTACGCGTCCCGTACCGCGTCCACCAGATAGCGGAACGGGGTGAGGTGGGAGGCCACGTCCAGCCAGCCGGGGCCCAGGGTGATGGGGAGCATCAGGCCGGAGAGCAGCATGGCGGGCATCGTCACCGCGTTGATCACCGGGCCGAACTCCTGCGGGGTGGCGACCCGCATGGCCAGGGCGTACGAGAGCGAGGCCAGCGAGAGCGACAGCAGGGCGGTGAACGCGAAGCCGATGAGGATGCCGGCCAGCGGTGCGCGCAAGCCCATGAGCAGCGCGGCGAGCACCAGCAGGACGGCCTGGAACGTGAACAGCAGGGCGTCGCGCAGGACACGGCCCAGCAGCAGGGCCAGCCGGCTGACCGGGGTGACCCGCATCCGTTCCACCACGCCCGTCGACTTCTCGATGATGATCGCGAAACCGGCGAAGGACGCGCCGAAGAGGCTGAGTTGGAGGAGCAGTCCGGGCACCAGGATCTGCCAGGAGTCGGCGGACGGGCCGAGCGGCAGGTCCTTGAGCAGCGGGCCGAAGAAGACGAGATAGAGCAGGGGCATCAGCAGGCCGAAGAGGACCTGGAAACGGGAGCGCAGGGTCTGCCGGGCGTACCGCCCGAAGACGATCGCGGTGTCGTGGAAGAGCACGGGAGGGGTCCTAAACGGCTACGGGGGCGGTGTCGGCGGGGGCGACGGGGCGGCCGGTGACGGCGAGGAACGCATCCTGGAGGGTGGCGTCGGGGGAGCCGGCGTACCGGCTCTTGAGCTCCGCCGGGGTCCCCTCCGCGACCACCTCGCCGCCGTCGATGAGGATCAGCCGGTCCGCCAGCGCGTCGGCCTCGTCCAGGTAGTGCGTGGTCAGGACGACGGTGGTGCCGTCCTCGTCGCGCAGGCCCCGCACCAGGTCCCACAGGTCGGCCCGGCTGCCGGGGTCGAGCCCGGTCGTGGGCTCGTCCAGGAAGAGGACGGCCGGGCGGTGGGTGAGGCCCATCGCGATGTCGAGCCGCCGCCGTTGACCCCCGGACAGGCTCACCGCCTTCCGGTCGAGCAGTCCGCCGAGCCCGAGCGCGGCGGCCAGCTCCTTCGCGCGCCCGGCGGCCTCGGCGCGGCCCAGCCGGTAGAGGCGGCCCTGGGTGACGAGCTCCTCGCGGACCGTCAGATACGGGTCGACGCCGCCGGACTGGGCGACATACCCGCAGGCCGCGCGGACCCCGGCGGGGTCGGCCAGCAGATCGTGTCCGGCCACGGTGGCCGCGCCGCCGGTCGGGGTGAGCAGGGTGGTCAGCATGCGCAGGGTGGTGGTCTTGCCCGCGCCGTTGGGGCCGAGGAGGCCGACGATCTCTCCGGCGCGGATGGTCAGGTCGACGGAACGGACGGCTTCCACCGGGCCGTTCGGGGTCGCGAAGGTCCGGGCGAGCCCGGCCGTGCTGATGACGGTCATGGGAGTACGAAAACAGAGTCACTCCAAAATTGCAATGACCCCAAAAATGCTGTGACCTCATGATCACCGCACGCGCTCTACGATGAGGGCATGGCTGAGGGACTCAGGGAACGCAAGAAGCGCCAGGCCAGGCAGCACATCTCGGACCTGGCGACCGGACTGTTCCTCAAGCACGGATTCGGCACGGTGACCGTCGCCGAGATCGCCGAGCTCGCCGACGTCTCCGTGAACACCGTCTACAACTACTTCCCGGCCAAGGAGGACCTCTTCCTCGACCGGATGAAGGGCGTCACCCAGCGCGTCGCCCGCTACATCCGCGCCCGCGACAAGGGGGAGTCCGCCGCGGAGGCGGTCCTGCGCGAGGTGCGCGCCGCCGTCGTCGCCGTCTCCCCGGAGTTCGGGCTGATGGACGGCTACGCCGACTTCATGCGGGTCATCGAGGAGGCCCCCACCCTCAAGGCCCGCCTCTGGTACCTCCAGCAGGAAGTGCTCCAGGCGGTCGTGCAGACCCTGCGCGAGGAGACCGGCGCGGCCGAGGACGACCCGCTGCCCCTCCTCGTCGGCGGCCAGATCGCCTGGATCGAGCACACCCTCGTCGGCTACATCGGCCAGGAGATGGTGAAGCGCCGCAAGGCCGTCGACGTCGCCCGCGACGCCCTCGTCGTCCTCGACGAGATCGAGGACCTGCTCGGCGACCAGGTCGTCAACTACGCGCGGCGCGGAGCCGCATGACGCGTCCCGGTGTGATGTCCGTCATTCGAGACGTGACGCGTATCTCTTCACCGCCCCAGCGCCCCCGGCGGGTACTAATCTCCGCCGGAGAGCAATGTGAACCGCCGTGAACAGACGCCGCAGAAGGCGGACAGAGAACAAGGGGTGCGAACGTGGCCAGGAAGCTCGCCGTCATCGGGGCCGGACTCATGGGATCCGGGATCGCGCAGGTCTCCGCCCAGGCGGGCTGGGGCGTCGTGCTGCGGGATGTCACCGACGCGGCGCTCGCCCGGGGCCTCGACGGCATCAAGGCTTCATACGACCGGTTCGTCTCCAAGGGCAAGCTGGAGGCGTCCGACGCCGAGGCCGCGCTCGCCCGCATCACCACGACCACCGACCTCGACGCCGTCGCGGACGTGGACGTCGTCGTGGAGGCGGTCTTCGAGAAGCTCGAGGTCAAGCACGAGATCTTCCGCGCCCTGGACAAGGTCGTCGGCGAGAACACCGTGCTCGCCTCCAACACCTCCGCCATCCCGATCACCAAGATCGCGGCCGTGACGGAGCGTCCGGAGCGCGTCGTCGGCGTCCACTTCTTCTCGCCGGTCCCGATGATGCAGCTCTGCGAGCTGGTGCGCGGCTACAAGACCAGCGACGAAACCCTCGCCACCGCACGGGAGTTCGCCGAGTCGGTCGGCAAGACCTGCATCGTCGTCAATCGCGACGTGGCGGGCTTCGTCACCACCCGGCTCATCTCCGCCCTCGTCGTCGAGGCCGCGAAGCTGTACGAGTCGGGCGTCGCCACGGCCGAGGACATCGACACCGCCTGCAAGCTGGGCTTCGGCCACGCCATGGGCCCGCTCGCCACGGCCGACCTGACCGGCGTCGACATCCTGCTCCACGCCACCGGCAACATCTACACCGAGTCCCAGGACGAGAAGTTCGCCGCCCCGGAGCTGATGCGCCGGATGGTCGACGCAGGTGACATCGGCCGCAAGAGCGGGCAGGGCTTCTACACCTACTGACCGTTTCCCGGCCCCCGGCCCGCTGAACTGCCGTCCGTCAGGGCCGGGGGAGACCGGGGGAGCCGGGCATCCTACCCGGCGACGACCGGCTTCCCGTGATCCGCTGTCACTCCACCGAGTGAATTCGGTATCGGTTCGCTTACAGACGGCAACTTCCCCGTCGCTGCGGCAGTCAGTTGTAGAAGAAGCAGAAGAAGCAGAAGAAGCAGAAACAGAAGAAGTACAGACCGACGGACCTCGCTACGGAGCAACAGCAGGGGAGCGCATATGCATATCAGGGGCGACCACGCCGAGCTGGTCGTCGGGGGCCGCCTCGACGTCCGAAGCGCGGCGGACGCCCGTACGGTCCTCCACTCGGCCGTCGACGACGGAGTCGGCGATCTCGTGCTGGACCTGACCGAGCTGAATTCCTGGGACGCCACCGGGCTCGGCGTCATCATGGGGGCCCACCGGCGGGCCGGCCGGGCCGGACGCCGTCTGGTGCTGCGCGGCGTGCCGCCGCAGATGCAGCGCCTCCTGGTGGCCACCCGGCTGCACCGCATCCTGGCGATCGAGGGCGGGATCGCCGCCGACTCGCTGCCGCGCGTCTGAGCCCGGACAGATCGCAAGGGGCCGCAGAAGGCGCGCAATCCTCACCGGAATGTGACGTCCTGGACGGCACGCCACCCCGCCGGTGCGTGGATACTGTGCGAAGGTCTAGGGTTCGGCCGTCTGCCGACAACGACACCCACCCAAGGGCAGACACCGGACCGGAAGCGACGACGGCGCGTGTGAGGCCGGGAGGGGCAACCGCGCACGACGCGTCTGGGGGACTTAGCGATGGACCCGACACACCAGGGGCCGGAAGAGTATGGGCAGGGCCCCGACAGCCCGGGCGACGACGGCCGGCGCCGGCCCTCCCGCGAGTCCGGCAGCGCCGACTTCGGCCAGCAGACACCGCAACAGGTCCGCGTCGTCCAGGTCACGGCCGGAGACCTCCTCCTCACGGTCAACCCCGTCGACGGCAGCGAGGTCGAGGCGTGTCCGCCGGGCGCGGAGCCCGAACCCCCCGTCCGCCGCACCCCCGCCGAGCGCGCCGAACACGAGCGCGCCGGAGCACCCCCCGTCCCGGCGGGCCCGCCCGCACCCCAGCTCCCGCTGCTGGAGCGCCAGGAGGAGCGCGAGCGGCTGGCGGGCCTGCTGGCCCGGGGCCGCAGCGTCCGCCTCACCGGCCAGGCCGGCTCCGGCCGCACCGCGCTGCTCGACGCCGTCGCCGCCGACTGCGCGGACCTGGCCCCGGACGGCGTCGTACGCCTCAGCGGCCACCGCCGCAGCGCCGCCGACCTGCTGTACGGTCTCTTCGACGCGGTCTTCCGCGCCCCGCTGCACCGCCCGAGCCCCGAGGAACTGCTCGCCCTCGTCCGCTCCATCGGGGCCGTCGTCGTCATCGACGACCTGGAGATCGGCGGGAGCGCCCTCGACGAACTGCTGGAGGCCACCCCCGAGTGCGCCTTCCTGCTCGGCGCCGCGCCCGATCTCACCGCCCCCGGCGTCGACGCCCGACTGGATGAGGTCCTCCTCGCCGGCCTCGGCCGCGCCGCGTCGCTGGACCTGCTGGCCAAGGTCGTCGAGCGCCCCCTCACCGAGGACGAGCGGAACTGGGCGGGCGACCTCTGGTTCGAGTCCGAGGGCCTGCCGCTGCGCTTCGTACAGGCCGGATCGCTGCTGCGGCAGCGCGACCGGCTGAACACCGACCCCGAAGCCTTCGACGAGTACGACTACTTCGAGCCACGCCCGGGCGACGCGCCCCCGACGCCCGAAGCGCCCACCCCCGAGACCCTGGACGTGCCGCTGCCGAGCCTCGGCGAGGGGGCCGCGCCCGCCGTGCTGCTCGCCTCCCGGCTCAGCGAGGCCGCCCGCGAGACCCTGCGCTTCACCGTCGCGCTCGGCGGCGAGACGCCGCACCAGGCCCATCTGCCGGCACTCGTGGGCGACACCCACGCGGACGCCGCCCTCGGCGAACTCGCGGGCTGCGGGCTGCTCTCCCCGGCCGGCCCCCGCTACCGGCTCGCGGCGGGCGTCCTCGCCCAGCTGGAGGCGGGCGGCTACGCGGACGACGCCGCGGCCCACGCCCGTACCGCCGCCCAGCACTACGCCTGGTGGGCCGCCCACCCCTCCGTCACCCCGCAGCGGGCCGTCGCCGAGGCCGACGCGATCGTCGCCGTCATGGGCCGGCTGATCCCGGACGGCGAGGCGGGGCAGGCCAGCGCCGCCGTCCTGCTGGCCCGCAGCGCCGCTCCGGCCTTCGCCGCCGGGCTGAGCTGGGGAGCCTGGGAGAAGGCGCTCAGGGCGGGCCAGGAGGCCGCCAGGATCGCCGGGGAGGTCGCCGAAGAGGCGTACTTCCACCATGAGTTGGGCATCCTCGCGCTCTGCGACGGCAACGTTGAGCGAGCCCGTACGGAGCTGGAGACCTCCATCTCCATGCGCGGCGCGCTCGCCGACAAGCCGGGAGCCGTCGCCGGCCGCCGCGCCCTCGCCCTGGTGACGGACCGCTCGGGCGGCCTCGCGGCCCCGGTCCGCTCCCAGGCGGGCGACGACGTCCCCGCCGTGCACCAGGACTTCCCCGGTACGCCGCCGGGCGGGGTGCCGGCGCCGCCGCTGTTCGTCCGGCAGGGCCCCGAGCAGAACCCCACCCTGATCTCCTCGCTGCCCGCCCTCGCGCCGGGCAAGGGGCGCGCGGTCCTGGGCGGCGCGCGGCGCAACCTGGCCGCCGCCGGAGCGGGAGCGCTGCTGATCGCGGTGCTCGGCACCGTGGTGACCCTCGGCCTCACCGCGGACGGCGACGACGCGCCGGACCGGCGCAACGTCACCACCGAGCAGTCGGCCACCGAGGACCCGGCCGACGACGCCGTGCCCGACGACGAACCCGACGACGGCCCCGCACCGGGCGACGGGACGCCCGGCGGCGAGGCGCCCACGACGCCCCCCGGGCCTTCGGGACCCGCGACGCCCAGCACCTCCGGCTCGCCCTCCCCGGCCCCCTCGTCGCCGGACGGGAGCTCGCCGGGCACCCAGGAGCCGTCCAGCACGACGCCGCCGACCGGCCCCACCTCGAACGGGCCGTCCCCGAGCGGGAAGCCGACCTCGCCGACCAAGCCGCCGACGTCCCCGCCCAGCACACCGCCGCCGACGCCGCCCACCGAGACGCCGACCACTCCGCCGACCGACCCGCCGACCGAGGAGCCCCCGGTCCCGCCGGACAACTCCTCCTCCGCCAGCGGCCCGGCCGAGTCGGCCAGCGCCGGCGCACCGACCAGTGCCGGCGCACCGGCCAGTGCCAGCGCACCGGCCAGTGCCGGCGCACCGGCCGGCGGCGGCCCGACCGAAGCGACGGCCTGACCGAAGCGACAGCCTGACGCACGGAAGCCGGCCGTCGCGAGCGGACGGCCGGGCGCGACGGAAGAAGCCGGGCGCCCCGCGAAGGGGGCGCCCGGCTTCGGTCGTTCAGAGGTGGCGGGTCAGAACAGCCGCAGCTTGTCGTCCTCGATGCCGCGCATCGCGTTGTAGTCGAGCACCACACAGCCGATGCCCCGGTCCGTCGCCAGCACCCGGGCCTGCGGCTTGATCTCCTGGGCCGCGAAGACGCCCCTGACCGGCGCGAGGTGCGGGTCGCGGTTGAGCAGCTCCAGATAGCGGGTCAGCTGCTCCACCCCGTCGATGTCGCCGCGCCGCTTCAGCTCCACGGCCACCGTGTGCCCGTCCGCGTCCCGGCAGAGGATGTCCACCGGGCCGATCGCGGTGGGGTACTCACGGCGGATCAGGGTGTGCCCCTCGCCGAGGATCTCGATGCGGTCGGCGAGCAGCTCCTGAAGGTGCGCTTCCACGCCGTCCTTGATGAGCCCCGGGTCGACGCCGAGCTCGTAGGAGGAATCGTGGAGGATTTCCTCCATCGTGATGATCAGTTTTTCGCCCGCCTTGTTCACCACGGTCCAGACGCCCGTCTCCCCCTCGGCGCCCTCCTTCAGGGTGCACGGCGGGGACATCCAGTTGAGCGGTTTGTACGCCCGGTCGTCGGCGTGGATCGAGACGCTGCCGTCCGCCTTCACCAGGATCAGACGGGGGGCGGAGGGCAGGTGGGCTGTGAGCCGGCCCGCGTAGTCGACGGAGCAACGGGCGATGACGAGACGCATGGTCGGCAACGCTACTCGACGACCGGGGCCCGACGCGATTTCCCCTCCGATCCCACCCGTCACTGTGCCCTCTTCCCGAAGCGGCCGAGCGGGCTTGCCCCTCTTTGCGCCCCTTCGTTAGTGGCCGGTTGTGTTCCCAATCCCCTGTTGCGGCCCTCACCGCGCCCTTAACGTGGAAGCAGGAGGTCGCCGCCCGTGCACGCTGCGTCGTCGCCCTTCTTCCCTGCCCGTAAGACTCCGGTCACCGTCCGGGGTCGCGAGAGGAGAACCCATGTCGCTCGACGTCTCACCGGCGCTGTTGGAACAGGCCGAGCGAGGCGAGGTCGACGAAGCCGACTTCGTCGACTGCGTCCGGACCTCCCTGCCTTTCGCATGGGAGATGATCAGCTCGCTGGTGGCTCAACTGAAGGTCGACGGCGGCCAGTTCGCCGACAACCAGACGCCGCCGCCGGACGAGCAGGCACGTGGTCAGCTGCTGCGCGCGCTCGCGAGCGATGCGATACGCGGTGCGCTCCAGCGGCACTTCGGCGTGCGCATCGCCTTCCAGAACTGCCACCGCGTCGCGGTGTTCCCGCTGGACGCCTCGGTCGACGACCGACTGGCCAAGTTCACTTCGGTGAGGGGCCAGTTGCTCAACCAGTCGCCCGAACTACGGGACTGCTGAACGCCTCTGCTGCCGCTTCGGGCCGCGGGAGGTGCAACTGGCTCCGGGGCGGCAGCTCCCGCACCACCGCACCACACACCGGGCGAGGTCGACGCCGCATGCGCGGAAGCGGGTCAGACGAGCAGCGGCAGTACGTCCGCGCCGAGCCGCCGCACGTTCTCCTCGGTCGCCGCGAGGTCGCCCGACCCCTCCACCAGCAGCGCGAACCGGGTGATGCCGGTCCGCTCGGCGGTGGCCGCGAGCCGATCGGCGGCCCATTGCGGCGGGCCCACCGGGTGCAGGGCGCACAGCAGTTCCGTGTACGCGACGGGGTCCCGCATCACGCGACGCCGGTCGTCGACCGTGACATGGGCGTCCAGACCCTGGCGCAGCCACCCGGGCATCGTCTTCACCAGCGTCTCCATCGCGTCGCCGGGCGCGTCCGCGATCTGGGCCACCCCCGCGGACACATGTGCGGCCCCCTCGACCACCTCCGGCGGATGACCGGCCTCCCGGGCCGCCGTACGCCACAGGGCGACCATCTCCGCCTTGTCCTCGTCCCCGCAGTGCATGCCCAGCAGCATCGGCAACGCCCGGCGCCCCGCCAGCCGCACGCTCTTCGGCGAGGTACACGCGACGATCACCTCGGGCCCTTCCGTCGGCCCCTCCAGCGACTCGTCCGCGCGCGGCACCACCGCCACCTCGCGGAAGCCGAACCGCTCGCCGCGCCCGGTGACCCGGGGCTCCCGCAGCCAGTCGAGCAGCAGCTCCAGCGCCTCGGGGAAGCCGTTCTCGTACGCCTCGAGTCCGCCGCCGAAGACCTCCAGGTCCACCCAGGGCCCGCCCCGGCCCACCCCGAGCGAGAACCGGCCGCCGCTGGTCAGATGGAGCAGCGCGGCCTGCTCGCCGAGGGCGACGGGGTGGTGGCTGGGCAGGACGCTGACCGCCGTGCCGACCCGGATCCGGCGCGTGCGGCCCAGGAGCAGCGCGGCCAGGGTGGTGGCGGACGGGCACACCCCGTACGGCACGAAGTGGTGCTCGGCCAGCCAGACCGAGTCGAGCCCGGCCTCCTCCGCCGCCTCGGCGGACCGGACGGCCCGGTGCAGTGCCTCGCCCGCTCCCTGTCCCGGGAACTGGGCTGCCAGAACGAACGTTCCGATGCGCATCGCGTGTTGCCTCCTCGCGGCCGACGCGTTCTCCCCCACTGGCAACAACGTCTGACACGTGCCAAAGGCACGGTCCGGGGCGAAGTTGTTGCGATTTTCCGCTAACTCACTCCTGTGCCCCATCGCACCGGGTCCCGTCGTGCTCCGTACCCGCCGCCTGCCCCCCGCGGCAGGCTCTAGGCTTGGGGCGTGTCCGGCGGATCAGGGCCGGATAGGCCCTTGACCCACCGTGCCCGAACCGCCCCCGTGAGGTGTCCTGTGTCCCCGCGCCGCAACCGCCCCCGAGGCGGCGACCGTCCCGACGAACATCCCGGCACGGCGATCGGACGGTACGGCGGGGGAGGGGCTGCCGAGAGCTGGCAGGGCGAGGAGTGGTCGGTGCGCCCGGTGAGCGGCGCGAGCGCCCAGGGCAAGCGGTACCGCTGCCCCGGCTGCGACCAGGAGATCCCCTCCGGCGTCCCGCACCTCGTCGCCTGGCCCGAGTTCGGCGGGATCGAGGACCGCAGGCACTGGCACAAGGCGTGCTGGAACGCGAAGGACCGCCGCACCACACGGGTGCAGCGGTCCAGGAACGCGCCGCGCCACTGAGCGCGGCCCCGCACGCGGCGTCCGGGGACGCGACGCGGCCGGCTCAGACGTCGCGCCGCTCCAGCGCCAGATAGGCCCCGCCCATGGCCACGGCCGCGACGCCCAGCATCAGCAGCAGCGGCTCCCAGCCGGAGGGGCCGGACTCGGTGACCGTCGAGCCGTACAGCGCGCCGAGCTGGTTGGGGATCGAGTACTCGAGGAGGAAGCGCTGCGTGCTGCGCATGCTGTCGGAGAACATGAACAGCGCGAGGACCAGCGGCAGCAGCACCACGCCGATCATGACCGTGATCGCGCCCGCCGAGTGCCGGATGATCGCGCCGACCGCCAGCGACACCAGGCCGAGGGTCGAGACGTAGAGCCCGACCCCCACGGTGCCGCGGAACCACTCGGAACCGGAGTCCCCGCCGCTCAGGATCAACGTCTGGAGCAGGGCGACCACCGTGGCGGTCACCGTGGTGATGACGAAGGTCAGCAGGAAGAAGACGATCGCCTTCGCCGTCAGCACCCGCGCCCGGCTCGGGCAGGCCGTCAGCGTCGTACGGATCATGCCGGTGCTGTACTCGGAGCCGATGGTCAGCACGCCGAGGGTGATCACACAGATCGAGCCCAGCAGCACCCCGAAGAAGCCGAGCGCCACGATCGGCTCGCCCCGCAGTTCGCCTTCGGAGTCGGTGGTGGAGATCAGCAGCGCGGTCAGCAGCCCGATCGCCGCCATCAGGGCGATCATCACGCCGAGCGTCCACATCGTGGAGCGCACGGAACGGATCTTCGTCCACTCCGAGGCGATCGCGTCGCCGAGCGTGGCGTGACGGATCGGGATGGGCGACCGGAAGGTGCCCGGCGGGCTGTACGGGGGAGTCGGCCGCGGCTGCTCGTGGGCCTGCGGGGTGGCCGGCGTCGTCATCGGGGGTCCTCGTCGTTCTGCTTCCCGGCCGGGGCGGCGGGGGAGGGCTCGGGGGCGGCCGGGGCCGGTGCGGCGGGCGCGCCGGCCGGGCCGGGGGCCGCGTACGGGTTCTGGCCGGGCGGCGGCGGGGCGTACCAGTTCTGCTGAGGGGCCTGAACCGGCTGGGGCTGCTGGTCGTGGCCGGGGGCGGCCTGGTGGCCGGGCGCGGCCCCGTAACCGCCCTGAGGGCCCCCGTAGGCCCCCTGAGGGGCCATTGCGAGTCCCGCCTTGGCGTCGTCCGTCGAGCGGTAGTCCACGACGCCCTGCGTCATCCGCATGTACGCCTCCTCCAGCGAGGCCCGGTGCGGCGACAGCTCCCAGAGCCGTACGTCGGCCCCGTGGGCCAGGTCGCTGATCCTCGGCAGCGGGAGACCGGTGACGCGCAGGGCCCCGTCCGGCTCGGACAGGACGCTGCCGCCCGCCTCGATGAGCGAGGACGTCAGCTTCTCCCGCTGCTCGGGGGCGCTCTCGGGCACCCGGACGCGGGCGAAGTCGGCGGAGTTCGCCGAGATGAAGTCGGTGACGCTCATGTCCGAGAGCAGCCGGCCGCGACCGATGACGATCAGATGATCGGCGGTGAGGGCCATCTCGCTCATCAGATGGCTGGAAACGAAGACTGTGCGCCCCTCGGCCGCCAGCGTCTTCATCAGGTTGCGGACCCAGTGGATGCCCTCCGGGTCCAGGCCGTTGACCGGCTCGTCGAACAGCAGCACCTCAGGGTCGCCGAGCAGCGCCGCGGCGATCCCGAGCCGCTGCCCCATGCCGAGCGAGAAGCCGTTGGAGCGCCGCCCCGCGACCTGCTGGAGCCCGACGACCCCCAGCACCTCGTCCACCCGCCGGGCCGGGATCCCGGCCAGCTGCGCCAGCGACAGCAGGTGGTTGCGGGCGGTGCGCCCGCCGTGCACGGCCTTGGCGTCCAGCAGCGCGCCCACCTGGCGCGGCGCGTTCGGCAGGTTCCGGTAGGGGTGCCCGCCGATCGTCACCCGGCCCGCGGTCGGCCGGTCCAGGCCGAGGATCATCCGCATGGTCGTGGACTTGCCCGACCCGTTGGGACCGAGGAAACCGGTGACGGCCCCCGGCCGCACCTGGAAGGAAAGGTCGTCCACGGCCGTCTTCGCGCCGTAGCGCTTGGTCAGGCCGACTGCCTCGATCATTCTCCAGCCCCATTGACTCACTCTGTCGTTCGGGGCTCGGGCCACTGGCCGCACACCCCCCGTAAGAGTTAGGAGGATAACCAGGCATTGACGGTTCCGGCCAAGTTCCGCACAGGCTGCGAGCGAACCGTCACGCGGACCGGCGGCGGCCGCGGGATCCCTCAGGGCCCCTCCGGCCCCGATCCGCCGGACACACCCTAGGCGTCCCGATTCTTCAGGACCAGATAACCGCCGAGCACCGCCGCCGCCACCCAGGCGACCATGATCCCGAGACCGCCCCAGGGCCCGTACGGCGCGGGGTCGCTGCCCATCGCCTCCGGAACGACCTGCATGATCTTCGACCCGGCCTGGTCGGGGAAGTACCGGGCGACGTCCTTGGCGTAGGGCACCGAGATCAGGATCTGCGAGACGAGGAAGAAGAACGGCATCAGGATGCCCAACGACAGCATGGAGCTGCGCAGCATCGCCGCCACGCCCATGGAGAAGATCGCGATCAGCCCCATGTAGAGGCCGCCGCCGATGACCGCGCGCAGCACGTTCTCCGCGCCGATGTCGGTGCCCCGGTCCCCCAGCAGGGCCTGACCGATGAAGAACGAGGTGAAGCTCGTGAGCAGGCCGACGAGGAGCGCCAGCGCCCCGGCCACCGCGATCTTGCTGAAGAGGAGCGTCCCGCGCTGCGGCACGGCCGCCAGCGAGGTGCGGATCATGCCGGAGCTGTACTCCGTACCGACCACGAGCACCCCGAACACGACCATGGCGAGCTGGCCCAGGACCGTCCCGGAGAAGCTGACGAGGGTCGGGTCGAAGGTGACCCGCTCGGCCTCGGAGAGGTCGTCGTACGTGGCGTTCAGCAGGGCGGACAGGGCCGCGCTCATGGCGACCGTGACGGCGAACGCGCAGATGAGCGTCCAGGTGGTGGAGGAGACCGTACGGATCTTGGTCCACTCGGAGTTGAGGACCGCGGGTACCGAAGCCATCGTCGTCACGCCCCCTTGCCGTTGGTGCCGTCGATGGACCCGGGTGCGGTGGCGCCCGGCTGCTGCCAGCCCTCGCCCCAGCCCGTCCCCGGCGCCGGTGGCGGGGGCGGAAGCGGTGTGCCGCCCGGTTCGGAGTGGGCGTGGTACTCGACGGAGCCGGCGGTCATCTGCATGAACGCCTCCTCCAGCGAGGCCCGCTGAGCGCTCAGTTCGTGCAGCACCAGCTGGTGACGGGCCGCCAGCTCGCCGAGCTCCTCGGTGGTGGCGCCGTCGATCTCCAGGGCCCCGCCCTCCGCCTCGATCGCGGTGAAGCCCTCCTGGTGCAGCACGTCCCGCAACCGCTCCTGCTGGGGCGAGCGCAGACGCGCGTAGCTGCGGGAGTTCTCCTGGATGAAGTCCGCCATCGAGGTGTCGGCCAGCAGCCTGCCCTGGCCGATCACGATCAAATGGTCGGCGGTCAGAGCCATTTCGCTCATCAGGTGGGAGGAGACGAAGATCGTCCGGCCCTCGGCGGCGAGCGCCTTCATCAGGTTGCGGATCCAGTGGATCCCCTCGGGGTCCAGGCCGTTGACCGGTTCGTCGAACATCAGGATCCGGGGATCGCCCAGCAGCGCGGACGCGATGCCCAGACGCTGGCCCATGCCGAGGGAGAAGCCCTTGGACTTCTTCTTCGCCACCGCGCCCAGACCGACCGTGTCGAGCACCTCGTCGACCCGGCCGCGCGGGATGCGGTTGCTCTGCGCCAGGCACAGCAGGTTGTTGTACGCGCTGCGGCCGCCGTTCATCGACTTGGCGTCCAGCAGCGCCCCGATGTACTTCAACGGCTCCTGGAGCTCGTGGTAGGGCTTGCCGTCGATGCGCACCGTACCGCTGGTGGGGTTGTCCAGATCGAGCATCATCCGCATGGTGGTGGACTTGCCCGCCCCGTTCGGGCCCAGAAAGCCGGTCACCATGCCCGGTCTGATCTGACAGGTCAGACGGTTGACGGCGACTTTGCGCCCGTACAGCTTGGTCAGTCCCTCGAGCTCGATCATGCGAACACGCTAGAACGGCCGCGCGCCCAGCGCCACCACAAAGGCGGAACCGGGCGCGCGGCCGGACGCGTTCCGGGGGTCAGCGGGTCTGCTGGGCCGGAACACCGCGCTGGGCGGGCTCGTCGTCCACCGGGGAGCCGGCCGCGGCCACGGCGGCGCCGGTCAGCGTCGCCAGCATCTCGCGGACGTTGGTGAGCTGCGCGTTGATCGAGTCGCGGCGGTTGGTGAGCGCCGCGAGCTCGCGCTCGGACTCGCTGCGGATGCGGTCGGCCTTGGCGTTGGCGTCGGCCACGATGTCCTCGGCCTGGCGCTGCGCGGTCTCCACCGTCTGGCGGGCGCGGCGCTCGGCGTCCGTACGGAGCTTCTCGGCCTCCAGGCGGAGCTGCTCGGCGCGGTGCTCGATCTCGGCGAGGCGCTTCTCGGCCTTGGCCTGACGGGACGCGAGGTCGCGCTCCGACTGCTCACGGCGCTTGGCGAGGTTCGTCTCGAAGTCGGCGGCGGCCTGCGCGGCCTTGGCGCGGGTCTCCTCGAAGAGGGCGTCGGCCTCCTCGCGCTTCTGCTGGGCGTCCTTCTGGGCGTCGGAGCGCAGCGTGTTCGCCTCGCCCTGGGCCTTCTCGACGATGCGGACGCCCTCGTCCTCGGCCTTCGACTTGCGCTCGGCGGCGAAGGACTCCGCGTCGTTGCGCACCTGCTGGGCGGCCGACTCGGCCAGCTCGCGGTGCTGCTCGGCGGCGCGGCGGGCCTCCTCACGCAGGTCCTTGGCTTCCTCCTCGGCGAGGCGGAGAATCTTCTCGACACGGGCGCCGAGCCCGGCGTACGACGGCTCGGCGTCGTTCACCTGGGCTTGGGCGTTCTGCGTTTCGAGGTGCAGCTCCTCGATGCGCTTTTCCAGAGAGGTGATTCGGGCCAGGGCACTGTCACGGTCCGCGATCAGCTTGGCAATGCGGTCGTCCACCTGACCGCGGTCGTAACCACGTCGCACGTGCTCGAAGCCGAAGGGGGAGGAAGGGTCACTCATGGGGTTCCTGTCGAATGAGACCGGTGAGGTGATAGAGGGAATCCTAGGGGCCATAGCGGCGTGTCAACGGGCAGATGCCGGTTTGATCTGGAGAATGACACCCCTTTTGAGTGGCTGACCCCCGGAGTGCTTGCCACTCGAAGGGTTGAATGTCCATGACGAAGCATGCGCCCCCGTGCGCCTGCCGCCTCCGGACGTTCTGAGATTTTTCCCCCCGTACGTCTGGTGCTCTCCCCGGCGGGCCGCCGCGTCCTCGACGCCACGACCGACGCGCCCGCCTCTCGCGCTGTCGCCCCGACGCCGCCGACTCTGCCGCCGCCGGCTATCTTTCGGACGACTTGCCCCCCGATCGCGTGCCCGCCGCCGCCGGAGCCTTGCCGCCTCCCGCCGATCCGCCGGCCGGTTTTCCGCCACCGGTCGGAGCCTCGAAAGACTCCAACGCTTCCAGCACGTCCTGGACACGGGAGATCTCCGCATTGATGTCCGCGCGCCTGCGCACCAGAACGTCCAGTTCGCGCCGTCCCTCGTCGACGGTCGTCCTGGCCTCGGCCTCCGCGTCGGCCCGCAGCTTCTCCGCCTCGCGGATCAGCCCGGCCTTCTTGGCCTCGGCCTCCTTGAGCAGCGACTCGGCCCGCTTCACCGCGGCGATCCGGACCTTGCTCGCCTCCGAATTGGCCCCCGCCAGCAGCTCCTTGGCCTTCGCCTCGGCCTCGTCGCGCTGCTCGGTCGCCGCCTTCATCAGGTTGTCGACGCGCTCGCCGGCCGTCTTCATCTGCTCGGACGTCTCCCGGCGGGCCCGCTCGTGCAGCTCCTCGATCTCGCTCTCCAGCCGGGCCCGCAGCTCCTGCGCCCGCTCCCGGATCTGGGTCGCGTCGCGCCGGGCGCCGACCAGCAGCTCGTCGGCGTCCGTACGGGCCCGCTCCACCAGGGTGTTGCCCTCGACGGTCGCGTCCGAGGCGATCCGCTGGGCCTCCTTGCGGGCCGCGCCGACCATCGTGTCGGCCTGGGTCTCCGCCTCGGTGGCCGTACGCAGCGCCTCTTCCCGCGCCTTGTTGATGAGCTGGTCCGCCTGCTCCGCCGCGTCCGCCCGGCGCTTGGCGGCCGCCTCGCGCGCCTCGTCCAGCACCCGGTCCGCCTCCTGGCGGGCCCCCGAGCGCAGCTCCTCGGCCGCCGACTCCGCCTCGGCGCGCAGCCGTTCGGCGTCCTCGTGGGTGCGGGCCGCGTGCTCCTGCGCGGAGCCCAGCCGCTCGGCCGCCTCGTTGCGCAGCCGCTCGGCCTCCTCGCCCGCCTCGGCCAGCAGCCGGTCGGCCTGCTCGGTGGCCTCCTTGCGACGCCGGTTGGCCTCCGTGGTGGCCTCCACGACGAGCTGCTCGGACGCCTGGGCGGCCTCGTTGCGGACGCGCTCGCTCTCGGTCGTCGACTCGGCCATGAGCCGGTCCGACTGGGCCGCCGCCTCCGAACGGATCCGGTTGGCGTCCTGCCGGGCCTCGGCCCGGGCCTTCGACGCGTCCTGCTCCGCCGACGCGAGGGCGTCGGACGCCTCCGTGCGCACCCGCTGGCTGTACTCCGAGGTGTCCGCCCGCAGCCGCTCCGACTCGGCGATCGCCTCGGAGACCGTACGCTCGGCGAGCGCCTTCGCGGCCTCGGTCTCCTCGTGGGCCTCCTGCCGGAGCCGGGTCGTCTCCTCGTTCGCCTCCCGCCGCAGACGGCTCGCGTCCTCGGAGGCCCGGTCCCGCTCGGCGTGCGCGTCGGAGCGGACCCGGTCCGCCTCCTCCTGCGCCTCGGTACGGGTGCGCTCCGCGGCGTGCTCCGCGGCCGAACGCAGCCCGGCGATCTCCCCCTCGGCCTGCTCCTGGAGCCCGGAGACGGAGTCCCGCACCTGCTGGGCGGTCTGCTCGGCCGCCGCGACCAGCTCGGCCGCCCGGGCGTCCGCCTCCTCGACCAGCCGCTGGGCCTCGGCCTGCGCCTCGTCCACCCGCTTGCGGGCGGAGGCGAGCAGCTCCTCGCTCTGCTCGCGGGCCCGCTCGCGCTCCTGCCCGGCCTCGGCACGGGCCGCGCCGAGGATCTCCTCGGCCTCCCGGCGACGCCGCGTGGCCTCCTCCTGGGCGGCGTCCAGCGCCTCGGCCGCCTCGGCGGCGACCCGCTCGGCCGCCGCGGCCGCCTCGGCCCGCAGCCGGTCGGCGCTCTCCTTGGCCTCGGACCTGAGCCGCTCGGCCTCGGTCGCCGCCTCCGTGCGCAGCCGTACGGCGATGTTCTCGCCCTCGGCACGGGACTGCGAGGCGTCCGCCGCGGCCTCGTCACGCAGCCGCTCGGCCTCCGCCTCCGCCTGCTCGGTCAGCGCGCGGACGCGCTCGGCGGCCTCGGCCCGCTGCCGCTCCGCCTCCTCGTTCGTCTCGCGGCGGATCCGCTCCGCCTCCGTACGGGCTTCGCCGAGGGCCTCCTCGGCGGCGGCGAGCCGGGTCTCGGCCTCGGTGTGCAGCCGGGCCAGCTCGTCGGCGGCCTCCGCCTGCCGGGCGGCGACCCCGCGCTCGGTCTCCTGGCGCAGCTCGGCGGCGGCCCGCTCGGCCTCCGCGGTGGTGGCCTCGCCCTGCTCCTCGGCCTCGGCCCGCAGCTTCTCGGCCTCGGCGCGGGCCCGCTCCAGCGTCTCCTCGGCCTGCTTGCGCAGGGTGGCCGCGCGCTCGGCGGCCTCGGCGCGGATGCGCTCGCTCTCGCCGCTCGCCTTGGTGCGCAGCTCGTCCGCGTCGGAGCGCGCCTCGGTGAGCAGCTCCTCGGCGGTGCGCGCGCCCTCCTCCAGCTGCTGGACCGCCTCGCGGCGGGCCTCGCCCCGGATGCGCTCGCCCTCGGCGACCGCCTCGGAGCGCAGCTGCTCGGCCTCGCCGCGCAGCCGGCGGGCCTCCTCCTGGAGCTCGACCGTCTTGGCCCGGTACTCCTTGGTGTCGTCCTTGGCCGCGCCCTTGAGCTCATCGGCCTGCTCGGCGGCCTCGCCGCGCAGCCGGTCCGCCTCGGCCTCCGCCTCGCGGCGGATCCGCTCGGCCTCCTCGCTCGCGGCCCGGGTCGTCGACTTCGCGTCCTCGGAGGCTTTGGTGAGCACCTCCTCGGCGCTGCGGGCCGCCTTGGCGAGCTGGGCCGCCGCGTCCTCGGCGGCCGCCGTACGGGCCTTCTCGGCCGCCTCGGCGACCAGCCGCCCGGCCTCGGTGCGGGCGTCGACGAGGGCCTGCTCGGCCTCCTCCTTGAGCGCCTCGGCGCTCTTGGTGGCCTCGCCGACCAGCCGGGCGATCTCCGACTTGGCCGTACGGGTGCGCTGCTCGTTCTGCGACTCGGAGGCGGCCAGCTTCTTGGCGGCCGCGTCGTTCGCCTCGGAGAGGACCTTCTCGGACTCCAGGCGGGATTCGCGGAGCCGGGTCTCGGCCTCCTGGAGCCGCTGCTCGGCGGCCCGGTTCAGCTCGGCCGTCTGCTGGCGGGCCTGGGAGGTCTCCGCGGTGGTGCTGGAGCGCAGCTGCTCGGCGTGGCTGGTGGCCTCCTGGGCCTGCGCGGAGGCCGCGCCCAGCATGCGTTCGGCGTCCTTGCGGGCGCGCAGCAGGATCGCCTCGGCCTCGGCCCGGGCCGCTTCGGCCTCCGAGCCGACGCGCTGCCGGGTCTCCTCGGCCGCCCGGGCCGCCTCGGCGCGGGCGGCGGCCAGCGCCTGTTCGGCCTCGGCGCGCGACTCGTCGAGCAGGCGGCGGGCCTGCGACTCGGTGCGGGCGCGCAGCTGTTCGGCCCAGGCGACGTTCTCGTTGACGTGCGACTCGACGGTCTGCCGGCGCTCGGACAGCTCCTGGTCGAGCTGCTGCCTGCGCTGGACGGCCTCGTTGTGCAACTCCGCCTGGAGGCGCGCCTGGTGCTCGGCGTGCTCCTGGAGGATGCGCTGCGTCTGGGCCCGCGCCTCGCGGAGTTCGCGCTCGGCGTCGCTGCGCAGCTGCTCGGCCTGCACCTGGGCGTTCCGCAGCAGCTGCTCGGCCTGGTAGCCCATGTCCGCGCTGTCGTAGGCGGGACGGGTCGCCAGATTGCGCCGGGCCTCGTGCAGCTTGGCGCGCAAGACCTCGACCTGGTAACCGAGGTCCTCGGCGTGCTGGACGGCCTTCTCCCGGTCGGTCTTCAGCCGGGCCATCTCGGCTTCGAACCGCGAGAGATGGTCGTCTTCAGCTCGGTGGCTCTCCTGGCTTTCGTAGCCCCGCACTGCGCGGTCCCATCCTTCCCCGAGCTCTTGACTTCTTCCCCGAGCTCTCAACTTCGTTGGAGCCGAGGATGCCCCACTGAGCAGGGGAGACCCCAACCCTGGGCGCAGCTCTCCACACACGAGTGCTGCTCGCGGGCGAGCGGTCCCCCGGGGAATGGTGACAGACAAACGACGAGGACGCGGTACGGCCCCGACCCGGCCCCGGCCCGGAACCGCCCACTCTACCGGGCCGGGTATCCGGGGGTCAGTGCTCCGCCCGGCTCGTGACCAGTTCGGTGAGGACGCCGTGGCAGTCCTTGGGGTGCAGGAACGTGATCCGCGACCCCATCGAACCCGTCCTGGGCTCGTCGTACAGCACCCGGACGCCCTTCTCCCGGATGTCGGCCGCGTCCCCGTCGACGTCTTCCGTACCGAAGGCGATGTGGTGGACGCCCTCCCCGTTCTTCGCCAGCCACTTGCCCACGGCGGAGTCCTCCCGGGTCGGCTCCAGGAGCTGGAGGTACGAAGACCCGCCGTCCGAGGTCTCGTTGATCTTGAGCATGGCCTCCCGGACGCCCTGCTCCTCGTTGATCTCGCTGTGGAACACCTCGAATCCGTACGTGGCACGGTAGAACTCCACCGTCTTGTCCAGGTCGAAGCAGGCGATCCCGATGTGGTCGATACGCGTCAGCATGGATTCAGCATGGCTTCGCACCCCCGCTCCCGCCACGGTTACGCAACGTGCGCGCCGTCACACCGGCTGCCGGATGACGGGCGCGTGAGTGCTCAGTACATTCAGGTAAACCCTCGTTCACATCCGATCCCAAGGGGCCGTGCCCATGCCAGCAACGACCGGTACCACCACCTCAGTGATCGTCGCGGGCGCCCGGACGCCCATGGGCCGTCTCCTCGGCTCCCTCAAGAGCTTCTCCGCCGCCGACCTCGGCGGCGCGGCGATCAAGGCGGCCCTGGACCGGGCCGGCATCGGCGGCGACCAGGTCCAGTACGTGATCATGGGCCAGGTGCTCCAGGCCGGCGCGGGCCAGATCCCCGCCCGCCAGGCCGCCGTCAAGGCCGGCATCCCGCTGAACGTGCCCGCGCTCACCATCAACAAGGTGTGCCTGTCCGGGCTCGACGCCATCGCGCTCGCCGACCAGCTCATCCGCGCCGGGGAGTTCGACGTGGTGGTCGCGGGCGGCCAGGAGTCCATGACCAACGCCCCGCACCTGCTGCCCAAGTCCCGCGAGGGCTACAAGTACGGCGCGATCGAGATGCTGGACTCGATGGCGTACGACGGTCTCACCGACGCGTACGAGAACATCCCCATGGGCGAGTCCACCGAGAAGCACAACAGCCGCCTGGGCCTCGACCGCACCGCCCAGGACGAGATCGGCGCCCTCTCCCACCAGCGGGCCGCCGCCGCGCAGAAGAACGGGATCTTCGAGGCCGAGATCACCCCGGTCGAGATCCCGCAGCGCAAGGGCGAGCCGGTCGTCTTCTCGCAGGACGAGGGCATCCGCCCCGAGACCACCGTCGAGTCCCTCGGCAAGCTGCGCCCCGCCTTCGCCAAGGACGGCACGATCACCGCCGGCACCTCCTCGCAGATCTCCGACGGGGCCGCGGCGGTCGTCGTCATGAGCAAGGCCAGGGCGCAGGAGCTGGGCCTCGACTGGATCGCCGAGATCGGCGCCCACGGAAACGTGGCCGGCCCCGACAACTCCCTCCAGTCCCAGCCCTCCAACGCCATCCGGCACGCCCTGAAGAAGGACGGCCTGAGCGTCGAGGACCTCGACCTGATCGAGATCAACGAAGCCTTCGCCGCCGTCGCCGTACAGTCCATGAAGGACCTCGGCGTCACCTCGGACAAGGTCAACGTCAACGGCGGCGCGATCGCGCTCGGCCACCCGATCGGCATGTCCGGCGCCCGGGTCGTCCTGCACCTGGCCCTGGAGCTCAAGCGGCGCGGCGGCGGCACGGGGGCCGCGGCGCTGTGCGGCGGCGGCGGGCAGGGCGACGCGTTGATCATCCGCGTGCCGGGCAAGTAGCACCCGTACGGATTCCAGACCCGTACGGTTTCCAGGGCAAGGCGAACGGAGCGGTGAACGTGGACGTGGACGTCCCCACGCTGGTCGAGCAGGCGCGAGCAGGCAGGCCGCGTGCGGTGGCCCGGCTGATCTCGCTGGTGGAGGGGGCGTCCCCGCAGTTGCGCGAGGTGATGGCCGCGCTGGCCCCGCTGGCCGGCCACGCCTACGTCGTCGGGCTGACCGGCTCGCCGGGCGTCGGCAAGTCCACCTCCACCTCGGCGCTCGTCTCCGCCTACCGGCGGGCGGGCAAGCGGGTCGGCGTCCTCGCCGTCGACCCGTCCTCGCCGTTCTCCGGCGGCGCGCTGCTCGGCGACCGGGTCCGGATGTCGGACCACGCCTCCGACCCCGGCGTCTACATCCGCTCCATGGCCACCCGGGGCCACCTCGGCGGCCTCGCCTGGTCCGCCCCGCAGGCGATCCGGGTGCTGGACGCGGCGGGCTGCGACGTGGTCCTCGTCGAGACGGTCGGCGTCGGCCAGTCCGAGGTGGAGATCGCCTCGCAGGCCGACACCTCCGTCGTCCTGCTCGCCCCGGGCATGGGCGACGGCATCCAGGCGGCCAAGGCCGGAATCCTGGAGATCGGCGACGTCTACGTGGTCAACAAGGCCGACCGGGACGGGGCCGACGCCACCGCCCGCGAGCTGAACCACATGCTGAGCCTCGGCCAGTCGCGCGGCCCCGGCGACTGGCGCCCCCCGATCGTGAAGACGGTCGCCGCCCGGGGCGAGGGCACCGACGAGGTCGTCGAGGCCCTGGAGAAGCACCGCGCCTGGATGGAGGAGCACGGCGTCCTGGCCGAACGCCGCACCGCCCGCGCCGCCCACGAGGTCGAGACCATCGCGGTCACTGCGCTGCGCGAGAAGATCGCGGACCTGCGCGGCGACCGCCGCCTGAACGCCCTGGCGGAACGCATCGTGGCCGGCGGCCTCGACCCGTACGCGGCGGCGGACGAACTGGTGGCGGGGCTCACGGCAAGCTCCTGAGCACGCGCTGAGGGCCCCGGGAGCGGCACCTGCCGCTCCCGGGGCCCTCTTCCGTACGGGGGAGGTACGTCAGCTGTCGTCGCGGTCGTCCGCGTCGTCGTCCCGGTCGTCCGCGCGGTCGTCACGGTCGTCCCGGTCGTCGTCCCCGTCGTCGTCGCGGTCCACGGTGACCTTGCCGCTCTTCGCGTCGACGTGCAGCTCGTGCCGCTTGCCGTCCTTGCCGGTGATGTCGACGTCCCAGCGCAGGACGCCGCCCCGGCGGCTGTTGCCGTCGTCGTCATCGTCGTCGTCCAGGTCGATCGACGTGACGCGGCCCGGCGCGCTCTTCAGAGCCGCGTCCGCCGCCGCGTTCAGGGTGACGGCGGACGAGCGGGGCGCGTTGCGGTCGCGGTCGTCGTCATCGTCGTCACGGGTCTTCAGGACCTTGCCGTCGACGGCGTCCACCGTCACGTCGTGCCAGGTCTTGTCGGAGCCGTGGACGTCGAGCTCCCAGACCGTACGGCCGTCGTCGTCATCGTCGAGCTCGGCCTCGGTGACCGTGCCGGGGACGCTCTTGAGCGCGGCGGCGACGGCCTGGTCGAGGGCGATGCGGGCGTCCTCGCCGCCGGTCGTCCCCGTGCGCCCGTCGTCGTCCGCCGTGCGGTCGGTCCCGGCGCTCGCGCTGCTGGTGGGGGCGTCGTCCCGGTCGTCGTCCGCGAAGGCGACGGCGCCGGCGGCCGTGCCGCCGATGAGCACGGCCGCGGTGATCGCCGCGATGGTGACGTTGCGCTTCATGAGGTTTCCTCCCGAGAGGTGCTGCTGTTCGACGTGTCCCACCCTGCCGACCCGATGCTGAACGCAGCCTGAAGCCGCCTGAAGGTTTCTTCAGGCGGAGTTTGCGAGGCTGTGCGCATGCGCCTGTTGATCGTGGAGGACGAGAAGCGTCTCGCGGTGTCCCTCGCCCGGGGACTGACCGCCGAGGGCTTCGCCGTGGACGTCGTGCACGACGGGCTCGAAGGGCTGTACCGGGCGAGCGAGGGCGGCTATGACCTCGTGATCCTCGACATCATGCTGCCCGGCATGAACGGCTACCGGGTCTGCGCCGCCCTGCGCGCCGCCGGACACGAGGTGCCGATCCTCATGCTGACCGCCAAGGACGGCGAGTACGACGAGGCCGAGGGCCTCGACACCGGCGCGGACGACTACCTCACCAAGCCCTTCAGCTACGTCGTCCTCGTCGCCCGGGTCCGCGCCCTCCTGCGCCGCCGGGGCGCGGGAACCGCCGCGCCCGTGCTGACCGTCGGCGCCCTCCGTATCGACACCGCCGCCCGCCGCGTCCACCGGGGCGAGGACGAATACGCCCTCACCGCCAAGGAGTTCGCGGTGCTGGAGCAACTCGCCCTGCGCGCCGGGCAGGTGGTCAGCAAGGCCGAGATCCTGGAACACGTCTGGGACTTCGCCTACGACGGCGACCCGAACATCGTCGAGGTCTACATCTCCACCCTGCGCCGCAAGTTGGGGGCCGCCGCCATCCGTACGGTACGCGGCGCGGGCTACCGCCTGGAGGCGTCGTGAGGTCCGTACGGGCCAGGGCCGCGCTCGGGGCCACCCTGGTCGTCGCCGTCGCCCTGGTCGCGGCCGGGCTCGCCGTGCTCCTGGTGCTCCGCGCCAACCTGATCGACCAGGCGGACCTCCAGGCGGAGGTGGCCGCCCGGGAGGTGGCCGGGCAGCTCGCCCTGGACACCCCGTACGGGGATCTGGACCTGGACGACGAGGAGGACCACCCGGTCCAGGTGACCGACGAGGAGGGGCGGGTGGTCTTCGTCTCCAAGGGGCTCCAGGCCGTCTCCGGGACCGGTTCGGCGGGCGTCAGCCCCGTACCCTCGGCCTCGGTCGGCGCCACCCCGTCCCCCGGCGACGACGATGACGATGACGACGACGGGGGCGACGACGGCGGGCGGCCCGGCCGGGGCGAGGTCTCCTCCGACGACCCGGACTTCTCGGACGGGGCCGCCACCGTGGACGGGAAGAGGGCCGACTACCGGTTCGCCGCCGTCGAGGCCACCACGCCCGCCGGCCTCACCCTGACCGTCCACGCGGGGGCCCCGCTCGCCGCCGAGCAGGAGGCGGTGGGCACCGTGCGCGGGGCCATGCTGACCGGGCTGCCGCTCCTGCTGGCCGTCGTCGCCGGGGTGACCTGGCTGGTGACCCGGCGGGCGCTGCGGCCGGTCGAGGGCATCCGCCGCGAGATGGCCGCGATCACCGCCTCCGAGGACCTGGCCCGCCGCGTCCCGGAGCCCGACTCGCGCGACGAGATCGCCCGCCTCGCCCGGACGACCAACGAGACGCTGACCGTCCTGGAGGCGTCGGTGGAGCGGCAGCGGCGGTTCGTCGCGGACGCCTCGCACGAGTTGCGCTCCCCGATCGCCTCGCTCCGCACCCAGCTGGAGGTGGCCGAGGCCCACCCGGAGCTGCTGGACCTCCCGGGCGCGGTCGCCGACACCGTACGCCTCCAGGTGCTTGCGGCGGACCTGCTGCTGCTGGCGCGGCTGGACGCGGGGGAGAAGCCGGGGGCGGCCCGCCTGGAGGTGGGGGCGCTGGTGCGCGAGGAGGTCTCCCAGCGGGCCGGGGACCGCGTCCCGGTGACGGTGGAGGCGGCGGAAGGCTCCGCGTACGAGGTGAGCGGCTCGCGCGGGCAGTTGGCCCGGGTGGTCGGCAACCTGCTGGACAACGCGCAGCGGCACGCGGAGGGCTTCGTCGCCGTCTCGGTGGCGGCACAGGCCGGCGGGGTGCGGGTGGAGGTCCGCGACGACGGGGCGGGCGTTCCGGAGGGCGAGCGGGAGCGGATCTTCGAGCGGTTCGTCCGGCTGGACGACGCCCGCAGCCGCGACGACGGCGGTGCGGGTCTCGGCCTCGCCATCGCCCGGGACGTGGCCGCGCGCCACGGCGGAACGCTCACCGTGCACCGGGCCCCGGAGGGCGGCGCGGCGTTCCGGCTGTGGCTGCCCCGAACGGCCTGAAGGGCGCCGGGAGGACCCGGCGCCCTTCAGGGACGTAACCGCTGCTACGGGACCCCTACGGCTTCCCGCGCCGCCCCCGCAAGTGCTCCGCGATCGGCGTCAGCGCCGCGTGCAGCTCCGCGAGCGCCTCGGGGGAGAGCAGGTCCATGAAGTGCTTGCGCACCGAGTCGACGTGGTGCGGGGCGACCTTCCGCATGGTCTCCGCGCCCAGCTCGGTGAGGACCGCGTACAGTCCGCGCCGGTCCGACTCGCAGTGGGTGCGGCGGACGAGACCCGCCGTCTCCATGCGGGTGATCTGGTGCGAGAGCCGGCTCTTGGACTGGAGGGTGGCGGCGGCGAGGTCGCTCATCCGCATCCGCTGGTCGTCCGACTCGGAGAGGTTGACCAGGATCTCGTAATCGTTCATGGTCAGGCCGAACGGCTGGAGGTCCTTCTCCAGCTGGTGCATCAGCAGCCTGCTGACGTCCAGGTGGGTGCGCCAGGCGCACTGCTCCGTGTCGCTCAGCCAGCGGGTGGCCGTCTCGGTCTCCATATATGGATTCTACCTAAGAAGTTGAAAGCCGGACGAAATGGGGACTGCGCAAGGGGTGTGACGACGGGCGCCCCGGGCCGCCGGGGTCCCGGCGGGCCCGCTGGCAAGGACCGACGGCTGGGCGCAGACGTTCGACGTCACACTCCGCAGACTACCGCTCACCAACCGAAGCGACGCTGGAGGTCCCCCAGCTGGCCGGGTGTGCGCGGTCCGGACCCGCCGCCCGGAACGCCCGGCGCGTTCGGCACCGCGCCCGTCGCCTGCTCGGCCATCAGCGCCTCGCTGGACTGGAGCAGCACCGTGCCGGCCCCCACGAACTCGAACTGGTGCTCCTCGCCCGACGTCCCGCCGATCCCGGTCAGCGACCGGATTCCGCCCAGGAAACCCGTCATATAGCCGTGGTCGTAGTGGTGGCACGGCGAGGGGCAGTCGGCCCAGCCCACCAGTGCCTGCGGGTCGACCCGAAGCGGCGGCTCCATGAAGACCACCGGCCCGTTGGACGCGGCCACGAACTTCCCCGTGCCGATCAGCGTCACGAACCCGGGCACGATCGACTGCTTCAGCGCGAGCGTCGGCTCGTACGCCAGCAGGTTCCCCGAGCGGATCGTCAGGTTCCCGTCGTCCAGGTCGAAGGAGTTCACGTCGAAGGACCGGTCCGCCAGCAGCATCTTGCCGCTGCCCTCGGCCACCACCCAGTCGCTCGCGTGCAGCGGCGAATGGAAGCTGGAGCGCACCAGTCGCTCGAACCGGCCGTGCCCGATGCCGTCGAAGCCGATCTGCCCGTAGTAGGCGATCATCTTGCCCTTCTGGAGGAACCAGCGGCTCCCCTTGAGCTCCACGCAGAAGGTGTAGGCGTTGACGTTGTCGTCGGACGGCAGCGTCATCGGATCGAAGACCACGGGCGCGCTCACGGTGTCCCCCCGATCGCGCTCACGGTCGCGGTCACTGGCGTGCTCACAGCTTCTCCTCCGATGCCTGGACGTACACCGCGCCGTTCCCGCTCAGCTCCAGCTGGAACGCCTCGCCGGAGCCGCGCCCCACCATGTCCCGCCAGCCGAGCGCGGTGGACAGCTTGTTCCGCACGTCCCCGTGGTGGGCCACATACGCCTGCGGGTCCACCCGGATGTCCCGGCCCGGGCTGATCGGCAGCTCGATCACCCCGCCGTGCGCCATCACCGCGACCGCGCCGTGCCCCGCCAGCGTCGTGGTGAACAGCCCCTGCCCGGTGACCTGGCCGCGCACCATGCCCATGACCCCGCCCTGCGAGCCCATGAACATGGTGCCCTGCTGGAGGGACCCGTCGAAGGCGAGGAGGCGGTCGGCCTCCACGTACAGGGTGTCGCCGGCCAGGTTGATCACCTGGATGTGGTGGCCGCCGTGGCCGAACATCACCGTGCCCGAGCCCTCGACCGTCATCAGCGGCGTCGCCTCGCCCGTCACCCGGCGGCCGATCATCGAGGCGAAACCGCCCTGGCCGCCCTGGATGTTCGGGGTGAAGGAGACCTCGCCCCGGTAGGCGAGCATCGCGCCGCGCTGGCTGTAGAGCTTCTGGCCCGGCACCACCGTGGCCTCGACCATCTTGGAGTTGATCTCCCGGAACGGCATCAGACGTCACCCCCCACGGTGTTGCGCTCGCTCGGCTGTACGTAGACCAGGCCGTCGCCCTCGAAGCGGATCTGGAACGCCTCGCCGGAGCCCTCGCCCATCAGCGTCCGGAAGTTCACCCCGGCCTGGAAGTGCTGCTGGAGGTGGCCCTGATGGGCGATGTACGCGCCGGGGTCGACCATCAGCGGATACTGCGGCGTCACCCGCAGCAGCACCGCCTCCCCGTCCGACATGATCGCCGCCTGCCCGGTGCCCTCCACCGTGGTGGTGAACAGGCCGTTGCCGCTCGCCCCGCCGCGCAGTCCGGTGAACGTCGTGCCCGTGCGCAGCCCGGCGTCGGTGGCCAGCAGGTTGCTCGCCTCCACGTACAGCTTGTCGCCGTGCAGCGCGACCAGGTTGACGTCGCTCGCCCGGTCGGCGAAATAGCAGGTGCCCTGCCCGGACACCTCCATCACGGCCATCTGTTCGCCGGTCAGCCGGCGGGTCACCATGCCGCGGATCCCCTCACCGCCGCCGGTCATCTTCTTGAAGGCCATCCGGCCGTCGTACGCGACCATCGAGCCGTTCTTCGCCTTGACGGCATCGCCCGTCAGATCGACGGCGAGCGTCTTGCTGCCTTGGAGTCGGAACATCGCCACGCGACGAAGGTAGCCCCCCGCGCCGCACCCCGGGACACCCCCCACGGAACCGTTACGCCCCTGATGCGCACCCGGACCGGCCCTGATATGCGGTGATACGCGCGCCCGCGGACCGGAGGGGCCCCGGCTCCGGGGACGTACCGCCGCGATGCCACAATGGGGGCGGCTTGTGCTCGCGTTCACAAGCCCGCGACGGTGAGCCCACGAAGGTGGGCCCGCGTCGGCGGGCCCGCGGGCACGAGCCCACACGACCCCCTCCCACCGAAGGTGCCCCTGTGGACATCAAGACCGCTTCCGCCCTGCACCGGCTGCGCCTCATCTCGATTCCCGAGGCGCTGTCCTTCCCGGCCCTGATCCTCTTCGGCTCCATCCTCAGCCGGATCTCGGACATCGACTTCCTGATGATGCCGCTCGGCATGATCCACGGCGTCCTCTTCGTGATCTACGCCGTGTTCCTGCTCGACGTCTGGATGAAGGCCAAGTGGCCGCTCAAGCGCGTCGCCCTCTTCTTCCTCCTGTCGCTGATCCCCTTCGGCGGGCTCTACGGCGACAAGCTCCTCAAGAAGTACGAGGCCGATGGCGTCATCGCCGCCCGCGCCCGCCGCGAGGGCACGGTCAGCGCATGATCGTCGCCTTCTCGGTCTCCCCGGTCGGCGTCGGCGAGGACGTCGGCAGTTACGTCGCCGACGCCGTCCGCGTCGTCCGCGAGTCCGGGCTGCCCAACCGCACCGACGCCATGTTCACCTCCGTCGAGGGGGAGTGGGACGAGGTCATGGACGTGGTCAAGCGCGCCGTGGCCGCCGTCGAGGCCCGCGCCGGCCGCGTCTCCCTGGTGCTGAAGGCCGACATCCGGCCCGGCGTCACGGACGGTCTGACCTCGAAGGTCGAGACGGTGGAGCGCCACCTCGCCCCCTGACGAACCGTCCGGTGCCGCCGCGCGAACCGTCCGGCGTCCACCGCCGCGCGTTCACCCGTCGAGCCCCCGGTTCACCCGATGAGCCCCCCGCCACCACACGGCCGGGGGCTTTTCCGGCTCCGGACCAAAAACCGCTCACTCGGACCTGCCAAGTCGACACGCCGTTGCCTGTCCCCTTCTGTGGGGATATCAACCCGTTCGACAGTGGGAGGCACGGTGCGGTCGGAGGGCTACGACTACGACACCTACAGCCGGCTCGCGGGTCCGCTCACCGAGCCGGACCCGACGGGATACCGAGTGCGGTACAGGAGCCTGCTCTCGACGGAGAAGCGCCGAATAAGGGCCGTCCTGCTGATGACGCTGGCCCCGGTCCTCACCGGCGCCCTGATGCTCTACCTGGTCTGGCCCACGCACTGGACCGACCGGGAGAACGGGGCGCGCTGGCTCGTCGTCGCCGACACCGTGATGCTGGTCTCGATCGGCCTGATCGGGTTCTTCATGCTGGTCAACGTGGTCTCCATCGCGCACGCGACGATGGTCGCCCGGGACCCGGTGCCCGTGACGCCCGAGCGGGGCACCCGCGTCGCCTTCCTCACCACGTACGTCCCCGGCAAGGAACCGCTCGCCATGGTGCGCGCCACCCTCAAGGGCGCGGTGCGGATGACGCACCCCGGACCGCTGGACATCTGGCTCCTCGACGAGGGCGACGACCCGGCCGCCCGGATGCTCTGCGCGGAGCTGGGCGTGCACCACTTCACCCGGCGCGGGGTGCCCGAGTGGAACCGTGAGAAGGGCGTCCACAAGGCGCGCACGAAGCACGGCAACTACAACGCCTGGATCGCCCTGCACGGCGGCGACTACGACTTCTTCGCCTCCGTCGACACCGACCACGTGCCGATGCCCAACTTCCTGGAGCGGATGCTCGGCTACTTCCGGGACCCCGACATCGCCTTCGTCGTCGGCCCGCAGGTGTACGGGAACTACGACTCGGCCGTCACCAAGGCCGCCGAGTCGCAGCAGTTCCTCTTCCACGCCCTGATCCAGCGCGCGGGCAACCGCTACGGCGCGCCCATGTTCGTCGGCACCAACAACGTCGTCCGCATCGCCGCCGTACGCCAGGTCGGCGGGCTCTACGACTCGATCACCGAGGACATGGCGACCGGCTTCGAGATCCACCGCCGCCGCAACCCCCTCACCGGACGCTTCTGGCGTTCCGTCTACACCCCCGACGTGCTGGCGGTCGGTGAGGGGCCCGCCTCCTGGACGGACTTCTTCACCCAGCAGCTGCGCTGGTCGAGGGGCACGTACGAGACGCTGTTCAAGCAGTACGGCAAGGCGCTGTTCCGGGTCCCGCCCGGCCGGCTCCTCAGCTACACCCTCATGCTCGTCTACTACCCGATGACCGCCGTCAACTGGCTGCTGGGCGTGCTCAGCTGCGTGCTCTTCCTCTGGTTCGGGGCGTCCGGCACCCAGGTCGCCGCCTCCATCTGGCTGATGCTCTACAGCGACGCGGCGGCCCTCCAGATCGGGCTGTACCTCTGGAACCGGCGGCACAACGTGTCCCCGCACGAACCCGAGGGCTCCGGCGGCCTCGCCGGGATGGCCATGTCCGCGCTCTCCGCGCCGATCTACCTCAAGTCGCTCGGCTCGGCGGTCCTGCGCACCAACGGCCGGTTCGTCGTCACGCCCAAGGGCGGCCAGACCTCACCGGACCGGCTGCTCACCTTCCGCATCCACCTCGCCTGGGCGGCCGTCCTGTTCTCCTCGCTCGCCGCGTCCGTCTACCTGGACCACACCCATGTGGCGATGCGGACCTGGGCGACGCTGGGCTTGGCGATATCCCTCTCGCCGGTCGCGGTATGGGCGTGGACCCAATGGCAGGACCGCCGCGAGCGGGACCGCGACGCGGCCCCTGCGCCCGCCCCTGCTCCCGCTTCGGCGGCCGCCCCCACCCCCGCCCCCGCTTCCGTCTCGGCTGCCGCTCCCGCTCCCGTACAGCAGTCGCTGCCCGAGCCGACGTTCGTCACCGCGACGACCACCACCACGACCAGCGCCCCGGCGACCAGCACCGCGAAGGCCGGTACCACCGCCGCCACCACCGCAGGAGGGAACTGACCCATGGCCTACCGGCCCTCGAAGAAGATGAGGAAGACGCTGCTGGGCGGCGGCGCGGTGGTGGTGCTCGCGGGGCTCAACGCCCCGGCGGCGCTCTCCTTCGCCGAGGGCCAGTACCACGCGTACAAGATCGCCCAGCCCGGGTACAAGGCGGAGTACGGCTCCTGGGAGCGCGTCGACATCCCGAAGGAGTACCGCACCAACGCGATCCACGCGGCGCTCCTGCACACCGGGAAGGTGCTGATCGTCGCGGGCTCCGGGAACGACGAGAAGAACTTCGACGCGGGCACCTTCGACACCGTGCTGTGGGACCCGGCGGAGAACACCTTCCAGAAGATCCCCACCCCGGAGGACTTCTTCTGCGGCGGCCACGCCCAACTCCCGGACGGGCGGCTGCTGATCGCCGGCGGCACCGCCCGCTACGAGGTGCTGGACGACAAGGTGCGGCGGGCCGGCGGCGGCATGCGGGTGAAGAACGAGAACCCGGACAAGCCGCTGAAGCTGAAGAAGGGCACGGTCTTCCGCTCGCCCTCCGGCGTCGAGTACGCGGCCAAGTTCGACGTCACCGTGCCCAAGGCGAAGCGCGAGTTCGAGGTCACGTACTTCAAGAGCGGCCAGATGAAGCCGTGGAAGACCAAGGTGACGGCGGCGGAGCAGCGGGTCTTCGTGGAGGCGCTGAACGACGGCCCCGACGCGGTGGCCACGGACGCCGCCCAGTACAAGATCGTCGGACTGAAGGGCAAGGAGGCCGCCAACTCCTACGGGCTCGCCGAGAAGATCACCATGGACAAGCAGGACTTCCAGGGGATCAGGGCCGCCTACGAGTTCGACCCGACGGCCGAGAAGTACATCAAGGTCGACCCCATGAAGGAGGCCCGCTGGTACCCGACGCTCGTCGGCCTGGAGGACGGCAGGGTCCTCGCGGTCTCCGGCCTCGACGACGTCGGCGCGATCCTCCCGGGCGACAACGAGGTCTACGACCCGAAGACCAAGAAGTGGGCCAAGGGCCCCTTCCACTACTTCCCGACCTACCCGGCGCTCTTCCTCACCAAGGGCGGCAAGCTCTTCTACCCCGGGGCCAACGCCGGTTACGGCCCGGCGGACAAGGGCCGCGACCCCGGGATCTGGGACATCAAGAAGAACACCTTCACCAAGGTCCCCGGCCTCACCGACACCGACGAGCTGGAGACGGCGGCCTCGCTGCTGCTGCCGCCCGTGCAGGACCAGAAGGTGATGGTGCTGGGCGGCGGCGGGGTCGGCGAGTCCAAGAAGTCCACGGCCCGCACCGCCGTCATCGACCTCAAGGAGGCCAGTCCGGCCTTCAAGCCCGGCCCCGACCTGCCGCAGGGCACGCGCTACCTGAACAGCGTGATCATGCCGGACGACACCGTGTTCACCAGCGGCGGTTCGGTGGACTACCGGGGCCGGGGGAACAGCAACATCCTCAAGGCGCAGACCTATGACCCGAAGGCCGACGCCTTCAAGGAGGCGGCCGAGCCGACCGTGGGCCGCAACTACCACTCCGAGGCGCTGCTGCTGCCGGACGGACGGGTGGCGACCTTCGGCTCGGACTCCCTCTACGGCGACAAGGACAACACCAAGCTCGGCAAGTTCGAGCAGCGCATGGAGGTCTACACCCCGCCCGCCCTGCACCGGGGCAAGGACAGCCGCCCGGTGATCGGGGACGGCCCCGAGGCGGTCGAGCGCGGAGCGACGGTCACCTTCGAGACCGCCGACGCCGACCGGATCGCCACGGCCCGGCTGATGCGGCCGAGCGCGGTCACGCACACCACGGACGTCGAGCAGCGCTCGATCGAACTGGGCCTGAAGAAGGGCAACGGCGAGCTGAGCGTGACCGTCCCGGACGACGCGACGCTGGTGCCGCCCGGCTGGTACATGCTCTTCGTGACGGACACGGACGGCATCCCGTCAGAGGCGAAGTGGGTCAAGGCAGGGTGAGGCGGGGGGCGTTGCCGGCGTGCGGGGGCGGGGCCGGCACCCAGCAGGCAGGCAGGGGCGACAGCTTGCCGGCCGGCGGCCACGCGACCTCAGTGCTCGCCGGCCCCGGCCCCGCACCGATGCCGAATCTCAACGGCCTGCTCCCGAGCAACGGCCGCTTCCGCTCGGGCCCTGACCCGGTCCTCCTCGAAGACCAGCACACAGGCCAACGCGTCCAAGGCGTCGGCGACTTCGTCCCGCCAGTCGGCGAACTCGACGCAGTCCGCGTCGGACGGCTCCCGCGACTTCACCGAACGCAGACGCCGCAGGGCGTCCTTCAGCACGGTTGCCACCACCGAACCCCTGCCAGTCTGCCGACCTGCTTCTTGGCCAGTGCTCAGTCGAACTCGCCACCACGCGTACCGGCAACGAACGCGGCGAACTTCCCAGCCGTGAACCTCAGCACCGGCCCGCTCGGGTCCTTGCTGTCGCGCAGCGCGCGACCACCGTCCGCCAGAGCCGCAACCTCTACGCAGTTGCCGTTGTTACCGGAGTACGAGGACTTCACCCACTCCGGTCCGGCAGCCGAAGCGCGCTCAATGTAAGGCTTCACTGTCTTATTCCATTTCCTTTATGGCGTCCAGAATGAGCGCCCGTGAATTACTGACGTTAGCTGCGGCCATGTTCAAGCGCCGAAACAGTGTGGTGTAGGTGTCGACGTCGGCTGTTTCTTCGTAGTACAGGGTACTGGTCGGCGATTCGGTGTAAATGATGTCCGTCTCGCTCGACGCCGGGAAGCTCATGATGACGAACGGTCCGAAGAGGCATGCGTTCATCGGGTCGTTCTGCGGCAGCACCTGAAGCTGCACGTTCGATTGCCTGCTGTCCTCCACCAGGGCTTCGAGCTGCGCTTTCATGATCTCGCCTGTGCCGACACGACCGACGCCCCGGTGAGGAAGAACCCCGACGAGGACACCGAGGGCGGGCGCGGCCTGTTGCTCGTCGAGGCCCTGACCGAACGCTGGGACGTCTACCGACCGGACGCGGGCGGAAAGGTCACGTGGGCCGAGGTGTCGCTCACCGGGCCGCCGAAACCGCCGCCGCTTCCTCCCCTGCCCGTACGCGTGCCGGGCGCAATCGAACCACCGAGCGGTCCGGTCGAGGAGATGGCCTCCACCGCCCTGATGCAGCGCCTCCTTGACGGCCTCCGCCGAACCAACTGATCCGCGTGGTGAAGAGAAGGAAGAGCAGGTGCAAGGTGACTGACAACCCCATCGCGTACGGCTACGTGCGTGTGCGCCCCGACGTTGACGAAGAGGAACTTCGCCTTGTTGAGAACGAACTGGGCAAGTACGCCGAGGCGCACGGCTTGGAGCTGGACTGCATCCACTACGAAGACGGCCCCGGCATCCGGCCGGGCCGGTTGGTGCGTCGGCTCCTCCGCAACGGTGTGCGCCACGTGATCGTGCCGTCCTTGGCGCAGATCACGGAACACCGGATCGTCGGTGAGTCGGTGGAGGAGGCGATCGAGTGGGACGCCGGGGCGGTACTGCACGAGACGCGCGAGCATGCCTGGCGAGCTGACGGCCTGTAGCCCCCTCGCACCGCCGACACCGAAGCGCCACCTGATCCTGCTGGACCGGGTGGCGCCTTGTCGTGGAGCGGGGCCTCAACCTCGTACGGGCGGATCTCAGGTCTTCGCGCGCTGCGCCAGCCCCAGGGCGTACTCCGGCCACCAGGTGCCCGCCTCGGGGCCGCCCCGGCAGGTGCCGTCCGACTCGCCGGGACGCTTGATCCACAGATAGGCGTCGAGCCGGTCGTCGCGGGTGTCGGTGGTCGGCGGGGTGCCGAGTGCGCGGCCCGGGGGGTTGCACCAGGCTTCGGCGCGGTCGCCGGTGAGGGGGCCGCCGCCGTTGCGGCTGGTGTCGATCACGTAGTGCGCGCCGCCGACCGCGTCGGAGAGGAGGGCTCCGTACTCCTTCACGCTCGCGTTCGACTGGAAGTTGGAGACGTTCAGCGAGAAGCCGTCCGCCCGGTCGATGCCGCCCTGTCGCAGCTGTGCCGCGATCTTGGACGGTTCTTCGATCCAGTCGGGGTTGCCCGCGTCCACGTAGACCTTGGTCCGCGGCTTGGCCTTGAGCGTGTCCACGGCCTCGGAGAGCAGTTCGTAGCGCTCGGCGTGGTGCTGGGCCGGGGTGCAGCCGTCAGCGATGAGGGCGAGGGCGTCGGGCTCCAGGATCACGGTCGCCGGGGCGTCCCCGATGGCGTCGGCGAACTCCCCGATCCAGGACCGGTAGGCGGTCGCGTCCTTCGCGCCGCCCGCCGAGTAGGCCCCGCAGTCGCGGTGCGGGATGTTGTAGGCGACCAGCAGGATGCTCTTCTCCGTCCGGGCGGCGGCCTTCGCGGCGGCCCGGATCTCCGGGGCCGGGTCGTCCCAGGCGGGCCAGAGCGCGGACGGGTGGACGGCGATCCGCCGCAGGGCCTTCGCGTCCTCCGTACGCCCCTGCCGGTCCCAGGCGCGCGCCTGGTGGGTGGCGTCGCTGTCCGGGTCCACCCAGTAGGGGGACGCCGCGCTCGGCGCGGGTTCGCCCCGTACGGGGTCGGCCTCGGCGGCCGCGGGAGTCACGCCGCCCGGCGAGGAGCAGCCCGCTGTGAGGGCGGTCGCCAGGGCGACGGCGGCCAGGGCGGGAAGGCCCCTGAAAACCCTGGTGGCCCTGAAGACCCTGGAGACTCTGGTGGTGGTTCTGCGGCCGGACATCCAGCCCCCTCGGACGACGGTGGCTCACGGATACGGGAGCATATGCGCTGACGGCATACGGGACGGCACAGCGGTGGGGCTGTGCGGACAGGAACGGGAGCAATCGTGACATAGCGGTCACTGGGAGTGGCGGTGCGACACCTTCCGTGACCGGGGCCCGCTCAGCCCGACGCCGCCAGCGCCATCCCCAGCGGCGTCCGCTCGTACAGCACCTGGTGTCCGTACCGCCGCGACGTCAGCAGCCCCGCCTCCCGCAGCACCGACAGATGCGCCGACACGGAGGAGGCGGCGAGGCCCAGCCGGTGGGCCAGGGCGCTCGTCCCGGCCGGTTCGTCCAGCGCGCACAGCACGTCCGCCCTGGCCCGGCCCAGCAGCCGGGCGAGGGACTCCGGCGTCCGCTCGTCGGCCTCGGCCCACAGCCCGCCGATTCCGCGCGCCGGGTAGATCACCGCGGGCTGCCATGGTTCGTCGGAGCCGCTCATCACGTCCGGCCAGACGAACACGCTCGGCATCAGCACCAGGCCCGCCCCGCCCAGCGTCCGTTCATGGTCACCGTGCGTCCCCGTCAGCGTCAGCGTGGAGCCGTTCCACCCGAGCCGCGGGCTCACCTCGCTCAGCAGCCGCTCCAGGCCGCTCTCCGCGAGCCGCCGGGAGTGGTGGGCGATGTCGGCCTCCAGCAGCGCCCGCAGCCGGGGCCAGTACGGGGCGACGAGCACCTGCCAGGCCCGCTCCAGCAGGCCGGTCAGCAGCTCCACGGCCCCGGCGGGGTCGGCCAGCAGGCGTCGCCCCGTCGCCGACTCCAGGTGACCGGGCCGCTCCGCGAGCGCCAGCGCCATGTCGGCCCGTGCCACCTCCGGATCCACCGCCCGGACGCCCGCGATCTCCTCCTCGAACGTCACCAGCGGATTGAGCGGCGGCGGGCAGAAGAAGTCCGGGTTGTAGCCGCCGTCCGGCATGAGCAGCCAGAGCGGCTCCAGGTCCAGCGTCCGCGCCGCCTCGCGGACCCGCCGGAGCCAGGGCAGGTGGTAGCCGTGCCGGTGCGGGCGGGCGAGGGTGCGTACGGCCTCCTGCGTCTCCCAGAGGGGCGAGAGCGCGAAGCGGCAGCGCAGCAGATCGTTCTCACCGAAGTGCATCTGGAACGGCATACAGCGGCCCGCCGACGAGGAGGAGATTCGTGTCCAGCCGAAAGTCTAGGGTGCGGGGCCGTCCCCGCCCAGGCTTCTGTCCATGCCCCAGGGATCTTCCGCCGGCCCCTCGGCCGGTTACCGCGCCGTCTTCGCCGTCTCCGAGTTCCGCGCCGTCTTCGCCGCGCACCTGCTCTCGCTCCTCGGCGTCGTCGTCAGCGAACTCGCCCTCACCGTCCTCGTGTACGACCTCACCGGCTCCCCGCTGCTCAGCGCGCTGACCTTCGCGCTGGGGCTGCTCCCGTACGCGATCGGCGGGACGCTGTTCGCCGGGGTCGCCGACCGCTACCCGGCCCGCCGCGTCCTGGTCGTCTGCGACCTCGTCTGCGCGGTCTGCGTCGCCGTGATGCTGGCGCCCGCCACCCCGGTCGCCGGACTCCTGGCCCTGCGCTGCCTGGTGGCCGCCATCGCACCGGTCTTCACCGGGACCCGGATGGCTGCCCTCACCGACATCCTCGGCGAGGGCGACCTCTATGTCCTGGGCCGCTCCCTCCTGCGGATCGTCTCGCAGAGCGCGATGCTCGTCGGGTTCGGCGTCGGCGGGGTGCTGCTCGCCGCGCTCTCCCCGCGCGGGGCGATCACCGTCACCGTGGTGACGTTCCTCTGCTCGGCCCTCCTGCTCCGCTTCGGCACCCGCGACCGTCCTGCCCGGGCCGGTTCGGGCGGTGGCGCGCTGCTGACGGAGTCGCTGGCCGGGGCCCGCCTGGTGCTGGGCGACCGCCGTATCCGGGCGCTGATGCTGCTGTCCTGGCTGCCCGCGATGTTCGTGGTCGCCCCGGAGGCGCTGGCCGCCCCGTACGCCGACGGGATCGGTGCGGGACCCGCCGCCACCGGGCTGCTGCTCAGCGCGATGGCCGTGGGGCACGTGGGGGCCGAGCTCTTCGTGGGATCCGCGCTCCGGCCCCGTACCCGCTCCCGGATCGTGCTGCCGGTCGCCGCCGTGGGCCTGCTGCCGCTGGTGGTGTACGCGGTCCGCCCCGGGCTGCCGCTCGCCCTGGCCGCCCTCGCGCTGGCCGGGATGGGCGCGGCCTATGTCATCGGGCTCGACCAGTGGTTCGTGGACGCGGTGTCGCCGGAGCTGCGCGGCCGGGCCATGACGCTGCTCAGCGCCGGGCTGATGACGATCCAGGGGCTCGGCATGGCGCTGGCGGGGCTCGCGGCCGAGTTCTTCCCGGTGCACCACGTGGTCGCCGCATCCGGAATCATCGGTACCGTCGTCTCGCTCGTGGTCGTCGCCGAGGTCCGCCGTACGGCCCCCGGACAGATGTCCGATACCGAAGGGCAAGACGGGGCTGACCGGCATGTGACCAGTGGGTAAGGTCGGTGCCGTGCCGAAGCCGCTCAGCCTTCCCTTCGATCCCATCGCCCGTGCCGAGGAACTCTGGCACCAGCGCTGGGGGCCCGTGCCCTCCATGGGGGCGATCACCTCGATCATGCGGGCCCAGCAGATCCTCCTCGCCGAGGTCGACGCCGTCGTCAAGCCGTACGGACTGACCTTCGCCCGGTACGAGGCGCTGGTGCTGCTCACCTTCTCCAAGGCCGGTGAGCTGCCGATGTCCAAGATCGGGGAGCGGCTGATGGTGCACCCCACCTCGGTCACCAACACCGTGGACCGGCTGGTCAGGTCCGGTCTGGTGAGCAAGCGCCCCAACCCGAACGACGGGCGCGGCACCCTCGCCTCCATCACCGGCAAGGGGCGCGAGGTCGTCGAGTCGGCCACCCGGGACCTGATGGCGATGGACTTCGGCCTCGGTGCGTACGACTCCGAGGAGTGCGCGGAGATCTTCGCCATGCTCCGGCCGCTGCGGGTCGCGGCGCAGGACTTCGAGGAGAAGTGAGCGCGCGCGCCGGGCGGCGGCGCGCCTCTCCGTAACGCCGAACCCGCGCGAAGATCGCCCCGAGCGTCCCGTTACGCTCGTGGCCATGAAACAGAACGTGCTCACCCGCTACCGGGTGATGGCCTACGTCACCGCCGTCTGGCTGCTCGTGTTCACGGCGGCGATCATCGCGAAGTACGGGTTCGAGACCGGCGACACCATGGTGATCTCCCAGATCCACGGCGTCCTGTTCATCGTCTACGTCATCTTCGCCTTCGACCTCGGCTCCAAGGCGAAGTGGCCGTTCGGCAAGCTCCTGTGGGTGCTGGCGGCCGGCTGCATCCCCTTCGCCTCCTTCTTCGTCGAGCCGAAGGTCAGCCGCGAGGCCCAGGCGCTGGTCGCCAAGCCCGCCGCGGAGCCCGCGAAAGCCTGACCCGGGCCGTTCGCGGCCCACCCGAACCGCCCCGCGCCGAAGCGCCGGGCGGTTTGCCATCGACATTTAGTAGGACGTCCTAGTAAATTCGAAGCATGGACGCTGACGCGATCGAGGAAGGCCGCCTCCGCTGGCAGGCCCGTTACGACAAGGCCCGCAAGCGCGACGCGGACTTCACCACGCTCTCCGGGGACCCGGTGGAGCCGGTCTACGGGCCGCGCCCCGGTGACACGTACGAGGGATTCGAGCGGATCGGCTGGCCGGGGGAGTACCCCTTCACCCGGGGGCTGCACCCCACCGGCTACCGGGGCCGCACCTGGACCATCCGCCAGTTCGCCGGCTTCGGCAACGCCGAGCAGACCAACGAGCGCTACAAGATGATCCTCGCGGCGGGCGGCGGCGGGCTCAGCGTCGCCTTCGACATGCCGACCCTGATGGGCCGCGACTCCGACGAGCCGCGTTCGCTCGGTGAGGTCGGCCACTGCGGGGTCGCCATCGACTCCGCGGCCGACATGGAGATCCTGTTCCGGGACATCCCCCTCGGCGACGTCACCACCTCGATGACGATCAGCGGCCCGGCCGTCCCCGTCTTCTGCATGTACCTGGTCGCCGCCGAGCGCCAGGGCGTCGACCCGGGGGTGCTCAACGGCACGCTCCAGACCGACATCTTCAAGGAGTACATCGCCCAGAAGGAGTGGCTGTTCCAGCCCGAGCCGCACCTCCGCCTCATCGGCGACCTGATGGAGCACTGCGCCCGCTCCATCCCCGCCTACAAGCCGCTCTCCGTCTCCGGCTACCACATCCGCGAGGCCGGGGCGACGGCCGCGCAGGAGCTGGCGTACACGCTCGCGGACGGCTTCGGCTACGTCGAGCTGGGCCTCTCCCGGGGCCTGGACGTCGACGCCTTCGCCTCCGGGCTCTCCTTCTTCTTCGACGCGCACCTGGACTTCTTCGAGGAGATCGCCAAGTTCCGCGCCGCCCGCCGCATCTGGGCCCGCTGGATGAAGGAGACGTACGGGGCGAAGACCGACAAGGCGCAGTGGCTCCGCTTCCACACCCAGACCGCCGGGGTCTCCCTCACCGCGCAGCAGCCGTACAACAACGTCGTGCGCACGGCGGTCGAAGCGCTCTCCGCCGTCCTCGGCGGCACCAACTCGCTCCACACCAACGCCCTCGACGAGACCCTCGCCCTCCCCTCCGAGCAGGCCGCCGAGATCGCCCTGCGCACCCAGCAGGTGCTGATGGAGGAGACCGGCGTCGCCAACGTGGCCGACCCGCTGGGCGGTTCCTGGTACGTGGAGCAGCTCACCGACCGGATCGAGGCCGAGGCCGAGAAGATCTTCGACCAGATCAAGGAGCGCGGCGCCCGGGCCCACCCGGACGGGCAGCACCCCATCGGGCCGATGACCTCCGGGATCCTGCGCGGCATCGAGGACGGCTGGTTCACCGGCGAGATCGCGGAGTCCGCCTTCCAGTACCAGCGGTCCCTGGAGAAGGGCGACAAGCGGGTCGTCGGCGTCAACGTCCACCACGGCTCGGTCACCGGCGACCTGGAGATCCTCCGGGTCAGCCACGAGGTCGAGCGCGACCAGGTCAGCCAGCTCGGCGCGCGCAAAGCCGCCCGCGACGACGCGAAGGTGAGCGCCGCCCTGGGCGCGATGCTGGCCGCCGCCCGCGACGGCTCGAACATGATCGCGCCGATGCTGGACGCGGTCCGGGCCGAGGCCACGCTCGGCGAGATCTGCGAGGCGCTGCGCGAGGAGTGGGGCACGTACACGGAGCCGCCGGGCTTCTGAGGCCGTGGACGGGGAGGGCCCGCTGCTCGGTGGGCCCTTTCCGGCGGACGCCGGGGTGGGCCCGGTGGCTTCCTGCGGGGCCGCCCTATTCGTCGGACGCCGGGGTGGGCCCAGTGGCCTCCTGCCCGGGTGCCCTCCCCGCCGGACGTCAGCGTGGGCCCGGTGGGTCCCCGTCGAACGTCAGCGTGAACAGCGCCCCGCCGCCCGGGGCCGCGCCCGCCGTCAGCTCCGCCCCGTGCGCGCGGGCGATCTGCCGGGCCATCGCGAGGCCCAGCCCCGAGCCGGGGAGGGCCCGCGCCGCCTCGGCGCGGTAGAAGCGGTCGAAGACGTACGGGAGGTCCTCGGGCGAGATCCCCGGCCCGTGGTCCCGGACCGTCAGCTCGAGCCCGCCCCCGCTGCCGTACCCGCCCCTGCCTCCGTACGCCGTCAGCGCCACCTCCACCGGCGCGTCCGGCGGGCTGAACTTGGCCGCGTTGTCCAGCAGGTTGGTCAGCAGCCGGGTCAGCCGGGCCAGCACCCCGGGCCGGGCCGCATCCGCCGCGCCGGGGCCGGTCTCCAGCTCGAACGGGACGCGCGGCCAGTGCGTACGGGCCACGGCCACCGCGTGCCGCGCCAGCTCCGCGATCCGCACCTCCTCCACCAGGGGGAGCGGCTCCTCGTCCCGGGCCAGCTCGATCAGGTCGTTCACCAGCCCGGTCACCTCCCGGATCTGCCGCCCCAGCGCCCCCGAGGCCCGCTCGCGCTGCGCGGGCGTCAGCCGGTCCGCCCGGGCCAGCAGCTCGGCGTTGGTGCGCAGAGCCGTCAGCGGGGTCCGCAGCTCGTGGGAGGCGTCCGCGACCAGCCGGCGCTGGGCGCTCACCGACTGCTCCAGCTCCCCGAGCATCGTGTTGAAGCTGGCGGCGAGCCGGGTCACCTCGTCCTGCCTCCCCGGCGGCCCCGGCGGCAGTTCGATGCGGTGGCGCGGGTCCCGGGTCGCCGCGATCCGCTCGGCGGTCGAGGTCAGCCGGGCCACCGGGGCGAGGCCGGTGCGCGAGACCGCGTACCCGAGCAGCCCCGCCAGCAGGACGCCCGCCCCGCCGACCGCCGCCAGCAGCACGGCCGCCTGCCGCACGCCCTTGACCACCGGGTCCGCGCGCAGCGCCACCTGGAGCGCCCGCCCGTCCCCGAACGGGGTTGTCAACATCCGCAGCGGCTGCCCGAAGCGGGTGACGTTGCTGAAGTACGGGGCCCTCGCCCCCGCCGCCACCTCCCGTACGGGGGTGGCGACGGGCAGCGGATAGGCGGCCTCCGGGTCCGCCGCCGGGTCGGCCGGGACGACCTGGGCGCAGGCGGGCGCGGAGAGGAAGCGGCACTCGGCCGCCACGGTCTGCGGGCCCTCGCCCCGGTTCTCCTGGATCACCCGGGTCGCGGACTGGGTGAGCGACAGGTCCAGTTGGTGCAGCAGCTCGTAGCGGATGACGAAGAACGCCGCCGCGCACACCCCCACCGCGACCAGGGCCACCGCCGCCGAGGCCGCCAGCGCCAGGCGCGTGCGCAAGGGTCGCCTGCGCCGCCAGCGGGCCCCCAGCCTCCGCACCCCGCTCACGCCGCGTCCAGCCGGTAGCCGAGCCCGTGCACGGTGTGGACGAGCCTCGGCTCACCGCCCGCCTCCAGCTTGCGCCGCAGGTAACCGACGTACACCGCGAGGGAGTTGGAGTCGGGCCCGAAGTCCTGGCCCCAGACCCGCTCCAGGATCACCGCACGCGGGAGCACCTGCCCCGGGTGCCGCAACAACAGCTCCAGCAGGGCCGCTTCGGTGCGGGAGAACTCCATCGGACGCCCGCCGCGCCGCCCGGTCCGCGTCACCGGGTCCAGGGTCAGATCCGCGAAGGCCAGCTCGCCGTCCGGTGCGGGCGGCGCGGCCCGCCGCAGCAACGCCCTTACGCGCGCCACCAGTTCGTCCAGCGCGAACGGCTTCACCAGATAGTCGTCGGCCCCCGCCTCCAGCCCGTCCACCCGCTCCGCCACCGACGACAGCGCGGTCAGCACGAGCACCGGCGTCCGGTCCTCCACCGCCCGCAGCCTCCGGCACACCGCGAGCCCGTCGAGCACCGGCATCATCACGTCAAGGACCAGCGCGTCCGGCTGCCAGGCGGCCACCGCCGACAGCGCGGCCAGACCGTCGCCGACGCCCCGGACCTCGTACCCCTCGATCCGCAACCCGTCCTCGACGGCGGCCCGCACTTCCGGCTCGTCCTCGGCCACCAGAATCCTGTTCATACCCCGAAGGGTGCCAAACCGGACTCTTAGAACCCTCTTAAGCCGCCCGCCGAGAGTGGCGGCCATGCGCACACCACTCTCCGTCGTGATCGGTGCGGGCGGCACCGGCGGTCACATCTACCCCGGTCTCGCCCTCGCCGAGGCCCTGCGCCGCGCCGACCCGGACGCGGTCGTCTCCTTCATCGGCACCGAACGCGGTCTGGAGACGACCCTGATCCCGGCCGCCGGCTACCGGCTGCACACCGTCGACATGATCCCCTTCGACCCCGCGCTCGGCGCGAGGCGCTTCCTGCTCCCGGCCGCGCTCCTGCGCTCCGGGGCCCAGGCCCGGTCCGTCCTGCGCACCCAGAAGGCGCAGGTCGTCGTGGGCATGGGCGGCTACCCGAGCGCCCCGGCGATCGTCGGCGCGAAGCTGGCCGGGCTGCCCAGCGTGATCCACGAGTCCAACGCCGTTCCGGGCCGGGCCAACCAGTTCGCCGCCCGGCTCACCGAACACCTCACCGTCGCCTTCGACGGCAGCCGCGCCCATCTGTCGGGCGGCGAGCGGGCCCTCACCGTGGGCATGCCGATCGCCGCGTCGCTGGCCGCCCTGGACCGGGCCGCGCTGCGGGAGGAGGCCCGGCGCGCGTTCGGGATACCCGAGGGGGCGCGGGTGGTCCTCTTCAACGGCGGGAGCCTCGGCGCGGCCCGCCTCACCGCCGCCGCCGTGGGGCTCGCCGCCCGCTGGCGGGACCGGACGGACGTGCACCTGCTCGTCAAGACGGGCCCGGCCGCGCTGGCGGAGACCCGTCGGAAGCTGGCCGAGGCGGGGGCCGGGGCGGGGGCGCCGGGGGAGGGCCGCCCGGAGCCGGCCGGCGCGGGCGTCGGGCCCGTCGCCCGGGCGGTGCCCTACCTGGACCGGATGGACCTCGCCTACGCGGTGGCCGATCTGGTGGTCTGCCGGGCGGGGTCCGCCACGATCGCGGAGCTCGCGACGACCGGGGCGCCCGCCGTCCTCGTGCCGTACCCGCATGCCCCCGGCGACCACCAGACCCACAACGCCCGGGTCCTCTCCGAGGCCGGCGCCGCCCATCTGGTCCCCGACGCCGAGGCCACCGCCGACCGGCTGGCCGCACTGATCGACCCGCTGCTCGCGGACCCGGCGCGGCTCGCCGTGATGGGGCGCGCGGCCGACCCGGGCAACCACGCCCGCGCCGCCGACCTGCTGGCCGAGACGGTCATCCGCCTCGCCGCCACCTCCGTACGACCTTCTACCGCAAGGGAGTTCACCCCATGAACGACGTCACCGACTGGACCGGCCGCACCGTCCTGGTCACCGGGGCCGAAGGCTTCATCGGCTCCACCCTCGTCGACCTGCTCGTCCAACGCGGAGCGCGGGTAAGGGCGTTCGTCCACTACAAGCCGTACGCCGACAAGGGCCACCTCGCCCGCTACCTCCAAGACCCGCACAGCCCGGTCGAGATGATCGCCGGGGACGTCGGCGACGCGGGCCGGGTGATGGACGCGGTGGCGGGCTGCGACACGGTCTTCCACCTCGCCGCGCTCATCGGCATCCCGTACAGCTACGACGCGCCGGGCGCGTACGTCCGTACGAACGTCGTCGGCACCGAGAACATCGCCGAAGCCTGCCGCCGCCACTCTGTCCGCCGCCTCCTGCACACCTCCACCAGCGAGGTCTACGGGAGCGCCCTGACCGCCCCGATCAGCGAGGACCACCCGCTCCAGCCGCAGTCGCCGTACTCCGCCTCGAAGATCGGCGCGGACATGATGGCGCTCTCCCACTGGCACGCCTTCGAACTGCCGGTGACGGTGGTGCGGCCGTTCAACACCTACGGGCCCCGTCAGTCGGCCCGGGCCGTCATCCCCACGATCCTGGCCCAACTGCACTCCGGGGCACGGGAGATCCGGCTCGGCTCGCTGACCCCGACCCGCGACTTCACCTACGTCACCGACACCGCGGCCGGATTCCTGGCCCTGGCCGACTGCGACCGGGCGCTGGGGGAGAGCGTCAACCTCGGTACCGGGCGGGAGATTTCGGTCGGGGACCTGGCGAAGGCCCTCATCACCGCCTCCGGCCGGGACGCGGAGATCGTCGTGGACCCGGCACGGCTGCGGCCCGCCGGCAGCGAGGTGCAGCGGCTGCTCTCCGACAACACCCGGGCCCGCGAGTGGGCGGGCTGGGAGCCCGAAGTCACCCTGGAGGAGGGCCTGGAGCGGACGTCGGCGTGGGTGGCGGAGCACCTGCACCTCTTCGCGCCGGGGCGCTACCAGGTCTGAGCACCGCGCCGTAATCCGCGTTGCACCGGGTCCCACTGCCGCTCCGCACTCCGCGCGCCGCCGGGGCCGACTGCCGCCCCGCACTCCGACCGTCACCGGGTCCCAAGCACCGCCGGACAGGCCCCTAGCCCGCCTGCGCGCCGGCCAGTCCCAGCAGCAGCAGCGTGGTGAAGCCGCTCGCCCAGTCGGCGTCCACCGGCTCCGCGCTCACCAGCGTGCGGTGCACCACGGCTCCGGCGATCACGTCGAAGATCAGGTCCGCGTTGCGGGCGGCCGCCGATGCGTCGTCCTCGTACCGCAGCTCGCCGCGGGCCTGGGCGCGTTCCCGGCCGAGGATCACCAGCCGCTTCTGCCGGTCCACGATGGCCGAGCGGATCCGGTGGCGCAGCGAATCGTCCCGGGTGGACTCGGCGACCACCGCCATCAGCGCGGTCCGGGCCTCGGGGCGCTCCAGCAGCCGGGCGAATTGGAGCACCACGCCCTGCACATCGGCGGCCAGGCTGCCCCGGTCGGGGAGCTCCAGTTCGTCGAAGAGCTCGGCGACCGCGTCCACGACCAGCTCGTTCTTGCCCGCCCAGCGCCGGTACAGGGTCGTCTTGGCCACCTTGGCCCGGGCCGCCACATCGCCCATGGTCAGCTTCGACCAGCCGAGATCGACCAGGGACGCCCGGGTCGCCTCCAGGATCGCGGCGTCGGCCGCGGTGGAGCGCGGGCGTCCCGTTCGGGTGGTTCTGGGATCGCTGTGGCTCATGATGCGGCGACCATACCGGCCGGTAGGGATGGTCGTTCCACCCCGGTGACCGTGAGACAGATCACCGGGGCGCCCTGTTCCGGGAGGTCGGTGGGCAGTTACGCTACGGGTCGTAGCGTAAGGAAGGCGGCAGGCCCGCTCCCGTACGCCACGAACGAGCGACAACCACCAGGGCCCTCACCGGGCCCTTGGCGCCGGGTGGGGACCCGGAGCCGCACGGACCGGACCGGATGGGGATCCGGCAGGTCCACCCGGGTCTTTCAGGGGCCCGGTCCGCTTCACCGGGGTCTTTTCGGAGCCCCGCCGGGGTCCTTCGGGGCCCCCGGGAGCCGTCTTCGTCCGCCCGTCCCGCACACCGGCGTGGGCTGCGGACCGCCGCGGTTCCCGTATCGCTTTCCGGAACGGCGTGCTCAGGGGGGAGGATGTACGCATGCAGCCTAGGAACATGTCCATGAGCGGCGTCGTCGACCTCGCCGCTGTCAAGGCGGCCGGCGAGGCCAAGGTCAAGGCGGAGCAGGCCCGTGCGCAGGCCGCCCGCACAGGGGGCGCCGGCGCCGTGTCGCCCGCCGCCCTGGTGATCGACGTCGATGAAGCAGGCTTCGAGCGCGATGTCCTCCAGCGCTCGGCCGAGGTGCCCGTCGTCATCGACTTCTGGGCCGAGTGGTGCGAGCCGTGCAAGCAGCTGAGCCCCCTGCTGGAGCGCCTGGCCGCCGAGTACAACGGCCGCTTCCTGCTGGCCAAGGTCGATGTCGACGCCAACCAGATGCTGATGCAGCAGTTCGGCATCCAGGGCATCCCGGCGGTCTTCGCCGTCGTCGCCGGGCAGGCCCTCCCGCTCTTCCAGGGCGCGGCCCCCGAGGCCCAGATCCGCGAGACCCTGGACCAGCTGATCCAGGTCGGCGAGGAGCGGTTCGGCCTCACCGGGATCGCCGTCGACCCGGACGCCCCGGCGGACGCCGCCCCGGCCGAGGTTCCGGCCGGCCCGTACGACGCCCTGCTGGAGGCCGCCGCCACCGCGCTCGACGCCAATGACTTCGGCGGCGCGGTGCAGGCGTACAAGAACGTGCTCGTGGACGACCCGGGCAACCCGGAGGCCAAGCTCGGCCTGGCCCAGGCGGAGCTGCTCGGCCGGGTCCAGGCGATGGACCCGCAGGCGGTCCGCAAGCAGGCCGCGGACGACCCGGGCGATGTGGGCGCCCAGGTCGCCGCCGCCGATCTGGACCTGGTCGGCGGCCATGTCGAGGACGCCTTCGGCCGGCTCGTCGAGGCGGTCCGCCGCAACGTGGGCGACGACCGCGACACCGCCCGGCTGCGCCTGCTGGAGCTCTTCGAGGTGATCGGTCCGGAGGACCCCAGGGTCACCGCGGCCCGCACGGCTCTGGCCCGCGTCCTGTTCTGATCCCGGTGGTGTTCCGCCGCCGGCCACGGACCCCGGCGAGCTGATTGTTCCGATGTGACAAGACGGCCGCGATACCCCTCGGGTATCGCGGCCGTTTTGCCGTCCGGACGCTAAGAGAGGCCCCAGCTTTACCAAATCTTGACAAAGGGGCGAGCTGTTACTCGCAGTAAGGCGGGTGAGTGGTTCTGTCCGGTTTCCGTTGAGTTTCCCGTCATTTCGCTGTCCCTTTCGTGCCACCCTGTGTGGCCGCGTGATGTCGTCCTGTCGCACCGTGGTTATCGGGCCGTTACTGGCAAGTAACGAACCCCCTTGTGCGTGGGCCGTGAATGCACCACGATCGGCCACGCTCGGTCCCACACCTCCAGCCCGGTCTCCAACCGGTGCGGGAGGGCCTGTTGGGTCCCCACCGAGTGGGCCGGCGGCAGTGGGCGCCGGCCGTGGACAGGGGGGTTCCCGCCGTGCAGCGGGGCCTGTCCGACCGGCTGCGCAGACCGTGCAGCCAGTGGTTGTCGCTCGGGGGTGAACGCCAGTGGATCGGATGCGGGACATGACTCCGTTTCCCGGCGCTCTCCTTCCCGAGGACGTAGCACTTCTCCCATCCCAGGACGGGTCTCATGCCCGGCCGGAGATGTACGTCCGAGAAGAAGGAGCAAGTTATGAGTTCCCAGGTTCGCGGTGGGACGAGATGGAAGCGTTTCGCTCTGGTCATGGTGCCCAGCGTCGTCGCCACGGCGGCGGTGGGCGTCGGTCTCGCGCAGGGTGCGCTGGCCGCGTCGTTCAGCGTGTCCGGCCAGGAGTTCAAGGTCCGCACCGACCGGCTGGAGGGCAAGGACTTCGTCCAGTACGGCAGCGTCGCGGTCGGCACGGACATCGAGGGCAAGAAGGACGCGGCGCACGCGGTCGCGGTGTCCGGCTTCAGCTACGCCGAGATCACCAACATGTGCCAGTCGGTGGTCACGCCGGACGTGCCCCTCTTCGGTAACGTCAGCCTCAAGCTGGAGGCCGGTACGAAGCCCGACAGGCCGGTCGTGGCGACCAACCTCTACCTGGACGTCTCGCAGCTCGACGCGGACGCCGAGTTCAAGAACATCGACATCGGTGTCGCCGCCGGCTCGCTGCAGAAGGCGGACAGGCCGGGGAGCATCGGCATCCAGCCCGGCACGAAGGCGAAGGCGGGAGGCTTCTCGCAGCGCGCGGAGACGGCCGTCCTGACCGGTGTGGAGCAGAAGGCGTGGGCGACCACGGCCGGTACCTTCAAGCTCAGCGACCTGAAGCTGAGGCTGCACACGGGCAAAAAGAAGGAGTGCTTCTAAGCACTCGCCCGGGTGGCCGGACCGGTCCCTGCCGGGACGTCCGGCCACCCCCTCTCCTCTTCTCAGCGCAGTACCGGTTCCAGGGAGCTGTTTTCCATGAGCCCCGAGTCCACAGGGCAGAACAAGCACAACCTCACCGTCTACCGGCGGGGATTCCGTACCTGGCGGGGCAACCGGCCGTTCTGGGCGGGTCTGTTCACCATGATGGGCGGTGTGCCCATCGCCTACTTCCCCTATGCCAACCTCAACGTCGGCAACATGACCCTGGCGATGTCCACCACCGCCGGCGCCGGATCGCTCATCATCGGGGTCCTCCTGATCACGCTGGGCCTGACGATGTGGTTCCACCACATCGTCCGGGTGTTCGCCGGTGTCGCGGCCATCCTCCTCGCGCTGATCTCCATACCGATCGCCAACATCGGCGGCTTCGTGATCGGCTTCGTCTTCGCGCTCCTCGGCGGAGCCCTGTCCGTCTCCTGGGCGCCGGGCGAGCCGCAGGCGGACGGGCCGAAGACGGACGGGGCGTCGGCCGACACCCCGCTCGACGCCCCGCGTCGGGACGAGGCGCAGCACCCCGAGGCGCTGTCACTGGACAAGGGGCGGCCGGAGAGCGGGTACGCCGAGGACGCCCTGCACGGCGCGACCGTGCCGCAGCAGGCGGCCGACCACGGCACGGCTCCCGGGTACGACGGGGGGACCCACCGTGCGGGGTGACGACGGGCAGCCGACGAACGCGTACTCCGGTGAAGACCTCCGTGAGCGCAAGGGCCCCCGCCACGCGGCCCCCAAGAAGTCGCTGCTGACCAAGCTGCACATGCCGAGCGGCAAGAAGGCGCTCGCGCTCGCCGCGATGCCGACCGCGGTCTTCATGGGCATGGGCCTCACGCCCAAGCTCGCCATGGCGGACGGCAACGCGGACATCCCCTTCGCGCCGGGACCGTGCGTCACCCGGTCCGACGAGCCGAGCGCGTCCCCGTCCGAGACCCCGAAGGCGACCCCGACCCCCTCGGACCCGGCGGGCAAGGACGACCGGCCGGGCGACGGCGACGGCGAGCCGGCCCCGACGCCGACGCCCTCGGCCACCGGTCCGGCCGCCGGGGACCCGGCGGCGGACGAGAAGCCCGACGCGTCGGCGGACCGTGCACAGAAGCCTGTCGCACAGAAGCCGGCTGCACAGAAGCCCGCCGCGCGGCCCAGCGCCGCCCCGGAGCCCACGAAGTCCAGGCACCCGCTCGACCCGCTCGGTCTGGGCGACGCCCTCAAGGACCTCTTCGACGGCCCGGACAAGGGCAAGGGCGCGGCAAAGCCCGAGGAGACGGCGAGCCCGTCCCCGAGCCCGACGACCGCGTCCCCGAAGCCGGCCGACAAGGCGAAGGCTCCGGAGAAGGACGCGGCGAAGGACTCCTCGGGCAAGGACGCTTCCGGCAAGGCGAAGGAAGCGTCCGACAAGACCGCCGACGCCATCCGCGAGGCGGCCGGGAAGGCGGGCAAGGACGTCGAGGAGCTCGACGAGGACGTCAAGGGACTCGACCCCAAGAAGGACGAGGACATCCCGGACGGCGCCAAGCCCCGCTTCCCCTGCCCCGAACCCGACCCGGAGGCGCTCGCCGCGGCCGCCCTGGAGCCCGGCATCCCGCTGCTCCCGGCCGACCCGTGGATCCTGGAGTCCTCGCTGCTCACGCTCAACGGGCTGGACTACAAGGGGATCGTCGAGGTGAAGAAGGCGGACGGCAGCATCAAGAAGGTGCTGAAGTTCACCGCGAGCTCCATCGACATCAAGGACCTCCACCAGCTCACCGTCGGCCCGGCGGGCACCACGGGCCATGTGAAGTCGCGGCCGGGCTCCACGTCGACGATCCGCAGCGGCACGGTGACGATGTACACGGAGGAGCTCAAGGGCAACCTCTTCGGCCTCATCCCGATCACCTTCAGCCCGCAGACCCCGCCGCCGCTGAACGTGCCCTTCGCCTTCTTCACCAAGGTGAAGGTGACCCAGGCCGGCCAGTTCGGCGGCACGCTCAAGGTCCCCGGCCTGAAGAACTACCTGGACGGCGGCACGAGCTGACCCGCCGCCACCTGATCCCGTCCGGGAGCCGCAGGGAGCCGTGGGCCGTACTCCGCATGAGGGGTACGGCCCACGGTCGTCCGTCGCCGGGGACTTCGACCTCTCCGTACGCGAACGGGACGGCGTACTCGTCCCCGTGCCGGACTCCGTCCGGCGGCCGTTCAGTCGATGCCCCGGCAGATGTGCGGCTCGCTCCCGTCGTCGTCCGCGTCCCCGGCCAGGAGCAACGGCACCCACAGGGGTACGACGGGGAGGGGGAGGGTGGGCAGGGTCAGGGGCACGGGCGGTGGCTCCACCGTCTCGGGGCCCAGCAGCATCGTCTCCATTGACGAGTCCTCCTTCGCGATGTGCGGTGCGTGCGATCAGGCGTGGCAGGCGGGCAGCCCGCCGTTGAAGGCGACCATCTCCTTGAACGAGGCCGCCACGTCGATGCGGGCGCCCGGGGCGAGTCCTTCGAGTTCGGCGTACGCGCGGTGCAGGTTGCCGACCAGCCGCTCGGGGTCCAGCAGCTCGCCGAACGCGCCGAGGTCCGCCTCCCGGGCGGCCCGCAGCGCGTCCACGCCGCGCCGCAGGCCGTCAGCGGCGAGCTCCTGGATGCGGACGAGGTACGCCCGGGTGGCGTCGATGAGTTCGGGGCCGCCGACCGGGCCGTGTCCGGGGACCACCACGGCGGGACCGAGGGCCCGCAGCCGGTCCAGGGCCTTCAGCGAACCGGTCACCGATCCCATCAGGACGTACGGCGTCACCCCCGACCAGACCACGTCCCCGGTGAACAGGACGGAGCGCTCGGGCACCCAGGCCACGACGTCGTTCGCCGTGTGGGCGGGGCCCACGTGGAGGAGTTCGGTACGCAGATCCCCCTGGCGCAGGGTGAGTTCGTCGCGGAAGGTGAGCGTGGGCAGGGTCAGCGGGGTGTCGCCCCACTCCACGTCCGGCCACAGGTGGCGCAGCCCGAGACCGGCCTCCGCCGTGTCCGCCCGGGTGCCCTCGTGGGCCACGATCACCGCGCGCGGGGCGAACTGCCCGTTGCCGAAGGTGTGGTCGCCGTGGAAGTGCGTGTTGACGACGTGGTCCGGCCCGTCCGGCACGATCCGGGCCACCTCCTCGCGCAGCCGCCGGGTGCGCGACTCCGTGGCCGCCGTGTCCACGAGGACGGCGGAGTCCCGGCCGACGACCAGGCCGGCGTTGTTCAGACACCAGCCGCCCTCGGGCTGCACAAAGGCGTACACCCCGTCCGCGACCCGCTCCAGCGTGCCCGGCGGGGCGACCCCGGCAGACGCGGGGGCGGCCGTGACGGGAGCCGTGGCCGTGCTCATGCGGCGGCCTCCGGGGCGGCGGGCAGCCGGCCGAAGCGGCCCTGGTGGAAGAGGAGCGGGTCGGCGGCGGACCCGCCGCCGGACAGGGCGACCACCCTGCCGACGAGGAGCGTGTGGTCCCCGGCGGCGTACTCCGCCTCCAGCACGCACTCCACGTACGTCTCCGCGTCGGGGAGCACCGCGTTGCCCGTGACGCCCTCCTCGGCGGCCAGCCGCAGCATCGCCGCCCGGCCCTCCGAGCGGTCGGGGCGGCAGAACTCCTGCGCCAGATCGCGCTGCGACTCGGTCAGCACGTTCACCGCGAAGCTCCCGGCGCGCGAGATCCGGGGCCGCATGCGGCCGTCCGCCTTCACGGAGACCAGGATCAGCATGGGGTCCAGCGACACAGAGGTCAGGCTGTTGAGCGTCATCACGATGGTGGCCTCGCCACTGCCCTGGGTGAGCAGGGTGACGCCCGTGGGGAAGCGGCCCATCGCGGCACGGAAAGAGGCCACGTCGGGCTCGGCCAGCAGTGCGCCGGCGGTCACAGCGGTCATGTCAGTTACTCCGATTCCGCCCGTGCTGACAGGGCGTCGTGGTCAGGGGTTGCCGAACTGCTCGTCGACGGCTGAGCCGCTCGACGGTCGCTCGTCGGTCGCAGAACCGTTCGTCGTCGGGGATCGTGGGCGTCAGTAGTTGCCGAGGCCGCCGCAGACGTTCAGGGCCTGGGCGGTGATCGACGCGGCGGTGTCGGAGACCAGGTAGCCGACCAGCCCCGCGACCTCCTCGGGGGTGGAGTAACGGCCCAGCGGGATCTTGGCGTTGAACTTGTCCTGGATCTCCTGCTCGCTCACCCCGTAGTGGCCCGCGTAGCCCTGGCGCACCCGCTGCGCCATCGGGGTCTCCACATAGCCGGGGCAGACGGCGTTCACGGTGATGCCGGTCGCGGCGAGCTCCTTGCCCACGGCCTTGGTGAAGCCGATGACCCCGTGCTTGGACGCCGAGTACGGCGCGGCCAGCTCGACGCCCTGCTTGCCGCCGGTGGAGGCGATGTTGACGATCCGCCCCCAGTCGCCGTCCCGCAGGAGGCCGGTGCTCAGGACCTCGCGGGTCACCCGGAAGGTGCCGTTGAGGTTCGTCTCGATCACGTCGTCCCAGAGGGAGTCCTCGATCTCGGCCGTCACCCCGCCGCCGCCCCGGCCGGCGTTGTTGACCAGGATGTCGATCCGCCCGTACTCCGCCACCGCCGCCCGCACGGCCTCCTTGATCTGTTCGAGGGAGGTCACGTCACACACGGTTCCGGCCACTTCGAGGCCCTCCTCGCGCAGCTCCTTGACCACGGTGCGTACGCTCTCGGCGCTGCGGGCCACCCCGAACACCGCGATGCCCTGCCGGGCCAGCAGCTCCGTCACCGCGAGGCCGATCCCGCTGGTCGCACCGGTGACGAAGGCGACCCGTCGCCCCGAACCCGCCGCCGCGCCCGTCCCCGCAACCGTCTCCGTGTCTGTCATCGTGCTCTCCCCTTCGATCGTCCCGATCCGGTTCGCTCGTCCCGATCCGGTCCACGTCGGCTCGACGGTGGGCCCGTCTCCTTGCGGGGTTCTCGGGCGGCGGTGGAGGCCCGGTGGACGGCCCTGTTCGAGCTGAACTCGACACGCGGCCTAGCGGGGGCCGTCAGCTTGGGCTCCATTCGATGCGGCGACCGGGCGGACACCCGGCTGGAGCGAGGAGGCCCCGTGCCCGAGCAGACGCAGACCCTGCCCGATGTCAAGAAGTCGGTGACCGTGGCGGCGACGCCCGACCAGTGCTTCAAGGTCTTCACCGAGCGCCCCGGGGACTGGTGGCCGCCGAGCCACATCCTGGTGCGCAAGGAGCGGGCCGGACTGGCCTTCGAGCCGGGTGTGGGCGGGCGTTACTACGAGTGGGACGTGGAGGGCGCCGAGATCGCGTGGGGCCGGGTGCTGGAGTGGCAGCCGGGCCGGCGGGTCGCGATGACCTGGCGGATCGACCCCAACTGGCAGTCCATCCCCACGGACGACGGGGCCAGTGAGATCGAGGTCGACTTCGAGGCCGTCGACGCCGGGCACACCAAGGTGTCGCTCGCCCACGTCAAGCTGGACCGGCACGGACCGGGCGCCGAGCGGATCTTCAAGGCGCTCGACGGCCCGAGCCCGGGCGAGACGCTGGAGCGCTTCGCCCGCGCCGTGGCGAACGGGGCCGGAGCATGAGCGTCGACACCACAGCGGCCCCCGCCGCCACCGCGACCGGGCTCGTCGGAGCGGCCGACCGGCTGCGCCTGCTGGCGGCCCTGCACGCGGGCGACGCGGACACCGGACGGGCCCTGTCCCGCGAGGTCACCGACGCGATCCGGGAGGCCGGGTTCGCCCGGCACTTCGTCGCGGCGCGGTTCGGCGGCGCGGAGGGCTCCTTCGACGAGCTGACCCGCGCGGTCGTCTCCGTCGGCCAGGGCTGTGCCGCCTCCGCGTGGTGCGCCTCGCTGGCCGCGTACTCCGCGCGCTTCGCCGCCCATCTGCCCGAGGAGGGCCACCAGGCGCTGTGGGGGACGAGTCCCGACACCGTCGTGGCGACCGGGCTGATGCCCGCCGGGCGGGCCAGGCCGGTGGACGGCGGCTGGAGCGTCACCGGTCAGTGGGCGTACGTCAGCGGGGTCGACTTCGCCGACTGGGTCATGCTCTGCGCGGCGGTCGCGGGCGCGGAAGGGCCGCCGCAACTGCGCTTCTTCACGCTGCCCCGGGGCTCCTACAGCGTGCGGGAGACCTGGGACAGCGTCGGGATGCGCGCCACCGGCAGCCACACGGTGGTCGTCGACGACGTGTTCGTACCGGCGCATCTGTCCTTCGACCGGACCGACATGCTCACCGGGCGCAACGCCGCCTCCGGCGTCCCCGCGCACAACATCCCCTTCCAGGCGGTCGGCGGGCTCACCTTCATCGCCCCGGTCGTCGGAGCCGCGATCGGAGCCCTGGAGGCCGCGGCCGGATCGGTCACCGGCCGGCGGCGCAACCAGACCGCCGAGCTCACCTTCGTCCGCGCCTCCGGCCGGATCGACGCGGCCCGCGGCCTGGTGGAGCAGAACGCCCACGTCCTGGACCACCGGCTGTTCACGCCCGAGCACATGGCGCGCAACGAGCGCAACGCCACGTACGCCGCCGAGAGCCTGCGCGAGGCGGTCGCCCTGCTGGTGAGCGCGGCCGGCACCGGCGGCCTCGGCGAGGGGCACGCGCTCCAGCGGTTCTGGCGCGACATCACGTCCGCGACCAGCCATGTGGCGCTCCAGTACGACACGGCGGCCCGCAAGAACTACTCGGCGGTGCTGCTCGGCCCGGCGGAGTAGAGGAAGCCGCGCCGCGCCGGCGGCCGGGGGCGTCCGGGGGATCCCGGACGCCCCTTCCCGTTCCCGGCCCGCACCACCCTGCGCGGCCAACACGCTCCAGTTGCGGGCGACTTGGCCTCCATCGGCAGTACGTACGTTGGCCCCGACCGGTAACGCCTAGCGGAGGTTTCATCGTGACAGTCACCCAGGAGACGGCCACCCAGGAGACGGCGCCCCAGGGCACCGGCTGCCCGGTGGCGCACACCTTCCCCTTCAGCGGGTCCAGCTACCGGGGCCCGGCCCCCCTCTACAGCCGGCTGCGCGACGAACAGCCGGTGGCGAAGGTGCCCACGGCGGGCGGTGTGGACGCCTGGGTGATCACCCGTTACGAGGACGTCCGCCGGCTGTCCGCCGACCCCCGGCTCAGCCGCGCCCAGGCATGCGGGGAGGCCGCCCCGCGCGTGGGCGGCACCATGCACACCACCCCGGAGATGATCATCTCCCTGGACGCGCCCGAGCACTCCCGGCTGCGCAAGCTGGTGGCGGGCGCGTTCACCATGCGCCGGGTCGAGCGGATGCGGGAGAACGTCCAGCGGGTCACGGACGAGCTCCTGGACGACATGGAGGCCAAGGGCGGGACCGTGGACCTGGTCCAGCAGCTCGCGGTGCCGCTGCCCCTGACCGTCATCGGTGAGCTCCTGGGCGTACCGGCGGAGGATCTGCGGGAGTTCGAGCAGTGGGCGCGCGCCTTCGCCACCGTCGACGACCGGGCCGGCGGTGAGGCGTCGCTGCACGCCCTCGGCAAGCTCAGCGAGTACATCGTGGGGCTGATCGCGGAAAAGCGGGCCAACCCCGCCGACGACATGCTGTCCGAGCTCATCGCGGCCCGCGACGAGGGCGACCGCCTCAGCGAGCCGGAGCTGGTCACCTTCGGCTTCACCCTGATCGGCGCGGGCTTCGACACGACCGCCAACCAGCTGGCCAACTCGGTGCTGGCCCTGCTGGTCGACCACCAGGAGCAGTGGCGCTACCTGGTCGAGGACCACTCCCGTATCCCCAAGGCCGTCGAGGAACTCCTCCGGCACGTCAACCTGTTCGCCACCGACACCTCGGGCTTCCCGCGCATCGCGGCCGAGGACATCGAGGTCGGCGACGTGACGATCCCCAAGGGCGACGCGGTCCTGCTCTCCCTCGCGTCGGCCAACCGGGACCCGGAGGTCTTCGACCAGCCCGACCGGCTCGACCTCGGCCGGGAGCGCAACCCGCACATCTCCTTCGGCCACGGGATGCACTACTGCCTGGGCAAGCACCTGGGGCGCATGGAGATGGAGATCGCCATCGAGGGCCTGGTGCGGCGCTTCCCGGACCTGAAGCTGGCGGTGCCGGAGAGCGAACTGCCCTGGCACACCGGGGAGATCAACCACACGCTGACCAGCCTCCCGGTGGTCCGGGGCGACTGACCCCCGACGCGCGGCCGAAGGCCGGTCCCCGCCGCGGCGGGGACCGGCCTTCGCGCGTGTACCCGAGAAGAACCACGCTGCCCCTCAGGACCACGCTGCCCCCGGGACCACGCTCCTCCCGAGAGCCACGCTCCCCGGGCATGCGAAACGGCCCCGGCCCGCCCCTTCGGGCGACCGGGACCGTTCCGTACGGTCGGTGGCAGCGGGTCAGCCGGCGTCCTTGACCGGGCCCATCAGCGCGAACCGCGCCCCCTGGTCGTCGGAGACCAGCGCGGAGCGGCCGAAGGGGCTGTCGGACGGCTCCCGGCTGACGTCACCGCCCAGCTCCCGGACCTTCGCCACGGCGGCGTCCGTGTCCTCGACGGAGAAGTACACCAGCGCGTGCGGCGGGACCTCGGCGGGGATGTACGAGCCCATCTGGAGGCGGGCGGCGACCGGGTACGGCGCGCCCGGCAGCGACCAGAGCTTGAAGTCGAACTCGCCCTCGGAGACCTGCTGGCCCTCGTAGCCGAAGACGGCCTCGTAGAAGGGGTCCACCGCGGCCTTGTCACGGGTGTAGATCTCCGGCCAGAAGAACGAGCCGGGGGCGCCCTTCAGCGCGAAGCCCTCCCGGCTGCCGGCCTGCCAGGCGCCGAAGGAGGTGCCGCCCGGGTCGGTGGAGACCAGCACCGTGCCGGCGTCCGCGATCGGCAGGGGGCCCGCGGTCACCTTCCCGCCGGCCTCGCCGATCCGTACCGCCAGCTCCTCGACGTCGGGCGTGGACAGGTAGAGGTTCCAGGCCGCCGGGGCGCCGTCCCGGGCGGGGACGAGCGCGGCCACGTCCTTGCCGTCCTTGAGCGCGGGCGTGTAGTGGCCGAACTCCTCCGCGCCGGGCTGGAAGGTCCAGCCGAACAGTTCGCCGTAGAAGCGCTTGCCGGCCTCCAGGTCGGGCACGGTCACATCGGCCCAGCAGGGGGCTCCAGCGTCGAACGAGGTCATGTTTCGCCTCTCTCATCTGCACAGGGTGAGCGGGTGGTCACGGTGGCTTCGACGCTAATCGGGGCCGCTGGAGTCCTGGACGAGCCGCGCCCGCGTCCGGCTCGCGGGAGCCGGGGCGCGGGCGTCGGCCGGTGGGGGGCCTTCGGTGGGGGCGTACGGGGTCAGCGGGCCGGGCGCGCCCGGGTGGCGACGGCCTCGACGGCGATCGGGCCCTGCGGACTGCCGTTCTCCTCGACCGTGACGAAGGCGTGGGCGGTGGAGGTGAAGCGCTTCCCGGAGATCCGCCCCAGGTGGATCGCCTCGACGTCGCCGGGGTACTGGGCGTCCGGCGGGCCCGGCGGGTGGGTGACGTAGAAGGTGAAGGTGCCGTCCCTCCGCTCGCTCCAGAAGCCGCTTCCGGCGAACTGGGGCTGCCCGTCGTCGCCGACCGGCCCCACGACCGTCAGCTGGTGGTTCGGGAGGAAGACGAAGCGCGAATCGGTGACGGTGGTCCCGTCCGGCGAGTGGACCGTCACGCTCAGGTCCCAGGCGCCGGCCAGGGTGACGTGCTTGACGTGCTGGGCGGGCTTGCCGTGGCGGGCGGACGTCTCACCTGCGGTGGCCGTCGCGGTGCCCACCCCGGTCAGGACGGCGAGCACGGCGAGCCAGACCCCGATCAGGCGGAGTACGGCCGGGCGCCGGGCGCGCCGCCGGCCGCCATCGGCTCCGGCTGTCGGCCGCGGGGGCGGCGACGTGGTTTCAGACATGGGCGGTGTGCCTTTCCTGGGTGGGTGCGCTGCTCCGAACGGGTGTGGGGGGACGGGTGAAGGTCTTGAGGTCGAACCCGGGCCGCCGGACCGTCCCGGGCGACAGGTCCGTGCCCGCCGCCAGCAGCCGGCGGCTGATCCCGTGGTCGGCGGGGCGGTTCAGCGACTCGACGCCGACCAGCCGCCCCGCCCGGAAGCAGAAGACGGAGAAGCGGCCGCCCGCCACATCGCCCACGGTCACGGTCTCGTCGTGGTCCGCGGTGAGCCCCGCCATCTGGAGCCGCAGCGCGTACTGCTCGGACCAGAACCAGGGCACCGCGCGGTACGGAACCGGCTCGCCGCAGATCGCGGCGGCCACGCACCGGGCCTGGTCGGTGGCGTTCTGCACCGACTCCAGGCGGATGTGGCGGCCCGCGTGCGGGCTGGGGAAGCGGGCGCAGTCCCCGAGCGCGTAGACGTCGGGGTCGTCGGTGCGCAGCCGGTCGTCGACCACGACGCCGTCCCCGACCGTCAGGCCCGCGTCCAGCGCCAGTTCCGTACGGGGCACGACGCCGACGCCCACGACGACCAGTTCGGCCGCGATCCGCTCGCCGCCGTGCAGCTCCATCACCTGGACCCGGCCCGCCCCGTCGCCGTACAGCGCGGACACCTCGCGGCCCAGCAGGACCCGGACGCCCGCCGCACGGTGCTCGGCGACGACGCGCTCCGACATCGCGGGCGTGAGGGCACGGGCCAGGGCGCGCTGCTGCGCCTCGACGACCGTCACCTCGTGGCCGAGCCGGCGGGCGGTGGCCGCGACCTCCAGGCCGATGAACCCCGCGCCGACCACGACGATCCGGCGCGGCGGCCCGTCGAGCCGCAGCCGCAGGGCCTCCGCGTCCGCCAGGTCGCGCAGCGTCAGCACCCCGGCCAGGGACGCGCCGGGCACCGCGAGCGTGCGGGGCCGGCAGCCCGTCGCGAGGACCAGGGCCCCGTAGGGCAGGCGCAGCCCCGACTCCAGTCGTACGGCGCGCCGTTCGCGGTCGATCGAGGCGACCCGCTGACCGGTCATCAGTTCGATGTCCTGGTCCGCGTAGAAGGACGCCGGCCGCAGGGCGATCTCCTCGGCCGGGACCGTGCCCGCGAGATAGCCCTTGGACAGCGGAGGCCGCCGGCCCGGGAGGTGCGGCTCGTCCCCGATCAAGGTGACGCGCCCCTCGAACCCCCGGCCGCGCAGGGCCGCCGCCGTCTCGAACCCGGCCTGGCCCGCGCCCGCCACGACGACGGATCCGGCGGCCATCAGCTCTGGGCCTCGGGCAGGTGGACCAGCAGCCCGTCGAGCGCGTCCGAGACCGGCAGCTGGCAGCTCAGCCGGCTGAAGTCGGAGCGCTCGCAGGCGGTGCCGTACAGCACGTCGTCCTCGACGGAGTCCATCTCGGGCAGCGGCAGCGTGTTCGACGGGTCGATGTACACATGGCAGGTGCCGCACTGCGCGGAGCCGCCGCACTGGGCCTCGATGCCGTCGACGTTGTTGAGTTTCGCACCGCGCATGACCGTGTTCGGGGCCTCGACGTCGACGACGGTGACGGTTCCGTTCGGATGTTTGTAGGTGATCTTGGCCATGGGCGAGCTCTCCTAGTGGCATATCGGTCGGCCGGCCGTGCGGAGGTACGGCACCGGACTGTGGGACAGCTCCCTGCAGGCGCGGTGGAGCGCTTCTCGACCCCGGCGGCGGCCCGGCCCGGGTGCGCGCGGGCCGGGCGAGGGGCTCGGGCCGGTCGCTGCGGCGGGTCGTGCGGTCTCGGCCCGGGCGGCGGCCGCAGATCGTGCGGGCGGCCTCGGCCCGGGCGTGGCTCGGGCCCGTGCGGCCTCGGCCCGGGCGGTCGCCGCAGGCCGTGGGCCCGCGGCCCCGACCGCCGCCGCGGATCGCGCGGCGGCCTCGACCGACGCGCTACCGCTGGTCGATCCCCGGTCGATCGGACCGGCGCAGCTTGCCCGCATGACAGTGACCGATCGGACACGGGACACGGCTTCCCCACCCGGCAGGGGCGGCGCCGGCCTCCGGCTGCCCCTCATCCTCGCCGCCTGCTGCCTGGGCCAGTTCATGAACGTGCTGGACGCCTCGGTGGTGAACGTGGCCCTGCCCGTCATCGCCCGGGACCTGGGCTTCGACGCGCACAACCTCCAACTGGTCAACAACGCCTACACGGTCGCGGTCTGCGGCTTCCTGCTGCTCGGCGGCAGACTCGCCGACATCTTCGGCCAGCGGCGCATCTTCCTGTTCGGCGTCGGGCTGTTCACCCTCGCCAGCGTGGTCGGAGGGGCGGCGGACGCACCGCTGACCCTGGTGCTCGCCCGTGCCTTCCAGGGCCTCGGCGCGGCCGTGATGGCCCCCGCCACGCTCACCGTCCTGGGCACCACGTTCACCGGGCCGGGCGCGAGGGCGAAGGCGTTCGGCTGGTGGAGCGCCGTGTCCGGAGTCGCCGGAGCGGTCGGGGTGCTGGCCGGCGGGGTCATCATCCACTGGTTCTCCTGGCGCTGGATCTTCCTCGTCAACCTGCCGATCGGGCTCGTCCTGTTCGCCACCGTCCGCTGGGTCGTCCCCGAGACCCGCCCCCGCCGGACCGGCTCCGGACGCGGGCTGGACCTGCCCGGCGCGGTCACGGTCACCCTCGGTCTGATGGCCGCCGTGTACGGGGTCGCCGAGGCCCACGTCCACGGCTGGGGCTCCGTGCGGGTGCTCGGCCCGCTGCTGGCCGGTGCGGTGCTGCTCGCCGCGTTCGTGGTGATCCAGGCGCGCTTCGCCGCCCACCCCCTCGTACCGCTGGGCGTCTTCCGCAACCGCTCGGTCGCCGCCGCGAACCTGGTGGCCTTCTTCGGCATCGCGGCCCTCTTCAGCACCTTCTACTTCTTCACGCTGGTCCTCCAACAGGTGCTCCACTACAGCCCGTTGCGCACCGGACTCAGCTATCTCCCGCTCTCGCTCGGCATCGCGCTGGGCGGCTGGGGCGTCGCCCGCCTGGTGCCCAGGACCGGCCCCCGCCCGATCCTGCTCGGCGGGCTCGGCCTCTCCGCCGTCGCCCTGTTCTGGCTCTCCGCGGTGGACGCCGGAGCTGCCTACACCGGGTCCGTCCTCGGCCCCGCCACCCTGCTCGGCTTCGGCATGGGCGCGGTGCTCAACGCCACGACCAACGCGGCCACGGCCGGGCTCCCCGCCCATCAGGCCGGACTGGCCTCCGGGTTGCTCAACACCACCCGCCAACTCGGCAGCGCTGTCGGCCTGGTGACCCTCGCCGCCCTGTCCGCCGCCCGCATCGACGCCCGCGCGGCCGAGGGCGCGGCCCACACCGACGCGCTCGCCTCCGGCTACGGCCTGGCCCTCGCCGGAGCGGGCCTCTTCGCCCTGGCGGGCTTGGTGGCGGCCCTGTTCGTACCGGTCCGGAAGCAGTCCAGCCCCTCTCAAGGCGACCCGGAGAAAGTGGCGGCCTGACTGATACGGAGGTTTGCGGTGGTGAGCCAGTTCCACACACAGCGGCTGCAATGGTCGCCCGCACCCGACAACGACCAGGTCGAGCACGCGACGATCGAGGTCCCCCGCGACTACGCCGATCCCGGGGGCGAGCGGATCACGCTCGCCCTCAGCCGCCGCCGCGCCACCGACCCCGCGCGGCGGCGCGGCATTCTGCTGGCCGTCAACGGAGGCCCCGGCGGCGACTGGGGCGGCGGCCGCGACCTGCCCGACCGGTACGCCGGCACGCCCCTGGAGGAGGTCTACGACCTCATCGGCTTCGACCCCCGGGGCATCGGCGAGTCGACCCGCCTGTACGCCGAAGTCGCCGTCCCCGCCCAGCCGTTCGACTCCCGCCCGCCGGACGGCGCCTTCGCCGGGCTGGCGCAGGACATGCGACGGCGTGAGGAGGCGTGCGCCCGGGGCGGCGGCGAGCTGCGCCCCTACATCAGCACCCCCAACACCGCCCGGGACATCGACGTGATCCGGGGGGCGCTGGGCGAGGACCGCATCAGCTTCGTCGGATACGCGTACGGCGCGTACGTGGGCGTCGTGTACGGGAGCCTCTTCCCCGGCGGCCTCGACCGGCTGGTGCTCGACTCCTGCGTCGGCCCGCACTGGACCTGGCGCGAGCAGTTCCTCCAGCAGGGGGACGCCGTGCAGCGCAACGTCGACCTGTGGGCGGGCTGGGCCGGCGAGCGGCACGGCAGCTTCGGCATCGGCACATCGGCCGAGCGGGTGCTCACCACCGTCGAGGAGGCCGTCGCCGCCCTGGAGGCGCTGCCCGACGGGGCCGTGCGCCTGCGCACCCTGTTCGACGGGGCCGTGGGCAACAGGGCCGCCGACCGGGGCCGTTGGGACGGGCTCGCGGCCCTGGTCGCGGGCGTCCACCGGGCCGCCCGGGCGGGCGACGCGGACGCCTGCGGCGAGCTGCTGGCCGAACAGGGCACCTGGCGGCCGGCGGACAATGAGGGCGACCTGCGCATCGGCGTCCTGGAGGCCATCACGCTGGAGCACGCCTGGCCGGACGACCTGGAGGTCTATTACCAGGACATGCGCGAGTTCCGCAAGCGCTTCCCGTACGGCTTCGGGGTCCTGCGGGCCTCGCCGTGGGTGGGGGCCTTCCGCGCCTTCGAGGCCCCCGAGCCGCCGGTCGCACCGGTCCGCGACGGCTACCCGACCGGCCTGATCGTGCAGGCGGACGGCGACCCGATGGACCACTACGACGGCGGCGTGGCCATGGCCGAACTGCTCGGCCACCACCTGCTCACCGTCGAGGACTCCGGCGAGCACGAGGTGTACGTGCTCGGGGGCAACCCGCACGTGGACGCCGTGGTCCACCGCTATCTGGTCGACGGGGTGCTGCCCCCCGAGCGCTCGACCTGCCCGGGCCGGACCCCGCGCCCGGACGTGCCGGCGGACACGGAGGCGCAGACGGACGCGCACGCACCGGCATAGGCGGACGCGGTAGGCACACGGACGACGGAGAACGCCCGGCCGGACCCCCCGGCCGGGCGTTCTGCCGTGCCCGGGCGCGTAACCGGACACGTGACGGAACATGCGGAAGGGCGGCGCCGTCCACCCCGACGACACCGCCCGATTCCCACCGCCGACACCGGGCACCCCGCTCTCCGGCTCAGCGACCTCCGGTCACCAGGTGACCGGCAGCTCCCACAGGCCGTAGATGACCGCGCCCTCCTTGCGGGGGATGTCCAGGAAGGGCTTGGCCAGCTTGAGCGTCGGGATGCGCTGGAACAGCTTGCTCCAGACGATCTCCAGCTCCAGCCGGGCGAGGTCCGCGCCGATGCAGTGGTGCACGCCGTGCCCGAACCCGAGGTGCTTGCGGCTGCCGCGCCGGATGTCGAGCTTCTCCGGCTCGGGGAAGACGTCCGGGTCCCGGTTGGCCGCCAGGCCCAGGCACAGGATGCCGTCGCCCTTGCGGATGATCTGGCCCGCCACCTCGATGTCCTCCAGGGCGACCCGGGGCACGGCGGTGTCGCCGATGGTCGCGAACCGCACCAGCTCCTCCACCGCCGGCTTCACCAGGGACGGGTCGTTGATCAGCAGCTCCAGCTGGTCGGGGTTCTCCAGCAGGCAGGCCGTGCCGAGGGAGATCTGGCTGGCGGTGGTCTCGTGCCCGCCGTTCATGAGCAGCCGGACCATGTTGAACAGGTCGCGGTCGGTGTACTCCTCGCCGGACGCCTCGTAGTCGGCCATCGCCCGGCTGAGCAGGTCCTCGCCCGGCTCCTTCTTCTTCTGCTGGATCAGCTCGCTGATGTAGGCGTTCACCTCGACGATGGCGGCCTGCCGCTCCTCGGTCGAGCTGTGCCCGCCGAGCAGCGCGGTGCCGTGCTTGATGAAGAACTCGTGCTGGTCCTGCGGAATGCCCAGCAGCTCGCAGATCACGGTCATCGGCACGGCGAGGGAGAAGACCCGGTGGAAGTCGGCCGGGGCCTCCAGCGCCAGCAGCTGGTCGAGGTGGTCGTCGACGATCTCCTCGATGCGCGGGCGCAGCCGCTGGACCTGCCGGTGCGTGAAGGTGAGCGCGGCCTTGCGGCGGGTGCTGCTGTGGGCCTGGCCGTCGTAGCCGATGAAGGAGGTCTCCGTACGGTACTCCGGCGGCGCGACGAAGTAGAAGGGGAAGTTGTCGTGCTTGCGGGACGCGCTCAGACGCGGGTCGGTCAGCAGCTCCCGTATCGTCTGATAGCCCGTCACCGTCCATATGCGCAGGCCGGATCCGTCCAGCGTGACCTGCGAGACGTCCTTCTCGACCATCTCGGTGTAGGCCCGCGGGGGAGTGAACGGGCACTGGCGCTTGTACGGGAACGTCTCCGCCTCCGCCTCGGCGGGGGCAGCTGACTCCAGGTCACTGATGGTCACAGGGGATCGATCCTCTCCGGTCCGTGAAAGTGATGACACGCGGGTGGTGCGACGCACGGCTGTGCGGCTGTCCTGCGGTGCTGCCGCCGTCCGGCGGTGCGGCTGTTCCTGCGGTGCTGCTGTTCCGGCGGCGCGGCTGTCCGGCTGTCCTGCGGTGCGCGGGTGGGACGGGTGGAGACGTACGCCGCTCAGCGTGCGGCCACGTCCATGCCGCCGTCCAGGGTCAGGATCTGACCGGTGACGAGGGAGTCGGAGGGCTCGGCGAGCCGGGTCACCCAGGCGGCGATCTCCTCGGCCTCCGCGATCCGGCCGAGCGGCACGGACTGTGCGACGCCGGCGAAGAGCCCCTCCACCTGTTCCGGGGAGAGGCCGTTGGCCTGGTACGCCTCCGTGCGGACGAAACCGGGGGCGACGGCGTTGACCCGGACGCCCTGCGGGGCGAGTTCGGCCGCCCAGCTCCGGGTGAAGCTGTGCACAGCCGCCTTGCTCGCGGAGTACAGGGAGCTCTCCGGGCCGGGGTTGTGCCCGCCCCGGCTGGACACCAGCACGATGCTGCCGCCGGGCGTGCGCAGCAGCGGGAGGAGTTGGCGGGTCAGCAGCACCGGCCCGAGGACGTTGGTCTCCAGCACCTCGCGTGCGGTGTCGGGGTCCAGCGCGGCCAGCGGCGTGAAGCGGAAGACGCCCGCGTTGTGCACCAGGACGTCCAGGGCGCCGCCGCGGTCCTTCACCGCCGCGGCGACGGCGTCCGCACCGGCCTGCGTGGTCACGTCCGCGACGACGGGGACGATCGCCGGGTGCAGGGCGGCGACTTCGGCGAGCCGGTCCTCGCGGCGGCCGGTGATGATGACGGTACGGGCGCCGAGGCCGGCGAAGGCCAGGGAGGAGGCCCGGCCGATACCGGTGCCTCCTCCGGTGACGACGACGGTCCGATCGGCAAAAGGCTGGTCCGACATGGCAGTTCCCTCTCTCGGCCGGTGTGGCGGCGTGGTGGCGGGGCCGGGCCGCCAGTACACCGAACGGGGCTGGGGCGGCGGTCGAGCGGACGCGGAGCCCCGCCGCCGGAGCAGGGGCCAGGCCCCCGCCCTCAGGGGCGCCCGTCGAAGACGACCTCGGCCGAGGTGCTGTCCGCCGCCGCGAAGGAGAGCAGCCGCCCACCCTCCTCGGCCAGCTCCTCCCGTACCGTCCGGGCGAGCGGTGCGAAGGGCCGCAGCACCAGCCGGGCGGCCCCCCGTTCGCGGTCGACGCTCCACATGCCCGCGACCCGTCCGTCGACCAGGAAGGTGGGCCTGATCAGGCCGTTGCGGGTGAAGACGTGCCCGCGCTGCTCCTCGGTGAGGATGCGCGACCGGTCGGCGTGCGACAGCAGGATGTTGTCGAAGTCCGGCAGGAACCGGACCGGCGCGGGGGTGTCGGCGGCCGGCCTCGGCGCGTCGGGGAGGTCGTAGAGCGTACGTCCGTCGACGCCCCGGAAGACCCGGAGGCGCGGCCCCAGCCGCGCCACGACGGACGCCAGGCGGCTCATGCCCGACCACACCTGCATGTCCTTCACCGACGCCGGGCCGAAGGCGGCGAGGTAGCGCTCCACCACCGCCGCCGCATCGGGGTCGGCGTCCGGTGCGCGGCCGAGCCAGGCCGCCGCCGTGGTGTGGGCGGCCTGCCCGCTCTCGCCCCACAGCCCGCGCGGCGGCACCTGGACCAGGGGCGTCAGATTGCGTACGGCGTTGGCCAGCGCGAACGCGTCGCGGTCCGGCCACCGCTCCGCGAGGCGGCTGCCGAGCGCGCCCAGGGTCAGCGACTCCTTCTCCAGGATCTCCACCCCCAGCGCCACCACCTCGGCGAGGTCGAGCCCCGCCAGCTTCCGCCCGAACGTGCCGCTCAGCGAACGCTCCAGCGACTCGGCGAGCACCGGCCGCAGCCGCAGGCAGTCCCGGGCGGACACCAGGTGGATGGTCCCGCGCATCAGCACCAGCCGCACCACCTCCCGGCTCCGCACCCCGTCCGCCAGGTCCGGGGTCCGGAACCCCGCGAGTCGAGTCCACAGGCCGACGTACGGCGGGTTGGGCGCCTGGGCCTGCATGCCGACCAGGTGCTCCACCGCCTCCACGGCGGTGAGATCCGAGCGCGCCAGCAGCAACTGACGCGCCAGCAGGGCCCGGTTGAGCCGCGCGTCGTCCAGTACGTCGGGGTCCGGGTCCGGTGCGGCCATGGGCGTCCTGTCCTTCATGAGGTCGTACGGGGGTGGGGTCGCGGGAGGTCGTACGGGGGTGGTGTCGGGCGACGGATTCGGCCGGGGCGCACGGCAACGCCGTCCGCGCCCCGGGTCGCGTGGACCCGGGGCGCGGACGGCGGTCCGGCGGTGTCGGCCGCCGGACCCGACCAGGAGGGGGAGGGCGTCAGCAGGTGAGGGCGTCAGCCGCCCAGCCTGACCAGGACGGTCCCGCTGTAGCGGCGGTCCAGCAGGTCCAGGAACGCCTGGGGGAGCGCGGGCACCCCGCCCTCCACGACCGTGTGCGGGAAGACGATCGTCCCGTCCGCCAGCCACGTCCCGAAGCGGGCGTTCCAGCCGTCGAGCTGTTCCGGGGTGTGCATCGTGGCGAAGCCGCGCAGCGTGAGGTCCTTGGTGATCGCCGACATCAGGGGGAGCCGGGGGCTCCCGCCGTTGCCGTGCTGGCCGGCGAGCGCCCCGCACAGGGCGAAGCGCGCGCCGCGCGAGGCGATCTGCACGGCCGCCTCGAACTGCTCGCCGCCGACGTTGTCGAACACCACGTCCACGCCGTTGGGGGCCAGTGCGGCCAACTGCTCGGCCACCGGCCCGTCGTGGTAGTCGAAGGCCGCGTCGAAGCCGACCTCCTTCACCAGGAAGTCGATCTTCTCCTTGGACCCGGTGCTGCCGATGACCTTCGCCGCGCCGTGCAGCCGGGCGATCTGTCCGGCCAGGGCCCCCACGCCGTTGGTCGCGCCGGAGACGAAGACGATGTCGCCCTCCTTGACCTGCGCGGTCTCCACCATGCCGTGCCAGGCGGTCGGGCCCTGGGAGAGGAAGTACTCGGGCGACGGCAGCAGCGAGCGGTCCCGCTTGTAGAACTCGTGGGCGGCGCCCACGGCGTAGTCGCGCCAGCCCGAGAAGTGCTCCACCAGATCGCCGACGGCCAGGGCCGGGCTGTTGGACCGGACGACCGTCCCGACGGTCCGGCCCCACAGGGCGACCCCCGGCTGGAACACCGGGATCGGCAGTGTGGTGTCCGGGTTCATCTGGTCCAGGGCGACGGACCCCAGGGCCATCCAGTCGTTACGGACGACGACCTGGCCCTCGCCCGGCTCGGCGAGCTCGGACTCGGCGAGTTCGAAGTGGTCGAGGGTCACTTCGCCCTCGGGGTAGGAGGCCAGCCTGACCTCACGGCTGGTCGTCGGCAGCTGATCGGCACTCATGCGGTGCTCCTTCGCAGGTGGAGGGGGAGACGGGACAGGTTGTGGTTGACGTCGCCCACCCGCCAGGGGAGTGCGGACTCCGGCACGGCGAGATGGGCGTCGGGGAAACGGCAGGTCAACTCCTCCAGCGCCACGGCCAGTTCCAGCCGGGCCAGAGGTGCGCCCAGGCAGCGGTGGATGCCGTGCCCGAACGCCAGATGCGGGTTGTGGGCGCGGGCGAAGTCGGCCCGCGCGCCCTCGGGGAAGACGTCCGGGTCGCGGTTGGCCGTGACGAAGGCCAGGAACACCGCGTCGCCGGCCGGCACCGTGGTGTCGCCGATGGTCACGTCCTCCAGGGCGATGCGGGGCAGGCCGGAGGTGTCGTTGCCGTTCAGGTTGACGATGCGCAGCAGTTCCTCCACGGCGGCCGGGATCTCCCCGGGCTCCTCGCCCAGCCTGCGCCACATCCCGGGGTGCCGGGCCAGCAGCATGGCGGTGAAGTTCCCGATCTGGCCCGCCGAGGAGTCGAAGCCCGCGCCCAGCAGGGTGAAGCCGAGGCCGACGAGCTCGTCGAAGGACAGCCGGTCCTCCCCCGAGCGGGCCCCGGCCAGCGCCGACAGCACGTCGTCGCCGGGCTCGCGGAGCCGGGCCGAGACCAGCTCCGCGATATAGCCGCCGAGCAGCCTGCCGCCCTCGGCGGACTCCTCCTCGGGGGCCGAGACGTCCGCGAAGCGGCGTACCCAGGAATGGAACCGGTCCCGGTCCGCCTCCGGCACGCCGAGCAGTTCGCAGATGACCGTCATCGCCAGCGGGGCGGCGAACCCGGCGACCAGGTCGACGGGGCCCCCGTCCGCCTCCTTGTCCAGCACGTCCAGCAGCCCGCCCGCCAGCTCCCGGACCCGGGGGCGCATCGCCTCGATACGCTCCGGCGAGAACGCCTGCGCGGCCAGACCCCGCAGCCGGGTGTGGTCCGGCGGGTCCAGCGAGACGATCATCCCGGGCGGGGCCTGGAACAGCCCGCTGAACCGGGGCGCGTCCGGTGCGTAGGCAGCGGCCCGGCTGAAGCGCGGGTCCTCCAGCACGGCCCGTACGTCCTCGTGGCGGGTCACCAGCCAGGCGTGGCCGCCGCCGGCCCAGTCGACCCGCAGGACGGGCCGCTCGGCGGCGAGCTCTGCCAGGAGCGGGGCGGGCCCGTCGTAACCGGACCCGGGGAAGGGGAAGTCGGGCAGCTCACCGTGAGCGCCGACGGGGCAGGAATCCATGGTTGTGCCTCCTCGGCCCTGCGGTCAGCGAAGCGGCCGGAAGAAGGAGCGCAGTTCGTCCACGAGCACGTCCGGCTGCTCCAGCGCGGGGAAGTGGCCGCCGCGCTCGTGGTCCGTCCACCGGCGCAGATCGGTGAACCGGTGCTCGCACCAGGCGCGCGGCATCCGCGCGTCCCGGGGGAAGACCGAGCAGGCCGTGGGGACGTCGACCCGGTCCAGGGCCATCTTGTTGTGGCTCTCCCAGTAGATCCGCGAGGAGGAGGCGCCGGTCCCCGCCAGCCAGGCCAGGGTGACCGCGTCCAGCAGGCGTTCGGCGGGGATCACCTTCTCCAGGTCCCCGTCGTGGTCGCTCCACGCCCGGTACTTCTCCACCATCCAGGCCAGTTGGGCCACGGGCGAGTCGGTGAGGCCGTAGCCGAGGGTCTGCGGGCGGGTGGACTGGACGGCCGAGTAGCCGCCCTCGTGCTGCTGGAACTCCTTGAGCGCCGCGAGCCCCGCCAGGTCGCGGGCGTCCAGCTCCACCTGCTCCTGCGGCGGCCGGGCGAACGGCATCACCAGGTGGATGCCGATCAGATGCGCCGCGTCGGCCGTCCCCAGCGCCCCGGTGAGGAACGAGCCCCAGTCCACGCCGTGCGCCGCGTACCGCTCGTAGCCGAGGCGCGCCATGAGCTCCGCCCAGGCGGCGGCGGTGCGCTCCACGGTCCAGCCGGTCGAGGCGGGCTTGTCGCTGAACGCGTAGCCCGGCAGCGAGGGGGCGACCACGTGGAAGGCGTCGGCCGGGTCCTCGGGGTCGGTCAGCGGCCCGATCAGCTCCAGGAACTCGACGACCGAGCCGGGCCAGCCGTGGCTGAGCAGCAGGGGTACCGCCTGGGGGTGGGGGGAGCGCACATGCAGGAAGTGCACGCCGAGCCCGTCGATCTCGGTGCGGTACTGCGGAAGGGCGTTGAGCCGGGCCTCGGTGGCCCGCCAGTCGTAGGAGGTGCGCCAGCGCTCGGCGAGGTCGCGCAGGTAGTCCAGCGGGACGCCCTGCGACCAGTCGTCCACCGTCTCGGCCTCGGGCCACCGGGTGCGCGCCAGCCGGTCCCTCAGATCGTCGAGGTCCGCCTCGGGAAACGCGACGCGGAAGGGCGTGAGTGCCGTACTCATGCGGGGTTTCCTCCAGGGCTGTGAAAGGCCGGTCCAGCTGACGCTGTGCGGCGGGACGCTACGGACGGCCCCTTGAGCCGGGCTGGAACCCGTCGGCCGGCCCGAAAGCGTCAGCGCGACCCCCGCGCTCCGCCCCGCCTCGTGCCGTACGCGAGGCCGCGTCCCCACCCTGCGGGGGCCTGTCCGACCCGCGAGAGGCGACCAGGAGGAGCAGCGATGAGCGACAGCACATCCACCGCGACCGGACCGCTGCACGGACTGAAGGTCGTCGAGCTCTCGGCGATCGGGCCCGTCCCCTTCGCGTGCATGATGTTCGCGGACCTCGGGGCCGATGTGCTGCGGGTCGAACGGGCGGACGGCCGCAGGTCGTTCGCCGCCTGGCACCGGGAGCTGGACCGGGGCCGGCGGACGGTCGCCCTCGATCTGAAGGACCCGGCCGGCGTCGAGGAGCTGCTACGGCTCGTGGCCGGGGCCGACGTGCTCGTCGAGGGGTTCCGGCCGCGGGTCGCGGAACGGCTGGGCATCGGACCCGAGCCGTGCCTCCGGCGCAACCCCGCTCTCGTCTACGCCCGGATGACCGGCTGGGGGCAGGAAGGACCGCTCGCCCTCACCCCCGGCCACGACATCAACTACCTGGCCCTGACCGGCGCGTTGTACGCGACGGGCCAGTCGGGCGGGCCCCCGGTGCCGCCCGTGAACCTGCTGGGCGACTTCGGCGGCGGCGCGATGTACCTGGTCGCGGGCGTCCTCGCGGCGCTCCACGAACGCGCCGCCTCCGGGCTCGGCCAGGTCGTCGACGCCTCGATCCTGGACGGGGTGAACAGCCTGCTGGGCATGGTCGTCGGGATGGCGGACGCCCGGCAGTGGCGGCACGAGCGGGGCGTCAACCTCCTCGACGGCGGTGCGCCCTTCTACACCTGTTACGCCTGCGCCGACGGCGGCCACGTCGCCGTCGGGGCCCTGGAGGACCGCTTCTACGCCGCTCTCCTGGACGGCCTGGAGCTCGATCCCGTACTCCTGCCGGACCGTTCGGACCCGGACAACTGGCCCGCTCTGCGACGGGTGTTCGCCGATCGCTTCCTGCGCCACGACCGGGACGCCTGGGCCCGGCGCTTCGAGGAAACGGAGGCTTGCGTCACCCCCGTGCTGCGCGTCGACGAAGCCGCGCTCCACCCCCACCAGCGGTCCAGGAACAGCGCTCCCGCCGCTCCCGCACCACGCTTCAGCCGCACTCCAGCGGTACTCCACCGACAACCGGAATCCTGCGGAGTGGACCCCCACGGCCGCAGGCCGTGACCTGACCGCGCCCGGCCCTTTGGGGATCCCTCCGGGACGTCCCAACCCCCCGCGCCCCCAGATTTCAGAGAGGTACACCATGGCTATTTCCTCGGAGCAGGCTCCGTCCGCGGAGACGGAGGTGGAAGTGAAGGAGACGGATGCCGGCTCGGTGAAGCTGGATCCGAAGCGCTGGGCGGCGCTGCTGGTGCTGCTCGTCTCCGCCTTCATGGACCTGCTCGACGGCACCGTCGCCAACGTGGCGGCCCCTTCCATGCAGCGTGAGCTGGGCGCCGGCTACGCGGCGATCCAGTGGGTCCTGGTCGGCTACCAGATGGCCTTCGCCCTGACGCTCATCCTCGGCGGCCGCCTCGGCGACATCTTCGGCCGCAAGAAGATGTTCATGATCGGTGTCGCCGGGTTCACCCTGACGTCGCTGACGGCGGGCCTGGCCCAGGAGCCCTGGCAGCTCGTGGCGTCCCGCATCCTTCAGGGCGCGTTCGCCGGTGTGATGATCCCGCAGGTGCTGTCGATCATCCACGTCACCTTCTCCAAGAAGGAGCGCGGCACCGCCTTCGCCCTGCACGGCCTGGTCGGCGGTCTCGCGGCCACCCTCGGGCTCGCCGTGGGCGGTCTGATGGTCGAGTGGAACCTCTTCGGCCTCGACTGGCGCCTCATCTTCCTGATCAACGTGCCCATCGGCCTGGTCGGCCTGTTCTACGGCTCCAAGGTGATCACCGAGTCCAAGGCGCCCCAGGCGCTCAAGCTCGACAACCTCGGCGTCATCCTGGCCACCCTGGGTCTGGTCATGCTGGTCTACCCGCTGCTCCAGGGCCGTGAGCTCGGCTGGCCGACCTGGGGTTACGTCTCCATGGTGCTGTCGGTGCCGGTGCTCATCGGCTTCGTCCTGTGGCAGAAGCACAAGACCCGCAAGGACGGCTCGCCGCTCGTGGAGCTGGGCCTGTTCCGCACCCGGAGCTTCTCCTCGGGCCTGGCGGTCAACCTGATCTTCTACACCGGCATGGGCATGTTCACCATCGGGTGGACGCTCTACATGCAGATCGGCCAGGGCTGGTCCCCGATGCGCGCCGGCCTCACCAGCCTCCCGTTCTGCATCGGCGCGTTCCTGACCGCCACGTCGTCCGTGATGATCCTGGTCCCGAAGTTCGGCCGCAAGGCCATGCAGGCCGGCGCGCTGGTCCTGATCGCCGGTCTCGGCTCGTACATCTGGGTCGCCGGGGAGTACGGCAGCGACGTCACCTCCTGGAACATCGCGATCCCGCTCTTCCTGATCGGTCTGGGCTTCGGCACGGTGGCGACCCCGCTGCCGCTGATCGTGACGTCCGAGGTCGACCACAAGGACGCGGGCTCCGCCTCCGGTCTCGTCAACACCAACACCCAGCTGGGCTTCGCGATCGGCGGCGCCCTGGTCAGCGTGGTCTTCTTCGGCGGCCTGGTGGGCAACACCGGCGCCAGCGTCGACGACCAGCTGCCCGACCTGCGCAAGGAACTCGTCGCCACCGCCGGGATCAGCCCGGGCGAGGCGGAGAGCGTCACCACCGCCTACCGCACCTGCGCCGTGGACCGCGCCGGCGAGAAGGACCTCGCGATCGACCCGGCGAGCTGCACCGCCGAGCCGCTCACCGACCCCGAGGTCTCCGCGGTGCTCGACGGCTACCAGGGGAAGGTGACGGGCACGTCCTTCGCCGCCAGCTTCCAGACCCTGCTGTTCGTGTTCATCGGCATCACCGTCGTGGTGTTCTTCCTGCTCTTCGCCGTACCGCGCAGGCTCCGCGAGGAGCCCGCCGACGAGGAGGACGCCGAGACGCCGCAGGTCGCCTGAGACCAGCAGCCCCGCCCCGTGCGAAAGCGGCGGCCCCGGACGGTGTGTCACCGTCCGGGGCCGCCGCTTCCACGCGCCCGGCGCGAGCCGGAACGCGCGGTGTCACTCCTGCTCGCCGCCCAGGTGGTGGACCCGGACCATGTTCGTGGTGCCGGGGATGCCGGGGGGCGAACCGGCCGTGATGATCATGGTGTCGCCGTGGTTGTAGCGGTTCAGCTTCAGCAGCTCCGCGTCGACCAGGTCGACCATCGCGTCGGTGTTGTCCGCGTGCGGGACCACGTGCGACTCGACGCCCCAGCTCAGGGCCAGCTGGTTGCGGGTGGCCTCGTCCGTGGTGAAGGCCAGGATCGGCTGGGCCACGCGGTAGCGGGAGAGGCGGCGGGCGGTGTCGCCGGACTGGGTGAAGGCGACCAGGGCCTTGCCGTCCAGGAAGTCCGCGATCTCGCAGGCGGCGCGGGCCACCGAACCGCCCTGCGTACGGGGCTTCTTGCCCGGCACCAGCGGCTGGAGGCCCTTGGAGAGCAGCTCCTCCTCGGCGGCGACGACGATCTTCGACATCGTCTTGACCGTCTCGATCGGATACGCGCCCACCGACGACTCGGCGGACAGCATGACCGCGTCCGCGCCGTCCAGGATCGCGTTGGCGACGTCGGACGCCTCGGCGCGGGTCGGCCGCGAGTTGGTGATCATCGACTCCATCATCTGGGTCGCCACGATCACCGGCTTGGCGTTGCGGCGGCACAGCTCGATGAGGCGCTTCTGCACCATCGGGACCTTCTCCAGCGGGTACTCCACCGCCAGGTCGCCACGGGCCACCATCACACCGTCGAACGCCATGACGACGCCCTCCATGTGCTCGACCGCCTGCGGCTTCTCCACCTTGGCGATGACGGGGACCCGGCGGCCCTCCTCGTCCATCACCTTGTGGACGTCCTTGACGTCGTCGGCGTCCCGCACGAAGGAGAGGGCGACCAGGTCGCAGCCCATCCGCAGGGCGAAGCGCAGGTCCTCGACGTCCTTCTCGGAGAGGGCGGGCACGTTCACCGCCGCGCCGGGCAGGTTGATGCCCTTGTGGTCGGAGATGACCCCGCCCTCGATGACGATGGTCTTGACGCGGGGGCCGACGACCTCGACGACCTTCAGCTCGACGTTGCCGTCGTTGATCAGGATCGGGTCGCCCTTGGTGACGTCGCCGGGCAGACCCTTGTAGGTCGTGCCGCAGATCGACTTGTCGCCGGGGACGTCCTCGGAGGTGATGGTGAACTCGTCCCCGCGGACCAGCTCGACCGGGCCCTCGGCGAACTTCGCCAGGCGGATCTTCGGGCCCTGGAGGTCGGCGAGGACGCCGACCGCGCGGCCGGTCTCGGCGGCCGCCTTGCGGACACGGTCGTAACGGCCCTGGTGTTCCTCGTGGGTGCCGTGACTGAAGTTGAAACGGGCCACGCTCATGCCGGCCTCGATCAGAGCGACGAGCTGCTCATGGGAGTCGACGGCGGGACCGAGGGTGCAGACGATTTTGGAACGGCGCATGAGGCGGATCCTATCGGTTTGTTTCGCTGCGGAATATTCCGTCTGGTGGAAGATACAAAGGGGCGCGGGGGCGCTCAGTTGTCGACCTGTCCGACGTCGCCGGCCTGTCCGGCGCCCGTGGGCTGCGGCTCCCCGACGAGGGCGAAGGTCTGGTTCGCGATCTCCAGCTCCTCGTCCGTCGGCACCACGGCGACCGCGACCCGCGCGTACTCCGGCGAGATCAGCCGCGGCTCACCGGACCGTACGGCGTTGAGCCCGGCGTCCACCGCGAGACCGAACTCCTCCAGGCCCGCGACGGCAGCCTCCCGCACCGGGGCCGAGTTCTCCCCGACCCCCGCCGTGAACGCCACCGCGTCCACCCGGCCGAGCACCGCCGCGTACGCGCCGATGTACTTCTTCAGCCGGTGGATGTAGACGTCGAAGGCGAGCGCGGCCGCCTCGTCGCCCTCGTCCACCCGGCGGCGGATCTCCCGCATGTCGTTGTCGCCGCAGAGCCCGACCAGCCCGCTCTTCTTGTTCAGCAGGGTGTCGACCTCGTCGGTCGACATGCCCGCCACCCGCTTCAGGTGGAAGACGACCGCCGGATCGATGTCCCCGGAGCGCGTACCCATCACGAGCCCCTCCAAGGGGGTCAGCCCCATGGAGGTCTCCACGCACCGCCCGCCCGCGACCGCCGAGGCGGACGCCCCGTTGCCCAGGTGCAGCACGATGACGTTCACGTCCTCGGGAGCCCGGCCCAGCAGCTCGGCCGTCTTCCGGGAGACGTACGCGTGCGAGGTGCCGTGGAAGCCGTAGCGGCGGATGCGGTGCGCGTCGGCGGTCTCCACGTCGATCGCGTACCGGGCCGCCGACTCCGGCATCGTCGTGTGGAACGCCGTGTCGAACACCGCGACCTGCGGCAGGTCCGGGCGCAGCGCCCGCGCCGTACGGATGCCGGTGATGTTCGCCGGGTTGTGCAGCGGGGCCACCGGGACCAGGCGCTCGATCTCCTTCAGCACCTCGTCGGTGACCACGGTCGGCGCGGAGAACCTCAGCCCGCCGTGCACCACCCGGTGCCCGATCGCGGCGAGTTCGGGGGAGTCGAGGCCGAGCCCGTCCGCCGTCAGCTCCTCGGCCGCGGCCTTGAGAGCCGCGTCGTGGTCGGCGATCGGGCCCGTACGCTCCCGGGGCCCGGCGCCGCCGCCGGCCGACGGGGTGTGCACCAGGCGCGAGGTCTCCTCGCCGATCCGCTCGACCAGACCGGAGGCGAGCCGGGAGCGGTCGCGCATGTCGAGCAGCTGGTACTTCACCGAGGAGGAGCCGGAGTTGAGGACGAGGACGCGATGCGGTTCCACAGGGGCTGCCGTGCTTTCGTTTCCGGAGGGAGAGGTGGTCGTCATGCGGGGCGCTCCTCGCCCTGCGCCTGGATCGCCGTGATCGCCACGGTGTTGACGATGTCCTGGACGAGCGCGCCCCGGGACAGGTCGTTGACGGGCTTGCGCAGGCCCTGGAGCACCGGGCCGACCGCGACCGCGCCCGCCGAGCGCTGCACGGCCTTGTAGGTGTTGTTGCCGGTGTTCAGGTCCGGGAAGATCAGCACGGTCGCCTGCCCGGCCACCTCCGACTCCGGCAGCTTCGTCGCCGCGACGGACGGCTCGACGGCCGCGTCGTACTGGATCGGCCCCTCCACCCGCAGCTCCGGCCGCTCCGCCCGCACCCGCTCGGTCGCCTCGCGCACCTTGTCGACGTCCGCGCCGGAGCCGGAGGTTCCCGTGGAGTACGACAGCATCGCGATCCGGGGCTCGACGCCGAAGCGGGCGGCGGTCACCGCCGACTGCACCGCGATGTCCGCGAGCTGCTCGGCGTTCGGGTCCGGGTTGACCGCGCAGTCGCCGTACACGAGCACCTTGTCGGCCAGGCACATGAAGAAGACGGACGAGACGATCGAGGCGTCCGGCTTGGTCTTGATGATCTCGAAGGCCGGGCGGATCGTGGCGGCGGTGGAGTGCACCGAGCCCGACACCATTCCATCGGCCAGCCCCTCCTGCACCATCAGCGTGCCGAAGTAGTTGACGTCCGCCACCACGTCGTACGCCAGCTCCACCGTCACCCCCCGGTGCGCGCGCAGCTTCGCGTACCGCTCGGCGAAGACCTGGCGCAGCTCGGAGGTCTGCGGGTCGATGATCTGGGTCTCGGCGAGGTCGATGCCGAGGTCGGCCGCCTTCTTGCGGATCGTGTCCACGTCGCCGAGGAGGGTGAGGTCGCAGACGGCCCGGCGCAGCAGCACGTCCGTCGCGCGCAGCACCCGCTCCTCGCCGCCCTCGGGCAGCACCACGCGCTTGCGGTCCGAGCGGGCCTGCTCCAGCAGCTCGTGCTCGAACATCATCGGCGTGACCCGGCCGCTGCGGGCCACCGAGATCCGCTCCAGGAGCGCCCCGGTGTCGACATGGCGCTCGAAGAGGCCGAGCGCGGTCTCCGCCTTACGGGGCGTCGCCGCGTTCAACTTCCCTTCCAGCGTGAAGAGTTCGGCCGCCGTGGGGAAGGAGCCGCCGGCCACCGAGATGACCGGGGTCCCCGGTGCGAGCCGGGCGGCCAGCGTGAGTATCTCCTCGCCGGGGCGCTCGTTCAGGGTCAGCAGGACGCCCGCGATGGGCGGGGTGCCGGCGCTGTGCGCGGCCAGCGAGCCCACCACCAGATCGGCCCGGTCCCCGGGCGTCACGACCAGGCAGCCGGGCGTCAGCGCGTTCAGCAGGTTCGGCAGCATCGCCCCGCCGAACACGAAGTCCAGCGCGTCCCGGGCCAGCCCCGCGTCGTCGCCGAGCAGCACCGTGCCGTCCAGCGCGGCGGTGATCTGGGCGACCGTGGGAGCGGACAGCGCCTGGTCGTCCGGCAGGACGGAGACGGGCACCGGCAGCCGGGCCGCCAGCCGCTCCGCTATCACCGCCCGGTCCTGGGGCGCGACCCGGTTCACCACCATCGCCAGCACGTCGCAGCCGAGTCCGGCATAGGCGCGGTAGGCGTTGCGGGTCTCGGCGCGGACGGACTCCGCCGTCTGCCCCTTGCCCCCGACGACCGCGATCACCGACGCGCCGAACTCGTTGGCGAGGCGGGCGTTGAGCGCCAGCTCGTCGGGGAGCTGGGTGGCCGCGAAGTCGCTGCCGAGGACGAGGACCACCTCGTACTCCCGGGCCACCCGGTGGAAGCGCTCGACGAGCAGCGACACCAGCTCGTCGGTCCCCTTCTCCGCCTGCACGGTGGACGCCTCGTGGTAGTCCAGGCCATAGACCGAGGCAGGGCTCTGGGAGAGCCGGTAGCGGGCCCGCAGCAGCTCGTAGAGCCGGTCGGGCCCGTCGTGGACCAGCGGGCGGAAGACCCCGACCCGGTCCACCTGACGCGTCAGTAGCTCCATGACTCCCAGCTCGACGACCTGCCGGCCGTCCCCCCGGTCGATCCCGGTCACGTACACGCTGCGCGCCACGCGTGCTCTCCCGTCGTTGTACGGTGCCGCGCCCCGTCCTCCGTCCAGGACGTGGGGGGTCTCCCCGCGCTGTCCCCGGCGCTCCGAGGGGTGCGGCCATTGGCCTGCATTGCCTCTTGACGATACCTGCGCGGGCCGCTATGCCGCCCGCCGGAGGTCCCGCCCTCCGGTCCCTCCTACCCGCTTCCGCGGCCCGCCCGGCCAAAAGCGCGTTGCCCGTGCCCGGCGTGGGACAATCGACCTGGTTCAGGGCACGGGGAGCCGCCTCAGCCGGCCCCCGGAAAGCGCGACTACGAGCAGGAGACACACCTCGATGCGCATCGGAATTCTCACCGCGGGCGGCGACTGCCCCGGCCTGAACGCAGTGATCCGGTCGGTCGTCCACCGGGCCGTCGTGGGTCACGGCGACGAGGTCATCGGCTTCGAGGACGGCTTCAAGGGGCTGCTCGACGGCCACTACCGCCCCCTCGACCTGAACGCCGTCAGCGGCATCCTCGCCCGGGGCGGCACCATCCTCGGCTCGGCCCGCCTGGAGCGCGACCGGCTGCGCGAGGCCGCCGAGAACTGCGAGGAGCTGGCCCGCCGTTACGACCTCGACGCGCTCATCCCGATCGGCGGCGAGGGCACGCTCACCGCGGCCCGGATGCTGTCCGACGCGGGCATGCCGGTCGTCGGCGTCCCCAAGACCATCGACAACGACATCTCCGCCACCGACCGGACCTTCGGCTTCGACACGGCGGTGGGCGTCGCGACCGAGGCCATAGACCGTCTCAAGACCACCGCCGAGTCCCACCAGCGGGTGATGGTCGTCGAGGTCATGGGCCGGCACGCCGGCTGGATCGCGCTGGAGTCCGGGATGGCGGGCGGCGCGCACGGCATCTGCCTGCCCGAGCGCCCCTTCCAGGTCGACGACCTGGTCAAGATGGTCGAGGAGCGCTTCGCCCGGGGCAAGAAGTTCGCCGTCATCTGCGTCGCCGAGGGCGCGCACCCGGCCGAGGGCTCCATGCCGTACGCCAAGGGCGCCATCGACCAGTTCGGCCACGAGCGCTTCCAGGGCATCGGCAACCGCCTCGCCGTCGAGCTGGAGACCCGGCTCGGCAAGGAGGCCCGGCCGGTCATTCTCGGCCACGTCCAGCGCGGCGGCACCCCCACCGCGTACGACCGCGTCCTCGCCACCCGCTTCGGCTGGAACGCGGTGGAGGCCGTGCACCGAGGCGACTTCGGCCGGATGACGGCCCTGCGCGGCAACGACATCGCCATGGTGCCGCTCGCGGACGCGGTCACCCGGCTGAAGACGGTCCCGGTGGACCGGATGTACGAGGCGGAGTCGGTCTTCTAGAGCACCACGAGCCGCACACCCGGACTCGTGCGAACGGGCCTCACACCCCGTGACACGAGCCGCCCGGGCCTCACCCGGCTCCGGCGCTCCGGTCGCATCCGGGCCTCACCCGGCTCCGGTGCTCCGGTCGCGCCCGGGCCTCACCCGGCTCCGGTGCTCCGGTCGCGCCCGGGCCTCACCCGGCTCCGGCGCTCCGGTCGCATCCGGGCCTCACCCGGCTCCGGCGCTCCGGTCGCATCCGGGCCTCACCCGGCTCCGGCGCTCCGGTCGCGCCCGGGCCTCACCCCCCGGCCGTCCGCCAGAACTGGTCCACCACCCGGGCCAGGAACGCCCGTCCCGCGTCGCCCGTCGAACCGGACCGTTCCTGGCCCGTGCTGCTCCAGCTGAGCGTGGAGACCATCAGCGCCTGGTAGTCGGCGTGCAACTGCTCCAGCACGTCCTGGATCTGCGCCCGCTCCAGCGGGACGATCTTCGCCACCGGCCGCACATACGCCTGCCAGCGCGTGGTGACCGCGCTGGTCAGCAGCTCCGCCAGCTCCTCGTCGCGGCCCGTCGCCGTCAGGAACTGCGCCGCCGACAGACCGAGCGCCCGGCACAGTGCGGCGGACTGCCGCTCGTTGCCCTTCCAGCGTCCGGCCTCCTCCATCCGCAGATACGAGGCCCCGGTCATCCCGAGCTGCCGCGCCAGGTCGTCGACGGAGAGCTCCCGGGACAGCCGGTGCTCCCGCAGGGTGGAGGCGGCGGCCAGCAGCTCGCCGGGGGCACACCACAGCACTCCGGCCAGGGCGGTCAGCTCGCGTTCGCCGGGTGTCGCGACGCCGCGTTCCCAGGCGACGACGGTCTCGGCGCTGATCCGGAGCCCGTACTGGGCGGCGAGGCCGTAGGCGACATGGCCGGGCGCCATCCCCAGAGCCTCACGGAGTCGTCGCGCGGCGGGGGCGTTGAAGGGCGGGGTGGGGTGCACGGCCCCACCGTAGAAGCCTCATTCCGCTCTGGCTACGGTACGTCCCGCACAGAACACGCTTCGTAGGAACATCCTAGGCCGAACCGGTCGGACGGTACGGGAAAACGCCCCCACCAGCGCTTTCTTTCCCCGGCCCGGCACCCCCTCCCGAGGGCCCGCCACCCTTGCCGCAAGCGCTTGCCGCATGCCCCGGGGTCCGGGTCTCAGTGGCCCTCGGGCAGCCACCGGTAGTGGAGCTCGGGTCTGCCGACCTGCCCATAATGTGGACGCCGGGCGGCGCTGCCCACGGTCACCAGGTGTTCCAGATAGCGGCGCGCGGTGATCCGCGAGATCCCCAGCCGCTCCCCGGCGGCCGCCGCCGTCACCCCCTCCGCCGACCCCCGCAGGACCCGGGTCACCGCCTCCAGGGTCGGACCGCTGAGCCCCTTGGGCAGAGCGGCCGGGTGGGCGACCCGCAGCGCGCCCAGCGCCCGGTCCACCTCCTCCTGCCCGCTCGCCTCCCCGGCGGCCGCCCGGAACTCCGCGTACCGCACGAGCCGGTCCCGCAGCGTGGGGTACGTGAACGGCTTCAGCACGTACTGCACGACCCCCAGCGACACCCCCTCCCGCACCACCGCGAGGTCCCGCGCCGAGGTCACCGCGATCACGTCCGCCCCGTGCCCGGCGGCCCGCAGCGAGCGCAGCAGCCCGAGCCCGTGCCCGTCCGGCAGGTAGAGGTCCAGCAGGAGCAGGTCCACCGGGGTGCGCTCCAGCACCCGCACCGCCTCCGCCCGGGTGTGGGCCACGGCGGCCACCGTGAAGCCGGCGACCCGCTCCACGTACAGCTGGTGCGCGTCGGCGGCCACCGGGTCGTCCTCCACCACCAGGACCCGGATCACGCGGTGACCCCCTGGGCCTCACGCGCGGTGAGCGGCAGCCGTACGGTGAACCGCGCCCCGCCCTCCGCCGCCCGGTCCAGCTCCACGCTCCCGCCGTTGCGGTGCGCGGCCTGCCGCACCAGCGCGAGGCCCAGCCCGCGCCCCGCGCCATGGGTGGACCAGCCGCGCCGGAACACCTCGTCCATCGCGTCCGGCCCGATGCCCGCCCCGGTGTCGCAGACCCGCAGCAGCAGCTCCCGGTCGTCGGCCAGCGCGGTCACCGTGACCCGGGCCCGCCCGGCGGCCGAGGCGTTACGCTGCGCCGGCGCCGCCCCCATGGAGTCGCCCTCCGAGGCCGCCTCCACCGCGTTGTCGATGAGATTGCCGAGGATCGTCACCAGATCCCGCTGGGGCAGGGAGTCCGGCAACGCCCCGTCGTCGATCAGGCTGTCCTCCGCGAGCTCCAGCTCGACCCCGCGCTCGTTCGCCTGGGCCGCCTTGCCCAGCAGCAGCGCGGCCAGCACCGGTTCCTCCACCGCCCCCACCACCCGGTCGGTGAGCACCTGGGCCAGCTCCAGTTCCGCCGTCGCGAAGTCCACCGCCTCCTCCACCCGGCCCAGCTCGATCAGCGACACCACCGTGTGCAGCCGGTTCGCCGCCTCGTGGGCCTGCGAGCGCAGCGCCTGCGTGAAGCCGCGCTCGGAGTCCAGCTCACCGGTCAGCGCCTGGAGCTCGGTGTGGTCGCGCAGGGTCACCACCGTGCCGCGCCGCTCACCGCCCACCACCGGACGGGTGTTGACCACGATCACCCGGTCCGCCGTGAGGTGCAGCTCGTCCACCCGTGGCTCCGACGCCAGCAGCGCCCCGGTCAGCGGTGCGGGGAGCGCCAGCTCGTCGACGGTCCGGCCGAGCGCCTCCGCCTCCGGTTCCAGGCCCAGCAGTTCGCGCCCCGCGTCATTGACGAGCGCGATCCTGCGCCGCCCGTCCAGCATCAGCAGCCCTTCGCGCACCGCGTGCAGGGTGGCCTGGTGGTAGTCGTGCAGCCGGCTCAGCTCGGCGGCGTTCATCCCGTGGGTGTGCCGCCGCAGCCGGGCGTTGATCACGTACGTGCCGAGCCCGCCCAGCGCCAGCGCCCCGCCCGCCGCCAGCGCGAGGGCCCCGAGCTGCTCCCGTACCTGCGAGGAGACCCGCTCCACCGTGATGCCCGCACTGACCAGGCCGATGATCCGGCCGTCGTCGCGGATCGGGGTGACCACCCGTATCGAGGGGCCCAGCGTGCCGGTGTAGGTCTCCGCGAACGTCTCGCCGCGCAGCGCCTTCGCGGTGTTCCCGAGGAAGGTCTCGCCGATCAGCGAGGCGTCGGGATGCGTCCAGCGCACCCGCTCGGTGTCCATGATCGTGACGAAGGCGATCCCGGTGTCCTCGCGCACCTGCTCCGCGTATGGCTGGAGCACGGCGGAGGGGTCCGGGGTGCCGATGGCCTCCCGTACGGAGGGGGAATCGGCCACCGCCACGGCCGCCGCCCGCGCCTGCCGGGTCGCCGTCTGCTCCGCCTGCGCGGAGCCGGAGACGTACGCGAAGACCGCGCATCCGGCGACCACCGCGGCGATCAGCACGACCTGCATGGCGAAGAGCTGCCCGGCCAGGCTGCGGGGGCGGGTACGGGGGAGGCGCATGGCCACCAGTCTGCCTCGCCCGGAGCGCGCTCTCCCCGTGGCTCGAAAGAGCCCGTGAACGATATGAACGCAAGGGTGACCGGGGTCACAGGGCGGTGGATAGTCGCCGAAGCCCCCAGGGACGGGGGCGCACCCTTGACCGAGCCGAGGAGCCCCCACCATGGCCGTGGCAGCCAAACAGCGGGACCGTACCCACTATCTGTACATCGCCGTGATCGCCGCCGTGGCGCTCGGCATCCTGGTGGGCTTCACGGCCCCCGGGGTGGCCGTCGAGCTCAAGCCCATCGGCGCCGGCTTCGTGAACCTGATCAAGATGATGATCTCGCCGATCATCTTCTGCACGATCGTGCTGGGCGTCGGCTCGGTCCGCAAGGCGGCGAAGGTCGGCGCGGTCGGCGGCCTGGCGCTCGGCTACTTCCTGGTGATGTCGACCGTCGCCCTCGCCATCGGCCTGCTGGTCGGCAACTTCCTGGAGCCCGGCTCCACCCTCCACATCACGGAGGCGGCCCGCGCGGCGGGGGAGAAGCAGGCGGCGGGCGCGAGCGAGTCCACGGTGGACTTCCTGCTCGGCATCATCCCGACCACCATCGTCTCCGCCTTCACGGCCGGCGAGGTCCTCCAGACCCTGCTGGTGGCCCTGCTCGCGGGCTTCGCGCTCCAGGCGATGGGCTCGGCGGGCGAGCCGATCATCCGCGGCATCACCCACATCCAGCGGCTCGTCTTCCGCATCCTCGCGATGATCATGTGGGCCGCCCCGGTCGGCGCGTTCGGCGCGATCGCGGCAGTGGTCGGCGAGACCGGGCTCGACGCCCTGAAGTCCCTCGCCATCATCATGATCGGCTTCTACCTGACCTGTGCGCTCTTCGTCTTCGTGGTGCTCGGCACGATCCTGCGGCTGGTCTCCGGGGTGAACTTGATCGCCCTGCTGAAGTACCTGGGCCGCGAGTTCCTGCTCATCCTCTCGACCTCCTCCTCCGAGTCGGCGCTCCCGAGGCTGATCGCGAAGATGGAGCACCTGGGCGTCAGCAAGCCCGTCGTCGGCATCACCGTGCCGACCGGCTACTCCTTCAACCTCGACGGCACCGCGATCTACCTCACGATGTCCTCGCTGTTCATCGCCAACGCGATGGGCTCCCCGCTGAGCGCGAGCGAGCAGATCTCCCTGCTGATCTTCATGATCATCGCCTCCAAGGGCGCGGCCGGCGTGACCGGCGCGGGCCTGGCGACCCTCGCCGGCGGGCTCCAGTCGCACCGCCCCGAACTCGTCGACGGGGTCGGCCTGATCGTCGGCATCGACCGCTTCATGAGCGAGGCCCGCGCCCTGACGAACTTCGCGGGCAACGCGGTCGCCACGGTCCTCGTCGGCACCTGGACCAAGGAGATCGACAAGGACCGCGTCGACCAGGTCCTCGCCGGCCGCATCCCCTTCGACGAGCGGACGCTCGTCGACGACCACGGCTCCCCGGCGGACCCGGCCGACTCCGGCGACGTACCCGAGCAGCGCGAGACGGCAGCCGCCCCCGCCAAGGTCTGACCGGCCCCTTCCGAGCTACTGCGACACCCCCTGCCCGAGGACACCCGTATCCCCCGGTACGGGTGTCCTTGCTTTGACGTCGGCGTCAAGGATTACGGTCGGCCCATGCGAATCGGGGAGCTGGCCGAACGGGCCGGGATGACGACGCGGGCCCTGCGCTACTACGAGTCGCGCGGGCTGCTGCCGGCGCGGCGCGCGGAGAACGGCTACCGCAGTTACGACGAGGGGGACCTGCGTCTCCTCCAGCAGATCCGGACCCTCCAGGACTTCCGGTTCGACCTGGAGGAGACCAGGCCCTTCGTCGACTGTCTGCGGGCCGGCCACCCGGCCGGGGACTCCTGTCCCGCCTCCCTCGACGTCTACCGGCGCAAGCTCGACGAGCTGGACGCGCTGATCGGGCAGCTCACGTCGGTGCGCGCCGAGGTCGGCGCCCAGCTCGCCCGAGCCGAACTGGAGGCGTCGGCCGACCTGCCGGGCGGCCCGGAGCCCCGCTGCGAACTGGGAGGAACACCATGATCCATACCGAAGGCGTCGCCGACGTCACCGAGGAGACGTTCGACGCGGAGGTGCTGGGCTCCGGGCTGCCGGTGCTGGTCCAGTTCACCGCCGACTGGTGCCCGCCGTGCCGCCAACTCGCTCCGGTGCTGCGCGAGATCGCCCGCGAGGAGGCCGACCGGATCAAGGTCGTCCGGCTCGACGTCGACCACCACCCCGATCTCACCGTCCGTTTCGGCGTGCTGGCGACCCCGACCCTGATGGTGTTCCGGGCGGGCGAACCGGTGAAGTCGATGGTCGGCGCCCGGCCGAAGCGGAGGCTGCTCCAGGAACTGGAGGACGTTCTGACCGCCTGAGGGCTGCACAGAGAAGGAGCCCGTAGGCGCCGGGGCGACGCGCTACGGGCCCCTTCTTCGCGGGTCAGAGGCTCACGCGGGCCGGAACCACACCGTGGCCAGCGGCGGCAGCGTCAGCGAGATGCTGGACGGCCGGCCGTGCGCCGGCACCGCCTCCGCCTTGAGCGGCTCCTCATTGCGTACGTCGCTGCCGCCGTACCGGGCCGCGTCCGTGTTCAGGACCTCCACCCAGCCCTCCGTCCCGGTCTCCGGCACCCCGAGCCGGTAGTCGTGGCGGACCACCGGGCAGAAGTGGGAGACCGCGAGCAGCGGCGAGCCGTCCGCGTCGTAGCGCAGGAACGCGAACACGTTGTCCTCGGCCGCCCCGCCGTCCACCCAGCTGAACCCCTCCGGCACGGTGTCGCGCTGCCACAGCGCGGGCACCGCCCCGTACACCGCGTTCAGGTCGCCCACCAGGGTGCGCACCCCGCGGTGGTCGCCGGACGCCTCGTACGTCGGGTCCAGCAGCCACCAGTCCGGGCCGTGGCCCTCGGACCATTCCGCGCCCTGGGCGAACTCCTGGCCCATGAAGAGGAGTTGCTTGCCGGGGTGGGCCCACATGAAGCCCAGATAGGCGCGGTGGTCGGCGCGCTGCTGCCACCAGTCGCCGGGCATCTTCGCCACCAGCGCCCGCTTGCCGTGCACCACCTCGTCGTGCGAGATCGGCAGCACGTAGTTCTCGCTGTACGCGTACACCATCGAGAACGTCATCTCGTTGTGGTGGTACTTGCGGTGCACCGGCTCCTTGGTCATGTACAGCAGCGAGTCGTGCATCCAGCCCATGTTCCACTTCAGCCCGAAGCCCAGGCCCCCGCTGTCGGTGGGACGGGTGACGCCGTCCCAGGCGGTGGACTCCTCGGCGATGGTGACGACCCCGGGGTTGCGCCGGTAGACCGTCGCGTTCATCTCCTGGAGGAAGCCGACCGCGTCCCAGTTCTCCCGTCCCCCCTGCTCGTTGGGCGACCACTGGCCGTCCTCGCGGGAGTAGTCGAGGTAGAGCATCGAGGCGACCGCGTCGACCCGCAGCCCGTCGATGTGGAACTCCTCGCACCAGTACGTCGCGTTGGCGACCAGGAAGTTGCGCACCTCCGTGCGGCCGTAGTCGAACTCCAGCGTTCCCCAGTCCGGGTGCGCCGCGCGCTGCGGGTCGGAGTGCTCGTACAGCGGACGCCCGTCGAACTCCGCGAGCGCCCAGTCGTCGCGCGGGAAGTGCGCGGGCACCCAGTCCATGATCACGCCGATGCCCGCCCGGTGCAGGGCGTCCACCAGGAACCGGAAGTCGTCCGGGGAGCCCATCCGCGAGGTCGGCGCGAAGAATCCGGTCACCTGGTAGCCCCAGGAGCCGCCGAAGGGGTGCTCCGCGACCGGCATCAGCTCGACGTGCGTGAAGCCCAGGTCCTTGACGTACGCGGGGAGCTGCGCGGCCAGTTGACGGTACGTCAGGCCAGGCCGCCAGGACGCGAGATGGACCTCGTAGACGGAGAAGGGGGCCTCGTGGACCGGCCGGTCGCCCCGGTGCGCCATCCAGTCCGCGTCCTGCCACTCGTGGTGCGAGGCGGTGACCACGGACGCGGTCGCGGGCGGGACCTCGGTGTGCCGGGCCATCGGGTCGGCCCGCATGGTGTGCGAGCCGTCCGGGCGGGCGATGTCGTACTTGTACAGCGCGCCCTCGCCGACCCCGGGCAGGAACAGCTCCCACACCCCGGTCGAGCCGAGCGAACGCATCGGACAGCCCGTGCCGTCCCAGTAGTTGAAGTCGCCGGACACCCGCACCCCGCGCGCGTTCGGGGCCCACACGGTGAACCGCGTCCCTGCCACCCCCTGGTGCTCCATCGGCTCCGAGCCGAGCGCCCGCCACAGCTCCTCGTGGCGGCCCTCCCCGATCAGATGCAGATCCAGCTCACCGAGCGAGGGCCAGAAGCGGTAGGGGTCCTCCACCTCGATGGTGTTGTCGTCGTACGCGACCTGGAGACGGTACGCGGGAGCCTCCGGCACCGGCAGCACACCGGAGAAGAACCCGTCGCCGTCGTCGTGCAGTTCGGTCCGCGCCCCGCCGGCCAGCACCGCGACGGAGCGGGCGAACGGGCGCAGCGCCCGTACCAGCACACCGCCGGGGATCAGCCGCGCGCCGAGCACGTCGTGCGGCGCGTGGTGCTCGCCGGCCAGCAGCCGGCCGCGGTCCGCGACGTCCAGGGCCGGCGCCGGGCGGGCGCTCGCGCCGTCGCCGCCCTGCCGGGGTCGAGGCGGGACCGCGTCCCCGCGCCGGGCGCGCTTGGCGGGTGCGGCCTTGGTGGTCGTGGCGGCGGCCCCTGGCGCGATGGCCTCGGCGGTCTCCGTGGCTTCGACGAAGACAGGGGCGGGCGCGGGAGCGCGTGCGGGCTCCGGTGCGCTCTCCACGCTCACGGCGTCGACGTTGGCTTCGGCGGCTGCGGACTTGCGGGATGCCTTACGGGACGGCTTGCGGGCGGTCACAGGGACTGCCTCCTCGGAGGGGTTCGGAGGACGGGGGGAGATGAGGGGGTACGGGAGGGGCTCGGCCCGCCGCGGACTGAGGGGCTCAGGCCGCGGCGGACTGGGCCAGTCGCTGGATGGCGGCCATCGGGACCGGCAGCCAGTCGGGGCGGTGCCGGGCCTCGTACAGCACCTCGTACACCGCCTTGTCGGTCTCGTGGGCGCGCAGCATCTCCGGTTCGCCGCGCGGGTCGGTGCCGGACGCCTGCGCGTACCCCTCGCAGTAGGCGGCACGGCAGCGGGCCGCCCACTCCGGGTTCCACGGGCGGTGCGAGCGGGCCGCGTAGTCGAACGAGCGCAGCATGCCCGCCACATCGCGCACCGGGGGCGAGGGGCGGCGGCGCTCGTCCAGCGGGCGGGCCGGTTCGCCCTCGAAGTCGATCAGCGACCAGAACCCGTCCGGGGAGCGGAGCGCCTGGCCCAGGTGGAGATCGCCGTGCACCCGCTGCTGCGCCCAGCCGCCGCCCCGGTGCCCGAGCGCCGTCACCGCGTCGAACGCGGTGCGCAGCCCGGGGACGTACGGGACGAGCGCGGGCACCGCCTCGGCGGCGGCCTCCAGGCGCTGGGTCATCTGGGCGACCAGCTGCCGGATCTGCGTCCCGTGCAGCGCCGGGGTGGGCAGCGCGGCGGCGAGCGCGGTGTGGACCTCGGCGGTGGCCCGGCCCAGCGCCCGCGCCTCCGGCAGGAAGTCGCGGCCAGCCGTGAGCGCGGTGAGCGCGAGCTGCCAGCCGTCCCGGGCCCCGTACAGGAAGGGCTGGAGGACGCCGAGGGTGAGCGGTTCGGGGCCGGGGGCCTCGAACCAGGCGATGGGGGCCGGCACCCGTTCGCACCCCTCGCGGGCCAGGGCGAGCGGCAGCTCCAGATCCGGGTTGGCGCCGGGGAAGACCCGGCGGAAGACCTTGAGGATGTACGCGTCGCCGTAGACGAGCGAGGAGTTGGACTGTTCGGCGTCCAGCACCCGGGGGGCGAGCCCGGCCGGGATGGTGGCGGTCCGTTCGAAGCGGAGGGAGCCGAGGGCCCCCGGTCGGCGGAACCGTTCCAGCAGCAGGTCCGCCAGGCGTGGATCGTGCAGGGCGTCGTAGACGGTCCGCCCGGCCAGCGGTCCCCGCTCCACCCGGCCGACCAGCGCCCCGGTCAGCGTGGCCGGCAGCGAGGTGCGGACGCCGAGCAGGAGCTGGTAGCAGTCGCCGGCCGGAGGGGCCGATGGCGACGGCTGCTGGACGCGGACCATCAGATGGAGCAGTCCCGGCCCCGCCGCGCCGTCCAGCGGCAGCATCTCGGTGGCCGACACGAGGGAGAAGCCGGTGACCGGCCGGCCCTTGCCGGCGAACCACCGCTGACGCGGCAGCCAGTCGTGGAGCAGGGGGGCGAGGGACGGAAGCAGGGCTCCGTCCACCGTACTGCTGGGGGTTGCGCTGTTCCTCGTGCTCTTCGCCAGGGCGACGTGAGTGGATGCAGCCTCCGACATGGCATCGCGTCCTTTCCCCGGGCACACCACAGGATGCGAAGAGTGTCCCGGATTGCGGCAATGGCTGTCCGGCTGTGCGGGACGTGTCGGGAGAGGAAGGTTCTTACGGACTCGAACGGCGGAACCGTGGAGAGGCGGACTCCGTGTCAGAGTGCCCCCTGCGGCACGGCGGAAACCGCCCCGCAGGGGTTGACGCCATGTCAGGCCGGCGGCGCGTCCTTGCGCAGCCGGAACCAGTAGAAGCCGTGTCCCGCCAGTGTCAGCAGGTAGGGCCACTGGCCGATGGCCGGGAAGCGTACCCCGCCGATCAATTCCACCGGATGACGTCCGTTGAACGATCGCAGGTCCAGTTCCGTGGGCTGGGCGAACCGCGAGAAGTTGTGCACGCACAGGACGAGGTCGTCCTTGTACTCACGGGTGAACGCCAGCACCGCCGGGTTGGACGAGGGCAGCTCGGTGTACTCGCCGAGCCCGAAGGCCGGATTCTGCTTGCGGATCTCGATCATCCGCCGCGTCCAGTGCAGCAGCGAGGACGGCGAAGCCATCGACGCCTCGACATTGGTGACCTGATAGCCGTAGACCGGGTCCATGATCGTGGGGAGGTAGAGCCGCCCCGGATCGCTGGAGGAGAACCCGGCGTTGCGGTCGGGCGTCCACTGCATCGGGGTGCGCACCGCGTCCCGGTCGCCCAGCCAGATGTTGTCGCCCATCCCGATCTCGTCCCCGTAGTAGAGGATCGGGGAGCCGGGCAGCGACAGCAGCAGCGCGGTGAACAGCTCGATCTGGTTGCGGTCGTTGTCCAGCAGCGGGGCCAGGCGGCGGCGGATGCCGATGTTGGCGCGCATCCGCGGGTCCTTGGCGTACTCCGCGTACATGTAGTCGCGCTCTTCGTCCGTGACCATTTCGAGGGTCAGCTCGTCGTGGTTGCGCAGGAAGATGCCCCACTGGCAGTTCTTCGGGATCGCCGGGGTCTTCGCCAGGATTTCCGAGACCGGGTAGCGGCTCTCGCGGCGCACCGCCATGAAGATGCGCGGCATCACGGGGAAGTGGAACGCCATGTGGCACTCGTCGCCGCCCGCCTCGTAGTCGCCGAAGTAGTCGACGACGTCCTCCGGCCACTGGTTGGCCTCGGCGAGGAGCACGGTGTCCGGGTAGTTGGCGTCGATCTCCTTGCGGACCCGCTTGAGGAAGTGGTGGGTCTCGGGGAGGTTCTCGCAGTTGGTGCCCTCGCGCTGGTAGAGGTAGGGCACCGCGTCGACCCGGAAGCCGTCGATGCCCAGGTCCAGCCAGAAGCGCAGGGCCGCGAGGATCTCCTCCTGCACCGCCGGGTTCTCGTAGTTGAGGTCCGGCTGGTGCGAGAAGAAGCGGTGCCAGTAGTACTGCTTGCGCACCGGGTCGAAGGTCCAGTTGGACGTCTCGGTGTCGACGAAGATGATCCGGGCGTCCTGGAACTGCTTGTCGTCGTCCGCCCAGACGTAGTAGTCGCCGTACGGCCCGTCCGGGTCGGTGCGGGACTGCTGGAACCACTCGTGCTGGTCGCTCGTGTGGTTCATGACGAAGTCGATGATGACGCGCATGCCCCGCTGGTGCGAGGCGTCCACGAACTCCACGAAGTCGGCGAGATCGCCGAACTCCGGCAGCACCGCGGTGTAGTCGGAGACGTCGTAACCGCCGTCGCGCAGCGGGGACTTGAAGAACGGCGGCAGCCAGAGGCAGTCGACGCCGAGCCACTGGAGGTAGTCCAGCTTGGCGGTGATGCCCTTGAGGTCGCCGATTCCGTCGCCGTTGGAGTCCTGGAAGGACCGGACGAGCACCTCGTAGAAGACGGCGCGCTTGAACCAGTCGGGATCACGGTCCTTGGCGGGTGTGTCCTCGAACGTGTCGTGGACAGGCTCATTGACGATCATGGTGTGGGTGACCCTCCGGTCGGCGGGGACGGTCGCAGGACGGCGATGTGCGCGGGCGTGATGCCCGGCTCCAGGCGCACATAGAAGGCCCTGCCCCAGTGATAGGTGTCGCCGGTGAGCTCGTCGCGCACCGGTACGCGCTCGTGCCCCTGGAGGCCGAGCCGCTCCATGTCCAACGAGACCGTGGCCTCCTGGGTGTGGTGAGGGTCGAGGTTCACGACCACCAGAACGATGTTCGAACCGGAACGCTTGCTGTACGCGATCAGCGACTCGTTGTCGACGTGGTGGAAGTGCACCTCGCGCAGCTGCTGGAGCGCGGGGTTACGTCGTCGGATCCGGTTCAGCGAGGTGATCAGGGGCGTCAGCGTGCGGCCCTCGCGCTCCGCCGACTCCCAGTCCCTCGGGCGAAGTTCGTACTTCTCCGAGTGCAGGTACTCCTCACTCCCCGGCTTGGCCGGAGTGTTCTCGTACAGCTCGAATCCCGCGTAGACGCCCCACGACGGGGAGAGGGTGGCGGCGAGCACGGCCCGGGCCTCGAAGGCCGGGCGGCCGCCGTGCTGGAGGTAGCCGGGCAGGATGTCCGGGGTGTTCACGAAGAAGTTCGGCCGCATGGAGGCGGCGGCGTCCCCGGACAGCTCCGTGACGTACTCGGTCAGCTCCTGCTTGGTGTTCCGCCAGGTGAAGTACGTGTACGACTGCTGGAACCCGATCGCGCCCAGGGTGCGCATCATCGCCGGGCGGGTGAACGCCTCCGCCAGGAACACGACGTCGGGGTCCGTGCCGTTGACCTCGGCGATGACCTTCTCCCAGAACACCACCGGCTTGGTGTGCGGGTTGTCGACCCGGAAGATCCGCACCCCGTGGCCCATCCAGAACCGCAGGATCCGCACCGTCTCCGCCACCAGACCGCGCATGTCCTTGTCGAAGGCGATCGGATAGATGTCCTGGTACTTCTTCGGCGGGTTCTCGGCGTACGCGATCGAGCCGTCCGCGCGGTGGTGGAACCAGTCCGGGTGGTCCTTGACCCACGGGTGGTCCGGCGAGCACTGGAGCGCGAAGTCCAGCGCGATCTCCATCCGCAGATTGCGGGCCGTCTCCACGAAGTGGTCGAAGTCCTCCAGCGTCCCCAGCTCCGGATGGACGGCGTCGTGCCCGCCGTCCGGCGAACCGATCGCCCACGGCACCCCCGGATCGTGCTCGCCGGGCGTCAGGGTGTTGTTCGGGCCCTTGCGGTGGGTCGTCCCGATCGGATGGATCGGGGGCAGGTACACGACATCGAAGCCCATGGCGGCGACCGCCGGCAGCCGCTCGGCCGCCGTCCGGAACGTGCCGCTCACCAGGCGGGTCGGTGCGTCCGGCGAGGTGTCGTCCGGGTCCACCGGCACCCGCCGCGCCCCCTCCGAGCGCGGGAACAGCTCGTACCACGACCCGTACAGCGCCCGCTCACGCTCCACCCGCACCGCCAGCGGCTTGGACCGGGTGACCAGTTCGCGCAGCGGGTGCCGGGCGAGGACCGCTTCGGCGGCCGGGGTCAGGGCGGCGGCCAGCCGGGCGGCCGGCGGGTGGGCCGCGTCGCGCAGCGCGTCCACCGCGGCGAGCACCGCCTCGCGCCCGTTCTTCTTCGGCACGCCGGCCGCGGCCCGCTCCAGGAGCGCCGCGCCCTCCGCCAGCACCAGGTCCGTGTCGATGCCGGCCGGGATCTTGATCGCGGCGTGGCGCCGCCAGGTGGTGACCGGATCGCTCCACGCCTCCACCGTGTACGTCCAGCGGCCCTCCGACGACGGGGTGATCTCCGCGCCCCACCGGTCCGTGCCCGGGGCCAGCTCGCGCATCGGGTTCCACGGTCCGACCCGTCCGCTCGGATCGCGCAGGACGACATTGGCCGCCACCGCGTCATGGCCTTCGCGGAAGACGGTGGCGGTGACCTGGAAGGTCTCACCGACGACGGCCTTCGCCGCCCGTCTGCCGCAGTCGACGAGAGGACGGACGTCCAGGACGGGAATACGACCGATCATGGAATCACCTGGGGGCTGGAGGAGCTCGGTGTGCGGGGGAGACGGCACGGGTGCGGAGGACCGACCGCGCGTGCCGCGATGATGGGGATCTGTCCTTTGTAGCTGCTCAGCTGTCGGCTGACGGGCTGTGGGCATGGCCGCTCCTGTCCGCGTTCACTCGAATGGCACTCGAATGGATGGGTCGCGGGGGTTTCACGCATGTTTCGGATGCGTCGAGAAGGCGTGCGGGCCGGGTCGGGCTGCGTACCGGAAGAGCCTTCCCCGCATGCGGCGACGGGAAATCCAACGCTGTGTTAACTACTCGGTCGTAGCCCGTCGATCGGGTCCGGCCGCGCCCGGCGCGCGCCCCGGTGGACACCGGGAGCCCGAAGCGCCCCCACAGGTTCCGGATACCCGCTCTGCGGCGCCACACGGCAGCCTTCCCTGTGGTGGTGAGGTCCACAAGGCTGCGTACGGGGTGGAATCGGCCAAACCCCCAGGTGAAAGGTGGGGCGGGGGAGGGCGGGCGGGGCGCGTGGTGTTCCTGTGGGGAGGCGCGCGGCAGCCGGCCCCGGACCTCGTACGCCGTCCGCGCGCCGTGGCACCGGGCCACGGACGGCCGCTACCGTCAGGGGTGACGGAAGGGACGCACACCGTCGTGCGTCCCCTCGGATGCGCAAGTCCCCTGTAAAGGTGGAGTACGTGAAGGCCATTCGTCGATTCACCGTGCGTCCTGTCCTCCCCGAACCCCTCCGACCTCTCAACGACCTCGCGCGCAACCTGCGCTGGTCGTGGCACACCGAGACCCGCGAGCTCTTCCGGTCGGCCGACCCCGAGGGCTGGCGGCCCGCCGACGCCGACCCCGTACGCCTGCTCGGCTCCCTGTCCGCCGGACGCCTGGCCGAACTGGGCCGGGACCAGGAGTACCTCGCCCGCCTGGCCGAGGTCTCCGCCGGCCTCCAGGAGTATCTGGACGGCCCCCGCTGGTACCAGGAACAGCAGGCGGCCGGCGCGGAACTGCCCTCCGCCATCGCCTACTTCTCACCCGAGTTCGGCGTCACCGCCGCACTGCCGCAGTACAGCGGCGGCCTCGGCATCCTGGCCGGCGACCACCTCAAGGCCGCCAGCGACCTGGGCGTCCCGCTCATCGGCGTCGGCCTGCTCTACCGGCACGGCTACTTCCGCCAGAGCCTCTCCCGCGAGGGCTGGCAGCAGGAGCACTATCCCGTCCTGGACCCCAACGAACTCCCGCTCGACCTGGTCCGCGAGGCGGACGGCAGCCCCGCCCGGGTGGTGCTCGCGCTGCCCGGCGGCCGCTCGCTGCACGCCTCCATCTGGCTGGCCCGGGTCGGCCGCGTCCCGCTCCTCCTGCTCGACTCCGACGTCGAGGAGAACGCGCCGGGCGAACGCGACGTCACCGACCGGCTGTACGGCGGCGGCAGCGACCACCGCCTCCTCCAGGAGATGCTGCTCGGCATCGGCGGGGTGCGCGCGGTGCGCACCTGGTGCCGGCTCACCGGGACCCCGGAGCCGGAGGTGTTCCACACCAACGAGGGCCACGCCGGCTTCCTCGGCCTGGAGCGCATCCGGGAACTGGCGGCGGACGGCCTCGACTTCGAGGCGGCCCTCGAAGTCGTCCGGGCCGGGACCGTCTTCACCACCCACACCCCGGTGCCCGCCGGCATAGACCGTTTCGACCGGCAGCTGATCGCCCGCCACTTCGGCGACGACGGCGAGCTGCCCGGCGTCGGCGTGGAGAAGATCCTCCGCCTGGGCCGGGAGACCTACCCCGGCGGGGAGCCCGAGCTGTTCAACATGGCGGTGATGGGGCTCCGCCTCGCCCAGCGCGCCAACGGCGTCTCCACCCTGCACGGGGCCGTCAGCCGGGAGATGTTCTCCGGGCTGTGGCCGGGCTTCGACCCCGCCGAGGTGCCGATCACCTCCGTCACCAACGGGGTCCACGCCCCCACCTGGGTCGCCCCCGAGGTCTTCCGCCTCGGCGCGGGACAGGTCGGCACGGGCCGCGCCCACCAGGTGTTGGCGGGCGGGCCGGTGGACGGCTCCCCGTTCGCGGCCGAGACGGCCGACGACGCCACCGCCCCGCGGACCGGCGCCCCGCGCCGGTGGGACGCGGTGAGCTCCATCGGGGACCAGGAGATCTGGGACCTGCGCCGCGAGCTGCGCGGCCGGCTGGTCACCGAGGTCCGCCGCCGCCTCTACGCCTCCTGGCGCAGGCGCGGCGCGGGCACCGCCGAGCTGGGCTGGATCGACGACGTCCTCGACCCGGACGTCCTCACCATCGGCTTCGCCCGCCGCGTCCCCTCGTACAAGCGTCTGACGCTGATGCTGCGCGACCGCGACCGGCTGCGGGAGCTCCTCCTGCACCCCACGCACCCGATCCAGATCGTGGTCGCGGGCAAGGCCCACCCCGCCGACGACGGCGGCAAGCGGCTGGTCCAGGAGCTGGTGCGGTTCGCCGACGACCCCCGGGTGCGCCACCGCATCGTCTTCCTGCCGGACTACGGCATGGGCATGGCGCAGAAGCTCTACCCGGGGTGCGACGTCTGGCTCAACAACCCGCTGCGCCCCCTGGAGGCGTGCGGCACGAGCGGGATGAAGGCGGCGCTGAACGGCTGCCTCAACCTCTCCGTCCGCGACGGCTGGTGGGACGAGTGGTTCGAGCCGGACTTCGGCTGGGAGATCCCCACCGCGGACGGCTCGGCGGTCGACGAGGACCGGCGCGACGAGCTGGAGTCGAACGCGCTGTACGCCCTGATCGAGGACCGGGTCGCCCCGCGCTTCTACGACCGGGGGGCCGCGGACCTGCCGGACCGGTGGATCGAGATGGTCCGCTCCACCCTGGTCAACCTGGGCCCGAAGGTGCTCGCGGGACGGATGGTGCGCGAGTACGTGGAGCGGCTGTACGCCCCCGCCGCGCGGTCGCGGCGGGCGCTGGCCCCGGCGGTGGCGCGGGACCTCGCCCAGTGGAAGGCGAAGGTCCGGGCGGCCTGGCCGGGGGTCTCCGTCGACCATGTGGAGTCGGCCGCGGACACCGTGGCGGGCGGTTCGGCCGAGCTGGGGGCGACCCTGTCGCTGCGGGTGCGGATCGCCCTCGGCGGCCTGGACCCGGACGACGTGGAGGTCCAGGTGGTCGCGGGCCGGGTGGACTCGGCCGACGCCATCGCCGACGCCCAGGTCTTCCCGCTGAAGCCGGCGGGCGGCCAGGACCTGGAGGACCGCTGGCTCTACGAGGGCCCGCTCGCCCTGGACCGGACGGGACCGTACGGCTACACCGTGCGCGTCCTGCCCGCCCACGAACTGCTCGCCTCCGGCGCGGAACTGGGCCTGGTCGCCGCGCCGACCGAGGCCACGGGGGAGGGCGCGGGCGTGCTGATGCGCTGAGCCGAGCTGAGCACGCGGGGCACGGCGAACGGCCCGGGAGGGGTGACCCCCTTCCGGGCGCGGCACGGCGAACGGCCCGGGAGGGGTGACCCCCTTCCGGGCGCGGCACGGCGAACGGCCCGGGAGGGGAGCAGAACCCCTCCCGGGCCGTTCCGTGTGCCGGTGGTGCGGTGATCCCGTGGGGTCAGAAGGTGAGCTTGAAGCTGTTGATCCGGCCGGTGTCCTGGCGTGCGACGTCCTGGACCCTCAGCTTCCAGGAGCCGTTGGCCACCTTGGCCGAGGCGTTGACCGTGTAGGTCGCCACCACGTTGTCCGCCGAGTCGCCGGAGGAGGAGTTCTTCAGGCGGAACGTGCCACCGTCCGGGGCCACCAGGTCGATGACCAGGTCACCGCGCCAGGTGTGGGTGATGTTCACGTCCACCTTGAGGGCGCTCGGGGCGTTGCCCGCGATGCCGGTGACGTTGACCGCGCTGGTGACGGCCGCGCCCGCGTCCGGGATGTTCACGACGGTGTTGTTCTCGAACACCTTGCCGCCCGGGTCGGGGTCGCCGCCGCCGGGGCGCGCGCCCACGTTGACGCCGGCCCAGGCGTGCGCCACGGCCGCGTACTCGGGGCTGGTCGCGCCGTACAGCTCACTGGCGACCGCGAGGGTGCCGGTGCGGGCCGCCGCGTAGTTGGTCGTCGAGGTGAACTTGGTGGTGAGCGCCTTGAACCAGATCAGCGACGCCTTGTCCCGGCCGATGCCGGTGACCGGCAGCCCGTCGGAGGTCGGGGAGTCGTAGCTGACGCCGTTGATCGTCTTGGCGCCGCTGCCCTCGGAGAGCAGGTAGTACCAGTGGTTGGCCGGGCCCGAGGAGTAGTGGACGTCGACGCTGCCGATGCCGGAGTACCAGGCGTCCTTGGAGTTGCCGTCCTTGCTCGGCTTGTCCATGTAGCGCAGCGGGGTGCCGTTGCCCCGGATGTCGACCTTCTCGCCGACCAGGTAGTCGCCCTGGTCCTGCGGGTTGTTGGCGTGGAACTCGACGGCGGCGGCGAAGATGTCGGACGTCGCCTCGTTGAGGCCGCCGGACTCACCGCTGTAGACCAGCTTGGCCGTGACCGAGGTCAGGCCGTGGGTCATCTCGTGGGCGGCCACGTCGATGGAGGTCAGCGGCTTGGCGTTGCCCGCGCCGTCCCCGTACGTCATGCAGAAGCAGCTGTCCTGCCAGAAGGCGTTGACGTAGTTGTTGCCGTAGTGGACGCGGGAGTACGCGCCGACGCCGTCACCGCGGATGCCGTTGCGGCCGTGCACGTTCTTGTAGTAGTCCCAGGTGAGCGCCGCGCCGTAGTGGGCGTCGGCGCCGGCCGTCTCCAGGTTCTGCGGGGTGCCGTTGCCCCACACGTCCGTGGAGTTGGTGAAGAGCGTGCCGGTGCCGGAGGTGCCCCGGTTGAGGTTGTACGTCTTGTGGCTGCCGCGCGCGGTGTCGGTCAGCGTGTACGAGGGCGCGGTGCCCAGCGTCACCTGGCCGCTGTACTGGGTGTTGCCGGTCCCGTTGTGGACGGCCTGCCACTCGTACAGCTTCTTGCCGGAGGCGGCGTCGGTGATGACGTGGAGCTCGTTCGGAGTGCCGTCGTGCTGGAGTCCGCCGACCACGGTCTCGTACGCGAGCTGCGGGGAGCCGCCGCCCAGCCACACGACCTTGCGCGGGGCCTGGCTCGGCGCCTTCGCCTTGGAGCCCTCGGCCTTCGCCGCACCGAGCGCCTGCTGCTCGGCGGCGGCCGGGGCCACGTCGGCGGTGAGGCCGAGGGCCTTCAGCTGCGCGGTGGTCGCCTTCGACGCCTTGGTGACGCCGAGGGTCTTGCCGGCCGTCGTCTCCTGGACCACCAGGTCGCCGCCGAGGACGGGCAGCCCGTCGAGGGTGCGCTCGTAGCGGGTGTGCGTGGTGCCGTCCCGGTCCTGGACGACATCGCGGACCACGAGCTTCTCCGTGGACCCGAGCCCCAGCTCCTTGGCGGTGGCCGCCTTGGTGGCGTTGGCCTCGCTGAGGAGCTCGGCGCGCTGGGCGGGGGAGAGCTTGGCGGGCAGCGCACCCGGGTCGGCCTTCGTACCGGCGGCGATCGTGCCGGCGGGGGCGGCCGAGCCCGGGGTGGCGGTGGCGGCGCCGGACTGCAGTCCGACGACGACGAGGGCTGCTGCGGTTATCAGAGCGCCGGTCGCGGTGGCGCGACGGCTGGGCGTGGATCTCACGCGGACTCCTTCTGCGAGGGGGGTACCGGAGCGGCGCTGGACGGGCCGTCCGGACGGTGCAGGCGGTGCGCAGAACGGGGGAAGAGTGTCAGCAGATCCGTACGCCTGTCAGGAGCGCGTCAACAACTTGGCCGGAATTCGTTCGTTGCCGGAAAGGTCATGTTCGTTAAGCGGACGTTTCGCCGATCATTACCGGGATGTTGCCGGAGTGTGTGAAGACCCGTATTCACAGGGTGCGCACAGGTTCGGTGCTCCGGGGGCACAAGCGAACGGCGGCTCCGGAAGCGGTTGCGGCCCACCTGGTGAGACGGGGGCGGGTTCTGGCCAGATCCCGCCAGCGGAACCCGGCGGTCCGTCAGGGAGGGGCGGCGCGGGGGCGGGGGTCGGGGTCGGTGTGTCCGCCGGGCGGCGGGAGCGTGGGGCCGGCGTGACCGCCGGGCGGCGGGGGCGTGGGGCCGGTGTGCCCACCGGGCGACAGGGGTCGGGGTCGGCGTGACCGCCGGGCGGCGGGGGTGCGGCGTCGGTGTGTCCGCCGGGCGACGGGAGCGTGGCCGCCCGGCGTACGTTGCCGGATCCCGGCAGGATGCGCCGCCGATCATGGGGTGATCCGCACCTATGCGGTTGCGGTGGCCGCAGGGCTCAATGGGGCCGTGCCCGAGCGCGTACGGCTTCTGCCGCGGCCTCACCCGCGCAGTCCGCGCGCCCTCGTGCGCTCCGCCGGCATCCCGCGAGGGGTGTCGACGGGAGGCGGCGCGTGTGCCGGGTCACACGGATGGCCCGCCATCGAGTACAACCCCGCACCACCCGCAACTGTCACACCTATTGGCCTCACCCGTGTCTCCCTCCACCTTTGAAACCCGGACGGGCCCTCCCCAGCCTTCGTGCCGCTCCGGCGGCGCCCAGACTTTCCAGAGGTCCTCAGCTCATGAAGATTCGCCGCGCCCTGGCCGTCGCCGCCGCGACAGCCGTACTCGCCCCGATCACCCTCCTGTCGGCCTCGGTCGCCGTCGCGGACCCCGGCGCCCCGGCCACGGAGGCCACCGAGACCGCCGAGACCTCCCCCGCGCCGGAGGACACCGACGTGCCTTCCGAGGACGAGGAGTCGAAGACCCCCGCGGACGAGGAGCCGAAGACTCCGCCGGCCGACGAGAAGAGCGAGGAAGGCGAAGAGGATAAGAAGGACGAGGAGGGCAAGAAGGACGAAGAGCCCTCCGCGGCCGAGAAGCCGCAGTCTCCTCCCGCCACCTCGCCCACCCCGACGCCGCCCGCCACCGCGCCCGGCGACATCTGCGAGGGCGTGGAAGAGCTCAAGGTGGACGAGAACCTGCGCACCTCGCTCTCCGGGCTCCCGTCCAAGATCGTCGCGGGCAGCGGGTTCCACGGCTTCAAGCTGAACGTCGTCAACAAGGGCGACAACGCCTACAAGCGCGTCGACCTCGGCGTCTTCGCCGCGCAGATCGACGCGGACACGTGGGAGGACACCTCCGGTCACCTCACGCTCCAGTTCAAGAACCCGGAGACGGGCGTCTGGACGGACATCCTGCTCGGTGACGACGAGGAGGCCGGCTACCTGGGCTACACCGACGTCCGGGCCAAGGAGTCCTTCTCGATCGACCTGCGGCTGAGCGTCGACAAGAAGGCGCCGGCGGGCTTCGGCTTCGCCCTCACGGTCGGCCTCTACGCCGACGACGAGGGCAACTGCGTCTTCGCCGACAGCGCGCGGTTCTACGAGTTCGACGTCCTCGCGGCCGACGCCGAGCCGGGCAAGCCGAACGAGGCCGAGCCCCAGGAGGGCGGCAAGAAGCCGGTGCCCGTCAAGCCCGTGGGCAACTCCCAGGTCAAGCCCGAGGGCAACCTCGCCCAGACCGGTTCGGACTCCAACCTGCCGGTCATCGCGACCATCGGCGGGGTGGCGATCGTCGCCGGCGCCGGTGTGGTCTTCGCCCTGGGCCGTCGCCGCCGCAGCAGCGGCGTGGCCGCCTGAGGCTCGTCGGCCGACGCCTGACGACCGACGTCCGCTGCTGGGCGCCCGGTGCTTGATGTCCGGTGCTTGATGTACGGCGTCTGATCCCTGGCGTACGGCGCCTGGCGTACGGCGCCCGGCGTTCGCAGCGAACAGGAGGTGCGCCCTCCGCCCGACCGGGGCGGAGGGCGCACCCTTTTCGTTCGGGCCCGCATGTTCGTGCGGTCCCCGCACCGCTTCAGTCACTTCCGGTGATGTGATCGTCACTCGATTGCTCGGATCTCTGTCGGTATCACCCGAAGGGTGATGACGTTGGCGCGTCGGGCCGTCGAGATGCGAGGAAGCGACATGGTTCAGGGCTTCTCCAGGGAACCGGGCACCCATGGTCCGCTCGCCGAGGTGCCGCCGGAGGGGCAGCGGAAGATCACCCGGTGGGCGATGGCCATCGCCCTGGGCGGCTTCCTCTTCGGCTTCGACACCGGGGTCGTGTCCGGCGCGCTCCTCTACATCAAGCAGGACTTCGACCTGAACTCCTTCGAGCAGGGCAGCGTGGTCAGCGTCCTGCTCATCGGCGCGGTGATGGGCGCGACCTCCGCCGGCCTGCTGTCCGAGCGGTTCGGCCGGCGCAAGGCGCTGGGCATCATCGGCGTGGTGTTCATCTTCGGTACGGCGGTGGCGAGCACGGCGAACGGGTACCCGGTGCTCATCGCGGGCCGTGTCGTCCTCGGCCTCGCGGTCGGAGCGGCGTCGGCGTCGGTGCCGGTCTATCTGTCCGAGATCTCCCCGACGAAGATCCGCGGACGGCTGCTCACCCTGAACCAGCTGATGATCACGCTCGGCATCCTCATCGCCTACCTGGTCAACCTCGCCTTCGCGAGCAGCGAGATGTGGCGGGCCATGTTCGCGGTCGGCGCGGTGCCCGCCGCCCTCATGGTGGCCGCCTCCCTGTGGTTCCTCCCCGAGTCGCCGCAGTGGCTCATCTCCCACGGCCAGGCCGACCGGGCGCGCCGGGGCATCGCCTCGGTCACCGACGAGGCCACGGCCAACGAGCTGGTCGCCCGGGCCCAGCACCGGATCGCCGAGGAGCGGGAGAAGAAGGCGCGGCAATCCGCGGAGGCCGACCGGGGGGCCAGGAAGCTGCTCACCCCCGATGTGCGGCCGGCGCTCGTCGTCGGGCTCACGCTCGCCGCCGTACAGCAGTTCGGCGGCATCAACACGATCATCTACTACGCGCCGACCATCATCCAGCAGACCGGTCTGAACGCCTCGAACTCCATCTTCTACTCCGTGTTCATCGGCGTGATCAACCTGGTCATGACGCTGGCGGCGATCCGGTTGGTCGACCGCGCGGGCCGCCGGGTCATGGTGCTCGTCTCGCTGGCCCTCATGGCGGTCTCGATCTTCATGCTCGGGCTCGCGTTCGTGGTCGGCATGAACTCGGTGCTGACGCTCCTGTTCATGGTCATCTACATCGCCGCGTACGCCGGTGGCCTCGGGCCGGTGTTCTGGACGCTGCTGGGCGAGATCTTCCCGCCGTCCGTCCGGGCCGAGGGCTCCAGCGTGGCCACGGCGGTCAACTGGGTGTCCAACTTCATCGTCAGCCTGGCCTTCCTGCCTCTGGCGGCCCTCATCGGCCAGGGCGAGACCTTCTGGATCTTCGCCGGGATCTGTGTGCTCGCCTTCTTCTTCGTCGGCCGCTATCTGCCCGAGACCCGTGGCCGCGACGCCGAGCAGATCGAGGCGGCGCTCCAGTCCCGCTTCGGGCACCGGCCGGGCACTCCCGAGAAAGGACGAACCCGATGAGCGACGGCCTCCTCAGCCCTCCCGAACTCGAACGCTCCGACGCCCTGGTGCTGTTCGGCATCTCCGGCGACCTCGCCAAGAAGATGCTGCTGCCCGCGCTCTACCGGCTCGTCGAGTCCGGCAGGCTGACCGTGCCCGTCATCGGGGTGGCGGCCACCGAATGGGACGACGACGCGCTGCGCGGGCACGCGCGGGACGCGGTCGCCGCCGCGGGCACGGACATCGACGAGGCGGTCTTCGCCCGGTTCGCGGCGGGCCTGTCCATCGTCACCGGGGACTTCGCCGACGACGCCACCTTCGCCCGGCTGCGCGACGCCGTGGCGGGGTTCGCGTTCGTGACGCACTATCTGGCGATCCCGCCGTCGCTGTTCACCGAGGTCGCCGCCTCGCTGGCCCGGGCGGGCCTGAACCGGAACGCGCGGCTGGTGGTGGAGAAGCCGTTCGGGCACGACCTCGACTCCGCACGGAAGCTCCAGGACGACCTGTCCGCCCACTTCGACGACGACCACCTGCTGCGCGTCGACCACTTCCTGGGCAACCGCGCGGTCGAGAGCCTGATGGTCTCCCGGTTCGCCAACACGCTGCTGGCGCCGATCTGGCACCGCTCCTACGTGGACAACGTCCAGATCACCCTGGCCGAGGACTTCGACGTCGCGGACCGGGGCTCCTTCTACGACGCGGTGGGCTGCCTGCGCGACGTGGTCCAGAACCACATGATGCAGGTGCTGGCCTTCCTCGCGATGGAACCGCCGAGCGTCACCAACGCCCGGGCGCAGGGCCTGGAGAAGTGGCGGGTGCTGCACGCGACCCGCACGATGGACCCCGCCGACACCGTGCGCGGCCAGTACGACGGCTACCGGGGCGTCGAGGGCGTCGCGCCGGGCTCCACGACCGAGACGTACTTCGCGGCCCGCATGTTCGTCGACAACTGGCGCTGGGCGGGCGTCCCCTTCTACCTCCGCAGCGGGAAGGCCCTGGCCGTCTCCGCCACCGAGGTCGTGGTCGAGCTGCGCAAACCGCCCCTGGAACTCTTCGCCGGCGAGGACACGGAGACGCCCCCGAACCTCATCCGCTTCCGCATCGACGGCGACACCGGCATCAGGGCGGACCTGATGCTGAGCAAGCCGGAGCGGAACACCGGCCCGATGACCGTCCCCATCGGGGTGGACTTCGCGCAGGTGCTGGGCCGGCAGGAACTCCCGTACGAGAACATCCTGTACGGAGCCGTCGCGGGCGACCCCGAGTGCTTCGCCTTCCTGCCCGCCGTCCTGGAGTGCTGGCGCATCGTGGCCCCGGTGCTCGACCCGGCCGAACCGCCCCTGCCGTACGCCCCGGGAAGCTGGGGCCCGGAGGCGGCCGACGTGCTCCCCGGCCTGCGGAGCTGGCACGAGCTGGGGCCCCGCCTGTTCGACGACTAGGGTGCGTCCGGCGGATCAGGGCCGGATGGGCCGTGCCGGACGCCGCGGACCCGGCTCTGATCCGCCGGACACGCCCTAGGTGAGCATGTCGTCGTCGATGACCTTCGGCCGTTCGCCGTGGTTGCCCTTGGGCGCGGCGATGACCTGGCCCTCCAGGGTATTCTCCCGGATGTAGTTGCGCTCGATCTGCCCGGCCACGGCCAGGACGGCGAAGAACATGGCGCCCATGCCGTTGGGGTCGTAGATCCCGGTGAGCGGCCCGGTGAGAAGTTCGAGCCGGATGCCGCCGGCCTGGAGCTCGGCGGACAACGTCATCGGTCGGCCGCGTTCCTGGCCAGGCGCTTGAGTTCGTGCACCGTGAGGACGACGGACGTCTTTGGCGCGACCTCCTTGAACTGGTGGGCCAGCGCGAGCGCCTTCTCCAGCTTCCTTGCGGACGGCGGGACTCAGCGACCCCGACGCCGGCGGCGGTAGTAGGCCACCGTGACCACCATGAGCAGCGGACCCCAGGCCAGCAGGGGGAGATAGCAGGCGGTCATCAGCCAGTAGTGGCCGCCTTCGGGGGATCCGGCGGCACCCATGTGGTCCGCGTCGTTCCAGGCGAACGCGCCGTTGACCGTGATGAGGGTGACGAGAGCCGCGCCGAGCGAGGCGGGGATCACCGCCGCCATGACGGGGATTCTCCGGCCGCCCAGGGCCGGCACCCAGTGCGGGAATTCCTCGCCCCATCTGTGGACCAGGCCCAGGGTGAGTAGTCCGAGTGCCTCGGCCAGCACGCTGAGGCCGATGAGGTAGAAGGACCCGGTGCCGGGGTAGTTTCCCGGGCGGAGGAACTCGTCGGTGAATCCGGAGTCCCAGCCCAGGGCGATGGCGATGCGCCAAAGCCCGGACGGCACCAGGGTCAGCGCGGCGGCGTGCGCCGCCAGGCGGACGGAACGGGGGACTTGGGGCGCGGCCGTGACGGGCGTCCCGGCGACCAGGGTGTCAGCACGGCGGATCGCCGGCTCGGGCTGCGCGGGAGACTTGGTGATCTCGGCGTGGACCACCTTGAAGCCGCCCTTGATCACGGTCGTGAACGGTGCGGGGGCCATGCACGTACCGGCCTGCGGCCTTACGAGCTGACCGTTCTCATCGACGTTCCCCGGGTCGACGTTCACCACCCCCCAGGAGAAGCCGAGCCGGTCCGGCTCGCCCTTGCCGCCCTGCTGGACGCTGATGCCCAGCCGGGCGCCGACCTCCTCGACGTTCGACTTCGTCACGACCGCGGTCAGGGTCGCCGTCCGCCCGCTGGTGACCAGGCAGTCCACCCGGGCCTCCGCCCACCCCGCGGCTCCGCCCCGGGGTGTGTGGGTGACCTTCAGCGTGCCCCGGGCATCCGTGGACAGTCCCTCGGGGGCTATGGGGGGCACCGGCCGGGTGAACGGCCTCTGTTCGGCATGGATGGTGAAGCGGATGTCGTCGTCGATCGACTCTATGTAGGAGATGCGCGCTTCCCCATGGACGCTCGCGGTCTTCGCCGGCTTCTTCTCGACGGACGCAGCCGGGGCCGCAGGAGCGGGCCCGGCGGCAACCAGCCCGGCGAGGACGGCGACGGCTGCCGTAGCGCCGATTGCGGTGTTGCGCATGATGAACTCCCGTGTTCTGGAGGGTGTTTGTGTTGCTGTGGTCGGTTGAACGGCTCAAGCTTCACCTCCGGCACCCCCGCCATCCCATCCGCCGATCGGCACAAAGATCGGGCCGCCGCCCGGCCCTTCTATGCCGTTCGGCAGAGAGCCCCGCCAGATCGCACACCCGTACGCTGATCACCATGTGGGAATCAACCGGCCCGGCCGTCACGGTGATTGGCGCTCTGCCGTCGCTCGCGGCCGCGGGCGCGCTGGCGTGGGCCGTCTCCGGCCCCCGTGCCGCGGTTCGTCAGCGGCTCGGCCGCCTCGCCCGCCCGACCGCGGTCTGCGCGGTCCTCTCCTTGACCACCAGCTTCGCCCTGCCGAAGGCTGGTTTCGGCCCCGGCTGGAAGCTGGCGGAGGCCGCCGTCCTGCTCCTCCTCGTGGCCGTGGTCACCCGCTGGTCGCCCCTGCGTGCACTCAAGTCGGCCCTCCCGCTGACCGCCCTCGCGGTGACCCTCTGGCCGCTGCCGCTGGTCACCGGTGAGTCCTTCCTGGAATCCATCGGAATCGCCACCTTCTGGCTGCTTCCCGTAGCCGCCGCGGTGGTGGCCGGCGCCTACCCCCGCCGCCAGGAACAGCGTCGCCGGAGCGCGGTGGCCGAGGCTCGCAGCGCGCAGCGTCTTCAGCTCTCCCGCGACCTGCACGACTTCGTCGCCCATGACATCAGCGGAATCGTTGTCCAGGCCCAGGCGGCCCGCTTCGTCGCCGCCACCGACCCCTCCAGGGCGGTGCTCGCCCTGGAACGCATCGAGAAGGCGGGCCTGAGCGCCCTGGCCTCGATGGACCGGACCGTGCAGATGCTGCACGGTCCGGAGGCACCCACCACCGAGCCGCTCCCCGATGTGTCCCAACTGCCATTGCTGATGGAGAACTTCACCTCGGCGGGCGCCACCGAGGCGCATCTCGACCTGCCTCCCCCGGTCACGGAGGCGCTCTCCCGCGAGGCGGGCTCTGCCGCGTACCGCATCGTCGTCGAGGCGCTGACCAACATCCGCCGGCACGCCCCCGACGCCTCCCGCGCCACCGTCGCGTTCACCTCCACGGCCACCACTGTGGAGATCCGGGTCACCAACGACCGCGGTGCCCGCCCCGCCCCGGCCCGCCGCCGCGTCTCCCGGGGCGGCCTCGGTCTCCCCGCTCTCACCGAGCACGCCCAGGTCCTCGGCGGAACCCTTTCGGCGGGGCCGCACGGCGAGGGCGGCTGGCAGCTCACCGCCGTCCTGCCTGTCGCACTCCCGAAAGAGACCCCGTGACGACGTCCCTCGGTCCGACCCGCATCCTGATCGCCGACGACCAGGAGGACGTACGCAGCGGCTTCCGCCTGATTCTCGGCTCGCAGCCCGACATGACCGTGGTCGGCGAGGCGGCGGACGGCCTCACCGCCATCGATCTCGCCCGCACTCTGCGCCCCGACCTGGTCCTCGCCGACATCCGGATGCCGGGCCTGGACGGCCTCGAACTCACCCGGCGCCTCGCGGGCCCCGGCGTACCCGACCCGATGCGTGTCCTCGTCGTCACCACCTTCGACCACGACGATTACGTACGCACGGCACTGCACGACGGCGCCTGCGGATTCCTGCTCAAGCGCTCGGGTCCCGGGCTGCTGATCGAGGGGGTCAGGGCGGCGATGGCCGGGGACATCCTCATCAGCCCCCAGATCACGGTCCGGCTGCTCCAGACCCTCGCCCCTGCCTCCGCCCCGGCAGCGCCCACGGCCCGGTCGCCTCTCACCGCCCGGGAGGACGAGATCGCCCGGCTGGTCGCCGAGGGCCTCACCAACGCCGAGATCGGCGAGAAGCTCTTCATCTCGGCGGGCACCGCCAAGACCCACGTCGCCAACGTCCAGGCAAAGCTGAGGGCCCGTAACCGGGTGGGTATCGCCGCCTGGGCCTGGGGGAACGGACTGGCCGGTCCAGTCCCACGGGAGTAGGGCGAAGGCGCGAGGCGTCCGGGCCGGACGCCGAATTTAGTAGCCATAGACATAGTAGCCATGTACTCTATTCGCATGAGCAAGGGTTCACTGAGTCCCACACCGGGATTCCTGGTATGGCGGCTCGCCAACAAGTGGCGCGTCGCGGTCGATCGCGCGGTGGCTCCGCTGGGTCTCACCCACGCGCAGTACTCGCTGGTCGCGTCGCTCCACGGCATGCAGCGCTCCGGCGAGCGCCCCAGTCAGCGCCGACTGGCCGACCACACGGGCCTGGAGGCGTTGTACGTCTCGAAGCTGGCGCGCGCCCTGGAGTCGGCCGGCCTGGTCGACCGCACCCGCGATCCCCGCGACCCGCGCGCCGTGCAGCTCGCCCTCACCGAGCAGGGCGAGGCCGTCACCCGGCAGGCCATCGAGGTGGTCCAGGTGCTGCTTCAGCAGTTGCTGGAGCCGCTCGGCGGCCTCGACGCCGAGCGGACGCGCGCGTTCACCGACGAACTGACGGCCCTGCTCGACGCACCTCTCTCTCCCACCGCACCGATCTCTCCCACCACACCGAACGACGAGAGCACTCAGGGGACGACACCATGACCACGACCGGATCCACCGCCGACGCCACCACCGCACCCGTAGCCGACGCCCGTAACCTCGCTCTGGCCCACTACGCCGCCCGCGGCGTCCTGGAGACCGTGCTGGCCCGGTACGACGCCACCTTCCAGCAGCAGGTCGCCCTGCGCGCCGCCGTCGTCTCCGCCGTCCCGCAGACGCCGGACGGCCTCCTCGCCGAGGTCCAGGCGTCCCTCAAGGCGGATCCGGCCGAGATCCGCGCCGCGCTCGACGAGCTGCGGGCCAGGGAGCTGCTCGTCGCGGACGGACCGCATCTGCGCCCCACCGACGCGGGGCGCGAGTTCCTCGCCGCGATCACCGCCGAGACCACCCCCGTCTCCGCCCGCATCTGGGGCGGGATACCCGCCGATGACCTGGCCGCCGCAGGCCGCGTCCTCGCCCTGGTCACCGAGCGCGCCAACGCGGAGTTCGCGGCACTCACCGCCTGACCGGGCCGGCCGGGGGCCTGGTCCGCACGACAGGCCCTACGCGTCCGGCCCGCCGGCGGGTGCGGTTCGACGGCCCCCGGGCCCGGTGACGTAGCGCCGGCGGCGGTCGGGGAACTGGGTCACGTCGGTGCTGTCGACGAACTGGTCGATCGCCCCGACCGGTGGCAGCGACCTGATCCGGGGGTCGTCGACGGTCGCGAGCAGGGCGTCGGTGAAGCGGTGGCCGTCCATGACGAGAAACGGCCGGGTGTGGAAGTGGCGGGCCTTCGTCTCCAGCGGTTCGGTCAGCCCCAGGTCGTTGTGCAGGCCGGCGGCGAGCTCGTAGGCCGGGGAGAGATGACGCTCCCGCTCCTGCCAGCTCCGCGCCGCCAGCGCCTCCGACAGGAGCGGCGTGAGCGTTGCCGCGCACGGGAGCCGCGCGAACGCGGTGCCCAGCCACTTGCTGTACGGCGGGTAGACGCGGCTCATCAGCAGGCACAGCCTCATCAGGTCGCGCACCTGCCGGGCGGCCACCACCGCCGAACCCAGGTCGTCCCCGACCTCGCCGCAGCGCCCGACGAACGGCTCCTCCTGGGACAGCCGCATCCACTGGCAGGCCAGGACATAGCGCCAGACGTCGTCCGGATACCAGGCCAGGCCGTCCCGGTGGGAATCGAGCAGGCCGAGCCCGTCGTGGAAGACCGCGCCGCCGGTCAGCTCGCGCAGCACCTGCGTCGGGGTCGTCAGCCAGCCGGACAGCGACAGGCCCCCGGCCGGGTCCTCGCCGAGGCGCTCGGTGAAGTACTCCTGAAGGTCATGGACATCGACCCAGTGCCGGGCCGGCGCGTCGTCGGGAAACGGGAAGCGGACCGGATAGCCGCGGAACGTCCGAGGCAACGCGCGGTCCAGCAGGGCACGGAGCTCCTCCGCGTGCGCGCGGAAGCCCTCACCACTGAGGAACACCTGCACCCGCGGGCCCCAGGCGTGGTCGGTCGAGCGCGCGGTGTCGAAACCCTGCACCTCGGAGCCCGTGCCGATCAGCGCCGCCGCATACGGCACCCCGTCCAACGCCGTGTCCAGGACGGGGGCTACGGCCTCGGCGTGGAAGAGCCGGGCCAGTTCGAGACCGGGAAGGAAGACGCGAGTCACGGCCGCCACCCTGACAGAGCGGTGCGCCGGTCGCCAGCCGATATCGAGCACGGGCGCGCCCTCAGACCAGGCTCTCCTTCCACGTCCGGTGCAGCCCCGCGAACCGCCCCGTACCGCCGATGAGTTCGGCGGGCGCGCCGTCCTCCACGATCCGGCCGCCCTCCATCACCAGCACCCGGTCCGCGATCTCCACGGTGGACAGGCGGTGCGCGATGACCACCGCCGTGCGGCCGTGCAGCACCGTGTCCATGGCGCGCTGCACCGCCCGCTCGCCCGGGATGTCCAGGGAGCTCGTCGCCTCGTCCAGGATCAGCACCGCCGGGTCCGCGAGCAGGGCCCGGGCGAAGGCCACCAACTGCCGCTGGCCCGCCGAGATCCGGCCGCCCCGTTTGCGTACGTCCGTGTCGTAGCCCTCCGGCAGCGAGGCGATGAAGTCGTGCGCGCCGATCGCCTTCGCCGCCCGCTCGATCTCCTCGCGGGTGGCGTCCGGGCGGCCGATCGCGATGTTCTCCGCGACCGTCCCCGAGAACAGGAACGCCTCCTGCGTCACCATCACCACGCCCCTGCGCAGCTCGGCCGTGGCGAGGTCCCGCAGGTCCACGCCGTCCAGCAGGACCCGGCCCTCGGTCGGGTCGTAGAACCGGGCCAGCAGCTTGGCCAGGGTCGACTTGCCCGCGCCCGTCGAGCCGACGACCGCCACCGTGGCGCCCGCCGGGATGCGCAGGTCGAAGGCGGGCAGCACCTCGCCGCCCGTACGGTAGGCGAACCGCACTCCGTCGAAGACGACCTCCCGGCCCGGATGGTCGCCCGGGCGGGCGGGCAGTTCCCTCGGGTCCGCCGCCGCCGGGACGGTCGGGGTCTGGGCCAGCAGCCCCGCGATCTTCTCCAGCGAGGCCGCCGCCGACTGGTAGGAGTTGAGGAACATCCCCAGCCGGTCGATCGGGTCGTAGAGCCGGCGCAGATACAGCACCGCCGCCGCCAGCACACCGAGCGCCAGCGTCCCCTCGGCCACCCGGTAGGCGCCCCACAGGACCATCCCGGCCACCGCCGTGTTCGCGACCAGCCGGGAGCCGACGACATAGCGCGCCATCTCCAGGAGCGCGTCGCCGTTGCGCCGCTCGTGCACCCGGTTGAGCGCGGCGAACGCCGCGTCGTTGGACCGCTCCCGGCGGAACGCCCGCACCGGCCGGATGCCGTTCATGGTCTCCGCGAACTTCACGATCACCGAGGCGATCGCCGTCGACCGCGCCCCGTACACCACGGCCGCCCGCCGCCGGTAGAGCCGTACCAGCAGATACAGCGGTACGAAGGAGAGCGCGGCGATCGCCCCTATGCCGAGGTCCAGCCAGAGCAGCACCAGAGAGATCGACACGAACGAGAGGACCACGGTGATCAGTTCCTGGAGCCCCTCGCTCAGCAGCTCCTGCAACGACTCGACGTCCGTGGTGGACCGGGAGATCAGCCGGCCCGAGGTGTAGCGCTCGTGAAAGTCCACGCTCAGCGCCTGGGCGTGGCGGAAGATCCGGCCGCGCAGGTCCAGCAGCGCGTTCTGGTTGATCCGCGCGGAGCCCCGTACGAACGCGTACTGGAGCACGCCCGCGCCCACCGAGCAGAGCGCGTAGCTCACCGCGACCGCGATCAGCGGCCCGTAATCGTGGTCGCGGAACGCCGGGACCCCGCTGTCGATCGCGTACGCCACCAGCAGCGGCCCGGCCTGCGTCGCCGCCTGCTGGAGCACCAGCAGCAGCGCGGCCACCGCGACCCGGCCGCGCATCGGGGTCAGGAGGGAGAACAGCAGCGCCCGGGTCGCCCCGGGCGGCGCGGGCAGATCGTCCTGGTCGAACGGGTCGCCGCCGCCCTGCGGCGCGGGCGCGCCGTCCGGGAGGGGCGGCCGCTCGTCGTCGCCCGGGGCGGTGCGCGCGGCGTCGTCGGTGGTGGTGGTCATCGGGTACTGCCCTCCTCGACGGGGACCTGCTGGGCGGGGGCGGGGGACTGCGCGGTTACGGGGCCGGGGGCCGTGGCGACGGGCCCGACTCCGGCCGGGGCGTGACCGGGGCGGGGGCGGTCGGGCTCCGTGCCGGGTGGGACGGGCTCGGCGTCCGCCGGGGAGGGCTCCGTGCCGGGTCGGTCGGGCTCCGCGTCCGCCGGGGAGGGCTCCGTGCCGGGTCGGTCGGGCTCCGCGTCCGCCGGGGAGGGCTCCGTGCCCGCCGAGGCGTGGCCCGCACCCGGCTCCGCCCCCGACATCAGCCACGCGTACTCCGCATTCGACCGCAGCAGCTCCTGATGCGTGCCCACCGCCGTGATCCGGCCCCCGGACAGCAGCGCCACCCGGTCCGCCAGCATCACCGTCGACGGGCGGTGCGCCACCACCACCGCCGTGGTCTCCTCCAGCACCCGGCGCAGCGCCGCCTCCACCAGCGTCTCCGTGTGCACGTCGAGCGCCGAGAGCGGGTCGTCCAGCACCAGGAAGCGCGGAGCGCCCACCACCGCACGCGCCAGGGCCAGGCGTTGGCGCTGGCCGCCGGAGAGGCTCAGGCCCTGCTCACCGACCTCCGTGTCCAGGCCCCGGGGCAGCCGGTGCACGAAGTCGGCCTGCGCCACCGCGAGCGCCTGCCGCACCTGCTCCTCGTCCGCGCCCTCGGCGCCCATCAGCACGTTCTCCGCGACCGTCGCCGAGAACAGCGTCGGCTCCTCGAACGCCACCGACACCAGCTCCCGCAGCCGAGCGCGCTCCATCGTGGCGATGTCCTCGCCGTCCAGCACGATCCGCCCGGCGGTCACCTCGTGCAGCCGGGGGACCAGCGCGGTGAGCGTCGTCTTGCCGGAGCCCGTTCCGCCCACCAGGGCCAGCGTCTCGCCGGGCCGCACATGCAGGTCGATCCGGGCGAGCACCGGCGGCGAGCCCGGCTCCGCGTCCGGATAGCGGAACTCCACGCCCTCGAACACCATCCCGGCGGACGCGTCCGGGGCATCCGGCGCGTCGGGAGCGTCCTCGCGGACGGCCGCCGCGTCCCGCTCCTCCGCCGCGTCCATCACCTCGAAGTACCGGTCGGTCGCGGTCGCCGCCTCCTGGCTCATCGCCAGCAGGAACCCGATCGACTCCACCGGCCACCGCAGCGCGAGCGCCGTCGAGAGGAACGCGACCAGCGTGCCCGCCGACAGCGAGCCGTCCGCCACCTGGATCGTGCCGAGCACCAGCGCCGCCCCGATCGCCAGCTCCGGTACGGCGGTGATGAGCGCCCAGATCCCGGCGAGCAGCCGGGCCTTGCCCAGCTCCGTGGAGCGCAGCCGCTGCGACAGCGCGCGGAACGCGTTCGCCTGGCTGCGGTGGCGGCCGAAGCCCTTGACGATCCGGATGCCGAGGACGCTCTCCTCCACGACCGTGGTCAGATCGCCCACCTGGTCCTGGGCCTTGCGCGCCACCAGCGAGTACTTCGTCTCGAACACCGAGCACAGGATCACCAGCGGCACCACGGGCGCCAGCAGCACCAGGCCGAGCGACCAGTCCTGGGCGAACAGGATGACGAAACCGACCGAGATCGTCGCGAAGTTGACGACCAGGAAAGTGAGCGGGAACGCCAGGAACATCCGCAGCAGCATCAGGTCCGTCGTGCCGCGCGACAGCAACTGGCCCGAGGGCCAGCGGTCGTGGAAGGCGACCGGCAGCCGTTGCAGATGGCGGTAGAGATCGGCCCGCATCGACGCTTCGACCCCGGCCAGCGGTCGCGCCACCAGCCATCGCCGGAAGCCGAACAGCACGGCCTCCGCGATGCCGAGCAGCAGCAGATACAGCGCCCCCAGCCAGACGCCGCCCGGGTCCCGGTCGGCGACGGGGCCGTCCACCATCCACTTCAGGATCAGGGGGATCACCAGCGACAGGCAGGACGCCAGGACCGCCACGAAGGCGGCGGTGAACAGGCGGAGCCGTACGGGACGGACATAGGGCCACAGACGCAGGAGGGAGCGCACGGCGGACCGTTCCGTGTGCTCTGCAGGCTTTTCGGGCATCAGGGCCGACCCTACGTTTCACCACTGACATCGGGCCTCCCAATTTTGGCCGGAGCCGAGAAGACCGGGCCGAGGGGAGCGGTCGTACCCCCGGGTCAACCGATCGGTTGATGGAGCGTCGAGCGTGATGACGGATACCGCCCTTCCCCGCCCGCCGGAATCCTGATGGACATGGCAATCATCGAAGTCAACGGGGTGCGCAAGACCTACGCGGGCCGTGACGTGGTCGACGGCGTCTCCTTCTCCGTCGAGGAGGGCGAGATCTTCGGCATCCTCGGCCCCAACGGGGCGGGCAAGACCACCACCGTCGAATGCGTGGAGGGCCTGCGCATCCCCGACGCGGGCACGATCAGGGTCGCCGGACTCGACCCCGTCGCCGACCACGACCGGGTGACGCGGCTGCTCGGGGCCCAGCTCCAGGAGAGCGAGCTCCAGGCCAAACTGACCGTACGGGAGGCGCTGGAGCTCTACAGCTCCCTCTACCCGGCCCCCGCCGACTGGCGGCCCCTCGTGGAGCGGCTGGGCCTGCGGGACCGGCTCACCACCCGCTTCGCCAAGCTCTCCGGCGGCCAGAAGCAGCGGCTGTTCATCGCGCTCGCCCTGATCGGCGACCCGAGGATCGTCGTCCTCGACGAGCTGACCACCGGCCTCGACCCCCGCGCCCGCCGCGACACCTGGAAGCTCATCGAGGACATCCGCGACAGCGGCGTGACCGTCCTGCTCGTCACCCACTTCATGGAGGAGGCCCAGCGCCTCTGCGACCGGATCGCCGTCATCGACCGGGGCAAGGTCGTCGCCCTGGACACCCCGGTCGGGCTGATCCGGCAGGCCACCGGCTCCACCGTGATCTCCTTCGTCCCCTCCCGCACCCCCACCGGCCCCGAGCTGACCCGGCTCACCGCGCTGCCGGGCGTCGCCACGGTGACCCCGCCCGACGCCGCCGGCGTCCTCGTCCTGCACGCCACCGACGACACCGTCACCCCGCTCATCTCCCTGCTCGCGGAACTCGGCGTCACGGCCCACCGGCTGCGGATCACCGAGACCAGCCTCGACGAAGCCTTTCTCGACCTCACCGGACAGGACGCCTGACATGAACGCCGACACCACCACGACCCGAACCCCGGAAGAGACCGGCGCCCCCCGGCGCGGCCCCATGGCCGCCGTGCTCCTCGCCGAGACCCGGCTCTTCCTCCGCGAACCGGGCAGCCTCTTCTGGATCCTCGCCTTCCCCGCCGTCCTCCTGGTGATCCTCGGCTTCGTCCCGGCCTTCAAGGAGCCGCAGGACGACCTCGGCGGACGCCGGGTCATCGACCTGTACGTCCCCATCTCGGTCCTGCTCGCCATGATCATGGCCGGACTCCAGGCGATGCCCCCGGTCCTCACCGCCTACCGCGAACGCGGCATCCTGCGCCGCATGTCCACCACCCCGGTGCGGCCCGCGGCGCTGCTCACCGCCCAGATCACGCTGCACGGCGCGGCGGCCCTCGCCTCGGCGCTCCTGGTCATCGGGGTCGGCCGCCTCGCCTACGGGGTCCCGCTCCCCGGCCAACTGCCCGGCTACGTCCTGGCGCTGCTGCTCGCCGTCGCCACCGTCCTGGCCATGGGCGCGACGATCTGCGCCCTGTCCCGTACGACGAAGGCGGCCACCGCGGTCGGCTCGGTCGCCTACCTCGCGATGATGTTCACCGCCGGGGTCTGGGTGCCCGTCCAGGCGATGCCCGGCACCCTGCGCCGGATCGTGGAGATCACCCCGTTCGGCGCGGCCTCCCAGGCGCTGGACCAGGCCGCGTCCGGACACTGGCCGGGCTGGGCGCACCTCGGGATCGTCGCGCTGTGGACGGCGGCGCTGGGCTTCACGGCCGGTCGCGTCTTCCGGTGGCAGTGACCGGAGGCGGTGGGATGAGGTGAGTGCGGTGAGCGGCGGTGCGGTGGGGGACCGGGGGGCCGTGACGGGCGGCGGGCGTCCGGGGGAGACTGCGCGCATGACGCAGCCGCCCCCCTGCTCCCCGGGCCCGTCCGGGACGACGCACCCGCCCGGGACGACGCACCCCTCCGGCGCGACGGGGCCGCGCACCGTCGAGGACCGCTGGGAGCAGTTCTACCGGTACGGCCCCTACGCCGTCCTCACCCTGTCCGTTCTCGTCGCGGCCGTCGCCGCCGACCTGATCATGACCCGCACCGAGATGTACGCCTGCGGGGTCCTGGCCACGGCCGCGTACGGGCTTCAGGTCTGGTGGGGCCGGGCCCGCTCCCGTACCGCACCGGGCGCTTCGGCCGGGATCGCCTACTACGCCGTACGGACCGTCCTCGCCTTCGCCCTGGCCTGGCTCAACCCGTTCTTCGCGATCTACGCGGCCCTCGGCTACTTCGACGTCGAACCCCTGCTGCCCAAGCGCGCCGTCCGCGCCGGGCTGCTCGCCACCGCCGCCACCCTGGCCGGTTCGCAGAGCGGAGGGCTGCCGCCCGCCTCCCTGATGAACTGGGTCGCCTTCGGCGCGCTGTACCTCCTCAACGCCGCCCTCGCCCTCTTCTTCTGGTACGTCGGGATGCGCGAGGAGGAGAAGGCCCGCGTCCAGGTCGAGACCATCGCGGAGCTGGAGCGCACCAACATCCGGCTGGAGGAGGCGATGGCGGAGAACGCGGCCCTGCACGCCCAGCTCCTCGTCCAGGCCCGCGAGGCCGGGGTGGACGACGAGCGGCGTCGGCTCGCCGCCGAGATCCACGACACCCTCGCCCAGGGTCTGACCGGCATCATCGCCCAGCTCCAGGTCGTCACCTCCACCACCGACACCGACCCGGCCACCGCCCGCGTCCACCTGGAGCGGGCCGCCGCCCTGGCCCGCCACAGCCTCGGCGAGGCCCGCCGCTCCGTCCACAACCTGGCCCCGGTCGCCCTGGAGCACGACGAGCTGACCGGGGCCCTGGAGAAGACGGTCGCCACCTGGGCCGACCAGCACCGCGTACGGGCCGACTTCACCGTCACCGGCACCGCCGAACCGGTCCACGACGAGGTCGCCGCCACCCTCCTGCGCATCGCGGGCGAGGCCCTGGCCAACGCGGGGCGGCACGCCGCGGCCTCGCGGGTCGGCGTGACGCTCTCCTTCATGGACGACGAACTGACCCTGGACGTACGGGACGACGGCCGCGGCTTCGACCCCTCGGCCGCCGCCCCGGCGAGCACCACCGGCGGATTCGGCCTCGGCGGCATGCGGGCCCGCGCGGAGCGCATCGCGGGCACGGTGGAGGTGGAGTCGGAACCGGGCGGCGGCACGGCGGTCTCGGCCAGGGTTCCGCTGGTCAGACAGGAGTGAACCGGCGGACGCCCCCTGACCCGGTGGCGTGAGCGCCATACGTCACCCCGGCCGGGCGGCCGGGCACTCGGGCCGGCGATCGGGCACTCGGGTCGGGCGATCGGGCACTCGGGCCGGGCGGCCGAGCACCCCGGCCGGGCGACCGGGCCCTCTGGCCGGGCGCGTGAGACTGCCGTACGGCTCCCCTGGTCAGACGGGTGCGACCCGCCGTACGGTGACTCCTGCCATGGCTGAGAACCCCTCCCGCACCATCACTCTCGTCCTCGTCGACGACCACCCCGTCGTCCGCGACGGACTGCGCGGCATGTTCGCCGCCGCCCCCGGCTTCGACGTCCTCGGCGAGGCGTCGAACGGCGTGGACGCCGTCGCCGTCGTCGAACGCCTCGACCCGGACGTCGTCCTGATGGACCTGCGGATGCCCGGCGGCGGGGGAGTGGCGGCCATCGCGGAGCTCACCCGGCGCGACGCCCGCGCCCAGGTCCTGGTGCTGACCACGTACGACACCGACTCCGACACGCTCCCCGCGATCGAGGCGGGGGCCACCGGCTATCTGCTCAAGGACGCCCCGCGCGAGGAGCTGTTCGCCGCCGTCCGGGCTGCCGCCGAGGGCCGCAGCGTCCTGTCGCCCGCCGTCGCCTCCCGGCTGATGACCCGGGTCCGTACCCCCGCGGCCCCCGCCGACGCCTCCCTCTCCGCCCGGGAGCGCGAGGTGCTGGCGCTGGTGGCGCGGGGCACGACCAACCGGGAGATCGCCGCCGAACTGTTCATCAGCGAGGCGACCGTGAAAACCCACCTCACGCACGTCTTCGCCAAGCTCGGCGCCAAGGACCGCGCCGCGGCCGTCGCCATGGGCTACGACCGGGGCATCCTCGGCTGACTCCCTCCCCCTCCTACGCCGTCCCTTAAGCCGTCTACGCCGTCACCCGCAGCAGCAGCACCGAGCGGGCCGGGACCGTCGTCTCCGTACCGCCTTCGAGAACCGTGCCCGGCGGTGCGGCCTGGTCCTCCCGGGAGGTGTCCAGGACCAGTTCGTAGCGGGCCGCCCACGGCGCTCCCGGCAGCTCGAACGCGACCGGTTCCGCGCCCGCGTGCAGGACGGCCAGGAAGCTGTCGTCGGTGACCGGCTCGCCCCGCGCGTCCCGCCCCGGGATGTCCCGGCCCGAGAGGTAGAGCCCGAGCGTGGCGGCGGGCGCGTACCAGTCGCCCTCCGTCATCTCCCGGCCGTCCCGGGTGAACCACGCCAGGTCCCGCAGCCCGTCCGGGGCCTGGGCCCGCCCGGAGAAGAACGCCCGCCTCCGCAGCACCGGATGGGTCTGGCGCAGCTTCAGCACCCGGGCCGTCAGCTCGGTCAGCTCCCGCCACTCCGGCTGCTCCAGGAGCGACCAGTCCAGCCAGCTCACCTCGTTGTCCTGGCAGTACGCGTTGTTGTTGCCGCCCTGCGTACGCCCCATCTCGTCGCCCGCCACCAGCATCGGCACTCCGGTGGAGAGCAGCAGGGTGGTCAGCAGGTTACGGAGCTGGCGGCGGCGCAACGCGTTGACCTGCGGGTCCTCGCTCTCGCCCTCCGCGCCGCAGTTCCACGCCCGGTTGTCGCTCGTCCCGTCCCGGTTGCCCTCCCCGTTCGCCTCGTTGTGCTTGTGCTCGTAGCTCACCAGGTCGCGCAGGGTGAAGCCGTCGTGGGCGGTGACGAAGTTGACCGAGGCGTACGGGCGGCGGCCGCCCCAGGCGTACAGGTCGCTGGAGCCGGTCAGCCGGTAGCCGAGATCCCGTACGTCGGGGAGCGCGCCGCGCCAGAAGTCCCGTACGGCGTCGCGGTAGCGGTCGTTCCACTCGGTCCACAGCGGTGGGAAGGCCCCCACTTGATACCCGCCGTTGCCGACGTCCCACGGCTCCGCGATCAGCTTGACCCGGCGCAGCACCGGGTCCTGGGCGATGACCGCGAGGAACGGGGAGAGCATGTCGACGTCGTGCATCGAGCGGGCGAGCGCCGCCGCCAGGTCGAAGCGGAAGCCGTCGACGCCCATCTCGGTGACCCAGTAGCGCAGGGAGTCGGTGATGAGCCGCAGCACCTGGGGCTGCACGACGTGCAGGGTGTTGCCGCAGCCGGTGTAGTCGGCGTAACGGCGGGGGTCCTGCTGGAGGCGGTAGTAGCCGCGGTTGTCGATGCCGCGCAGGGAGAGCATCGGGCCGAGCTCGCCCGCCTCGGCGGTGTGGTTGTAGACGACGTCGAGGATGACCTCGATCCCGGCGTCGTGCAGGGCGCGCACCATCCGCTTGAACTCCCCGACCTGGCCGCCCGTCGTGCCGGACGCGGAGTAGCCGGCGTGCGGGGCGAAGTAGCCGATGGAGTTGTAACCCCAGTAGTTGTGCAGCCCGCGCCGCAGCAGATGGTCCTCATGGGCGAACTGGTGGACCGGCAGCAGCTCCACGGCACTCACCCCGAGCCGCGTCAGATGGTCGATCGCGGCCGGGTGCGCGAGACCGGCGTACGTGCCGCGCAGCTCGGGCGGGATGTCCGGGTGGAGCTTGGTGAACCCGCGTACGTGGAGTTCGTAGATGACCGAGTCGGCCCACGGGGTCTTGGGGCGGCGGTCCTCCACCCAGTCGTCGTCATCGTGGACGACCACGCCCTTGGGCACATACGGAGCCGAGTCCCGGTCGTCGCGCACGGTGTCGGCGACATGCTGGTCCGGCCAGTCCCTCATATGGCCGTACACCTCCGGCGGCAGGGTGAACGAGCCGTCCACCGCACGGGCGTACGGGTCCAGGAGCAGCTTCGCCGCGTTCCAGCGGGCCCCGGTCCACGGGTCCCAGCGGCCGTGCACCCGGTAGCCGTAGCGCTGGCCGGGCGCGATGCCCGGTACGAAGCCGTGCCAGATCTCATGGGTCAGCTCGGTGAGCGGGCAGCGGGTCTCGGCCCCGCGCTCGTCGAAGAGGCACAGCTCGACCGCCTCGGCCCCGCCGGCCCAGAGCGCGAAGTTGGCGCCCGCGATCCCGTCCGGGCCGACCCGGAAGCGGGCCCCGAGCGGCATCGGGGCCCCGGGCCACACGGCGGGGGCGCGGGGCTCGGCGCGCACGGCCTCCGTCACTTCCACCCGTAGGCCGTTCGCGTCTTCCGTCACCTCCACGCGCAAGCCGTTCGCGTCCTCCGTCACCTCCACGCGTAGGCCGTTCGCGTCCTCCGTGTGTACGGTGCCGGGCGCGGCGGGACCCGGTGGCTCCCCGGGCCGCACCGCCGTCCCGGCCGGTTCCTGTACTGCCTCCTGCTCGGCTGCGCTCGACACCGTGTCGCCTCCCGCGGCTCGTTGGGACGGGCAACCGAAAAGGGGCGCGCGACGTCCCGGCCGCGGCCCTCTCCTGGTAGTCCTCCCCTCTGTTCTGCCCACCGAGAGGCCCGCACTCACGTTTCCCCCGACCGGCCCTGGTCGTTGGGGGAGCGTGAACCACGTAGCGAAGAGCGCACGCGCGGGCTCGGCCGCCGTGCTGACATGGGCAGGACTGCTCACCGTGCTGGCCCTGCTGACCGGATGCACCGATACGCGCGAGGCCGTGCTCAACGGCAAGCCGCGCGCCCCCCAGGACGTGATCAGCGTCTTCCCGGAGGACGGGGCCAAGGAGGTCGACGCGCAGACCCGGATCCGGGTGAAGATCCCGGACGGCCGGCTGGAGAGCGTGAAGGTGATGCGGATCGAGGACGCGCAACAGCAGACGGTGGCGGGGCGCATCGCCGAGGACGGGCTCTCCTGGAACCCCGAACCCGGCGCGGCCCGGCTCGCCCTGGCGGCGAAGTACAGCGTCGACGCGGTGGCCGTGGACCGGGCCGGACACCGCTCGGCCCGGCACGCCACCTTCACCACGCTCGTTCCCGAGCACCGCTTCATCGGCTACTTCAAACCGGAGAACCGGTCCACCGTGGGGACGGGCATGATCGTCTCCTTCTCCTTCAACCGCCCGATCACCGACCGGGCGGCGGTCCAGAAGGCTATCCGGGTGACCGCCGACCCCGAGGTGGAGATCGTCGGCCACTGGTTCGGCAAGGACCGGCTCGACTTCCGCCCCCGGACGTACTGGAAGCCCGGCACCGATGTCACCGTGGACGTCGGACTGCGGGACGTGGAGGGCGCGCCCGAGGTCTACGGCAGCCAGGACAAGACCGTCGTCTTCACGGTCGGCCGCTCCCAGGTCTCCCTGGTGGACGCGGAGGCCAAGACCATGGAGGTACGCCGGGACGGGGAGCTGGTCAGCACGGTCCCGATCACCGCGGGGGCCCCGAAGACGACCACGTACAACGGGAGGATGGTCGTCACCGAGCTGCACGAGGTGACCCGGATGAACGGCGCGACGGTCGGCTTCACGGACGAGAAGGGCAAGGGCGAGTACGACATCAAGGACGTCCCGCACGCCATCCGGCTCACCACATCCGGCACCTTCCTGCACGGCAACTACTGGGCCGACGAGTCCGTCTTCGGCGAGGAGAACGTCAGCCACGGCTGCATCGGGCTGCGCGACGCGAAGGGCGGCAGCGCCACCACCCCGGGCGGCTGGTTCTTCGACCGGACCCTGATCGGGGACGTGGTCGAGGTGGTCAACTCCAAGGACAAGAAGGTCGCACCGGACAACGGGCTCGGCGGCTGGAACATGGGCTGGAAGAAGTGGAAGGCGGGTTCCGCCCTGCGTTAGGGACCGGCCCCTCCTCGGTCCGTGGCCCCGCACTGAGACCGGCCTGCCACCTGCGCGACTCTCCGGATGACTTGGGACGGAACAGTGACATTCCGGGGGGAGTCCGCTCAGCCAACGGTGTGATTATCTTGCGGCGAGCGCGCATGTGCAGCGTGCGGGGGTGCGGGCCACGGCGATGCCGGGCCCAGCGAGGGGAGAACCACAGTGAACGGGCAGCCGATATCGGGGGCATCGGCCGGGGCGGGCAGGAAGCGGCGCGGGGGGCGGGGGCTCCTGGCTCTGGTTCTGGGAGCACTGCTGATGCTGGTGACGGCGTGCGGCGGAAACGCGGAAGCGGAGAGCAAGGGCCGCAAGGACAACGGGGCCAAGGCGGAGGACACCGCCGCATCGCAGGCGGTCGTGAGCATCGCGCCCGAGGACGGCGCGGAGTCCGTGGCGACCAGCGGCGCGCTGAAGATCAGCGCGGCGCAGGGCAAGCTGAGCACGGTGAAGGTCGCCGACCCCAAGGGCAACGAGGTCGCCGGCGAGATCGCGGCGGACGGCGCGAGCTGGACGCCGGAGCGGCACCTCGCCGCCGCCACCAAGTACACGGTGCACGCGGTGGCCAAGGACGCGAAGGGGCGCGAGTCCGCGAAGGACACCACCTTCACCACGCTCGTGCCGAAGAACACCTTCATCGGGCAGTACACACCGGAGGACGGCTCCACCGTCGGCGTCGGCATGCCGGTCTCCATCCACTTCACCCGGGGCATCACCGAGCCGGACGCGGTGGAGCGGGCGATCAAGGTGACGGCCGAGCCGGCCGTCGAGATCGAGGGCCACTGGTTCGGCAACGACCGCCTCGACTTCCGCCCGGAGAAGTACTGGAAGGCAGGCACCAAGGTGACCGTGGAGCTCAACCTCGACGGCGTCGAGGGGCGGCCGGGGGTCTACGGCAAGCAGGCCAAGTCGGTGAAGTTCACCATCGGCCGCAGCCAGGTCTCCACCGTCGACGCGAGCACGAAGCGGATGAAGGTCGTCCGCGACGGCAAGCAGATCAAGGACATCCCGATCTCGGCGGGCGCGCCGGCGACCACCACGTACAACGGTCAGATGGTCATCAGCGAGAAGCTCAAGGTGACCCGGATGAACGGCGACACCGTGGGCTTCGGCGGCGAGTACGACATCAAGGACGTGCCGCACGCCATGCGGCTGTCCACCTCGGGCACCTTCCTGCACGGCAACTACTGGGGCGCTTCCTCCATCTTCGGCACGACCAACACCAGCCACGGCTGCGTCGGTCTGCGCGATGTGCGCGGCGGCTACGACAACCAGACCCCGGCGGCCTGGTTCTACAACAGGTCGCTGATCGGTGACGTGGTCATCGTGAAGAACTCCCAGGACAAGCAGATCCAGCCGGACAACGGCCTCAACGGCTGGAACATGGACTGGGAGGAGTGGAAGAAGTAGGACGTCGTCCGCCGCTTCTCGCGTAGGACCGCTTCTCGCGTAGGACCGCTTCTTCCGTACGAAGCTTCCTCCGTGCGACCGCTTCTCCCGTACGACTCCGGCGGGCCCGGTGCTGTGACCAACGGCACCGGGCCCGCCCGCGTTAGCGGTGGTTAACCTCTTGGCATGACTATGACCCTCGAAGTACGCGACAACGTCGGCACCATCCGGCTGGACCGGCCGCCCATGAACGCCCTGGACGTGGCGGTCCAGGACCGGCTGCGGGAACTGGCCGAGGAGGCCGCCCGGCGCGAGGACGTGCGCGCGGTGATCCTGTACGGCGGCGAGAAGGTGTTCGCGGCCGGGGCGGACATCAAGGAGATGCAGGCGATGGACCACACGGCGATGGTCGTCCGGTCCAAGGCCCTCCAGGACTCCTTCACCGCCGTCGCCCGCATCCCCAAGCCCGTCGTCGCCGCCGTCACCGGTTACGCGCTCGGCGGCGGCTGCGAACTGGCCCTCTGCGCCGACTTCCGGATCGCCGCCGACGACGCCAAGCTCGGCCAGCCGGAGATCCTGCTCGGCCTGATCCCGGGCGCGGGCGGCACCCAGCGCCTCGCTCGGCTGATCGGCCCTTCCAAGGCCAAGGACCTCATCTTCACCGGCCGCATGGTCAAGGCGCAGGAGGCCCTGACGCTCGGTCTGGTGGACCGGGTGGCCCCCGCCGCCGAGGTCTACGAGCAGGCGCACGCCTGGGCATCCAAGCTGGCCAAGGGGCCGGCCCTGGCGCTGCGCGCGGCCAAGGAGTCGGTGGACGCCGGGCTGGAGACGGACATCGACACCGGGCTGACCGTCGAGCGGAACTGGTTCGCGGGCCTGTTCGCCACCGAGGACCGCGAGCGCGGGATGCGCAGCTTCGTGGAGGAGGGGCCGGGGAAGGCGAAGTTCCTCTGAGCCGAGACGCCGTCACTCACCCGTAGGCCGCCGAAGCCGGCGCGCCGGCACTCGCGCTTACGCCGCCGAAGCCGTTCCGGGTGCGCCGGGGGCGCCGCTCGGATGCACTTCTGACGCGGGTTCATCCCTCCGAGCGGTTTATCCGGGCCTTAAGGCAACCTTAAGGCCCGGTGCCGCCGGCCTCGGAGCGATCGCGCGCGGGCGGTCCATCGCCGCAGCTCAACGGGGCTGCGCGGGACTCTGTTCTGCCAGGGGCATATGTCAAGTGCCCTTTGCGGAATGGGGTGTTCCGGGGGGCGGATTCCCCGGGAACGCCCCCGGTGGGCGATGCGGGCGTCCATGATGGTGGGCATGGCGGGCCTGGAGGGTGTGGATCAGCCGCGACCGCGCAGCAGCGCGACCGCGGCACGCTGGACATCGAGCATGGATGACGAACAGGCGTTCAAGGCGCTGGAGTTGTTCGGGGATCCGACCGAGGGGGAGGTCCGGCTGCCGTCGCGCCCGGAGTCCGCGGCGACCGCCCGCCGGCTGACCTCCTGTGTGGTGCTCCAGCAGTGGGCGCTCTCGCAGCAGACCGCCGAGTACGCGGTGCTGCTCGTCTCGGAGCTCGTCGGCAACGCGGTGCGCCACACCGGCGCGCGCGTCTTCGGGTTACGGATGGTGCGCCGCCGGGGCTGGATCCGGATCGAGGTGCGCGACCCGTCGCGCGGGCTGCCGTGCCTCATGCCGGTGCGCGAGATGGACGTGAGCGGTCGGGGGCTCTTCCTCGTCGACAAGCTCTCCGACCGGTGGGGGGTGGATCTGCTGCCGCGCGGCAAGACCACCTGGTTCGAGATGCGGATCTCCGACCGCTGACGCGCGGAAGCCGACCGCTGGCACAGGAAAGCTGTTCGCCGACGCGCAGAAGCCCCCGGTCGGCCGTCGTGCGGCGCTGCGGGGGCTTCTGAGGGGGCCGTGACTTGGGGGGTGTGGTCACGGCCGCTCATGCCGACCTGGCCCGGGTCAATGGGGGTCGCGGGTCCGACTATGGCAGACGGGCGACCTCGGCGCCAAAGATGCTTTTCGGGTGATTCCTGGTTCAGTCGGACATTTCTTGGTTGAATCGCAGGTGGGGTCGATCACTCGCCTGGTATTTCATGCATGACTATGACATCTCTCGAATGATTCCTTGATCATCCGACCAATCGGTCAATCATCATATTTCGCCTGTTCCGCCTCTACTGTGTCCCGGAGATTCAGGGGATCCAGGAGATTCCAGAGGGCTCCGCGGGACGCGAGGTGGTCGGGCATGGACGGACGCGGGACGCCGGTGCGCCGCCGTGACGCGCTGGGCGTCGGGGCCGGGCTGCTCGCGGCCGTCGCGGCGGCGGGCTGCGGGCCGGGCGGCAGCGCCGGAGCGCCCGTGGCCGCCGGAGCGCCCGCGCCCCCACCCCCGTACACGCGCACCCCCGTCCCCACCGCCCCGCGCCGCTTTCCCGGGCAGCCCGTCCAGATCGCCCACGGCCCCCGCGACCGGCCCCGCGTCGCCCTCACCTTCGACGGGCGGGGCGACCCGGACCTCGCCCGTGCCGCGCTCGCCCGGATCGAACGGGCCGGGGCGCGGGTCACCGTCCTCGCCGTGGGCAGCTGGCTCGACGCCCACCCCGGCATGGCCCGCCGCATCCTCGACGGCGGCCACGAGCTCGGCAACCACACCCAGCACCACCGCGACCTCGCCACCCTCGACGAGCGCACGGCGTACGAGGAGATCACCGAATGCGCCCGGCGGCTGCGCCGGCTCACCGGGTCCATCGGCGCCTGGTTCCGCGCCTCGCCAGGCCCGGACGCCACCCTGCTCGTCCAGCGCCTCGCCCAGCGGGCCGGATACCCGCACGTCCTCTCGTACGACGTGGAGTCGCTGGACCACGCGGCGAACGGAGTACCGGCCGTCACCCGCAAGGTGGCGGGCGAGCTGCGCCCCGGGTCCGTGGTCGGGATGGGCTTCGGCCACCCGGTCACCGTCGCCGCGCTGCCCCTGCTCCTCACCGAGATCGACCGGCGCGGCCTGCGCGCGGTGACGGCCACGGAGCTGCTGAGCTGACCCGGCGGCGGACCACGGGCGTCGTGCGTGGCTTGCTGTGTTTTCGTCCCCCGGCGAGGATCGAGCCGTGATGTTCTCCGGACCCCCCGCCGACCCGGCGGCACCGACCGGCTCCGGCATACCCGCCGTGCCGACCGGCCACCCCGGCATACCCGCCGTCGCGCCACCTGCAGCCGGGACGGCACCCGCAGCTGTGACGCCACTTGCAGGCGTGACCGTGCCCGCAGCTGTGACGGCACCGGGCGACGCGACGGCACCGGACGGCGTGGCGGCACCGGGCGACGCGACGGCACCGGACGGCGTCACAGCACCGGACGGCGCCACGGCACCCGCCGCCGTGACCGTGACCGTGCCCGCCGACGTGTCGCCGCCCCGCGACGCGCCCCGCCGGGCCCGGATCGCCGTCGCGGCGCTGCCCGTGGCGGCCGGTGCCCTGGCGCTCCTCATCGCCCTGCTCGGTCCCGGCCTCGCCGCGCGCGGCACCGGGGAGCTGCGGATACCCGGCGCGGGGATCACCACCCTGCTCCGCACCGTCCTGTTCACGGCCCTCGCCCTGCACCTCGGCGAGCTCCTCCTCCCGCAGCTAGCCCGGCCGGTCCGCGGCCGCCCCCGTACCGCCGTGCGGAGCTGGGCCGTGTACGCCTCGCTCGCCGGGGCCGCCGCCGCTGCCGGGCAGATCGTCCGCCTCGCCGCCGTCAGCGATCTCGGGATCACCGAGACGTACGGCACCCGTGAGGGCGGGCTGCTCCTCCTCATCGCCAACGGCCTGGTCCTCGCCGCCCTGTGCGCCGCGAGCGGACGCCCCGCCCTCGCGCTCGCCCCGCTCGCCGTCGTCATCGGCGCGGAGGCCCTGCGCGCCCACCCGGAGGCGTACAGCCCCGAGATCGGCGCGGCCCTCACCGTCGTCCACCTGACCGCCGCGTCGCTGTGGACCGGGGGCCTGCTGCACGTCCTGCGCACCATGCGGCTCTGGCGCGGCTCGCCCGTCGCCGCCCGCGCGCTGCTCGGCCGGTACGCGCGCCTGGCGATCTGGCTGTACGTCGCCCTCGCCGCCACCGGCACCGCCTCCACCCTGCGCCGGCTGCCGCTGGACGTGGTGTTCACCTCCGCCTACGGGCGCACCCTGCTGGTCAAGCTGGCGCTGATGGCGGTCGTGACCGCGCTGGCGGTGGCGGCCCGGCGGCGGATGCTCCGGGACGCCGACCCGGCCGTCGCCCACCGCCTCGCCCGCCGCGAACAGGTGGTGCTGGGGCTGGTCGTGGTGGTCTCGGCGACCCTCACCGTGGTCCCCGACCCGCACTGGATCAGCATGCGCTAGCGCCGCGTGCGGTACGGGTCCCAGCCCCGCAGCTCGTCGTCGCGCGGGGCCAGGACGACGGCCGGCGCCCCCGGACCGAAGAACCGCACGGGCCGGGACGCGTCCCAGGACGGCCACCCCGGGTCGCCCGTCGCCGCGAAGGCCGCCCACGCGCCGTGCATCGCGTCCGCCAGCTCCTGCGGGGCGTCGGGGCCGGTCAGGGCCATGGTGTCGGGGTGGGCGAGGGTGTCGAAGACGAACCCCAGCTCCAGCGCGTGACAGGCCCCGAGACGCTGTACGGGGGAGGGCCAGCCGAACTCGTACACGTACGTCGACGCCCGCGCACCCGCCCGCGCGTCGGCCAGCCGGTTGAGCGGGACCCGCAGCAGCAGGTCCGTGGCGAGCGCGCCCAGGATCTCGCCCGGCGTGGCGTCGGGCCGATTGCGGCGGTAGGTGCGGGCGGTGGCGTTCGGGACCCCGAACTTCAGCAGCGCCAGGCGGAGCTTCAGCCGGCCGATGCGCTCCGTCAGGCCGCCGGGGACGAACCAGAGCCGGTACTCCTCGGTGTTCGTCCCCATCAGCAGGTCGATCCCGGCCGCCGCCCCCGTCCGGAGCGCCTCCGCCGGATCCTGGGTCAGAAGGTCCCCGTCCACCACGATCTGGAAGGAGTTGCGGCCGGTCAGCGGGTTGCCGCCGCTCGTCACCTCGGTCTGCGCGGTCAGCAGCGCGTCCGGGTCCACCGCCGCCAGCGCGGCGGCCGTCGCGGGGACGCCGAGCCGCTGCGCGATCAGCTCGGTCGTGCCGCGTCCGGCGGCCGGGGTCAGGGCCGAGGGGGCCCCGCTCTGGAGCACCGCCCGGCTGAACAGCCCCGCCGAGCGCTCCGTCGCCAGCAGGGCCGCGATGGAGACCGCCCCCGCCGACTCCCCGGCCACCGTCACCCGACCCGGGTCGCCGCCGAACGCCGCGATGTTGTCCCGCACCCACGCGAGGGCCGCCAGCTGGTCCAGCAGCCCCCGGTTGGCGGGCGCGTCCGGGAAGACCCCGAAGCCCTCGACGCCCAGGCGGTAGTTGACGGAGACCAGCACCACCCCGTCCCGGGCGAACGCGGCCCCGTCGTACACCGGCACCGCCGAGGAGCCGTGCACCAGCGAACCGCCGTGGATCCAGACGAGGACGGGCAGCCCGGCGGCCTCGGTGGACGGCGTCCACACGTTGAGGTTGAGCCACTCCTCGCCCGGCACCGCCGGGTCCGGCAGCAGCCGGTCCAGGGGCGGGGCGTAGGGCCGTTTGGGGGCCGTGGGCCCGTACGCGACCGCCTCGCGCACGCCCTCCCAGGGCTCCGGCGGCTCCGGGGCGCGAAACCTCCGCGCGCCCACCGGCGCGGCCGCGTACGGGATGCCGCGGAAGACCGCGACGCCCCGCTCCACCGCACCGCGCACGGAGCCCTGCACGGTCCTCGCCGACGGGGGAGACCCCGCCCGGGCGTCTGCCCCCACGATGTCGGACATGGTGTGTGCCAACCCCTCTCGCGGTGCGGTGGCTCAGCGGCTCACTTCAGGTAGACCAGCCCGTCCGTGGTGAGGGTCGGGCGGCCCTTCGTACCGACCACCACGATCTTGACCGTGTGCTTGGCGCTGGTCGACCAGGACTGCGTCCAGATCGCGTCCCGGTACTTGGTGGCGGCCGACTTCAGGTCCACCGTGGCTGCCTTCCTGCCGTCGACATAGACGTATGCCTGCCCCGAAGTGGCCGCCCGCGACACCACCCAGGAGGCTGACCGTCCGGTGAACGTCCAGGTGAGGGCGGCGTCCTTGGCGCTGCTGGTCAGGGACTTGCCGCCCAGATAGCTGGAGGAGGACTTCGACGTCCACTTGCCGGTCTTCTTGGCGGCGGTCTCCTGGAGGATCACCGGGGCGCCGGAGACCGAGGCGGCGGCCGTGTTGCCCGCGTGGTCGTACGCCGTCATCTTCCACGCGGTCGCCGCGCCCGGCTTCGCGGTGTGCGAGGCGCTGCCCGTCGCCGGTCCGTACGTCTTGGCTACGGGGGCGGTGAGCCGGACCTCCTTCAGGGCGGCGGTGTCGGCGGCCTTCCACTTCAAGGTAAGCGGGACGGCGGACGCGTTCACCGTGCCGGTGCGCAGCGTGAGGGCCGGCTTGGCGGTGAAGGCGGGGGGCGTCTGCTCGGCGACGACGGTGGCGGCGGCCGATGTGGTGACCTTGCCCGACTGGTGGGTGGCCCGCACCTGCACGGAGTGCCTGCCGAGCGCGAGGGTGGCCGGGGCCGAGGTGACGTTGCCCTTGACGACGGCCACCGGCTTGCCGCCGACGAGGAGTTCGTAACTCTTGACGAAGGAGGCGGGGGTGGTCGCCTTCCAGCTGACGGTGATCTTCGACTTGGTGTAGTACGTCGTGCCGGAGGCGCTCGCTCCGGTCACCGATGCGATGGCGAGGCCGGCGACCTTGTCGGTGGCCAGGGCTCCGGCCAGCGAGCGGATCGCGGGGAGCTGTCCGTAGAGGCCGGTGCCGGGGCACTCGGTGGCGAAGCCGTCGCGGTGCCCGGAGATCTGCTGGAAGGGGTACTGCTGTTGGGCGGTGAACTTCTTGCCGGCCAGGTTGTTGCCGTCCGCCCCGGCGGTCAGCTGGACCGTGCCCGTGGGGTTGCCCTTGTACTGGCCGAGCTTCCACGCGGCGACCCGGGCGACCGCGTCGGTCGCGGCGCTCGCGGCCTTGGTGTCCGTGTGCAGGCCCATCACGGCGATCCCGGTGGTGTCCCGGTTGAAGCCGTAGGTGTGCGCGCCCAGCACGGCCCGGTCCGCACCGCCCTTGCGGCCCTCGAAGATCGTGCCGCACTTGTCGACCACGAAGTTGTAGCCGATGTCCTTCCAGCCCCGCGACTTCACGTGGTACGTGTGCAGCGCGCGCACCATGGCCGGGGAGTCGGCGCAGGAGTAGGAGTTGGTCTGCGTGGTGTGGTGGACGAAGACGGCCTTGACCTGGTCCAGGTAGTCCGGCGCTTCGTTGTTCAGCGTCTCCTCCGCCTTCCAGTCGGCCCGCGACACGATCGGCGGACGCGGAGCCGTGGACGGCGGGGCGGGCGGCAGCGGCGGGGTCGAGGTGACGGTGGGCGTCGGTGAGGCAGGCGGCTTCGGGGTCGCGGTGGTCGGGGTCGGCGTGGGGCTCGCCGGAGGAGTGGGGTTCTCGGTCGAGGGAGAGGGCGTGGGCGTGGGGGACGGTTCGTCCGTCTGCCCGTCGCCCGGGTCGTCGGTCGGCGACGGGGTCTCCTCGCCGGGGGTGGGCTCCCCGGTCGGGTCGTCCTCGGCGGTGAACGCGGCGGGTGCGGCGGCGAGCCGCGTGGCGCCCGCGGTGGTCCGGGTGGTGTGCGCGGCCGGTGCGGCGGCGAGCGGGGCGCCGCTCCCGCCGGGGTCGACGGTGTCCAGCCGCAGCCCCTCGGGGAGCCCGGCCCCTGCGCCGTCCCCGGCGTCGACCCGGACCTCGACGCCGTTCGAGGGGCCGACCCAGTGCGGTTCGGTGGTGCCCCGGACGCCGGACCTGCCCGCTTCGGTGCGCCCGTCGATCTCGGTGTCCAGCGGCAGCCAGCCGGACCACTCGCCGGTGGCGGCGGAGCGGGTACGGGCCTCGACCCGGCCCGTCACCTTGGCGGCGGGGTCGGTCCAGGTGACGCCGAGCAGGCTGAACCGCTCGGTGCCGCGCCGCGCGAGGGAGGCCGATCCGCCGTCCTTCGACGTCGTGAGGGGGGTGGTGCGCACATCGGCCTCCGCCTCGGCGGGAGCGGACTTGGCGTCCGCGTCACCTGAAGGGGCGGGGGCGCCGGTCACGCCCTGGAACACCAGGACGCCCGTCACGGCCGCGGTGGCGACGGCAGCCGTGGCCCATACTCTTCGCTGTGTTCTCACGTGTGCTTACCCCGGGGGACTCTGGTGGAAGACATGGCATTCCGACCGGTCAGTCGCTGACCGGGGGCACGACGGCGGCGTCGGCCCGGCCGGTGGGGCGACCCGGGACATGCTTGCGCGGGACAGTCTTCCATGCGATCGCTACCGACCGGTCCGGTTTCTTTTCCGATCGGGTGCGATGTGATGAGGGCGATGTCCGGCCGGGGACCGGCGGCCACGGCGTCGTGGGCGACGGCCGGGACCCGGAACGCTTGCGCCTTCCAGGTCCCTGGCCCCTGGTCCCTCTGGTCCCGTGCGGGTGTCGCGCGGGGCGGTGTCAGGCGGCGAAGTACTGGGACAGCGAGTCCCGGGCGTCCAGCTCCACCAGATCCGGCCGGGTATAGCGCTCGGCGCGCGCGTGATAGTCGAAGTCGCCCCGCACGAGTCCCCGGTAGTCCTGTACGCAGCGTTCCAGGGCGGCCCGGGTCGGGTCGCCGATTCCGGCCGCGTCGATTTCCTCGATCAGTTCCTTTTCCGCCCGCACGACACGCTCGGCGATCCGGGACAGCTGAATTCCCGCCTCGTCGACGGCTTCCTGGAGCGTGGAACCGCGATCGCGCTGGATGAGCCGTACCGCATTGTGCTCGTATCCGAGCGCGGCTTCCTTCTCGAACGAGCAGATGTCGTTGCACAGCCCCGAATGATCGGTCACCGCGTTCCGCAGGGCGATGTACGCGGGCAGGCTGCGGGCGGAATCCGGGAGGTCGATTCCGGCGGTGATCTCGTGCAGGTCCAGGAACGGCTGCATGGCCACCGAGTCCCGCCGGTGCTTGACGAAGTCCGTCCGGCTCGGCACCTGTCCGGCCGCCCGCTCGACCGCCTCGGCGTAGTACGTCCAGAGCCAGGCGGCGGTGTCCCGCCGGAACTGCCGGTTCCACTGCGGTGACCGGCCGACGCAGGTCCGCTCGCGCAGCCCGGCGAGAGCGTGCTCCATCGGCCCGCGCGGCGCGGCCCCGTCGAACACGTCCACCAGCCGGGCGATCGCCGACTCGCACATCAGGGGGTCGCGTCCGGCCGGGCCGTCGTCGAACTCGTCGTCCACCAGGAAAGCCCAGAAGAGCCATTGGCAGAAAAGATCCAGATGCTGCTGGGACGCCTTCGGGAAGATGAGGGAAATCCACAGTTCGGGCCGGGTGCGGATCATCTTCCTGCGGGCCGGTACGGAGAGGATGAGTCCTTCCGTTTCCGCCCATTCCCAGGCGGCCTCCCTGGTTTTCTCCAGGCCGGGATGACATCCCGTGCTGGAGAACGGCATATGAAACGCCGGTAACGTGATCTGGCTCATTGCTGCCCCTCGTCGAATGAGTGTGGATGGGCGCTGATCACCGCGCATTCGTGATGATCGCGCATGGGCGCGGGCCTGCCGAACTGCCGCCGCCGGGCGTTTCCTTCCTCTGGCCAAGGGGTGACCGTCCGAGGTGAGCCGGTCATCGCTGTCCTCTCTCCTCCGCCGGGGCCGGAGCGCCGGAGCTGGCCCGGCGAGCCGGGGAGGGTCATCGCGTCACCATGCGTGATGCACAGTCAACCCCCTGTGGAGGTCGCTGTGAAGCCATATGTGACCGAAATTGCTTCATCGCTCAGAACTGCTGAGCAACTATGAGCAGTTGAGGGGCTTCTGGGACTGGACGGGCCTCGGATTCATCAGATGCGCGTCGTTCTCGCCCCGCGCGAACGCGGCCTCGTAGACCGCGGCGCCGAGGGCCTCCACGGTCCGCGCCGCGATCCGGTCGATGTCGCTCCGCTCGCCCTCTGGCAGCGGGACCCGCACCGACCGGCGGGCCGCCGACGCGGCTCCCAGGAGGTGTGCGGCCCGCTCGGGCCGCCCGGCCAGCAGCTCGGCCCCGGCCAGCCCCTCCAGCGCCAGCGCCACCGCCCGCGGGTCGCCGGTGGCCCGCGCGGCGGCCAGGCCCTCCCGCTGGAGGCGCAGGGCCTGCGCCGCCTCGCCCCGCAGTTCGGCGACGAACCCGAGCTCCGCGAGGATCAGCGGGGGCTCCGCCGGTTCGTACCCCATCCGCCGGTGCAGCACGACGACGCGGCGCATATGGGCCTCGGCCGCGTCGAGATCGCCGGCTCTGCGGGCCGCCAGCCCGAGCCCCGTCTCCGCGTACTGCTCCCCGAACGCGTCCGACTGCTCGGCGGCGAGCCGCCGCGCCCGCTCATGGAGCTCCCGGGCCCGGGGCAGGTCCCCGGTCAGCAGGGCGAGCCGGCCGAGGCCGGAGAGCTGGAAGGAGACGTCCCGCCAGAGCCCCAGCTCCTCCGCCATCCGCAGCCCGTCCCGGTAGAGCCGTCCGGCGTACGCGTAGTCCCCGGCGGCCTCCGCCGCCGTCTGGAGCGGCACCATCGCCTGGAGCTGCCCCCACTGGTCGCCCAGCTCCCGGAAGAGCGCGAGGCTCTGCTCGCCGTCCCGCCGCACCGCGTCCAGGTCCCCGCGCAGCTTCGCGTGGAACGTGCGGCTGCCCAGCGCCGCGGCCGTGCCCCAGGTGTCGCCGAGCGCGCGGAAGGCCGCCAGGGCGCGGTCCGTCAGCTCCTCGCCCGGGGCCACGTCCCCGACGCCGTAGAGGATGGACGCCAGGAACCACTGCGACCTGGCCCGCCCGCCCGGATCGTCCACCGTCGCGTACGGCCGGAGCGCCGCCTCGTACGCCGCCCGCGGAGCGGTGCTGCCGTGCACCTCCAGCCGGACGCCCCCCAGCCAGGCGGTGGCCCTGGCCACGGACGCGGCACGGGCCGCCGCCTCCTTGGGCGCTCGCGGCCCGGCGGGGCGGACGACGGACAGGGCGAGGGCCAGGGACCGCTCCGCCTCACGGCTGCGGCCGCGCAACCGCCAGTACCAGGCCAGAGCGTTCACCAGGCGCAGCGCCAGGTCCGCGTCCTTCTCCCGTACGGCGCTGTCGAGTGCCGCCCGCAGGTTCGGGGTCTCCGCGTCCAGCCGGCGCAGCCACTGCCGCTGGCCGTGGCCCCGCAGATGCGGATCGGCCCGGGCGGCGAGATCCGTGTAGTACGCCCGGTGCAGCCGGCTCAGGACCGGTGACTCACCGCTCTCCCGCAGCCGTTCGGCGCAGTAGGCCGCCACCGATTCGAGCAGCCGGTAGCGGGGGCCGTCACTCCCGTCCGCCATGACGACCAGCGAGCAGTCCACCAGCCGGGCGAGCAGGTCCAGGACCGAAGCGCGGTCGAGGTCGTCCCCGGCGCACACCGCCTCGGCCGCCTCCAGCGTGGCCCCGTCCTGGTGCACGGCCAGCCGGCGCAGCACCGTGCGCTCCTGGTCGTCGAGCAGCTCCCAGCTCCAGTCGATCACCGCCCGCAGGGTCCGCTGCCGTGCCGGAGCACCCCGCGAACCCACCGCGAGCAGCGCGAACCGGTCGTCCAGACGGGCCGCCAACTCCCGTACGCCCAGGGCTCGGACGCGGGTCGCGGCCATCTCCAGGGCGAGCGGGATGCCGTCCAGGCGGCGGCAGATCGCGACGACCGCCTCGACGCTCTCCCGGTCCAGGACGAAGTGCGGGGCCGCCGCCGCGGCGCGCGCCTCGAACAGCTCCACCGCGCTGAACCGGCGCACGGCGGCCGGGCCGAGACCGGTGTCCTCGGGCCCGGGGCTCCGCAGCGGCTCCACCTCCCGCAGGCGTTCACCGGCGATCCCCAGCGGCTTCTGACCGGTCGCCAGGATCCGCAACCGGGGTGCCGCCTTGAGCAGTTGCTCGGCCAGCTCGGCGACGGGCCCGATCACATGCTCGCAGTTGTCGAACACCAGGAGCGCGGGCTCGTCGCCCAGCGCGTGCGCGAGCCGCTCCACCGGGGTGAGCGGTCCGCCCCCGGCCGGGCCCGGGGCCGTATCGTCGCGCATTCCGAGCGCGGCGCCGACCACCTCGTGCACGCCGGCGGGCGCGTCGCCCCCCGGCTCCCGGCCCGCCCCGGCCGGCCCCCGGGGCGGGGCGAGCGCGGCGAACTCGGCCAGCCGCACCCCGCCCGGAAAGCGGTCCACGAGCCGCGCGGCCGTCGCCAGGGCGAGCCGCGTCTTGCCGACGCCGCCCGCCCCCGTGAGCGTCACCAGCCGGTTCGCGGCCAGGAGGGCGCACAACTCGTCGATCTCGCCGGACCGGCCGACGAGTTCGCTCAGCGCGGCCGGTACGTTCGTCGCCGGCCGGACCGCGCTGGTCGCGGGGGAGGGGGCGGCGGTCAACGCCGGGTCCTGGCCGAGGATCGACCGGTGCAGCGCCGTGATCTGGGGCCCGGGGTCCACGCCCAGGTCCTCCGCCAACCGCGTGCGCAGGTCCGCGTAACTGCTCAGCGCCGCCCCCTGCCGGCCCGCGAGGTACAGGGCCCGGATCTGCGCGGTGCGCAGCCGCTCGCGCAGCGGGTGCAGCGCGACGAGATCGCCCAATTCATCGGCGACCAGCGCGTGCTCCCCCAACTCCAGGCGCGCCTCGGCCTGTTCCTCCAGCGCGGTCAGCCGCTGCTCCTCCAGCCGTTCCCGCGCGACCCGGGTGAACTCCGCGTCGGCGAAGTCGGCGAAGGCGGCCCCGCGCCAGAGCGTCAGCGCGTCCGCCAGCAACGCGGCCCGCTCCCGGGGGCCGGGGGCCGAGCGGGCCCGGGCCGTCAGCCGGAGGAACCGGCCGGAATCCACCGCGTCCTCGTCCGTGCGCAGGCGGTATCCCGCGTACCCCGGGGAGAGGGACTCCACGAGCTCCCGGCCCCCCGGCTCCGCGTCCTCCAGCGCGCGGCGGAGCTGCCACACCTTGGTCTGCAACACGCCCGTGGGGTTGCCGGGCAGCTTCGAGCCCCACAACTCGTCGATCAGCCGGTCCGCCGGGACGGGACGCCCCTGCTCGGCGAGGAGCAGGGCCAGCAGCGCGCGGACCTTGGCCTCCGGCACCCGCACCGGCCGTCCGTCTGCCGCCCACACCGCCAACGGACCGAGCACACCGAAACGCATGTGATCACGCTATCCCGGCGGGGCGGGGGCCGCGCAGGGCGGGCCGGGGCCGGGCGGGGAGAAACCGGGAGCCCGGGCCGGGGGAGACCGGAGCCCGGGCCGGGAGAGGCCGGAGCCCAGCTCGGCAGAGACCGGGAGCCCGGGTCGGGGGAGACCGGAGCCCAGCCCGGGGGAGACCGGAGCCCAGCTCGGGAGAAATCGGGAGCTCAGCTCGGGAGAAGACCGGAGCCCGGCCCCGGAGAAGACCGGACCCGGCCCGGGAGCGCCCGGGCCCCGGGCCGGGAGAACTCCGGGAGAAGTCCGGGAGCGGCTTCGGGCAGGGTGCTGCCGGAACGAAGGGAACCCCATGTCAACGAAGGCTGTTTCGCCCACCGCTCCGCGAGCGGGCGCCCGGGAATGGGCCGGGCTGGCCGTGCTGGCCCTGCCCACCCTGCTCATCTCCCTCGATCAGAGCGTCCTCTTTCTGGCCCTGCCGCACCTGGCCGAGGCCCTGGAGCCCACCGGGACGCAGACGCTGTGGATGATGGACATCTACGGATTCATGATCGCCGGATTCCTGATCACCATGGGCACCCTCGGCGACCGGGTGGGCCGCCGGAGGCTCCTGATGATCGGCGCGGTCTGCGTCGGCCTCACCTCCTTGCTCGCCGCCTACTCCACGAGCGCGGAGGCCCTGATCGCGGCGCGCGCGCTGCTCGGCGTCTCGGCGGCGACGCTGATGCCGTCCACCCTGGCGCTGATCAGCAACATGTTCCACGACCCGCAGGAGCGCGGCCGCGCCATCGCGGTCTGGGCCAGCTGCTTCATGGCGGGCACCGCGCTCGGTCCCGTGATCGGCGGTGTGCTCCTGGAGCACTTCTGGTGGGGTTCCGTCTTCCTGCTGGGCGTGCCGATCATGGTGATCCTGCTGATCGCGGCGCCGATCCTGCTGCCCGAGTACCGCGACCCCGACGCGGGGAAGGTGGACCTGCTCAGCGTGGCCCTCTCGCTGGGCGCGATCCTCCCGGTGGTCTACGGGCTCAAGGAGTTCGCCAAGTACGGCTGGGACCCGGTGGCGCTCGGGGCGGTCGTCGTCGGCACCGCCGTGGGGTGGGCGTTCGTGGTGCGCCAGCGCGGGCTCGCCGCCCCGCTGCTCGACCTGCGCCTGTTCCGCAACGCCTCCTTCAGCTTCGCCCTGGTGGTCCTGCTGGTCTCGATGGTGGCCATGGGCGGCTTCTACCTGTTCATCACCGGGTACTTCCAGATGGTCGAGGGCCTGTCCCCGATGGAGGCCGGACTGTGGATGGTGCCGTCCGCCCTCGCGTCCATCGTCTCCGCGCAGATCGCCCCGACCCTGGCGAAGCGGCTGCCGCTCGGCGTCGTCATCGGCCTGGGGCTGGGCATCGGCGCGGTCGGCTATGTGCTGATCGCCTTCGTCGGCCCGGCCGGCGGGCTGCCGCTGCTGGTGTCCGGCTTCATCGTCGTGTTCTTCGGCAGCGGCCCCGCCGGCGCGCTCGGCACCAACCTGGTGGTGAGTTCCGCGCCGCCCGAGAAGGGCGGATCGGCCGCTGCGCTGTCCTCGATCAGCGGCGACCTGGGCGTGGCCCTGGGCATCGCCGCCCTGGGAAGCATCGGCAGCGCCGTCTACCGCGGCCAGGTCGAGGTGCCCGAGGGCCTGTCGGCGGAGGCCGCCCGGGCCACCGGCGACAGCCTGGAGAGCACGATCGCCGCCTCCCAGCAGCTCTCGCCGGAACTGGGCGCGCAGGCGCTGGCCGCCGCCCGCGACGCCTACACGAGCGGCATGAACACGGTCGCTGTCGTGTGCGCCGTGGTCGCCGCCGCCACCGCCGTCATCGCGGTGACCGCGCTGCGGCGTGTGGGCGCCGCTCAGCGGGACGACTCCGGGGAGAGCGCGAAGAGTCCGTCGGTCCCCGTCTCCTGACGACGGCGCACGGGAACGGGGCCGGTTCGGGCGGAACGGGGCCGGTCCGGGTGGAACGGGGCCGGGCGGAACGGGGCCGGTCAGGGCGGGGCGACACCGCCCGCCCTGACCCGCCCCCGTCGGGGCGGTCCCGGCCCTCAGGTGCGCCGGAAGAACTCGATCTCCCCGACCGCGATCGGCCGGCTGCCGGTCTGTCCGGCGGCCTCCCGCAGGACGAGCTGGACGGAGACGACGTCGCTGATGCCGGTCCGTACCGTCTGCGGCCCGGGTTTGTCGTTGAGCGTCAGCTCCTTCTCATGGACCGTGCCGTCCGCCGTGGTGACGATCAGGTCCGCCCGGGTCGGCCGGGGCTCGCGCCGGAACTCCTCGGGCTCCGTCGACGCCCCGGTGTGCAGGACGACCCCGACCAGCCGGAAGGGCGTGCCGAAGGCGCACGTCAGCGACGCACCGGGGCCGGGCGCGCCCCAGTACTTGTTGGTCAGGCCGTCCACGGCCGCGCGCGCCGGGTGGCCGCGCGCGGCACCGCTCGCCGTCACGTCGGCGGGGCTGATCTCCCCGGTGCCGCCCAGCTTGTCCCGTACGTCCTCGAACAGGACGCGCCCGGCCGGCAGGAACAGGTACCCCACGAACAGCAGCCCGACGACCGCCAGCACCAGCAGGATCCGCCGCACCGCCCGGCCCGACCGGACCCGCACCCGGCGGCGGAACGGCCACACCGTCCGCCACCACGGCAGGGGCGCGGGCTGATCCCCGGGCCGGAGCGGGGCGGCGCAGCGCCGGCAGAACCGCCGCCCGGGCAGGTTCGGCGTACCGCAGGCCGGGCACGGCGGCCCGTCCGGCGTCTCGTCCGCCTCCACCGGCCGCACGACCGGCCGCCGGGCGACGGGCTTCGCCGGCCGGACCGCGCCCACGGGGGCCTCGGGCGCGGGCGCGGCCGGTGTGACGGCTGCGGCTCCCGGCGTGGTGGGCGCTGCCGGGCGTACGGGGGCGGGCTGCGGCGGCCGTACGGGGCGTTCCGGGTGCTGCGGGCGTTCTGGGCGTACGGAGGTGGGCTCGGCGGTCTCCGGTGCGGCGCGCGGTGCGGGGGGAACAGCGGGAGGGGGAGGAGCGGTCGGAGCAGGGGGAGTTGGGGGTAGGGCGGGAGAGGGAGAGGGGGGTGCGGCGGGTGGCGGGGGAGCGGGTTCCGCGCCCCGGGCGGCAGGCCCTGCGGTCACCGAAGCCTCGCCCGTAGGTGCGGCAGGTGCGGCAGGTGCGGAAGGTGCCGCCGGTCCCGCAGGTCCTGCCGGTCCCGCTGGTCCTGCCGGTTCCGTTGGCCCCACCGGCCCCACCGGCCCCACCGGCCCCACCGAGTCACCCGACCCGGCGTCAGGCCGGGCCACGGGCTCGGCGTCAGGCCGGACCTCAGGCTCGGCGGCGGGCCGAGCGGCCGGCCCGACAGCAGGCACGGACTCGCTCTCGCCGGAGCCCTCGCTCCCAGCCCCAGCCCCGTTCCCGTCCCCGCCCCTGCCGCGCGGGCTCTCGGAGGACCATCCCAGGTACGACCCGCAGTTGCCGCAGAAGTCGTCGTCCTCGCGGTTGGCCGTACCGCACGCCGGACATGCGCGCATCATCGCGTCAGCCTCCTGTCTCAACGGGCGCATCGGGCGCATCGGGCGTCCCAGGTGTCTCGGGCCGCGTCCCGGGCGCACCCTCGGGCGGCCCCGGGAGGATCTCCACCCGGCAGGTCAGATGGACGGGGCAGGAGGCCGCGACGACGTCCAGCACCCGGTCCGCGTCCACCGTGCCTCCGGACGTCGACGGCCATACCCGTACGAGCAGTTCACCGGTCGGGGCCGGTGGCAGCGTCGTCCCCGGCGCCGACGACCACGCCACGCCCCCGCCGTCCCGCACGTCGGCGTGCACGCCGAAGCAGAGCCGCAGGTGCTCGACCAGGCCGCGCCGGGTGCCGCGCCACCGGTGCAGCTCCACCGCCCGGGCCACCACGGCCCGTTGCAGCTCCGGCGGCCAGTCCGGGTCGATGCCCGCGCCCACCCAGGTCGCCAGCCAGGGCAGGAAGTCGGCCGGGGCGAGGGCCGGGTCGAAGTAGGCGGGCAGGTTGTCCAGGGTGGACAGGACCGGAGCCAGCACGGTGTCGAGCCCGGCCGTGAAGCGCTGGGCCAGGTCGTCGTCCGCGTACAGGGCGGGCAGCAGTTCGCCGATCGGGTAGCGGCTCGGCAGCCCGGGTACGGCGGCCCGGCTCACGCGCCCCCACCGGCCCCGCTCGGCGTGACGATCACCTGGTGCTGGTGCGAGAAGACCAGCGCGCCCGGAGCCACGTCGACCCGGTCCACCGCGCCGCCCCGCCGCCCCGTGATCGGGTCCGCCGGGAACAGCCGGACCTCCTCCACCAGACCGGCCCCTCGCACGCCCTGGAGCACGCCGAAGACCTCCCCGTACTGCACCGGCCTCCCGAACGGCCAGCCCGCCCCGTCCGCACCGCCCCGCAGCGGGTCGATGTGCCGGAACAGGGCCTCCAGCGCCTCCGCGCGCACCCGGTCCACGTCGGCGGGGGCCGCGACCAGCCGGGCGACCACGGTGACGCCCTGGTAGGCGGGCGGCTCCACGACCAGCCGGGTGCCCACCAGACGGCGTTCGTCCAGGCGCTCCGCGACCGCCGCGAGCACCTGGTCCGAGGGGATCAGCTGCTCGAACCGGAGGTGGCCGCCCTCGTCGGGGACCGCGTCCGGCACCACCAGCACCCGTACCGCACCGGCCTCGCCCGCGACGGCCGGCAGACATCGCACCCGCCGCAGGGAGGGCGCGGCCTCGCGGGCGATGACCTCGTAGTCCCTCGCGGTGACGGCCCGTTCCTGCACGCGCAGGATGTTGGGCGCGCGCACCTTGGCGTTCTCCACGCTCTCGCCGTCGACGCCGCCGGTCGCCGCCTCGCGGTTGTCGACGCCCGCGACGTACGGGACCGAGCTGCGCAGTACGGAGATCGCGCCCCGGGCGACGTTCCCGGCCGCCCCGCCGCCCGTGCGGTAGCGGGGGACGCGGAGCTGGGCCCCCTGCTCCGGGACGGCTCCGTACGCGCGCATCGTGCCGTCCGGCTCCCGCACCTCCGGCGGGAACGCGAACTCGCCGGACACGGGGTCGATCCGTACGTGCCGGTCACCGGGCGACGAGGCCCCGAAGTGCTCGACGGGCGTCCAGACCTGCCAGCCCTCGGCGGTCGACACCTGGACCACCGGCGGCTCCCCGTCCATCAGCAGCGGCACCCGGCTCACCGAGAACCGCTGCCCGGCCACCCCCTCGGAGACCCCGAGCGGCACGTCGAGGACCGTCTCCGCGTGCTCGACGGCCGCCGTGCCGCCGACCGTGAACACCTCGGCCTCACGGATCGTCGGCGACTCGGAGTAGAACGGCTGGCCCGGCTCGGGCGCGGTGACGCGGCAGCGCAGCCACCCCGCCCGCGTACCGGCGACCACGGACGCGGTGTGCCCGGCGGGCACGAACACGATGACCTCGCCGGGCCGGTTGAGCCCGCCGGTGCTGTCGTCCCCGGTCGCGCACTCCGCCCACCGGGCCCCGTCCCACGCCTCCCACACCAGCGGCGGCTGACGCGGGTCCACGCCCACGCCCTCCACCCGGCTGTCCAGGCGTACGGCGACGATGCAGCGCGGTACGGCGGTGGGCAGCCCGAACAGCAGCGCGTCACCGGGCTCCGGCCGCGCCGAGAAGCACGGGATGTCCTTGCCCGCGCCGAGCGGTCCGGTGCGGTCGGTCTGGTCGCCGGACTTCGGCGCGGTGACCAGCCGGACCAGCGAACTCGGCACGATCGGCAGGTCGTCGGAGGTGGAGAACACCACCGGGTCCTCCGACTCTCCGCGCGCCGTCGCCACCTCGGTCCCGGCCGACAGGTGCACGGTCTCCGGCTGCGGAGCGGAGAGCCAGAAGTCGACCTCGGCCCGCGCCACGGTCGGCGGGAAGAGGGTGACGCCCAGCAGATCCAGGAAGGCCGCGTAGTTCTTGTCGGGCACCCGGTTCAGCCGGTACAGCAACTGGTCGACCATGTACGCGAACGTCTCGATCAGCGTGACCCCGGGGTCCGACACATTGTGGTCGGTCCACTCGGGGGAGCGCTGCTGGACGTACCGCTTGGCCTCGTCGACGAGTTGCTGGAATCGCCGGTCGTCCAGGTTGGGGGAGGGCAGGGCCATCAGCGCGTCCCCGCTTCCACGGCCGCTTCGGAGGCGTCCCCGTCGGACGGGATCGTGTAGAAGGGGAAGACCAGGTTGCGCAGGTCGTTGGTGGCGCGCACGGTGTAGCGCACGTCGATGTAGAGCGTGCCCTCCTCGATCGCGTCGAAGGCGATCACCACGTCCGTCACCTCGATGCGCGGCTCCCAGCGCTCCAGCGACGTACGGACCTCCTGGGCGATCCGCCCGGCGGTCGCGCCGTCGCCCGGCGCGAAGACGTAGTCGTGGATGCCGCAGCCGAACTCGGGCCGCATCGGCCGCTCGCCCGGCGCGGTGCCGAGGATCAGGCCGATGGCCTCCTCGATCTCCTTGTCCCGCTCGACCAGGGCGATCCCGCCGGTCGCACCGGTCCGCAGCGGGAAGCCCCAACCGCGCCCGATGAATCCGCCGCCGCTCACATCGGGCCCCCGATCAGGACGTTCAGCGCGCCGCTGATGATCGGCGCGCCGCAGCTGGTGGTGTCCCGCATCCGGGCGGCGGGCAGCCCGCCGATCAGCACCTGGCCGGTGACGGCCCCCGCGAGGTTGGGCATGATCACGTTCGCCGGCCCGAGCGCCGCGTGCGGGGGGACCACGCACACGTGCAGGCTCCCGGTGACGGCCGCGGGCCGGCCGCCGATCAGCACGGTGGCGACGGCCACCGCACCCGGGGGCGGGGTGCCGATGAGACCGCCGTGGGCGGTGCTGTCGCCCGTACGGGCTGCGGGGGGCATGGCCGGGGTTCTCCTTGCTGTGAAAGGGACGTGCGGGGAAAGGGACGTGCGGTGAAAGGGGCGTGGTCCGTGGACGTGGGGAGAAGGGGCGTCAGTTGATGCGGATGAGCTTGGCCTTGAGCACGGCGAGCAGCCCGCCGTCCACGGTGACTCCCGTCTTGCCGTTGATGGTCACCGAACGGCCCTTGACCTCGACGCTTCCGGTGCCGGCGTCGAGCGTGATGCCCGAGGAGGAGAGGGTGACGGAGCTCTGCGCGCGTTTGGAGCCGGGGGCGAACACGGTGAGGGCGATCTCGTTCTTCCGCTCGTCGAGGGTGACCTCCAGCCGCTTGTTCCCACTGGCCAGCCGGACGCCGGACGGGCCGCGCGGGGTGTCGAGCAGCTCCAGCCGGTTGCCCGAACGGGACACCAGGGAACGGCGGTTGACCTTGCCGCTGGTCTTGTCCACGAGCGGGACGTCATGCTCGGAGGGCCGGTCGATCCCGTTGTAGAGGCCGCCCAGCACATACGGGCTGTCCAGCAGCCCCTGCTCGAAGCCCACCAGCACCTCGTCGTTGACCTCGGGACTGAAGACCCCGCCGCCGCCGTTGCCGCCCCACTGCACCGTACGGACCCAGTCGGTCACATACGTGTCGTCGAGCCAGGGGAACTTCAGCCGCACCCAGCCCCGTTGGGCCTTGCCCTCGCGGATGTCGGTGACCACGCCGATCGCCAGCCCCGGCATGCGCGGACCGCGCGAGGGGGCTTGGCCGCCGGTCAGCCCGGCCAGCGAACGGTCGGGCGAGGCGCTGACGATCACGGTGGTGCGGTAGCCGCCGTCCGGCTCCAGGACATGGTGGGCGGCGGTCGCGGTGTAGCGGCCCGAGAACGTCGGCCCGACGTTGCCGAGGGCCACCGGCGCGCCCGCCCGCAACTGCGGATTGCCGAAGGCCACCGCCTCGATCTCACCGAATCCGGAACTGACCTGGGCGGCCACCGCACCGGCGACGGCCGTCGTCTCCGCCTGGGTCCGGTACGGGGTGTCGGCGACGGTCACCCGGGCGCTCGCGCCGAACGCCCCGGACGCCACCGAGGGGCTCATCCCCGGGGTGACGGTGGTGGAGCGGACGGACTGCTCCCGCGCCACCAGCCGCGTCTTGGTGTCCACGTTCCAGCCGCGCACCTCGACGTCGCCCGCCCCGTCCGACCCGGTCACCACCGCCCGCAGGGAGAGCAGGTTGTCCCCGTATTCCAGGACCATCGGGTTGCGGGCGGCCCGGGTGTCGGGCGAGGGGGCCGAGGCGGCCGGCTTCGGCTTGGTGAACTGGAGCACGCCCCGCTCGTCCACCCGCACGTGCGCACCGCTCTCGGCCGCCAGATGCTGGAGGAACTCCCAGTCAGAGACGTTGGGCTGGGTCAGCTGCTTGTACGTGATCGGCGCGGCCTCGACCTTCCCGCACGCCATTCCGGCCCCCGCCGCGACCTTGCGGACGATGTCCGCCGTCTTCATGTTCCGGTACGCGACCACCTTCCGGCCGCGCTGGAGCCGGTGCGCCTTGGACAGGGCCCGGACGACGGTGAACGTCCCGGTGGTGTCGTGGTCCAGCTCGATCGCCGTGACCTCGCCGGTGAACAGCCGCTCGCGGGCCCGGTCCTGCACGGTGACCACGGATATCTTCAGCGGCGTGCCGAGGGTGATGCCGCTCTCGGTCAGCAGATCGTGGTCCGGGTCCCGGTACGTCAGCACGGCGGTGTCCGGCAGCCCGACGTTCTCGTCGACCACACAGCTCACCAACTGGGCGGCCCAGCCGGGCGGCAGCTCGCCGGGGGCCTCGACGATCGGATCGGCGGCGAAGGAACGCCCCGGGGCGGCGGCGGTCATCGGCCGCCCTCCGCGACGTGGTCTTCCAGCCCGGGCACGAGGAGTTCGCTGCCCGGGATCAACCGCAGGGGATCGTCGATGTCGTTGGCCTCCGCGATGGTGCGCCAGGCGGTGGCGTCGCCGTACTCCCGCCAGGCGAGCAGCGGCAGGCTGTCCCCGGCCACGACCCGGTGGGTGCGCCGCGCCTCCTTCGAGCCCGAGGTGGGGTTCTGCCCGGCCGGATCGACGCTCGCCTCCTCGATGGAGAGGGAGCACGTGGCGCGCAGCGGCTTCCCGTCCACGTCGAACAGGGTGTAGGAGACAGAGAGGTTGGAGAGTACGCCGTCGAACGAGGTCGTCCTCGACGTCCCCCAGTCGAAGCGCACCCAAGGGCTCGCGGGCGTCTTGCGCGCGAGGCTGGTCGGCGTGGGCACACAGGCGATCATCAACTGCTCCACCGCCTTCTCCACGGAGTTGTCATGGGTGGCCGTGGCGTCGAGGAAGACATCCAGGGAGAGCGACCGGGGCCCGCTCCCGACGAACTCGGGCAGCGCGGACTGCCCGGCCATCCGGGACGGAGTGCGCCGCCACTCGGTGCTCTTGCTCAGCGAGAGCTGCGAGGGGTTGAACTGGAGCGTGAGCTGGGCGAGTTTGCCGCCCGGCTTGGCCCCGACCGTCGACGGCGGTTCCATGATGGTCAGTTGGGCGCGCGCACGGCTCGCACGGAGAGCGGGTGACATGGCGTTCCTCCTTCCGGGGTCGGTCCGTCCGCTGTGGCCCCTGCCTGCGGGGCGTCGGTCATATGACGGGGCATCAGGACGGCTCCAGCCCCTCGTGCGCGATCTCCAGCGTCTCGATCGCCGCCTCGGAGTTCGACGGGTCGAACGACGGCCCCTGCCATCGCACCGGCACGATGCCCTGCACCTGCCAGCTGATGATGCGGCTGAGGTCCGGCCGGAGGGCGACGATCTCGCCGTCCTTGGGCTCGACGCGCCGGATCGTCTCGTTCAGCCAGCGCGCGATTTTGAGGGTGTCGGCGGTGACCGGACGCGTCAGCGTGATGTTGGTCCAGGTGATGCGCCCCGGCAACTGCCAGGTGAACCCGTTGTTGCCGCCCTCGGCGTAACTCTCCATCTCCACCTCGGCGCCCAGGCCGGAGCAGGTGTGGAAGGCTCCCAGATCGCTGCCGCCGATGACGAGCTTGAAAAACACGCTCGTCGCGAAGATGTTGTCCGTCATGCCGTTTCTCTTCTTCTCTGCTGATTCCTGTTCCTGCCGGGTGGCGCCGGGCGGGGCCGCCGTCAGCGGCGGCCGTCGTGGAGCCGCCCGGCGCGCTCCCGCCCGCGCCGCATGTCGGCCCGGATGAGCCGGCTCACGGGGTCGAGGAGGCGACGGGCCAGCTCCTCGATCTCCGCTCCGCTGATACGGCTCGCGGCGTTCGCGTGCGCGGCCGGGGTCTCGGCGGCGGTGGAGGAGGCGGCGTTCTCCCCGGCCCGCTGGACGGACTTCGGAGCCACCGCCTTCACCGGGACGCCGGTGATGCCGGCGTGGGCGGCGGCGCGTTGCAGTGCCTGTGCCTGTCCCGGCTTCCCCGGTGTCGGGGGGCCCGTCCGGGCGTGTGCCGTGGTGCCGGTGCCGCTCGCGCCCGAAGTCCTCGTTCCCGGGCCCGGGGCGGGCGTGCGCGGCGGGACCCGTACCGCCAGGGCGGGCGGCCCGGGCGGGGGTGCACCGCCGCCGGGGGCCGGTCCGGCGGGCGGGGGGCCGGCCGGGTCGGGCACGACCGGCAACGGCATGCGCTGCACGGGTACGACGGTGGCTCCGGGCGCTGTTGCCACGGGCGGATGCGGGCGCACGACCGGGACCGGCCGGGCGGGGTGCGTGGCCCGGGGCGGGGCGGACGGCGCGCGGGGAGCGAGGCCGGGCGGCGAGGGCTGTGCCTTCGTGCTCGGCATCGGCATCGGCTGCGGTGCAGGACCTGAGGTGCGGACGCCGGGGCCGGAATCGGGTCCGGGTCCGGGGGACGACGGGGTTGCCGTGCCGCGTACCGAGCGGCGTTGTACGAGCCGCAGGAGGGCGTTGCCGGCCGAGGCCCCGCGCTTCGTCGGGGCGACCGCCCCCGCCTCCGTGAGGCGACCGGGGCTGTCGGCCTTGCGCGTCGTCCGGCCGGGCCGGTCGGCGCCGGGAGCGGCCTGGTGGGGTGCGGCGGTGCCGGGCGTCGCGCTCCGGGGGCCGTGGTCGTGGCCGGCGGCGTGCCGGGGTGCGGTGGTGCCCGGCACGGCGCGCTGGACGGTGCCGCCGGGGGCGGGGCCCGCCGATGTCGGGGCCGGGCCGGGGGTGCGCGTCCGGTGCGGGGTGGCCGGTGCGGCGGGCGCGGCGGGTGGAGCGGGCTCGGTGGGGCGGGGGCTGCGCTTGCCGTTGCTGTTGCCGCTGCCGCTGCCGCTGCCGCTGCCGTTGCCGTCGCGGGGGCGGGGCGCGTTGTGCCGGGGTGCCGCGCCCGGTGGCGTGCGGCGTTCATCGGCCGGCGTGTTCGCGCGCGCCGGTGCACCCGACGACGAGGCTCCGGGCGTCGATGCGCTGGAGGACGGCTGCGGTACGTCGCGACGCCAGGTGGCCGCGACGACCGGGCGGGCCGTGCTGCCCGCCGTCGTGGTCGGAGCCGCCGAAAAGCCTTCGGCGGAACCGGTGTTCACCTTCAGGGACCTGCCCGAGAGCAGGGTCCGCGACCGCTGGACGGTGGGCGGCAGCCCCTCGACGCCAGCGGTGGGCGCGGCGGCCTGTCCGGCGCCCCGCTGACGGGTGATCCTCCGGATAGGGACCGGCCCGGCGGGGGCTGCGGGCGACGAGGCGGTGCCGGGTGGGGGCGCACCTGTGCCCGGGCCCGCACCTGTACGCGTGCCCGAACTCGTACGCGCATGGGCAGGCAGGCCGGGGCGCTCGCTGCTCACCGCGCGCTGCACTGCGGCGGGCGACACGGGGGCGTCCGTCCCGGGGGCGGGAGTCGCGCGCACCGGCATGTCGGCAGGCGTGGCCGGGGCGGACGTCGGCGTGGTGGTCTGTGGGGTCGTCGCGGGCGGGTTCCCGGTCCGGCCCTGCGGTACGCCTGCGGGCCCCGGCTGCGCGCGCCTGCGGTCCCCGAGGAGCGGCGCGTCGCGCTGGAGCCTGGCGGTCGACGGGAGCGAGGGGAGGGGTGCGCCGATCCCGCCGCGCTGACGGGCCCGGGAGCCGGACGGGTCGGCGGACGGGAACGCCTCTGCCGACTGCGACGGTGAGGGCGACGGTCGCGCAGCCGTGGCGGGGGCCGACTGAATCGGTGCCGGTGGCCGGTGCGGCGGGGACGGCTGCTGGGGCCCGGCCTTCGGGGACGCCTGCCGGCTCCCCGACGACTTCGGCTGCTCCGGCGAAGGCGTCGCGCCGGGAGAGGCGGGCGTCGCCGTCTCCGAGGTCTGGCGCTGGAGTACCGGCATGGCCGCCGCCTCTTGCCCTGCGGGGGAAGGCGATGCGGCTGCGCTTTGCCCTCCGGGGCTCAACGGGATGGCCCCGGAGGGCAGTTCCCGCAGGGGCTTGCCCAACGCGGGGCGTACGGATTCGGGGGCGGGAGCAGAACCTCGACCGGGGCCCTGCTGCGGCGCGGAGGCACTCCGCTGAACGGTGTCGGTGGCGACGACGGGAGCAGCCGGCGCCTCCGGCGCGGCAGGCGTAACAGGCGCGGTCGGCCGCAGCCCCGTGATCTGCCGCAATGGCATCGTCGGACGCCGGGCGACGGTCAGGGGCGGCGTGGTCCGCCGAGGACGTACGGCAGCGGGCCGCGCCCGCTGCACCGAAGCGGAAGCAGAAGCGGAAGCAGAAGGGGAAGCCGAAACGGACGTCGAAGTCGTACCGGACGTTGACGCCGAAATCGGAGTGGAACCGGAAGCGGACGAGCCCGCATCAGCCGCCGCCGAAGAAGAAGCCGGAGGAGCCGACGAAGCCGAAGGGGCGGACGAAACCGAAGGAGCCGACGAAGCCGAAGCCCCCGAGCCGGAGGCAGACCCGCTGCCGGACCCGGACCCGGCCCCAGCCCCCCGCCCCGTCTTCGGCACCGCGCCGCCCGACCGCTGCACCGGTGCGGCACGCCCCGGCTTCCTCCCCGCCGTACGACCCGCCGTCGCGGCCGGCAGCTCCGGCGCGGGCTCCGCCGCCTGCTCCTCCGCGCCCGTCCGGGCGGCCCGCAGCAGCAGCGGCCCGCCGGGGGACGCGGAACGCGCGCGGCCCGGGCGGGCCACGCCGTGGATGAGGCCCACCGGGGCGGACGGCAGGACGGCGTGGCCGAGTTCGCCGCCGAACGTGGGGTTCTGCCACGAGGCCAGCTGGGACCGGAACCGCAGTCCGTCGCTCACCCCGATCGAGGACCGGGCGACGGTCACCGCGGGCGGGGCGACCTGCCGCCAGCCGCCGTCCCACTCCCCGCCGGAAGCACCAGGGCCGCCGCTGCCGGAGCCCGCACTCGCCCCCGTACCGCTGCCGGAGCCCGTACCCGTACCGCTCCCGGAGCCCGTACGCGTCCCCGTACCGCTACCGGAACCCGTACCGCCGCCGGAGCGGGCACCGACGGCACCGGCGCTTTCGACACCCGTACCGGCACCGTGGGCGGCCCCGTCGCTCCCCGCACCGTCCCGTGCGGGCGCGGCGGGACGTTGCCGGTCCGTCCGGCGCAACCAGTCCCCGAGCCCCACACGATCACCCGCCTTCGTTGACGCGGGTGTTGATCCGCGCTATCTCCCGCACCCACTGCTGACGCTCGCCGTGGGTGAGGTCGAGAATGTCCTCACGCTGCCAATGGAAGTGGTAGGCGACGTACGCGATCTCCTCCCGCAACCGGGGAAGCGCGTACGTCACGATTCCCCCAGGCGCCCACCCGAGAGGTCCACCTCGAACGAGCCGTGGCACAGCGGGCAGGTCACCGCGGCGTGCGTGTGGCCCTCGCTGTTGATGCGGCGGTAGAAGTCCTGGAGGAACGCCACGTCGGTGGCGTACATCCGCTCCACGACCCCCGCGTGCACATCGGTGATCGTGCCGAGCTGGGTGATGACCTGGCTCAGCAGGACCACGGACAGGTACGCCGGGTTCTCCTTCACCCGCAGGTCGATCTGCGGGCGCAGCTCGTCCCGGGCCGTCGCGAGCCGCATGGTGCCCTGCCGGTGCACCTGGCCCTCGTCGTCCACGTAACCGCGCGGCAGCTCGAACGTGAACTCCGTCTGCAACGTGTCCCGTTCCCGGGTCCGGTCGCGGGCCGGGGCGGGCGCGGGCGACGCCTCCTCGCGCGCGGCGGGCGCGGCGGCGAGCTGGTCGAGGACTTCGTCGAGCCCGCCCGACGTAACGGTCCGCCGCCTCATTCGACCACGATCTCCTCGAAGGTGATGGTCACCGTCTCGGTCGCGGCGCTGGACTCGCCGGCCTTGAGGGAGGGGCCCTCCCACTTGGAGGCCCAGCCCTGCATCAGCTGGATGCGGCGCACCGTCTCACCGGTCGAGTCCTTGATCTCGATCGTGAGGTTCTGGCGCGCGGTGTCGACGGCCCCGTTGTTGAGCGTCTCCTTGATCCAGGTGGTGAACTCGCTGCTCTTGTCGAGCCCGCGGGTGATCGTCACCTCGCCCGCCTGGCGTGCGCCCGGCTGCTTGCGGATGATCTGCTTGCCCTCGGCGGTCACCTGACGGACCTCGACGACTTCTTCCTCGACGGTCATGCCGCTGATCTCCTGGATGGACTCCACGAGATAGCCGCCGAGCTGTACACCGAATACGTGGGTGGAAAGAGCGTCGCCCTCTGCCATGACTGTGTGTCACCTGTTCCGCTGGTAATGACGATGGGGGTGGGGGAGGACCGCGAGGGTCACTCGTCGATGAGGCTGGTGCTGTCGGAGAACTGCGCGAGGCGGAAGACCACGAACTCCGCGGGCTTCACCGGGGCGACGCCGATCTCGCAGACGACCTGGCCGAGGTCGATCGACTCCTGCGGGTTGTTGCTCCGGTCGCAGCGGACGTAGAACGCCTCCTCGGCCGTGCGGCCGAACAGCGCGCCGCGTCGCCACTCCTCGGTGAGGAAGGCGGTGACGTTGCGCCGGATGCTCGACCAGAGGCGGTCGTCGTTCGGCTCGAAGACCACCCACTGGGTGCCCAGGAGGATGGACTCCTCCAGGTAGTTGAAGAGCCGGCGCACGTTGAGGTAGCGCCAGGCCGGGTCGGAGGAGAGGGTGCGCGCGCCCCAGATGCGGATGCCGCGGCCGGGGAAGGCCCGTACGCAGTTGACGCCGATCGGGTTCAGCAGGTCCTGCTCACCCTTGCTGAGGCGGATCTCCAGGTCCACCGCACCGCGGATGACCTCGTTGGCGGGGGCCTTGTGCACGCCGCGCTCGCCGTCGCTGCGCGCCCAGACGCCGGCCACGTGACCGCTCGGCGGAACCAGGGAGTTGCGGCCGGTCGCCGGGTCGAAGACCTTGACCCACGGGTAGTAGAGGGTGGCGTAGCGGGAGTCGTAACCGGCGTCGTCGTTGCGCCAGGTGCGGACCTGCTGGGCGTTCAGGCTGGGCGGGGTGTCCAGGACGGCGACGCGGTCGCCCATCTGCTCGCAGTGCGAGATGACCGCGAGCTGCACGGTCTTGACGCCCTCGGCGTCGATGTCGCCGCGCTGGAAGGCGCTCATCAGGTCCGGGACGGCGACCATGGTGATCTCGTCGATCGACTCGAGACCGGAGAACCCCGTGCGGGCGGAGGCGTCGCCGACGTACTCGGACGCGTCGAGCCGTGCCACGCCGGAACCCGGGGCGGAGTCGGCGGGGGCCAGGGCGACCGTCTGCTTCTCCGGGCGGGTCTGGGCCGTGCCGGGCTGCTCGGCGACCTGGACGAGCTTGGAGTCGCGGACCTGGGTGACCAGGTAGCCCTTGACGTTCTTGCGGGTGGAGACGTCGTACGTCTCCACCACCTTGCCGGCCTGCCGCACCAGCAGCCGGAAGCGGTCCTCCGGCGGGTTCTCGCCCTCGGCGTCGGCGACCTCGACGGAGAGGTCGGCGCTCGTGCCGGGCTTGGCGGAGACCAGGAAGCCGCCGAGGGCGACGGGCGCGGGGGCCGCCTGGGCGACCGCGCCGGGGGCGGTGGACCCGGACGCGCCCTGGGCCGGGCCTCCGATGCGCACGATGTAGGCCGCGCCGCCGCCGTTGGCGAAGAAGCCGTAGACGGCGTGCGCCAGGTAGGTGTCGGCGGTGAAGGCGCCGAACGCCTGGACGTACTGGTCCCAGTTGGTCACCAGCGTCGGCTGGTGGAAGGGGCCCGTCTCGGCGAAGCCGACGAAGGCTGCGACCGCGGTGCCGACTCCCTCGATGGGCCGTGCTCCGGACTGCACCTCCTCCACGTATACACCGGGGGTGAGGTACGACGGCATGCTCGCTCCTTCGGGGTGGTCACTCGTTCACCCGTCAGTCTCGACCGGCGGGTACGGCGGGGAGTAGGTCCGGAAGTCCCGGGCGCGGGGCAACGACGCTGCCTTCCCGGGCACCCGGACGAGGGGAAACGCTGCCCTCGGCGGGCCGGGGCCGCGACGCTCGCCGTATTCACCGGGGGGCGGGGCCCGCATTCGGCGGCCCGGGCGACCGGGACGACGCGGATGAAGAGAGGGCTAACAGCGGGTTACAGAACAGTTTCCGTTCCGGTCGTTGCCGGGGATTTCACCGGAAGAGTCGATTCCGGTTCGGTGTGACGGTGTGTTCGGTATCTCTTTTTCGCGCTGAACGGAACGAGGCCCGGGCCCGTACGGGCGTGGCCCGGGCCATCGTCGCCGACAGACGGGATTCGGCCAGAATGCGCCGAGAAGGTGCGGTGATCCGGCCCCGTTCCGGCGATGGAAGCGGGCGCGCGGGCCTTCCGTTCGGGCGTCCGCCCGATGAACGCGAACCGTCAGGAACGGTTCTGAGCAGGTCCGTTCGTGCCTGGACCTGCCGGAACCGGATATTCTTCTGTGGCTGTCGGCGTCGACGGTGACCGAATTGGTGTAGACCTTTGGCGTTTTCGGGAGGATGAATGCGCCACAGCTCGGCACGCCGGGTTTCCTCCGGGGCCGGTTTCTGCTGTTGTCATCACCCATAGGGGAAGCGGAGCACTCGACGCCGCTGTTTTCTGTCGTGCTCTACCGTGCGAGATCGCTCAGTACGCCGCTGACATTAACCACCTGATGGCACTGGGAAGCCTGCGTTCCGGTCGCCGGAGTGCCGGGCTTGGCACAGGTGACGGCAGCGGTGACCGTGGCGTTCTCCGGAATCTGAATGGGGGTGACCCAGTGATAGTCCTGGTTGCGGAAAGTCTCCAGAGCGATGGTGGTGATCTTCCGCTCTCCGAAGGAGATGGTCAGCACTCCCTCGTCGCCCTGGAAGTTCGCCACCACGAGGTCGGTGATGCCGAACACCTTGCCCGGCGGAACCTTGTACGTCCCCTTCTTCTCCAGGCCCGTGTCGGTCTCCACGTCGATCGTCGCGGAGCTCTGCTCGCCGCCCCCGCCGACTCCCGTACCGTTGCCCGGTCCTGTCCCGGTCCCCGGCCCCGTGCCGGAGCCTCCGGTGGCCCCGGGCGCGGTCGATCCGTCCGGGCCGGCGCCCTGCCCCGGGCCGGCCGCCGGGTCGTCCGCGCCGCCCGGCGTTGTCGCACCCTGCTGCTGCTCGCCGCGGGCGGCCTCCTCCTTCGCGGCTTCGGTCACCGCCTGCTTCGCGGTGCTCTGCACCGCCGGCCGGACCAGGGCGAACCAGGCCAGCAGCAGCGCCAGCAGCGCGGCCAGCACGATCAGCAACCACTTGGGCAGTACGGGCAGTTGCAGGAACTCCCCGGGGACCGGCTCCGGCCGCACGGGATCCAGCCGGTCGCTCACGACGTCCGGCCGGTCGGCCGGTACGGCCTCCGACCCCGTGGCGCTCCCGGCCCCCGCGTCGGCCTGCGCGGTCTCGGCGGCCTCCACCTCGAACGGCCAGGTGACCGGCTCGCCGAACCAGATCAGCTTGGCCGCCCGGACCTTGAGCCGTATCTCCGCCGACTCCCCAGGCTCCAGCCGCCGTTGACCCGGAGTGAAGCCCAACCGCAGCTCCTCCCCGGCCTGCTTGCCGGCGAACGCGACATCGACCGGGGTGTTGCCCCGGTTCTGCACGGCGGTACGGAAGCGGGCCCCCAGCCAGCCCCGGCGGCGGCGCGGTTCCAGCTCGGTGCGCAGCTCGTGGAAGGGCTCGACGGTCACCGTGCCCTCGGGGACCACCACCGCGTCCGGGTGCTCCGCGGGCAGCACGCGAACGGCGAGCGGGGTCTCGCCCGCCCGCACCTCGTGGGAGCGGGGCGGGGCGAAGGTGAGGGTCACCGTCTCGGAGGTGCCCGGGTACAGCGACACGCGGACCGGCTCGACCGTGCTCCACGGGGCGCAGTCGCCGACCACTTCGAGCGTGTACGCCTCGACGATGTCGCCGTCGTTGCGCACGGTCAGGGTCGTCGTCGCGGTACCGCCGGGCGACACCGTCACCGTGGGGATTTCGAGTTCGGCAGATGTGGTCACCCTGCGACGGTAAGCCGCCCGGGCGGCCGCGCAGCAGGGTCGCGAGGGCAACGGGCGGGCAGCGGAGATGCCCCGGGAGCACACCGGCGACAGGGCCCCGCGACCCCGCCCCGGGCCCGCGCCCCCTGCCGAAGACCGGAGCGGTCGGGGGCGGACATGGCATATCGGGCGGAAGCACCTCAGGAAGACGGCGCGGAACAATGACGACAGCGGAAACGATGACGACGGCACAGACGAAGAGCGGGACGACGGAGCGCGGGCAGTACCGCCGGCCCGACGCGGCGCAGCGCGCCGCGCGGAGTGCGCCCGGGGCGACGCCCCTGGGCAGGGTCACCGTCGCGGTGTACGCGGAGGACCTGATCCTCCAGACCGGGATGATCCACCAGCTGCGGATGCGGCCGGAGATAGAACTGATACCGGAGGCCGAGGCGGACCGGGCCCAAGTCTCCCTGGTGGTGGTGGACATGGTGGACGAGGCCACCGTCCAGCTCCTGCACCGCCTGCAGCGCAACACCTCCACCCGCACCGGACTCGTCGTCGGCTTCTTCGAGTCGGGCGCGCTCCAGACCATGATCGAGTGCGGGGTCGCCGCCGTGCTCCGGCGCGGCGAGGCCGACCAGGACCGGCTGGTCCACCTGGTCAGGGCGATGGCGAACGGCGAGGGCGTCCTGCCGGGCGACCTGCTCGGCAAGCTCCTCGACCACGTCAGCAGCCTCCAGCGGACGGTCCTGGACCCCCGCGGGCTCACCCTCTCCACCCTCACGGCGCGGGAGGCGGAGATGATCCGGCTGGTGTCGGAGGGCTTCGACACGGCGGAGATCGCGCAGAAGACCTCGTACTCCGAACGCACCGTCAAGAACGTGCTGCACGAGGTGGCGACCCGCCTGGAACTGCGCAACCGGGCCCACGCGGTGGGCTATGCGATGCGGCACGGGCTGATCTGACGGTTCGCCCGACTGACGGTTCACCGCGGTGGCCGTCGACCGCGCTGACGGTTCACCGCGGTGACAGTTGGCCGCGTCGGCGGTTCGCCGGGTTGCCGGTTCAGCCAGCTGACCATGCGTCATATCGACCCGTACGAGCCGTCGCCGTACGGGAGTTCCTGGGCGATCCTGGACCAGGGGTGAGGAAGGGGCCGCCGCAAAGGGCAGCGGCTCCTTCCCCCGGTCCGGGTACTCGGGGCCCTGTCCTCCCGCCCCGCGCGAGCGCGATGATCGGCGGGGAGCGTCGACAACAGACTGTGAGGTGGGCCGTGACCGGCACTGCTGGCCCGGCGAAGCATGCCCGGTGGACCCGACTGGCGGGCGCGGTGGTGCTGCTGGCGCCGCTGCTGGTCGTCGGCTCCGCCTCCGCACCGCACGGGGCGCCCAGGCTCGCTCCGGCGGCGGCCGAGGCGGACCCGGCGGAGGCGGGGCGGATCGCCTTCGCCGGTACGGAGCACCGCAGCCTCGGCCGGGTCGCGAGCCCGGACGCCACCGAGCCGCTCTTCGGGGGCGGCCCGGCCCACTACGACGAGGACCCCTCCGTACGCGGTGACGTCCTCGTCTTCACCAGCCTCCGCGACAGCGTGCGCCCCCAGGTGTACGTGCGCGACGCGGACGGGACCGTACGCAGGCTCACCACCGACCGGGACGCGGCGCACCCCGAACTCTCCCCGGACGGCCGGACCGTCGTCTTCGACTCGGCGGAGCCCGGACCGGGCGGGAGCGTCCAGCGCGACCTGTGGTCGGTCGGCGTGGACGGCTCGGACCTGCGGCGGCTGTCGGACACCCCCGACAACGAGGAGTCCCCGACCTTCTCCCCGGACGGGACCCGCATCGCGTACGCCTGCGACGGCGACACCTCACTCGGCTGGCAGATATACGAGCAGGCCCTCGCCGGCGGCGAGCGGACCCGGATCAGCGACGGCCCGCCCGGCGACGCGGTCGATCCGTCCTGGAACCCGGTGGACGACGACACCCGCCGCAGCCGGGTCGCCTACACCCATGTCACCGACCCCGACCCCGAGAAGGGCTCCCGGCTGCGGGTCACCGAGGGCATCGGCGCCGACCGGCCGCTGTTCGCCGGAGGCCACGCGGAGTGGGGCAGCCACTCGGTGTCCTGGCTGCCGAACGGCGACGACGTCCTCTTCCTCAGTCCCTTCCACGTCTGCGGCTGCGACGACTTCGACCACGTCTACCGGGCCCCCGCCCTCACCGACGTGACGCCGACGCAACTGCTCACCGAGAACCGCGAGGTCCAGTCGCCCACCTGGACCGGCGGCTCCGACTCCGGGGGCGTCATCGTCTCCCGGATCAGCTCGTCGGCGGCGACCACCGTCACGCTCCAGGACGTACGGCAGGACGGCTCCGACCCGCGCGACCTCGGGCTCACCATCCTCCGCGAGGACCCGGCGGCCCGCACCAACACCGACCCCGCGCTGGACCCGCTGTTCAACCCGGGTGCCGGGTACGACCCGTGGACCGAGCGGCAGAACTACACCCCGGACGGCCGGCGCATCGTCGTGACCCGCTTCGAGGGCCCCGACGACGCGCGGATCCAGCGGATCTGGATGGTCGACGCGGACGGCTCCAACGCCGCCCCGCTGCCGCTCGCCGGACGCGGCGACCGCGACTGGGACACCGACCCCACCTTCTCGCCGGACGGCTCCAAGCTGGCGTTCACCCGCACCTCGCCCGGCGGGACCGGTGGGACGGCGGGACCGGGCCGCATCCTCGTCGCTGACGTGGCCACCGGCGCGATCCTGGACGAGATCCGCCCGCCCGAGGGCCAGCAGGAGGGCGGCGACGCCCAGCCGACCTGGTCGTCGGACGGCGTCAACCTCGCCTTCACCCGCAACCACGTGATCAACGGCCACGGCGGCAACAAGCACATCTGGACCGTGCCGGTGAACGCCCTCGACCAGCAGCGGGACCTCAGCGCCACCATCTGCCCCGGCGACTGCGAAGTCATCGACGACAGCCCGGCGTTCTCCCCGGACGGTACGAAGGTGGCCTTCAACCGGAAGGACGGCGGCGGCCGGATCAACGAGCAGGCCGGCATCCTCATCAAGCCCCTGCGCGGCGGCGGCTGCCGGGTCGTGCTGCCCTCCTCCGAGCGGGACGACCCGGACGGCTGCGACCAGCCGATCCCCGACACCGCCGGGACCGGCCCCCACCAGCCGCGTGACGTGGCCTGGTCGCCGGACGGCAGCCGGATCGTGCTGACCTCCCGCCGCGAGCTCGCGCCGAACTCGATGGAGCAGCTCTCCGTCCTCGACATCGCCTCCGGCGAGCTGACCCCCCTGGACAACACGCACGCCGGACGGCAGAAGGAGCCCAGCTACCAGCAGTCCGTCGACCTCGCCGTGGCCGCCCCGCCCACCGGACCCGCCGTGGAGGTGGGCTCATCGGTCGAGGTGACGGTCACGGTGACCAACCACGGCCCGTCGCCCTCGCCCGGCACCACGTTCACCGCCGACGCCCCGCCCGGCGTACGGCTGGAGGAGCTGACCACCGACGCCGGAACCTGCGCCGCCGGATCGCCCCAGTGCGACCTGGGCGTGCTCCAGCCCGGCACGAGCGTGGAGGTCACCGCCCGGCTGACCGGGGTCACCCGGGGCGACCAGCCGATCGGCTGGTCCGTCACCGGCGCCGTGCTCGACCCGAACCCCACGGACAACGCCACCGGCACCATCGTCCCGGTCCAGGACGTGCCCCCGCCGACCCCGTCGCCCACGCCCCCCACCCCGACCCCGACTCCCACCCCGACCACCCCGACGTCCCCGCCGACGTCCAGCCCCACGCCGCCGCCCACCCCCTCGACCACCGCGCCCGCGCCGCCCCGGCCCCCGGCCCCGAGGCCCCCCGCCGCCCGCCCCCCGGCCCCCCTGCCGCCCGCCCCCCTGGCCGGCCCCGGCGTCGTGGTGCGGGCCCAGCCCAGCCCCGGCTACGTCGGCGGCAAGGTGGTGGTCACGTACACCGTGCGCAACGGCCGCGACGCCTCTGCCACCGGCCTGCGGCTGCGACTCGGCCTGCCCGGGAACATCCCGTCCGGCCCGCTCCCGGCCGGCTGCACGGCCGGCCGGTGCGCGCTGCCCGACCTGGCGCCCGGCGCGTCCACCGTCGTACGGGTCGTCCTCTCGCCGGACCGCGCGCTGCGCACGACCATCACGGCGACCCTCACCACCACCGGCACGGACGCGAACCGGGGCGACAACGTCTCCCGCATCCCGCTGCGCATCCTCCAGCCCCGCATCATCGCGGTGCCCGCCATCGGCAAGCCCGGCTTCGTCACCTCCGTACGCGGCAAGGACTTCCCGCCCGGTGCGCCCGTGAAGCTCAACTGGAACCCGGGCATCACGGCCGCCGCCACGCCGACCCTGCCGAACCCGGATGGCACGTTCATCGCCCAACTGCTCATCCTGGCGAAGGACCGGACCGGCCCGCGCACGATCACGGCCAGGGGCCCCGGCTTCAGCCCGGTCAGGACGGACTTCCTCGTGGTGGTCGGCACCATCACCCCGCCGGACGAGGTGACCCGCCGATGATCCACGAAGTCGACGAAGGGCTGCGGCTGTTGCTGGTCGACGCCGGGCTCCAGGAGAGCGGGGTCGACCTGGTCTTCGACGCGCCGACGAAGGACTGGTCGGCCCGGCGCAACGCCCCCACGATCAGCGTCTTCCTGCACGGCATCCGTGAGGACGCGGGGAGGCGGCGGACCGGCACGGCCGAGGAGCACGACGAGAACGGGGTGATCACCGGCTGGCGGACCCCGCCGCGCTGGTTCGAGCTGACCTACCTGGTCACCGCCTGGACCAACCGCCCGCAGGACGAACACCGCCTGCTCTCCGAGGTGTTGCGCTGCCTGATGCGCCACGACGTGCTGCCCGCCCGGATGCTCACCGGCAGCCTCGCCGAACTCGCGCTCACCGTGGAGCTGGAGGCGGCCGGCCCGCGCACCGACGGCCCGTCCGCCTCCGACGTGTGGTCCGCGCTCGGCGGCGAGCTGAAGGCCGCGATCGACCTGCGCGTCCTGGCCCCGCTCGCCGGCGAACGGGCCCCGGCCGGCCCGCCGGTCACCGAGGGCCTGGTGATGAAGGCCGCGCCCGCCGTCGACGGCACGGCGGGCGACGACCCCGGCCGCCGCCTGCGGTACGAAGGGGCGGGCGACCTGGAGTCGCGGGGCTTCGCCGCCGAACGGGAACGACAGCTGCCGCCCGGCCGGCGCAAGCGGGGGAGTGCGGCGCGATGACGATCACGCAGAGCGCGCCGGTCCAGGACGCGGCCGGCCGGCCGCCGACGACGGACGTCGAGGTGCTGTGGGAGCGGCTGGGCCGCGTCGAGGAGCGCGTCCGGCACGCGGTGGCGGCCCGCCGCGCCGTCGACCCGGAGCCCGACGACCCGTACCGGGGGCAGTACCTCACCCCTGAGGGGGTCGAACGCGTCCTGGAGTCGCGCGACGCGTTCGCGCCCGTACCGGAGGGGACCCACGTCACGGAGGCCGCCCCCGCCGGCTCCCGGCTCGACCGGCTGGCCCGGAGCTTCGGCCTCGTCCCCCTCGACGTGGAACTCCTGCTGGTCGCGATGGCGCCGGACGTCGACGCCCGCTTCGAGCGGCTCTACGGCTACCTCAACGACGACCTGACCCGCCGCCGCCCCGCCATCGGCCTGGCGCTGGAGCTCTGCGGGCTCCCCGCGGCGGGCTCCGGCCGCTTCCGGTTCCAGCCGTCCGCCCCGCTCGTCGCGGGCGGGCTCCTGGAGATCGGCGACCCCGAACGCCCCCTGCTCTCCCGGGCCTTGAGGGTGCCGGACCGGGTCACCGCCCACCTCCTCGGCGACGACGAGCCCGATGGGCGGCTGCGCGGCCTCGTCCACGTGCCCGCCCCCGGCGGCGAACCGGACGAGCGGCCGGAGGCCCACCGCATCGCGGCCGCGCTCGCCACGGGCAGCGGCCTGGTGCACCTGCTCGACCGGGGCGGCGACCCCTCGGGGCTCGCCGTCGACGCGCTCACCGCCGCCGGCCGCCGCCCCCTCGTGGTGGACATCGGGGCCCTCGCGGCGGCCGGTGACCGGGCGGCCGAGCTGGTACGGACCCTGGCGGCCGAGGCCCGCCTCGCCCACGGCGGCGTCGTCCTCGGCCCGCTCGAAGCGCTGGCCCCCGAACGCCCGGAGGGGGCCCGCCTGTTGGCCACCCTGTGCACGGTGCTGAGCGGTACGCCCCTGATCGCGTACGGGAAGAAGAACTGGGACCCGCTCTGGACCAGGGACAGCCCCGTCCCGCTGGCCGTCCTGCCGCCGGGCCCCGCGGGCGCGGCACGGCAGTGGCGGCGGGCGCTCGCCGACGCGGCCAGGTCGGTGGGCCTGCCCGCCGAGCACGCCTTTGCCGACGACCGCCTGATCGAGGCCACCGCCTCCTACCGCCTGGACTCCGACCAGCTGCGCAAGGCCGCCACCGTCGCCTCCCGGCTCGCCGTCCTGGAGCAGCGCCCGGTGCACCCGGACGACCTGCGCGCGGCGGTCCGGGCCCAGAACGGCGCGGGCCTCGAACGGCTCGCCCGCCGCATCGAACCCGCCGTGGGCTGGGACGACCTGGTCCTGCCCCCGGCCACGCACACCCAGCTCACCGAACTCGCCCTGCGCGCCCGCCACCGCGAACAGGTGCTCGGGCAGTGGGGGATGCGGCCGGGCGGCGGCCGGGGGCGCGGGGTCATCGCCCTGTTCGCGGGCGAGTCCGGCACCGGCAAGACCATGTCCGCCGAGGTGGTCGCCCGTGAACTGGGCATGGAGCTCTACGTCGTCGACCTGTCCACGGTGGTGGACAAGTACATCGGTGAGACCGAGAAGAACCTTGAGCGGATCTTCGTCGAGGCTTCCGACGTCAACGGCATCCTGCTCTTCGACGAGGCCGACGCGATCTTCGGCAAGCGGTCCCAGGTCAAGGACGCGCACGACAAGCACGCCAACGTGGAGTCCGCGTACCTCCTCCAGCGCATGGAGTCCTTCGACGGGATCGCCGTGCTCACGACCAACCTCCGGGCCAACCTGGACGAGGCGTTCACCCGCCGTCTGGACGTGATCGCGGAGTTCCCGATGCCCGACGCCGAGCAGCGGCTCGCCCTGTGGGACCGGTGCCTGGGGTCCTCGATGCCCCGCGACGCGGCGCTCGACCTGGAGTTCTGCGCGGCCCGCTTCGAGCTGGCGGGCGGCTCGATCCGGGCCTGCGCGGTGACCGCCGCCTATCTCGCGGCGGAGTCGGGGGAGCCGCTGGCCATGGACCAGATCGTCACGGCGGTGCTCCAGGAGTACCGCAAACTGGGCCGGCTGGTGCTGGAGAGCGAGTTCGGACCATGGCTGGAGAAGGCGCAGGGGCGTCGAGGCCAGGGATAGCACGGCCTTCGCCAGGCTTCGCCGGGACCGCCGGGACCGCCGAGACCGCCGGGACCGCCGAGCACCGGCGGGCTCCGGCAGGCGCGGGCTGCGATCAGGGTCGCCCGCGACCGGCCTCCGCTGCGCATGCATCTCGGATGGTGACAACATCCGGATGTCGTCTGTATCATCATGCGGCAGGACGCAGGAGGAGGCACGGAAGGGGAGACGATGGCACGGCTGACCCGCGCACAGCAGCAGGAGCGGACCCGTGGGGTGGTGCTGGTCGCGGCCCGGCAGGAGTTCGCCGAGTACGGCTACGCCGAGGCCAAGGTCGACCGCATCGCCGAGCGGGCCGAACTGACCAGGGGCGCCGTCTATTCCAACTTCACCGGCAAGCGCGCGCTCTATCTGGCCGTGCTGGCCGACGCCGCCGAACAGGCCCTGGCCCACGCCGAACCGCCCCTGGAATCACCCGGATCCGCCGGAGCGGCGCTCGGCACGTTCGCCCGGGTCTGGCTCGAACGGCTGCCCCTGTCCGGTGACACGCCGGGCAGCGGTCACCTTCAGCTGCGCTCGCTGTCGGGGGTCCTCGACACCGAGGCCGTGCGGGCCGCGCTGGCCGAACTCCTGCGCCTCGAAGCCCTGTTGCTCGCCCTGGCGCTGGAACCGCGCACCGCGCCGCGCACCCGGACGGTGCGCCTGGCCGAGTTGGCGCTCACGCTCCTCCACGGTGCGGCCGGTCTCGCGGAGAACGCCCCGGGCGTCGGTGACCCGTTCGAACTGGCGCGTGCCGCCGAGCACTTGGCCGCCATCCCTCTCCTCGACGACTCGGAGCCGCCGCACCTGCCCTACGTCGCCCCGGCACGGTCGGCCGAGGACCGGTGGGCCGCGCCCCGGGGGCTGCGCGACGAGATCACCGGCCGCCGGATCGATCTGGACGACGACGGCGTGGTCGTCGTCCTGGGCGTGCGGCGACTGTCCGCGACCGTGGAGGCGGTGCGCTCGGCAGGGCCGCGCGACGAGGTGACGCTCGTCGTCGTGACGGACGACCCCGCCGAGGCGGGCCGGCTGGCCCGGCTCCGGATCACCGATCTCGTCGGCTGTCTGCGACGCGTGTTCCCGGCCGGGGAACTGCCCCGGCTGCGCCTCGTGTTCGATGACGCCTGCACGGTTCTTGCCGCCATCGGCCTGGAGTCGGCCGACGACCGCACCGAGGTCGCGATCCGGGTGCGGGACGGGCTGATCGTGGCCCGCGCGGAGGGCCGGGGCGCGGGCCACGCCGCGGCGGACCACGGCGTTCGCGAAGGCGATGGGCAGCATGAGGACGCGCGTCCGGGGAGCGCCTCCCCGGACGAGGGGCAGCCGCGGCGCGAGCGGCCGGGCAGCGGCGCCCCGGACCAGGGCCGGCCGCAGCGCGAGCAGCCGGCCCCCGGGGTTCCCCGTGACGCCGAGCCGGGAAACCGGTAGGCCCGGGCCGTGGCTACGCGCTGTCTCTACCTGGTCCGGCACGGCTCGGCGGACCCGTTCGGCCGGCTCACCGACATCGGGTACCAGCAGGCCGGCCTGGTCGGCGAGCGGCTCGCCGGGCTGCCGGTCGACGCCGTATGGCACTCGATGCTGCCCCGCGCCGCCGCGAGCGCACAGGAGATCGCCCGGCATCTGCCGGGCGTGCCCGTGGCCGAGGCCGCCGAGCTCATCGACCATGTGCCCTACCTGCCGGACGCGGACGAGATGCCCCAAGCCTGGGCCGGTTTCTTCGACGGGTTCGAGGAGGCCGAGGCCGAGGCCGGCAGGCGGACCGCCGAGGCCCTGGTGGCGCGGTTCGCCAGGGCTCCCGAGCGCACCGGTCCCGACGTGCGTGAGGTGCTGGTGACGCACGCGTACCCGATCGCCTGGCTGGTGCGGGACGCGCTGGGGGCCCCGCCGACCCGATGGCTCGGCCTGGACAGCGCGAACACGGGGCTCACGGTGATCGAGTACCGGGCCGGCCTGTCGCCCACGCTGGTGATGTTCAACGACATGAGCCACCTGCCGGGCGACCTGCGCTGGACCGGCTTCCGGGCGGCGGCCCGACCGTGAGGAGGCTCCCCCAGCGGTCACGACCGCCGGGGGAGGGCTGGGCTGCCCTGGATCGGGTGCGCGGCACCAGCCGCACCGAAGCAGGCTTGCGCACGTTGATTGCGTATCCGTGAACCGGCCCTCCGGATGTTCGGGAACACCTGGGCGGCGTAGGTTCGGACGCCGGTCGACCGGACTTGCGTCACATGCAAGTGGGATGCGCGAAACCGCGTAGCCCCGGTCGGCCGGAACTGTGCACGGGTGCGCGGAACGAGCTGTGCGCGCCGCATTCGGCAGTCCCGGCCGGATGGCGCCGCGCCTTGCTTTTCGGCAGTCGGCCGAGCGTGCTCCGCGGCACGCGGCAGCGCCGACAGCTCTTCCGCGCACCCGTGCATGAACATGCCCGCAGGGCATCTGAAGGCGCGTGCGGGGACTGCCCCCTGAACGAATCCCCGTGCCGTTCCGGCAGGCCGGCGTCGTCTTCCCGGCACGGGTGCCCCGGGGCGCCCGGGCGAAGGAGAGCGAGGGTGGCGACGTGATCGCGACGCATGGTTCGGCCCTGGGGCCCCTCGTGCGTGCCGTCTCCACCCGGCACGCCGGGCCGGTGCTGCTGTTCGTCGAAGCCCCCGCCGGCGGGGGGAAGAGCCACCTGCTCCAGGAACTGGCCGACCTCGCCACGACGGCGGACGCGACCCGTCTGCGATGGCGGTGCGGAGCCGACGACGGGCCGCCGGACGAGGGCGGGCGCCGGCGGGAGGCGACCCTGTGGCTGGTGGACGACGTCCACCGGGCGGACGAGGACGAGCTGCGCCGCCTGCGCCGGGTGCTGGAGGCGCTGGAACCGGGCTCGGCGGCCGCTGTGACCTACCGCCCCGAGGAACTGCCCCTGCCCGGGCTGCCGTTGGGCGGCGCGCCGATGACGTATCCGAGCGGGCTGACCGTGCTCCGGCACCGGTTGGAGCCCTGGGACGAGGAACACGTCGGGCGGGCCGCCGCCAGGGCGCTGGGCGACGGCTGCACGGCCGAGGCGGTGCGCCTGCTGCGTGAGCGCACCGGCGGAGTGCCCCGCGTGGTCGTCGACCTCCTCGCCGCGCTGCGGGAACAGCGGCCGGCGTTCACCGGAACGGCCGCCGAGGTGGCGGCGGCCGGGGCACCCGCCCGACTGGCGGAGCTGGTGCTGAGCCGTACGCACGCCGTGCCCCCGGCGTACCGGCCGGTGGTCTGGGCGGCCGCCGTCCTCGACGGCCCCGCCGGCCGTGACGAACTGAACGCGGTGTCCGGGCTCGGTGCCGCGACGGGGAACAGCGCGCTGCTGCGGGCCCTGGAGGGCGCGGCCCTGGCGGAGCTCGGCGAAGGCCGCTACGGCTTCGCGGTCCCCCTGGCCGCGTCGGCCGTACGGGCCACCGTGCCCGGCCCCGTACGCCAGGATCTTCACCGGCGGGCGGCCGGCGTGCTCAGCCGCAGGCAGCCCGTGGCATGGGCCGCCGTCGCCGCACACCACAGGGCGGCCGGTGACGGGCACCAATGGCTCAGGGCGGTGGAGAAGGCCGCCGTGTCGGCGGAGGCTTTCGGCCGGCACGAGCAGGCGATCACGCTCCTGGAACAGACGCTGGCCGCGCCCGGCCTGCCCCCGCGGGCCCGCGCCCGCCTGGCGCCGCTGCTGGCCCGCAACGCGGTGACCGGACTGCGCTCGGACCAGACCGTGGAGGTGCTCGCGCAGATCGTGCGGGACGCGGCCCTCCCGCCGGCCGTACGGGGGGAGCTGCGGCTCGACCTGGGGCTGATGCTGTGCAACCAGATGGGCCGGTTCGCCGAGGGCTGGCGGATGCTGGAGATCGCCGCCGCCGAACTGTACGAAGTCCGCTCCGCCCTGGCCGTACGCGCCATGGCGGCACTGATCAGCCCCAACTGGCCGGGCGGTTCCCTCGACGTCCACCAGGGGTGGCTGATCAGGGCCCTGGCCGCCGCGGACGACAGCGGGGACGACGCCATGCGCGCGGCGGTCCTGGCCAACCGGATCGGACTCGCCATGAGCTGCGCCGACCCCGAGGCGTGGGAGCTGCTGAAGCGACTGCCCGTGACGGACACGGACCCCGCGTGCGCCCGGCAGGCGGCACGCGGCCTGTGCAACGCCGCGGACTCCGCCGTCTGGCTCGGCTTCCACGGGCGAGTGGACGCCCTGTTGGCTGAGGGGCGCGAGCTGTCCGCGCGAAGCGGCGCGCCCTACACCGAACACAGTGCGCTGGCGACGCGGCTGCTCCACGAGTGGCTGACCGGCCAGTGGCCGGGCCTGGACAAACGGTGCGAGGACTTCGTCGCCGCCACCGCCGACATGCCGTTCCTCGCCTCCGACGCCTATGTCGTACGCGGCTTGCTCGCCGTCGCGCAGGGGGACTGGGGAGAAGCGAGGTCCTGGTTCTCCCAGCAGGGGACGTTCGGGACGGAGAAGCTGCCCGTCCCCCTGGGCGCGGCGACGGCCGGGGCCGTGATCCGTCTGGCCCTGGCCCGGCAGGAGGTGGCGGCCGCGGCGGAACACGCGCGTGCCGCCTGGAAGGCGGTGGTCGACAAAGGGGTATGGCCCTGGGCCGCTGAACTCGCGCCGTGGGCCGTGGAGGCACTGGCGCGCGCCGGGGACAGGACCGCGGCCCACACCATGGTCCGCACCTTCTCCCAGGGCCTCGGCCGACGTGAAGCGCCCGCCGCCAGAGCCGCGCTGATGTGGAGCCGGGCCGTCCTCACCGAGACCGAAGCCCTGGCCGAGAAGCGGCGGGACGGGTTGCTGGAAGCCGCGGAGCTGTACCGGACGGCCGCGGCCGCCTACGCGGTGCTTCCCCGCCCGTACCCACAGGCGCTGACCACGGAGGGCGCCGCCCGCTGCGTGCTGGCGGCGGACACCACAGGGGGTCGCGCCCCGGTCGCGGAGTGCGAGGACGCCGCGGCTTCCCCCGCCCCGGCGTCCGATCAGGCCCGTGCCCTGTCGGCGCTCGCCGAGCTGGAGTCGTGCGTCCAGTGCTACACCGACCTGGGCGCCGTCTGGGACGCCGCCCGGACCAGAGCCCTGCTGCGCACACGACAGCCGGCCAGGAAGGGCCGCCCGCCCGGACGCCCCTCGCACGCCGACGCCCTGTCGCCCCGGGAGGCGGAGGTGGCGCAGCTCGCCGTCTCCGGCCTGACCAACCGGGAGATCGCCGCGACGCTGCGCCTCTCGCCCCGGACGGTGGAGCAGCACATCGCCGGAGCCATGCGCAAGAGCGGCGCACTCTCCCGCCGCGATCTCGCGCACAGCCTGGGGCGGACTTCCTGAGCCGGGCTCCGCACCGTCGCTGAACGCCTCTGCCGGGGCTCTGCCGCGAGGAGGCCGCTGTGGCGGCTACCACTTGCCCCGCGAGAGGGCCGCTGTCACCTGTCCCGCGAGGGCAGGGGCAGAGGGGCCCTGGCGGTCCGGAACGTCTTGTCGTGCTCCCAAACGGCTACGGTCGCGGCCGTCCAGTCGAACACCCAACCGGAACGCACCCCGCGCGCGCCCCAGCCGTCCGGACGTCGGCGCGGAAGCGCGAAACCCGCCTTCTGAGCGGCGACCGCCGCCTCACAGGTCTCACGCGCGACGCGGAGGGCGTCCGTTTCGGTTTCGGCGGACCCGGTGAAGACATGCAGGCCACACCGCTCGGGCTGCACAGAGTTCCTGGTGGGGACATCGACCTGGAAGTAGAGCTTGGTCATGGCGCCATCTCCTCGGTGTCGCGGCTCCCTGCCCTACCGGCGCGGACCGCGACGGATTCGCGCGGGTGGAGCTGTGATTCCCCGCGTCGGACCGACCGCTGACAGGTCCTACCAACGTACGAGGCGCTCCGGGCCCCGAATATCCGGAACAAGCCCATCACCTATACGTATCTTCGCGCCCCACGGGTGAGCGCGGCGCCGCCCGCCGCGCACAGGGCGGGCCGAGCGAGGGGAGCGGTGCGCGGGGATGCCGAAGAAGCGTGAGCACTTCCGTGAAATCCGTCCGTCTCGGAATCACCCACTCCCACTGATTCCGCACCCACGACCTGCCGGTGCGAACTCCGCGAAGAGCTCAGGTTCTCCACGGGAATCCCCTTACCGCGAGAGCGGTGAAGCGATCGTTCGAGCGTGCGGACCCCGCAGGCCCGGCGCAGCGCCTGCGAGCTGCCGACATCGCCACACCGGTACGCGTCGGACCGGGGCGCCGGAGCGGTGTCGCCGCCGTCGAGGAGCGCGCCGAGTTTTTCTGCGTATCCGTAAATCCGCCCGCCTGATACAGCGGCGAACCCGACACCTCTAAGGTCCCGACCAAGCGGAGGGGATTTCCATCGGCTCGCTCAACGCTGCCCAAAATCCGTCAGAGCCGTCCGAATTGACGCCTCGTGAGGTTCCACTCCATTCAACGGAAGTATTCGGAGCCCTGTGAAAACTTCCTCCCGCACGTGTCTTGAATTCCCTCCAATCGCTGGGCGATAGTCGGGGCGCGGCGAGTTCCGAACTCCCCGTCAGACAGAAACCACCTTTCGCCGGTGCGTCGTTGACGTATGCCGGCGAACACCCCCCTCCTCGGGTTTCTGGCTGTGATTCGGAAGGAATCAACGTGCGTAACTCTCGTAAGTACGGTCTTGCCGCGGGCGTCGTGCTCTCGGCCTCCGCGCTCCTGGGCACTCAGACCATGGCGCAGGCCCAGGACGTGGCGCCCGCCCCCCGCTACCAGCCGGAGATGGTGCGGGCGTTGGCCGCGTCGCTCGGCGTGAGCGAGAAGGCCGCGGTCGACCGGCTGGACCGGCAGGACGCCCAGCAGGCCAAGCTCGCCGAGCTGACGAAGAGCGGGATAGCCGGCGACGGGGCCTTCTTCGACGCCTCCGGCCAGCTGACCGTCAACGCCGACGACACCGCCGAGGCGGCCAGAATCGAGAAGGCCGGCCTGGCCGCCCGGGTGCCCGCCCGTGGCGAGGCCGAGCTCGACAAGGTCAAGGCCGAGCTGGACGCCGTCGCCGCCGAGCGGGTCCCCTCCGGGGTGGTCGCCTGGTCCGTGGACGTGGCCTCCGACAAGGTGACCGTCAAGGTCAACGACGCGCGGGGCGCCGCCGCCAAGGCGTTCCTCGCCGAGGCCGCCAAGCACGGCTCCGCCGTCGAGATCGTACGGGGCCAGGAGAAGCTGGAAGCCAAGGCCGCGATCTACCCCGGCAGCAAGATGACGTTCAACAACACCAGCCAGTGGTGTTCCGTCGGGTACGGGGCCCGCGACCGGTCGGGCAACCAGTACCTGGTGACCGCGGGACACTGCGTCACGAACACCCTGCGCTACGACGGGGCGGCCTTCGCCAAGGGCTACAAGACCCGCTACGCGGTCGGCACCCGCAGCGTCGACATGGGCATCCTCACCATCAACTCAGGCCACTCGATCACCACCAGCGTCGGCACCTGGGGCAACAGCAACCCGGTCGCCGTCAGGGGCGGCAGCCGCGCCTCTTCCGGGGCCGCGGTCTGCAAGTCCGGCGCCACCACCGGCTGGACCTGCGGCGCGATCGGTTCCTACAACAACTCCGTCACCTACGTCGACCAGAACGGAGGCCCCGACACGGTCGTCAGCGGCCTGGCCACCTCCAGCGTCTGCGTGGAGGGCGGCGACAGCGGCGGCGCGTACATCTCCGGCAACCAGGCCCAGGGCATGACCTCCGGCGGCCCGCTCAACCAGAGGTGCTCCGGCGGGGTCAACTCCCGCGGCTCCTCCTACTTCCAGCCGCTCGACGACGCCCTCAACCACTACGGGCTGACGCTCAACACCAACTGAGCACATCCGTAGCAAAACCGGTCAGGGGCCGCTCACCAGCGAGAACGAGCGGCCCCTCACCGCTGCCCGCTCACACGGGATCGGGTCCGAAGCCTCGCTCACCTCCGGTGAACCGCAAAAACCCCGAACCGGTTCGCGTCCGGTTCGACGCCGGTGGACAGACGCCGGGCCGGGCCTCAGCACTCGATGATGTTCACCGCGAGCCCGCCCCGCGCCGTCTCCTTGTACTTGACGCTCATGTCGGCCCCGGTCTCCTTCATGGTCTTGATGACCTTGTCGAGGGAGACCTTGTGGCTGCCGTCGCCGCGCAGCGCCATCTTCGCCGCCGTCACCGCCTTCACCGCCGCCATGCCGTTGCGCTCGATGCACGGGATCTGCACGAGGCCGCCGACCGGGTCGCAGGTCAGGCCCAGGTTGTGCTCCATGCCGATCTCGGCGGCGTTCTCCACCTGCTCGGGGGAGCCGCCCAGGACCTCGGCCAGGGCGCCGGCCGCCATCGAGCAGGCCGAGCCGACCTCGCCCTGGCAGCCGACCTCGGCGCCGGAGATGGAGGCGTTCTCCTTGAAGAGCAGGCCGATCGCCCCGGCGGCGAGGAGGAAGCGGACGACGCTGTCCTCCCTCTCCGCCTCGGTGCAGCCGCCGGCCGCGAAGTTCATGTAGTAGTGCAGGACCGCCGGGATGATGCCGGCCGCACCGTTGGTGGGGGCGGTGACCACGCGGCCGCCCGCCGCGTTCTCCTCGTTGACCGCCATCGCGTAGAGGGTGATCCACTCCATCGCGTGGGCCTGCGGGTCGCCCTCGGCGCGCAGTTGGCGGGCCGAGTTCGCGGCGCGGCGGCGGACCTTGAGGCCGCCGGGGAGGATGCCCTCGCGGGACATGCCGCGCGAGACGCACGCCTGCATGACCCGCCAGATGTCCAGCAGCCCGGACCGGATCTCCGCCTCGGTGCGCCAGGCCAGCTCGTTCTCCAGCATCATCGAGGAGATGGACAGGCCCGTCTCCCGGGCCAGCCGCAGCAGCTCGTCGCCCGTGCGGAAGGGGTGGCGCAGGACCGTGTCCTCGGGAACGATCGGGTTCTCGCCCGCCACCGCGTCCTCGTCCACGACGAAGCCGCCGCCGACCGAGTAGTACGTCTTCTCCAGGACCGGGGCGCCCTCGGTGTCGTACGCGAAGATCGTCATACCGTTGGCGTGGTACGGGAGCGCCTTGCGGCGGTGCAGGACCAGGTCGTCGTCGAAGGCGAACGCGATCTCGTGCATGCCGAGCAGGTTGATCCGGCCCGAGGAGCGGATCTCGTCCACCCGGACATCGGCCCTCTCCACGTCGACCGTCTGCGGCGACTCGCCCTCCAGGCCCAGCAGGACCGCCTTCGGGGTGCCGTGGCCGTGGCCGGTCGCGCCGAGGGAGCCGTACAGCTCGGCGCGTATCGAGGAGGTGTGCGCGAGCAGCCCCTCGTTCTTCAGGCGGCGCGCGAACATCCGGGCGGCCCGCATCGGGCCCACCGTGTGGGAGCTGGACGGGCCGATGCCGACCGAGAAGAGGTCGAAGACCGAGATGGCCACGGGAGGACTCCTTGGGGGGTTGGAAGACGCCGTTGTCTGCCTGGGTGGTGCGGGGAACAACCGGGTCAAGCAGGGGGAAAACTTCGGGCGAGGGGCAAGGAACGGGGCACCGCGCTCACTTTCGTCCAGTGTGCGCGGTGCCCCGTCCGGATGCGCGGAACCGCAGGCCAGGTGCTACTTCAGGCCGGGGTACAGCGGGAACTTCTCGGCCAGCGCCACGACGCGGGCCTTGAGGTCGTCGGCGTCGTACGACGGCTTGAGGGCGGCGGCGATGATCTCCGCGACCTCGGTGAAGTCCTCGGCGCCGAAGCCTCGGGTCGCGAGCGCCGGGGTGCCGATCCGCAGGCCCGAGGTGACCATCGGGGGGCGCGGGTCGTTCGGGATGGCGTTCCGGTTGACCGTGATGCCCAGCTCGTGGAGCCGGTCCTCGGCCTGCTGGCCGTCCAGCTCGGAGTTGCGCAGGTCCACCAGGACCAGGTGCACGTCGGTGCCGCCGGAGAGGACGGAGACGCCCGCCTCGGTGACGTCCGGCTGGACCAGGCGCTCGGCGAGGATGCGCGCGCCGTCCAGGGTGCGCTGCTGGCGCTCCTTGAACTCCTCGCCCGCCGCGATCTTGAACGAGACCGCCTTGGCCGCGATCACGTGCTCCAGCGGACCGCCCTGCTGACCCGGGAAGACCGCCGAGTTGATCTTCTTGGCGAGTTCCTGGGTGGAGAGGATCACGCCGCCGCGCGGACCGCCGAGGGTCTTGTGCGTGGTGGTGGTGACGACATGGGCGTGCGGCACCGGGTTGGGGTGCAGACCGGCCGCGACCAGACCCGCGAAGTGCGCCATGTCGACCATCAGGTACGCGCCGACCTCGTCCGCGATACGGCGGAAGGCGGCGAAGTCCAGCTGGCGCGGGTAGGCGGACCAGCCGGCCACGATCAGCTTCGGCTGGGACTCCTTGGCGAGGCGCTCGACCTCCTCCATGTCCACGAGACCGCTCTCGTCGACGTGGTAGGGGACCACGTTGTAGAGCTTGCCGGAGAAGTTGATCTTCATGCCGTGGGTCAGGTGACCGCCGTGGGCCAGGTTCAGGCCCATGATCGTGTCGCCCGGCTTCAGCAGCGCGAACATCGCGGCGGCGTTCGCCTGGGCGCCGGAGTGCGGCTGGACGTTCGCGGCCTCGGCGCCGAACAGGTCCTTGATCCGGTCGATCGCGATCTGCTCGACGACGTCGACGTGCTCACAGCCGCCGTAGTAGCGGCGGCCGGGGTAGCCCTCGGCGTACTTGTTGGTGAGGACGGAGCCCTGGGCCTCCATGACCGCGACCGGAGCGAAGTTCTCCGAGGCGATCATCTCGAGGGTGGACTGCTGACGGTGGAGCTCGGCGTCGACGGCGGCGGCGACGTCCGGGTCCAGCTCGTGGAGGGAGGAGTTCAGAAGCGACATCAGGGGGTCCCTTAAGGTCTCAGTTGCCGGAGAACGCGGTGTACTCGTCGGCGGAGAGCAGGTCGGCCGGCTCCTCCGTGACGCGCACCTTGAACAGCCAGCCGCCCTCGAAGGGAGCGGAGTTCACCAGCGAGGGGTCGTCCACGACGTCCTGGTTGGCCGCCGTCACCTCACCGGTCACCGGCGAGTACAGATCGCTGACCGACTTGGTCGACTCCAGCTCGCCGCAGGTCTCGCCCGCGGTCACCGTGTCACCGACCTCAGGAAGCTGGGCGTAGACGACGTCACCGAGCGCGTTGGCCGCGTACTCCGTGATGCCGATCGTGGCCACGCCGTCCTCGACGGCCGACAGCCACTCGTGCTCCTTGCTGTACCGCAGCTGCTGGGGGTTGCTCATGACCTGAATTCTCCTGTACGCGGGGGAGTGCTGATGAACGGTGGTCTTACGGTGTGAGACGGAGGTACGTCACTTCGGTGACGCGCAGGTGCCGATGCGAAGGCCCGGTCGGCCCGGTCGGCCCGGTCGTTCCCGGGATATCACTTCTGGCGCTTGTAGAACGGCAGCGCGACGACCTCGTACGGCTCGTGCGTGCCCCGGATGTCCACGCCCACGCCCCCGGCTCCGGGCGCGGCGAAGGCCGCGTCCACGTACGCCATGGCGATCGGCCTGCCCAGGGTGGGGGAGGGCGCGCCGGAGGTGACCTCGCCGATCACCTTGCCGTCCGCGACCACCGGGAAACCCGCGCGCGGGACCCGGCGGCCCTCGGCGATGAGGCCGACCAGCTTGCGCGGCGGGGCGCTCTCGGCGCGCTCGGCGGCGGCCTTCAGCGCCTCGCGCCCCACGAAGTCGCCCTCCTTCTCGAACTTCACGACCCGGCCCAGGCCCGCGTCGAACGGGGTCAGCGCGGTCGTCAGCTCGTGCCCGTACAGCGGCATGCCCGCCTCCAGGCGCAGCGTGTCGCGGCAGGAGAGGCCGCAGGGGATCAGCCCGTGCGCCTGACCGGCCTCCGTCAGCGCCTGCCAGAGCCGCTCGGCGTGCTCGGGCGATACGAAGAGTTCAAAGCCGTCCTCGCCGGTGTAGCCGGTACGGGCGATGAGCGCCGGGACGCCCGCGACCGTGCCCGGCAGGCCCGCGTAGTACTTCAGCCCGTCCAGGTCGGCGTCGGTGACGGCCTTCATGATGGCGGGGGACTCGGGGCCCTGGACCGCGAGCAGCGCGTACGCGTCCCGGTCGTCCCGCACCTCGGCGTCGAAGCCCGCGACGCGCTCGGTCAGCGCGTCCAGCACGATCTGCGCGTTGCCCGCGTTGGCGACCACCATGTACTCGGTCTCGCCCAGGCGGTAGACGATCAGGTCGTCCACGATCCCGCCGTCCTCCTGGACGATCATCGTGTAGCGGGCCCGGCCGTTGCCCACGGTGGCGATGTTGCCGACCAGCGCGTAGCTCAGGAAGGCGGCCGCCTGGGGGCCGGTGACGGTGATCTCGCCCATGTGCGACAGGTCGAAGAGGCCGGCCCGGGTGCGTACGGCGTTGTGCTCGTCGCGCTCGCTGGCGTACCGGAGCGGCATGTCCCAGCCCGCGAAGTCGGTCATGGTCGCGCCGAGCGAGCGGTGCGTTGCGTCGAGGGCGGTGAGACGGGGGGCAGTGCTCATGGATACGGCTCCAGGGCATGACGACGTCAGGACGAATCCTCCCCATCTGTCATCGGAACCTGAGAGGTTCGCCGATAGCCCCTGACGGGGTATGCCCCTGGAGGGGGACGCCCTGTTCACAGGGCTCGGCTTGCACCTTGGGTGGAGCCGCCGGGCGGCTCGCTTTTCAGATCTGCCTCATCCACGCGGTACGGGGCCTGAGAGATTCAAGGGAGGATCTTGCTCCTTCGGCGCCCGGCTCACACTGTGGCCGGAACTCTCCCGCGCGGATTCGAACGGCCGGTATGCAGTTGGCGGGGTCATCATCGCACGCATCGCGACAGAGTGGGGCGGCCGGTCCGCAACGTGTGTGCGAACAGCGGGGGCGGTTGTGGAGCCTTGCCGTTTCTTTACACTTCACAGCAGGCGTGGGCGGGCCCGACAGCAGGGGGATGGGCGATGACGTTGCAGCCGTCGGTACCGACCGCGGGGGTCGCGCACGACGCGATGCCCGCGCAGCCCGGAGCGCCGGACCGGTCCGTACAGCCCGGAGCGCCCGCACGCGAGCAGCCCGGCGCACCCGTACGGGAACTGCCCGGAGCGTCCGCACGCGAGCACCCCGAGCACCCCGGCGCGTCCTCGCGCGCGCTGCCCGGCGCACCCGCGCGTGAGCTGCTGGAATCCCGTACGCCGGTGGTACGCGACCTGCGCGGGCGCACCGGCCACGGCCCGTACAGCCTCGACTTCACCCCCGGCGACATCGTGGTCGTCTCCGGGCTCCCCGGCGGGGGCAAGTCCACCCTGATCCGGCGGGCCGTGACCGACCGGGCCATCGACTCCCAGAACACCCGCGACCGCTGGGCCGCCGCCCTGCCGCGGTTACTCCCCTACGCCCTCTACCGCCCCCTGGTCCGCGCCGCCCACTACCTCGGGCTCTGGGCCGTCCTGCGCTCCGGCGCCTCCGTCGTCGTCCACGACTGCGGTACGCAGACCTGGGTACGCCGCTGGCTCGCCCTGTACGCCGCCCGCCGGGGCCGCACCCTGCGCCTGCTCCTCCTCGACGTGGACCCCGAGACCGCCCGCCAGGGGCAGCGCGAACGCGGCCGGGGCGTCTCCGGATACGCCTTCGCCCGCCACCGGCACGCGGTGGCCCGGCTGATCCGCTCCACCGAACGCGGCGAGCTGCCCCCCGGCTGCGGCTCGGCGGTGCTGCTGGACCGGGAGGCGGCGAGCGCGCTGAGCCGGATCTCCTTCACGGACGGTCACGACCCGGCGGACTGCTCCGGTTAGGGTTCTGGCCGGAGCGACGACAACGGCGAGAGGCACAGAGGCAGTGGACATTCCGGCCCAGGTCCCGGCGCGCCCCCAGCACGGGTGGCCCGCCAACGAGCTCGAAGAGGTGCTGACCGCGTCCCTCGGCGTCCCCGACGCGGGCGGCCGCCTGGTCGAGGTGCTGGGCCGCAGCTCGGTCTGGGTGCCCCTGCCGGCCGGCGGTTCGCCCGCCAGCGCCGACCTGGACCTGCCGATGATGGACATCGACGGCGCCGCGTACGTCCCCGTCTTCAGCTCCGAGGGCCAGTTCCTCTCCTGCGTCGGCAGCCACATGGCCTTCGCCGTGGCGCCCGCCCGCGACTTCGCCCGGGGCCTGCCCCCGCAGGTCGGCATCGCGGTGAACCCGGGCGGCGCGGTCGGCATCCCGCTGCCGCCGCCCGCCGTCGCCGAGCTCTGCCGGGCCGGGCGCACCGCCCTGGACGGGCCGGCCACCGGCGGCCGGGTCAAGCTGTACGAACCGGACTGGCAGCACGACCCGGTCGACTTCCTCGCCGCCGTGTCCGCGGAGTTCGAGGCCACCGGCGTGGTGAGCACCGCCCGCCGGGCCCTGGCCAGCATCGAGGGCGGCGACCCCGTCCTCTTCGTCGGCGTCGAGTTCGCCACCTGGGACGGCGCGGGGCAGAGCGCTCCGATGGACGCCCTGGGGCGGGCGCTGGGCCGGGTGGAGATCCCCTGGCCGGTGAACCTGGTCCTGCTGGACGTGGCCCAGGACCTGGTCGGCGACTGGATGCGGGAGAAAGTACGGCCGTTCTACCGGCGCGAGGGCCACTGACCCACCGGCGCCGGCCGACCGTGGCGTCAAGTCGGTGTCAGAAGCGGCGCATAAGCTGGTTTGATGGCGAGGTCGCTCCCGTGTGCCCGGGGGCTCGGACGGATCGATGAGGGGCGGGACCCAGGGTGAGTGCGTCAGGCACCGCGGCGGCCGGAAAGGTCGAGCACCTGCTGCGCCAGGTGACCCCCGGGCGTTACGACGCCTACGAGGCGCTGCTCGCGGCCCTCGCCGAGGGCCGGGTCTGGATGCTGCTCTGGCACGGCACGGCCGGTTCCCCGGACGCCCAGTACGGGGCCATGGAGATCGACGGCCTGGGATACACCCCGTGCGTCACCTCCGCCCAGGAGCTCTCCGCCAGCGGCTGGAGCAGGGCCCACGAGCTGGTCCCCGGCCGGGACATCGCCCGCGCCCTGTTCCCCGACCGCTGGGGGATCTGGCTCAACCCGCACGCCCCCGGCGGCGGCGTCGGCATCCCCTGGCTCGATCTGCGCCGGATCGCCACCGGCCTGGACCGGCTGCCCGCGGGCCCGCTCCGGCTGACCGAACCCGCCGTCGAGCTCCCGCGGTTCTACGCCCAGCTCACCCAGAACGCCCACCGCACCCAGGCCGTCCGCTCCCTGCGCCGCGCCTGGGTGCACCCCGCGGTCGGCGTCCCGTACCTCGCGATCGGCCTCGACCTGTACGACACCGGGCGGGCCTCCGTCGACGCGGTGCGCACGATGATGCGGCAGTCGATCGGCGCGGTCCCCGACGGGCTGCCCGTCTCCACCGTCGCCATGTCCGACGAATACGACCCGGTCGCGATGTGGCTGCGGGCCAACACCCGCCCGTTCTACGACCGCGAGGCGCACGTTCCGGCCGGCCCCCCGCCCGCCGCCCCCGGTTACGGCTATCCGCCCGCGGCTCCCCGCGCCTACTGAACGGCCGCTGAACCAGATAGGGAAAGCGGAATTCCGCTTTCCGGGTTCTCCTCGAAGGCTGCACAGGAAAACTCAAATAATGCTCAAGAGATTACGGTTGGGTCTCGCGAGTAATTACTAGTGCGAATCTTCTATGCGTCCGTATAGCGTGAGTCCAGGCTCAAGGAGCCGCCGCCCGGACCGGCCCCTTTACCGGTTCTTTCGAGGGCATATCGGATTCACACTCAAAGGGGAAATGTGAGAGTTCGCATAGGTTCACTGGTCGCCGCTTCGGCCGTTCTGGCCGGCACGCTGGTTTCCGGGTCCTCGGTCGCCGCCGTCGCGGCCGCTCCGTCCCTGGCGCCCGCCGGGGTCTGCTCGGGCGGTCTGAAGTACGACATCACGTCGAACAAACTGCTCCACATAAGCGTGGGGAAGACCTTCAAGAAGGGCCCCGGCGGCACGCTCACGGGCAAGGTCACCAAGAAGGAGATGATCCGCAGCCGGGTCCCGGTCACCGGCGGCGCGTCGGCGGCCGGAGTCATCGCCCAGGCCAAGCGGGAGGTCAAGGACACGCTCCGCAAGGAGGTGCCGACCTCGGTCGGGAGCAAGTTCACGCGCAAGGTCGCCAAGAAGAAGTACGGCAACATGCGGTACGGCTCCTGGGGCCAGCAGGTGAAGTGGCGCTACTACCAGGAGACCCCCGACTGCAAGAGGACCACGCGGGCCACCGGCACCGCGAACATCGTCAGTACCCTCCGCGGCTGGAGGTACTGGGAGACCGCTTCCTGAGTCCGGTCTCCTGAAGCCGATCGTCCTCGGGCGTGCCGATGATTGCGATCCCGTCGGCCGGACAAAGCCGCCGGAATTTCTCTGCTCCAGGAATTCCTGACGCAGCGATATCACGCTGAAGGTCTCGGCCCCCGAGGAATCGACCCCGGGAAAGTGGGCTGGTCGGTGCTCCCGGAGCAGTGGCCGGCCCCGCCGGGCCCCCGCGCGCCGTGCCCGCCACCCGCGCCGCCGCCGTACCACCGGCCGTGCCGCACCCGCCCTGCTCTCCCCCCGCCGCGCCTTCCGAGCCCCCGCCCACCGCGCCTCCGCCCGGGTCGCGGAGGGCGAGGTCCGGAGCGGCCGCATCCGGGTGGCGAAGGGGTGATTCGCCGCGATGTCCCGTATCAGCCGCCTTTGTTGAGCGTCCGGGTCTCGACTGGGTATCACCGCTATCCGGACTGTTCTCCCCGGTCCCTCCCGTCTGTAGTGTTCGGCCGGTCAAGATCTCCCACATGGTGAACCAGGGGTGGCCCCATGCGAATATTCAAGTCCGGAGTAATCCGGGCACTCACGGCGACCGTTGCCGTCGGCCTGATCGCGACCGGTTGCGCCAGTGAGCGGGACGACGACAGCAACGCGAGCGCCAAGGACACCTTCGTCTTCGCCGGCGCGGGCGACCCCAAGTCGCTCGACCCGGCCCTGGCGACCGACGGGGAGACCTTCCGGGTGACCCGTCAGGCGTTCGAGGCGCTCATCGAGCACGAGCCGGGAGGCAGCGACCTCGTCGGCGGCCTCGCCGAGAAGTGGGAGAGCAACCCCGAAGGCACCGTGTGGACCTTCAACCTGCGCAAGAACGTCAAGTTCCACGACGGTGAGGCGTTCAACGCCGAGGCGGTCTGCGCCAACTACAACTTCTGGTTCAACTGGAAGGGCACGTACCAGTCCAGCGCCCTGTCCTACTACTGGCAGGCCATCATGGGGGGCTTCGCCAAGAACCAGGACAAGGAGACGGCGAAGGCCAACTTCAAGTCCTGCACGGCCAAGGACGAGAACACCGCCGTCATCGAGGTGAACGAGGCGACCGCCAACCTTCCCGGCGGATTCTCGCTCCAGGCGCTGGCGATCCACTCGCCGAAGGCGCTGGAGAGGTACAAGAAGGACGACGTGAGCGCCAAGGGCGATGCCATCACGTACCCCAAGTACAGCCAGGAGGCCGGCGCGCTGGCCGGTACCGGCCCGTACAAGTACGCGAAGTGGAACAAGGGCAACAAGGAAGTCACCCTGGAACGCTTCGACGACTACTGGGGCGAGAAGGCCAAGGTGAAGAACCTGGTCTTCCGCACCATCTCCACCGAGGAGGGCCGTCGTCAGGCGCTCCAGGCCGGTGACATCGACGGTTACGACCTCGTCGCCCCGGCCGACGCCAAGACGCTGGCGAAGGAGGGCTACCAGGTCCCGTCCCGTGACGTCTTCAACATCTTCTACCTGGGCTTCACGCAGGACCACCACAAGGCCCTGGAGAAGAAAGAGGTCCGGCAGGCCCTCGCCCACGCGATCGACCGGGACAACATCGTCAAGACGCAGCTCCCGGCCGGTGGTGTGAAGGCGACCCAGTTCATGCCGGACACGGTCGCCGGGTACTCGGACAAGGTCACGACGTACGACTACGACACGAACAAGGCCAAGGACCTCCTCAAGGAGGCGGGCGAGGAGAAGCTCAAGATCGACTTCTGCTACCCGACCGAGGTCACCCGCCCGTACATGCCCGCCCCCCAGGACATCTTCGAACTGCTGAAGGCGGACCTGGAGAAGGTCGGCATCACCGTCACGCCCAAGGCGATGAAGTGGAACCCGGACTACAGCGACACGACGCAGAACGGTGGCTGCAGCCTCTACCTGCTCGGCTGGACCGGTGACTTCAACGACGGCTACAACTTCATCGGCACCTGGTTCGCCGGGTACGACAAGCAGTGGGGCTTCAAGGACAAGAAGGTCTTCGACGCCCTGAAGGCCGCGTCCGCCGAGCCCGACGCCGCCAAGCGCGTCGACCTGTACAAGGCGGCCAACGAGATCGTCATGGACTACCTGCCCGGCGTGCCGATCTCCTCCTCCCCGCCGGCCATCGCGTTCGCGAAGAACGTCAACCCGCCGAAGGTCTCCCCGCTGACGCAGGAGAACTTCGCCGAGGTCTCCTTCAAGTAATCGCACACCAGCGGGTCCGCCCGGCCACAGAACCTCGGTGGCCGGGCGGACCCGCATCGACGCACGTGAGAAAGGGGCACGCGGGGTGCTGCGACTCGTCGTAAGAAGACTTATCCAGCTCATTCCCACCCTGCTCGGCCTGTCGGTCCTGCTCTTCCTGTGGCTGAACCGACTACCCGGCGGACCCGCCTCAGCGATCCTGGGCGAGCGGGCCACCGAAGCCGACGTCGTGAGGATCAACCGGTCCCTGGGACTCGATCAGCCCGTGTACGTCCAGTACTGGCGCTTCCTCAAGCGCATCGTCGAACTGGACCTCGGCACGTCCACCCAGACCGGACAGCCGGTGTGGGAGGAGTTCACGCTGCGCTTCCCGGCCACCGTGGAGCTCAGCCTCGCGGCGATCCTCATCGCCGTCGCGGTCGGCATCCCGCTCGGATACCTGGCGGCCAAGCACCGCGGCGGCTGGCTGGACGTCGCGTCCGTGTCCGGTTCGCTGATCGGCATCTGCATCCCCGTGTTCTTCCTCGCCCTGCTGCTCAAGGGCGTCTTCGCCGTGCAGCTCGGCTGGTTCCCGAGCTACGGGCGGCTGTCGACGGGTATCGACGCCACGGACATCACCGGGTTCGCCGTCCTCGACGGCCTGTTGACCGGCGAGCTGGACGCGGCCTGGGACGCGCTCGGGCACCTCGTCCTGCCGGCCGTCGCCCTGGCCTCGATCCCGCTCGCGGTGATCGTCCGTATGACCCGCGCCAGCGTCCTGGAGGTGCTCGGCGAGGACTACATCCGCACCGCCGAGTCCAAGGGCCTGGACAAGCGGACCGTACGGGGCCGTCACGTGCTGCGCAACGCGATGCTGCCCGTGGTCACCGCGCTCGGCCTGCTGACCGGCAGCCTCCTGTCCGGAGCGGTGCTCACCGAGTCGGTGTTCTCCTTCGGCGGCATCGGCTCCTTCATCCGCACCGCGATCGACGCGCGCGACTACCCCGTGCTCGTCGGGTTCATCCTCTTCATCGCGATGGTGTACGTCGTCATCAACCTGTTGGTCGACCTCGCGTACAGCATCATCGACCCGAGAGTGCGGGTGCACTGACGTGACGACCTTGACCAAGAAGGCCGACAAGATCGACCGGCTCGCCGAGCTGATGCAGACGTCCGAGGTCACCAGCGGTGCGAGCCTCTGGCGCGAGGCCATGCGGCGGCTGCGCAACAGCAAGATGGCGGTCATCGGAGCCGTCGTCATCGCCGTGTTCGTCGTCCTCGCGATCATCGGCCCCTGGATCGCCCCGCACAGCCCCACCGGCCAGAACTGGCGGGGCGAGGTCTTCCAGAACCAGGGCAAGTTCGTCGGCATGCGCGGCGAGAACTGGTTCGGCCTGGACCACCTGGGCCGCGACATGTTCTCCCGCTGGCTCGTCGGGGCCCGGCAGACGCTCCTCGTCGGTGTGGTCTCCATGCTCATCGGCCTGATCGTCGGCGCTGTGGTCGGCATCCTCTCCGGAGCCGCCGCCACCCTCGGGGGCCGGGCCGGACAGCGCGTCGACACCGTGATCATGCGCTTCACCGACATCATGCTGTCGCTGCCGTCCCTGCTGCTGGCCGTCTCCATCGCCGCGGTGCTCGGGCAGTCGCTGACCACCGTGATGATCGCTGTCGGCGTCGTCCAGATCCCCATCTTCGCCCGCCTGCTGCGCGGTTCGATGCTCGTCCAGGGCGGCGCGGACTACGTGCTCGCCGCGAAGGCGGTCGGCATCCGGCGCAAGCGGATCGTGCTCACCCAGATCCTGCCGAACTCCCTGAGCCCGGTGATCGTCCAGGCGACGCTGAGCCTCGCCACCGCGATCATCGAGGCGGCGGCCCTGTCCTATCTGGGGCTCGGCAACCCCGACCCGGCCGTACCCGAGTGGGGCGTGATGCTCTCCCAGGCGCAGCGCTTCTTCGACAACGAGCCGATGATGGCCGCCTACCCGGCTGTCGGGATCATCATCACCGCACTGGGCTTCACCCTGCTCGGCGAGGCCATGCGCGAAGCCCTCGACCCGAAGCTGCGAGGCTGACGTCCCATGCCACTGCTCTCAGTTGAAGAACTCAGCGTCACCTTCACCGCGCGCGGCCGCAAGGACGCCACAGCCGTGGACGGCGTCTCCTTCGACGTCGACCAGGGCCAGGTCGTCGGCCTGGTGGGCGAGTCGGGGTGCGGCAAGTCCGTCACCTCGCTCGCCCTGATGGGGCTGCTGCCCCGCAAGGGCGTCCGCGTCGGCGGCCGGGCCGAGTTCGACGGCCAGAACCTGCTGGGCATCAGCGAGCGCAAGCTCCGCGACCTGCGCGGCAGCCAGCTGGCGATGATCTTCCAGGACCCGCTGTCCTCGCTGAACCCGGTCGTCCCCATCGGCGTCCAGGTCACCGAGATCCTCCAGCGCCACCGCGGCCTCAAGGGCGACAAGGCCCGCAAGGAAGCGGCCTCGCTGCTCGACCGGGTCGGCATCCCCGACCCGGCGCGGCGGCTGAAGGAGTACCCGCACCAGCTCTCCGGCGGTATGCGCCAGCGTGCGCTGATCGCCATGGCCGTGGCCTGCGCGCCCCGGCTGCTGATCGCGGACGAGCCGACCACCGCACTGGACGTGACCATCCAGGCCCAGATCCTGGAGCTCCTGAAGGAACTGGTCGACCAGGAGGGCACCGCCCTGCTGATGATCACCCACGACCTGGGCGTGGTGGCCGGCCTCTGCGACCAGGTCAACGTCCTCTACGCGGGGCGGGCGGTGGAATCGGCGGGCCGCCGCGAGCTGTTCGCGCACCCCACCCACCCGTACGCGCACGGGCTGCTCGGCTCCATCCCGCGGCTCGACTCGGCGCGCGGCGAACCGCTCCGCCCGATCCGCGGCTCCATCAACGACAAGATCGCCTGGGCGGACGGCTGCGCCTTCGCGCCCCGCTGCGACCACTACACGCTGGAGTGCCTCACCGGCACCCCCGAACTGACCGAACCACGCGCCGCCGGACACCAGGTGCGCTGCGTCAACCCGGTCCTGCCCAAGGCGGAGGTCCCGGCATGAGCCTGCTCGAACTGGACGGCGTCAAAGTCCACTTCCCGGTCAAGAAGGGCATCGTCTTCGACCGTACGGTGGGCCATGTCTACGCCGTCGACGGCATCTCGCTCAGCGTGGAGGCCGGCCAGACATACGGCCTGGTCGGGGAGTCGGGGTGCGGCAAGACCACCCTCGGGCGCGCGGTGCTGCGCCTGAACGACATCACCGACGGGGCGGTCGTCTTCGACGGCACCGACCTCGCGAAGCTGCCGGCGGAGGAGATGCGGGCCTTCCGCCGCCGGCTCCAGATGGTCTTCCAGGACCCGCTGGGCAGCCTCAACCCCCGCCAGAACATCGAGTCGATCCTCTCCGAGGGCATGGCCGCCCACGGCATCGGCAAGGACCGGGACGAGCGCCGGGAGAAGATCACGGACATCCTCGCCAAGGTCGGCCTGCCGGCCAACGCGATGTCCCGCTACCCGCACGAGTTCTCCGGCGGCCAGCGCCAGCGCATCGGCATCGCCCGCGCCCTGGTCCTGGAACCCGACGTGATCATCTGCGACGAGCCCGTCTCCGCGCTCGACGTGTCGGTCCAGGCGCAGGTCATCAACCTGCTGGAGGAGCTCCAGGAGTCGCTGGGCCTGACCTACCTGGTCATCGCCCACGACCTCGCCGTGGTCCGGCACATCTCGGACGTCATCGGGGTGATGTACCTGGGCGGGCTGGTCGAGGAGGCCCCGAGCGACGCGCTGTACGCGAAGCCCCGGCACCCGTACACCAAGGCGCTGATGTCGGCCGTCCCGGTGCCCGACCCCGAGGTCGAGGACCGCCGGGAGCGCATCCTGCTCCACGGCGACCTGCCCTCCCCGGCGAACCCGCCGGCCGGCTGCCGCTTCCACACCCGCTGCCCCTGGGTGCAGGAGACCAAGTGCGCCACGGAGCGCCCGCCGCTGCTCGACACGGGCGACGGGCACAAGGTGGCCTGCCACTTCACGGCCGAGATCGAGGCCGGGACCGTGAAGCAGACCCTGGCGACGGGCATCGAGGCGGTCATCTCCACGGAGGCGGTGGCGACCGAGGCGGTGGAGGTCTCCGAGGGCGACGCCCCCGCCCCCGCCGCGGAGAAGCCCGCGAAGGTGCCGGGCCAGGCCGACGCCCCCGACTCCGTACCGGCTACGGACGGAGCCACGGACGCGGGCAAGGGCGCAGCCAGGGAAGGGGCGAAGGGCGGAGCCAAGGAGTAAAACCGGCACAATTGCCCGGTGCTCACCGAACTGTTCACGCCCTCCGTCCAGCATGCGCTCGATCTCGTCGGGATCTTCGTCTTCGCGATCTCGGGCGCCCTGCTCGCCGTACGCAAGAACTTCGACGTCTTCGGCATCGCGGTTCTCGCGGAGGTGACAGCGCTGGGCGGAGGGCTGTTCCGCGACGTGATGATCGGCGCGATCCCGCCCGCCGCCTTCACCGACCTCGGCTACTTCACCACCCCCCTGTTCGCCGCCGTCCTGGTCTTCTTCCTCCACCCGCACGTGGAGCGCATCCAGGTCGGCGTCAACGTCTTCGACGCGGCGGGGCTCGGCCTGTTCTGCGTGACCGGCACGGTCAAGGCGTACGAGTACGGGCTCGGGCTCACGTCCTCGGCGGCGCTGGGCCTCGCGACGGCGGTCGGCGGCGGTGTGCTGCGCGACGTGCTCGCCAACGAGGTGCCCTCGCTGCTGCGCTGGGACCGCGACCTGTACGCGGTGCCCGCGATCGTCGGCGCGACCATGGTCGTCCTGTGCATCCGCTTCGACACCCTCAACGCCTTCACCAGCGGCCTGGCGGTCATCGCCGCGTTCACCCTGCGCCTGCTGGCCCTGCGCTACCACTGGCGCGCGCCGCGTGCGTACAACCGGTCCTCGGCGCGGGCGGAGGAAGCCTAGAGCGGGAATGGGCGGCTTAAAAGCTACCGCTCAGTAATGCACTGCATGTACCGTGCATGCCATGGCACAGGCAGCGACAGAGGCGGCGGCGCAGACCGCCCGGGCAACCATCGGCGACAGCGAGTTCGACCGGGACACCGCGGTCACCCTGCGTGAAGGGGGCGTCTACGACGCGGAGCTCTCCGCGGGCTGGACGATCATCCACGCCGTCAACGGCGGCTATCTGCTGGCCCTCCTCGGCCGCGCGCTGGGCGAGGCCCTGCCGCACTCGGACCCGTTCTCCGTCTCGGCGCACTACCTGACCGCCTCCGTCCCCGGCCCCGCCGTGATCCGGACCCAGATCGTCCGCACCGGCCGCACCCTCTCCACCGGGCAGGCGTCCCTCTTCCAGTACGCGGAGGACGGCAGCGAGATCGAGCGCATCCGGGTCCTCGCCACCTACGGCGACCTGGACGCCCTCCCCGACGACGTACGCACCACCGCCCTGCCGCCCGCCATGCCCGACCGGGACCACTGCCTGGGCCCGAGCGACGGCGCGCCCAAGATCCCCGGCAGCTCCGCCATCACCGACCGCCTGGACATCAAGCTCGACCCGGCGACCGTGGGCTGGGCGATCGGCGCTCCCTCCGGCAAGGGCGAGATGCGCGGCTGGTTCGGCCTCGCGGACGGCCGCGACCCCGACGCGCTCTCCCTGCTCCTCACCGTGGACGCCCTGCCGCCGACCTCGTTCGAGCTGGGCCTCACCGGCTGGACCCCCACCGTCGAGCTCACCACCCACATCCGCTGCCGCCCGGCCCCCGGCCCGCTGCGCGTCTCCATCACCACCCGCAACCTCGCGGGCGGCTTCCTGGAGGAGGACGCGGAGGTCTGGGACAGCGCGGACCGCCTGGTCGCCCAGTCCCGCCAGCTGGCGAAGGCCCCGCGCGCCAAGTAGCGGCCGGGGCGGGCGCGTACGGGGCTCGCGGCGGATCATGGGCGGGTGAAATCCGACCGGCTGCTCTCCATCCTCCTGCTCCTCCAGACCCGGGGCACGGTCCCTGCTACCGAGCTGGCCGAGCGCCTCGACGTCTCCGTGCGGACGATCTACCGGGACGTCGAGGCGCTCTCCACCGCCGGTGTGCCCGTCTACGCCGAACGCGGCCGGTACGGCGGCATCGCCCTGCTCCCCGGCTTCCGCACCGACGTCACCGGCCTGACCGCCGACGAGGCGCGCGCCCTGTTCGTCCTGGCCGCCGAGGGCGCGCACGCCGCACTCGGCCTGGACGCCGCGCTGAGCTCCGCCCTGCGCAAGGTGATGGCCGCCCTCCCCGCCCCGCACCGCCCGGCCGCCGAACAGACCGGCCGCCGCGTCCTGGTCGACCCGGTCCGCTGGATGAGCGGCCCCCGGGCCGCCGTCGACGTGGCCGAACTCCACGAAGCCGTCCTCGCCGACGTACGGCTGCGCCTGCGCTACCGGCACAGCGGGACCGCCGCACCCGTCACGTACGCCGTCGACCCCTACGGCCTCGTCGTCAAGGCCGGCGTCTGGTACCTCGTCGCGGACCTCGACGGCGACCCGCGCCTCTTCCGCGCCGACCGGATCCAGGAGGCCGCCCCGGCCGAGGAGCCCGCACACCGGCGGGCCGGGGCCGAACTGGGCGACGTCTGGGAGGTGTTGCGCGCCCAGGTGGAGGAGCGCCCTCGCGGGGTACGTCTGCGGGTCCGGGTGCACCGCTCCCGACTGGACCTGTTCCGGCGGCTGAACGGGGGCGTGCTGACGGGCGAGCCGCGGCCCGACGAACCCCGGCCGGGGGAGGAGCCGGGGCAGTGGCTGCTGGCCGAGCTCGCGGTCTCCGAGGCCGCCTGGGCCCGCTCCCTGCTCTCCTTCGGGCCGAACCTGGAGGTCCTCGCACCGCCCGAGGCCCGGCGGCTGCTGGCGCGGGCGGCGGCGGAGGTGGTGGAGATGTACGGGGAGGGGACGGGGGCGGTTGGCGGGTCCGGAGCCGGCTGACGGGGGCGGAGCCGGCTGACGGGTCCAGGGTCGGCTGACGGGGGCGGGTCATGGGGTCAGGGGCTCAGTCCGTCCCGGGTGCCTCGTCCAGCCAGTGGGCGCGGCCGATCGAGACCAGGCGCAGCCGTCGCCGGGCCACCCGGACGACGTCTCTCTCGTGCTGCGGCCCCGCCTCCAGCAGCGCCGACGTGGTGATCACCATGTGGTCCACGTAGAGACCGCCCAGCATCAGCAGATCCTCCTCACTCCACCCGGCCGACCCCGGCTCCTGCGCGAGCGCGAGCGCCACCTCTTCCGCGAACCGGAACAACTGGGCGGCGATGGCCTCGCGCACCGGGCCCACCCCGCCGTGCTGCTCCCGGGCGATGAACCGGAAGTGGGCGGGCTGCGCGGCGACATGACGCGCTATCACCTCCACGCTGCGGTCCAGCCGCTCCTCACTGTCGCCCGTCTCCGCGAGCACCGCGCCGATCAGCCCGTGCAGGCTGCCCAGGGCCTCCTCCACCAGGGCCACGCCGAGCGCGGCGGTGTCCTCGAAGTGCCGGTAGAAGGCGGTGGGGGTGACCCCGGCGGCCCGGGTCACCTCGCGCAGCCCCAGGCTGCTCAGGCTCTGGTGCTCCAGCAGGAGGAGCGCGGCGTCCAGGAGGGCCTGGCGGGTCTTCAGCTTCTGGGTCTGACGGATTCCGGCGGTGTGACTCATGCCATTCAGTAAACAACCGTTCTCCGAGTCAAGGAAGGGGCTGGGAGGTTTAGGCTGGCGAGTCAGTGAACACCTGTACTCCGAACGGCTTTCGTCTTCGCACAGAGAGGTTCCGCCGTGCTTGTCCTCGTCGCCGCGCTGCTGCTGTTGGGAATCGTCCTCGGGGCGGTCACCCTGCTCCCGCTCCCGCTCTCCCTGGCCTTCGCGACCGTGATCGGCTGCTGGCTGCTGGCCTTCGTCGCGCGTGAACGCCACGCGCGCCGCGCCCGCTGATCCGCGCCTGCCAACTCGTGCCTGCGGACCAACACCCGCTGACCCGGGCCCGCACGTGCGGACCCGCATCCGCGGACCCGCATCCGCGGACCCGCATCCGCTGACCCGCATCCGCTGACCCGCATCCGCTGACCCGCATCCGCTGACCCGCATCCGCGGACCCGCATCCGCTGACCCGCGCCTGCTGGCCCGCACCCGCCGACCCGCATCGATCGCCCCGATCCCGTCGCCCCCGCCGAGCCGGCCGCACCCGGACCGATCCGAAGGAGCTCGCACCATGACCCTCACCGACCTCGCCCGCCGTACGAGTCACGTCATCGACAAGGCCGTCGCCCCGGAATCACCGCCGCGTCCGCGCGAGAAGGCCGCCCCGGCACCCGGAACCGCTCCCGCCCCGGCACCCGAATCCGCCCAGGCCCCGCAGGACGCCCCCGCCCCCGTCCCCGCCTCCGTGGAGGCCCCCGCCCCCGCCCCCGCTCCCCGCCGGGCCGCCGGCCGGGAGGCGGACGGGCTGGCTGTGGCGTCCTTCGTCCTCGGCCTCGTCGGCCTGCTGGTGTTCAACCTGCTCCTCGGCCCCGCCGCGATCGTGATGGCCCTGCTGGCCCTGGCCCGCCGCACCCGACGTCCGCGCCGCGCCTACCTCGGCCTCGCACTGGGCGTCGCCGACCTCGTGGTCCTGGCCGTCCTGGTCACCGTCAACGGCGCCGTCGCCTGGAGCTTCGGCGCCTGACGCCACCGGCCCGAGCCGCTCACCCCGTTCCGGATCGGGCTCCGGACCGGGCGCGGGCCGGGCTCCGGATGGGACTCCGGAAAGACCCGCCGCACCCCGTGCGCACGTGCGCGGCCCCCGCGCCGTGAGACGCCCGCCGTGCGCCCCGCCCCGGCCTCGTAGAATCGGCCACACCATGGCTTACCTCGACCACGCCGCGACCACGCCGATGCTTCCCGAAGCGATCGAGGCGATGACCGCCCAGCTCTCCGTCACCGGCAACGCGTCCTCACTGCACGCGGCCGGCCGCAGGGCCCGCCGCACCGTCGAGGAGTCCAGAGAGGCCCTCGCCGACGCCCTCGGCGCACGCCCCAGCGAGGTGGTCCTCACCTCCGGCGGCACGGAGGCCGACAACCTCGCCGTCAAGGGCCTGTTCTGGTCCCGCCGCGACGCCGACCCCCGCCGCACCCGGGTCCTCGCGGGCCCCGTCGAGCACCACGCGGTCCTGGACGCCGTCGACTGGCTGGCCGAGCACGAGGGCGCGAGGGTCGACTACCTCCCGGTCGACCGCTACGGCCGGGTCCACCCCGAGGAGCTGCGCGAGGCGATCCTCCGCAACCCCGACGACGTCGCGATGATCACCGTGATGTGGGCCAACAACGAGATCGGCACGATCATGCCGGTACGGGAACTGGCTGCGGTGGCCGCCGAGTTCGGGATCCCGATGCACGCCGACGCGGTCCAGGCGTTCGGTCAGCTGGAAGTCGGCTTCGCCGCGTCCGGGCTGGCCGCGATGACGGTCAGCGGGCACAAGGTCGGCGGCCCGTTCGGCATCGGCGCGCTGCTGCTGGGCCGCGACCACACCCCCGTACCCGTGCTGCACGGCGGCGGACAGGAGCGGCACGTGCGCTCGGGCACCCTGGACGTGCCGGCCGTCGCCTCCTTCGCGGTGGCGGGCAGCCTGGCCGCCGAGCGGCGCGAGCACTTCGCCCGGCGCGTCGGCTCCCTGCGCGACGACCTCGTGGCCGCCGTGCGCCATGCCGTCCCCGACGCCGTCCTGGGCGGCGACCCGGACCCGGCGGGACGGCTCCCGGCCAACGCCCACTTCAGCTTCCCCGGCTGCGAGGGCGACTCCCTCCTGCTCCTCCTGGACGCCCAGGGCATCGAGTGCTCCACCGGCTCCGCCTGCACCGCCGGAATCGCCCAGCCCAGCCACGTACTCCTGGCGACCGGCACCGATCCGGACCTGGCCCGGGGCACCCTGCGCTTCTCGCTCGGCCACACCTCGACCGAGGAGGACGTGAAGGCGCTGGCCCAGGCGATCGGCCCGGCGGTGGAGCGGGCGCGGACGGCCGGACTGAGCTGAGGGCCGCTACTCCGCCTTCGCCGGCGCGGAAGCCGAGGGCGTGGGGGAGGGCGGCGCCGTCGCCGCCCGCCGCACCAGCTTCAGATAGCGGTCCCAGTCCCAGTGCGGCCCCGGGTCGGTGTGGTCGGTGCCCGGCACCTCCACATGCCCGATGATGTGCTCGCGGTCGACGGGTATGTCGTACCGCGCGCAGATCGACGCCGTGAGCCGCGCCGAGGACTCGTACATCGCCTTGGTGAGGTCCTTCGGCCGGTCCACGAACCCCTCGTGCTCGATGCCGACGGCACGTTCGTTGTACGAGCGGTTCCCCGCCTGGTACGCCACGTCCAGCTCGCGGATCATCTGCACCACCCGCCCGTCCTGCCCCACGATGTAGTGCGTCGCGGCCCGGTGGGCGGGGTTCTGGAACACCCGCACCGCGCTGTCGAAGCTGCCCTGGGTGACATGGACGATCACGCGGTCGATCCGGAAGTCGTCGGGCCGGTCCGCCCGCCGCCAGTTCGCCTCGGAGGCGGCCACCCAGGTCGCGCCCGCGTAGTCCAGCTCACCCGGCTTGCGCGGCTTCTCCACGCCGGGCACCCGCCACCACGCCCGCTTCAGCTCGTCGCGCGCGAGCACGGCGGCGGCGCCGGCGGCCACCATCGCACCGCCGCCGACCAGCAGCGCACGCCGGCCGACGCCGCCCGAGGGCTTCTTCCGCGACGACCCGCCCGAGGGCTTGGCCGACGCCCGGGCGCTCCCGTTGTTCCCCATGTGATCACCAACGCATATCCGCGAGCATTCGGTTCCCGGCGACCCGTACCCTGGAGGGGCTATGACTCAGACTTCCCAGCGCCCCCTGCGTGTCCTCGCCGCGATGTCGGGCGGCGTGGACTCCGCCGTCGCCGCCGCCCGCGCCGCCGAGGCGGGCCACGACGTGACCGGTGTCCACCTCGCCCTCTCCGCGAACCCCCAGTCCTTCAGGACCGGGGCGCGCGGGTGTTGCACCATCGAGGACTCCCGGGACGCCCGCCGCGCGGCCGACGTCATCGGTATCCCGTTCTACGTCTGGGACCTGGCGGAACGCTTCCGCGAGGACGTCGTGGAGGACTTCGTCGCGGAGTACGAGGCCGGGCGCACGCCCAACCCGTGCCTGCGCTGCAACGAGAAGATCAAGTTCGCCGCGCTGCTCGACAAGGCCCTCGCCCTCGGCTTCGACGCCGTCTGCACCGGCCACTACGCCACGGTCGTGCTGACCGAGGACGGCGGCCGCGAGCTGCACCGCGCCTCCGACATGGCCAAGGACCAGAGCTATGTGCTGGGCGTCCTGGACGAGAAGCAGCTCGCGCACGCCATGTTCCCGCTCGGCGACACCCTCACCACCAAGGACGAGATCCGCGCCGAGGCCGAGCGCCGGGGCCTGGCCGTCGCCAAGAAGCCCGACAGCCACGACATCTGCTTCATCGCGGACGGCGACACCCAGGGCTTCCTGGCCGACCGCCTCGGCGGCCCGGCCGAGGGCGACATCCTGGACGAGTCCGGTACGAAGCTGGGCACCCACGACGGCGCGTTCGGCTTCACCATCGGCCAGCGCAAGGGCCTGAAGATCGGCCACCCCGCCCCGGACGGCAAGCCGCGCTACGTGCTGGACATCTCCCCGGTGAACAACACGGTCACCGTGGGCCCCGTCGAAGCCCTCGACGTGACGTCCCTGACGGCCATCAGGCCCCGCTGGTGCGGAACGCCCCCGTCCGGCCCGGGGACGTACACCGCCCAGCTCCGCGCCCACGGCGGCGAGACCGAGGTGACGGCCGAGCTGGTCGACGGCACGGAGCTGAACGTCACCTTCACCGAGCCGGTACGGGGCGTGGCCCCCGGCCAGGCGGTCGTCCTGTACGACGGCAGCAGGGTCGTCGGCTCGGCGACCATCGCGACGACGGTCCGCCGCGAGCGGGTCGCGGCGGGCTGACCCGGCCCTCCCGTGCGGCGGACGCCGCACGGGAACGCGCCCTGAGAGGGCGACCGGCTCAGTCGGCCACCGTCTGTGTGGCGTAGAAGCAGAAGTGGTCCTTGATCGCGGCCACTTCGGGCTTCGGCTCCGGATAGGCCCAGACGAGGTCGGCGGCGTCCGGCAGCGACCAGTAGGAAGCGTCCCCCTTGAACGGACAGTGGGTGGTGGTCTCCGAAGGCGTGAGCAGCTCGGTGCGGACGTCCTCGGGCGGCAGGTAGTAGCGGTCCGGACAGCCCGTCTCGCGCAGGACGAGCGGGCGTCGGCTCTCGGCGAGCACCTGGCCGTCGTGCACCGCCCGGACGTGCTCGGTGACCGGCTCGACGGTGATGTGGTGTCCTCGGGTGGAAGTCATACCCGTCTCAGCGGCGTACGGGCCGGGAATCTTCCCCATCCCCTGAACCTTCCCCGGAACGGGGGAGTGTCCGAGGCGGGTCGTACGGTGACTCCATGAACATCTGCGTCTTCCTCTCCGCCGCCGACCTCGACGACCGCTACACCGTGCCCGCCCGCGAGTTCGCCGAGCTGCTGGGCCGTGGCGGGCACACCCTGGTCTGGGGCGGTTCGGAGAGCGGCCTGATGAAGGTCGTCGCGGACGGGGTGCAGGCGGCGGGCGGGCGGCTCGTGGGGGTGTCGGTCGACTTCCTCGCGGCGAAGGCCCGGACCGACGCCGACGAGATGGTCATCGCCCGCGACCTCGCGGAGCGCAAGGCCCTCCTCCTGGCGAAGTCGGATGCCGTCGTGATCATGGTCGGGGGGACCGGGACGCTGGACGAGGCCACCGAGATCCTGGAGCTGAAGAAGCACGGCAAGCACACCAAGCCGGTCGTCCTGCTCAACACGGCGGGCTTCTACGACGGACTGCGCGAGCAGTTCCAGCGGATGGAGGACGAGGGCTTCCTCCCGGTGCCCCTGACCGAGCTGGTCTTCTTCGCCAAGGACGGCGTCGGCGCGCTCGCCTACCTGGAGGAGTCCGCCGGTCTCCAGTGACGCGGCCCGCCGGAGGAGTCCGGCGGCCGACAGCGACCGGGGCGGGTGGTCCTAGGATCGCCCCATGCCTACCCACCTCATCACCGGCGCCGGTTCCGGCATCGGGGCCGCTGTCGCCCGCCGTCTCCTGGAGCGCGGCGACGACCTCGTCCTCCTCGCCCGCGACGCCGGCCGCGCCAAGGAGTTCGCCGACCGCTACCCGGGCGCGCGCACGCTCGTCGGCGACCTCGGGAACCCCGACCGGCTCTCCTGGGCGTTCGGCCAGCAGGCCATGCCCGGGCAGATCGACACCCTGCTGCACATCGCGGGCGTCGTCGAACTCGGCACGGTCGGGGAGCTCACCCCCAAGTCCTGGCACTTCCAGCTCAACGCCAACCTGATCGCCCCCGCCGAGATCACCCGCCTCCTGCTCCCGCAGCTGCGCGCCGCCCAGGGGCACGTCCTGTTCGTGAACTCCGGAGCCGGGCTCAACGCCCACGCCGAGTGGAGCGCGTACGCCGCCAGCAAGCACGGCCTCAAGGCGCTGGCCGACTCGCTGCGCCACGAGGAGCGCGGCAACGGGGTGCGCGTCACCTCCGTCTACCCGGGGCGCACCGCCAGTCCCATGCAGGCCAAGGTCCACCAGCAGGAGGGCAAGGAGTACGACGCCGCCCGCTGGATCGACCCCGAGTCGGTGGCCACCACGATCCTGATGGCGATCGACCTGCCGCGCGACGCCGAGGTGAACGACCTCACGGTCCGCCCCGGCCGCTGACCCCGGCCACCCCAGCGCTTTTCGGGCTCCGCCGGCCCCGGCCACCCGTGCGCGTCGCGCGCCCGCCCGGGACCGTAGGCTTCCCGGGTGAGCGAGAAGAGCAAGTTCAGCGGGTGTCCGGCGACCGGGATCGGGTCGATGCCCGGGGGTGACGCGAGGGAGGCGGCGAAGACCGTCACCGGGTCCTTCGCGGACGGCCGGGGCATGCCGTATCTGGCGGAGCTGCCCGCACGCGGGCCCGGCGCGGACATGATCGGCCGGACCGTCGGCATGCTCGTCGAGATGTACGGACACGTCGAGCCGAGCGGCTGGCGGATCAGCGACCGGCCGGGCCGCGACACCCGCCGCGCCCGCTCCTGGCTGGGGGAGGACCTGGACGCCCTGGAGGAGTTCACCCAGGGGTACGAGGGCCTGCTCAAGGTCCAGGCGGTGGGGCCGTGGACGCTGGCCGCCGGGCTGGAACTGCGCGGCGGCGAAGCCATGCTGGGCGACCCCGGAGCCTGCCGCGACCTGGCCGGATCGCTGGCCGAGGGGCTGCGCGCCCACCTCGCAGACGTACGCCGCCGGCTGCCCGGGGCCGAGGTCGTGCTCCAACTGGACGAGCCCTCCCTCACCGCCGTCCTGCTGGGCCGGGTCCGCTCCGCCAGCGGCTATCGCACCTACCGCGCCGTCGACCGGCAGGTCGTGGAGGCGACCCTGCGCGAGGTGCTGGCCGCGGCGGGCGAGGACGGGACGACGATCGTCCACTCCTGCGCCCCCGAGGCGCCCTTCGCGCTGCTGCGCAGGGCCGGGGCCGACGGAATCTCGTTCGATTTCTCGCTGCTCACCGAGCGTGAGGAGGAGGCGATCGGGGAAGCCGTCGAAGGCTCCACCCAGCTGTTCCTGGGCGTGGTCCCGTCCACCGAAGCGGCCTCGGACGCATTGTCAGACCCGGGCGGTAGCGTCATGGGCGTCAGGACGTTGTGGAGCAGGTTGGGGCTGAATCCGGGGACTCTCGCCGAGTCCGTCGTGATCACTCCGTCGTGCGGTCTCGCGGGGGCGTCGCCCGCGCACGCCCGCACCGCACTCGACCACTGCTCCAGAGCGGCGCGATCGCTCGCGGACAACCCTGAGTGACGGGCACGACGGGACGACGGGCAAACGGGAGGACGGGACGATGGCCGGCGAACAGCGGGTGGAGCAGGAGAGCTCGATTCCGGCAGACGTGCGCGAGGAGCACGCGCTGCTGGCCGAGCAGGTCGAGGAGCACCGCTTCCGGTATTACGTGAAGGACCAGCCGGTCGTCAGCGACGGCGATTTCGACCGGCTGATGCGTTCCCTGGAGAGACTGGAGGACGAGCACCCGGCGCTGCGCACGCCGGACTCCCCGACCCAGAAGGTGGCGGGCCCCTATCGCACGGAGTTCACCTCCGTGGAGCACCGCGAGCGCATGCTCTCCCTGGACAACGCCTTCGACGACGAGGAGCTGGCCTCCTGGGCCGAGCGCGTCGCCAAGGACGTCGGCACGCCCGACCACCACTTCCTGTGCGAGCTCAAGGTGGACGGGCTCGCCGTCAACCTCACCTACGAGCACGGCCGGCTGACCCGGGCGGCGACCCGCGGCGACGGCCGCACCGGCGAGGACATCACGCCCAACGTCCGCACGATCGCGGAGATCCCGCACCGCCTGAAGGGCGAGGACATCCCCGCCCTGGTCGAGATCCGCGGCGAGGTCTTCTTCCCGATGGAGGCGTTCGAGGAGCTGAACGCCCGGCTGGTGGCGGCCGAGGACAAGCCCTTCGCCAACCCGCGCAACGCGGCGGCGGGATCGCTGCGCCAGAAGGACCCGAAGGTCACCGCCACCCGCCCGCTGCACATGGTGGTGCACGGCATCGGAGCCCACGAGGGCCTTGCCATCGACCGCCTCTCCCAGGCGTACGACCTCCTCCACGCGTGGGGCCTGCCCACGGCCCAGCACAACAAGGTCGTCGACTCCCTCGCCGGCGTACGGGAGTTCATCGCGTACTTCGGCGAGCACCGGCACTCCGTGGAGCACGAGATCGACGGGGTCGTCGTCAAGCTCGACGAGATCCCGCTCCAGGGACGGCTGGGCTCCACCTCCCGCGCCCCGCGCTGGGCCATCGCCTGGAAGTACGCCCCGGAGGAGGTCAACACCAAACTGGTCAACATCCGCGTCGGCGTCGGCCGCACCGGCCGCGTCACCCCGTACGCCCAGGTCGAGCCGGTCGAAGTGGCCGGTTCCGAAGTCGAGTTCGCCACCCTGCACAACCAGAACGTGGTCAAGGCCAAGGGCGTCCTGATCGGCGACACCGTGGTCATCCGCAAGGCGGGCGACGTCATCCCGGAGATCCTCGGCCCCGTCGTCGACCTGCGCGACGGCACCGAGAAGGCGTTCGAGATGCCGACCCACTGCCCCGAGTGCGATACGGAGCTGCGCCCCATGAAGGAGGGCGACATCGACCTCCGCTGCCCCAACGCCCGCACCTGCCCGGCCCAGTTGCGCGAGCGGGTGTTCTACCTCGCCGGGCGCAAGAGCCTGGACATCGACCACTTCGGCTATGTCGCCGCCGCCGCCCTGACCCGGCCCCTGGAGCCCGCGGAGCCGGTCCTGCGGGACGAGAGCGACCTTTTCGGCCTCACCATCGACCAGCTGCTGCCGATCCGGGCGTATGTCCTGGACCAGGACAGCGGCCTGCCCAAGCGCGACCCGAAGAGCGGCGAGGAGAAGATCGCGACCGTCTTCGCCAACCAGCAGGGCGAGCCGAAGAAGAACGCCGTGGCCATGCTGGAGGGCATCGCCGCCGCGAAGGAAGCGCCGCTGGCCCGCGTCCTCACCGGGCTGTCCATCCGGCACGTCGGCCCGGTCGCCGCGCAGGAGCTGGCCCGCCAGTTCCGCTCCATCGACCGCATCGACGAGGCGAGCGAGGAGGAGCTCGCAGCGGCGGACGGCGTCGGCCCCACCATCGCCGCCTCCGTCAAGCAGTGGTTCGCCGAGGACTGGCACCGCGAGATCGTGCGCAAATGGCGCGAGGCCGGGGTCCGGATGGCCGACGAGGGAGCCGATGAGGACGAGGGCCCCCGCCCCCTCGAAGGACTCACCGTCGTCGTCACCGGCACCCTCACCGCCTACACCAGGGACGGCGCGAAGGAGGCGCTTCAGGCCCTCGGGGCGAAGGTCACCGGATCGGTGTCGAAGAAGACTGCCTTCGTGGTCGTCGGAGACAACCCCGGCTCCAAGTACGACAAGGCCATGCAGGTGAAGGTCCCTGTGCTGGACGAGGAGGGGTTCGCCGTCCTGCTCGCACAGGGCCCGGACGCCGCACGGGAAGCGGCCCTGCCGGCGCCCGAGCCGGCGACTCCCGAACCGGAGGCCGCGACGGCCGAACTGCAATCCGCGCCCCCCGCACCGCGGACCGCCGCTTCCGAACCGGAGACCGCGACCCCCGAACCGGAGACCACCGAGGAGTAGCGCCCCGCACCGGACCCGCTCACTCCGCGCGCCGCGCCCGGGCACCCGCTGTTCGCCGGATCGAGACGTCTTCGAGACGCGGCCCCGGCGTGGCGCGGCTCCAGAAGGGAAGAATCGGGGCAGAGGTGCGAAGAAGGGTCGGTCGGACCCCGAACGGCCTCTCCGCATCACCCGTTCGGCGCATACCAGATGGTGATGGGCAGCCGGTTCGCATTCGGCGAGAGCGGTAGAGCGCTGCCCCTGGAAGCCTTTGGCGGCCTACTGTTGAGGGGTAGCGCCCGCCGGTGCACGGCCGCCCGTCCGGGGCCGTCGGAGCACCGGAGCGGGGGCCACCGAGGGACTTCGGCACCGCCGGCTGTGAGAGGGACGGAATGAAACCGACCGAGAGCGCCGCCCCGGTGTCGCGGCTGCAAGGTTTCGTCGGGCTCACGTCCCCCGTGGGCGCCGCCGCCATCGGGATCGCGGCGTTACTTCTGGCCACCGGGCTCTACCGGACGGTGCGCGACGGCCACGCGCTCTTCCCGGACGGGGCGGTGGGCTGGTCGCTCGCCGTGCTCACCGGCATCATCGTCGGCCACCTGGTCGCGCTCGGCCGCGACCGGTGGTGGGGCGGCACCGGCTCCGGGGCCGCCCTCACCCTCGCCGTGCTGCTGCTCTACGGCTGGCTGCCGGCGGGCCTGGTCAGCCTGGTCGTCGTGGTGCTCGTCGGGAGCGCCCGCCGGCACCGCTGGTGGCAGGGGCTCCTGCACGGCGCGGTGGACATCCTCGGCATCGCGGCGGCGGCGCTCGTGCTGGCCGCGTTCGGCGTGGCGCCGACCGTGGAGGACCCCTGGCTGCCACTCGACTGGGGCATCGCCGCCGTACCGGAACTGCTCCTGACGGCGTCCACGTATCTGCTCGTCACCCGGGTCCTGCTGTGGTACGCCAGGGCGCCCCAGCACGGCGGACTGCCCACCATCGCCCGTACGGCGCTGCTGCGCCAGGGCCTCGTCGCCGTCGCCCTGCTCGGCCTCGCCCCGCTGATCTGCGTCGTCGCCACGTCCATGCCCGTCGTGCTGCCGCTCTTCGCGGTGCCGCTGATCGCCCTGGACTCCACCCTCTGGATCGCCCGCGCCCGCGCCGAGGAGCAGTTGCGCGACCCGCTGACCGGTCTGCCCAACCGCCAGTGGCTGCTGGAGCGGACCTGGTCGGCTCTGGAGGACGCCGAGAGCGTCGGCACCCGGTCGGGGCTCGTCCTGATCGACCTGGACCGCTTCCGCGCGGTCAACGACACCCTCGGCCACCTCGCCGGCGACCGGCTGCTGCTCCAGATCGCGGAACGCCTGCGGCTGGCCCTGCCGCCCGGCGCGGAGGCGGCCCGGCTCGGAGGCGACGAGTTCGCCGTACTCCTGCCGCAGGCCGACTCGACCACCAGCGCCCAGCGGGTGGCCCGCCATCTGGTCGCCGAGCTGTCCTCGCCGCTCGACCTGGACGGGCTGATCCTCGTGCTGGAGGCCAGCGCCGGGGTCGCCGTCTACCCGGACCACGCGCTGGACGCCGAGGGCCTGCTCCGCCGCGCGGACGTCGCGATGTACCAGGCCAAGCGCGACCGCACGGGCGTCGAGGTCTACGAGTCGAAGCGGGACAGCAACACCCCCGACCGGCTGGGGCTCCTGGGCGATCTGCGCCGGGCGCTGGACGCGGGCGACGTCGAGCTGCACTACCAGCCCAAGGTCCGCTTCGACGGGCAGGTCGCCGGTCTGGAGGCGCTGGTGCGCTGGGTGCACCCGGAGCGCGGCCGGGTCCCCCCGGACGAGTTCATCGCCATCGCGGAGTCCTCCGGGCTGATGCCGCACCTCACGGAGTACGTGCTGGAGACGGCGCTCGCCCAGGTCGCCCGGTGGCGTGCGCAGGGCCTGTCCGTGCCGGTCGCGGTCAACGTGTCCCCGCGCGACGTCCACACCCCCGGCTTCGCGGGCGGGGTCGCCGCCCGGCTCGCCCGGCACGGCGTGCCCGCCTCGGCGCTCCAGCTGGAGATCACCGAGCACGTGCTGCTGGAGGACCCGCAGCGGGCCGCCGACACCCTCGCCGGACTCACCGCGCACGGCGTGAAGATGTCCCTGGACGACTTCGGCACCGGCTACTCCTCCCTGGTCCACCTGCGCCGCCTGCCGGTGAGCGAGCTGAAGATCGACCGGTCCTTCGTGGCCCGGCTCGCGGTCGACCACGAGGACGCGGAGATCGTCCGCTGCACGATCGACCTGGCCCACTCGCTCGGCCTGGTCGTCGTCGCCGAGGGCGTCGAGGACGACGAGACCTGGGAGCGGCTGCGGGACCTGCGGTGCGACGCGGTGCAGGGCTGGCTGGTGGCGGCCGCGATGCCGCCCCAGGAGACGACGGCCTGGCTCCGGGCGCGCGGCGAGCACGGCTGGCGGCGCCCCGCCGAGCTGGAGGCCCAGGCGGCCGCTGCCGCGGCGAACGGGAAGCCCGACGCCGAGCAGCACCCGCACCCGGCCCAGGGGCGCGCGATCTCGGGCCCGGCGACGACCTGAGACCCGGCCCCGGCCCCGTACGAAAGGATTCGCGGCCCCGCCCGGAAGCGGTGCCCGGCCCCGTACGAAAAGGTGCTCGCCCCGTGCGGAAGCTGTGCCCGCGCTCGTACGGGACGGGTCCCGGCCCCGTACGAAACGGCTCACGGCCCCCCGAAACGGGTGGGCCGTTCGGGGTGGGGTACCCGCCCTCGGGCGACCCCATAGGATTGGGGCCAAAACCACACACCAACCCCTGAGGATCGCTGCATGCCTGGCATCACGCGCGAGGAGGTCGCCCACCTCGCCCGGCTGGCGCGTCTGGAGCTGAAGGGCGAAGAGCTCGATCACTTCGCCGGTCAGCTCGACGACATCATCGGCGCGGTCGCCCGCGTCTCCGAGGTCGCCGACCAAGACGTACCGCCGACCTCCCACCCGCTGCCGCTGACCAACGTCATGCGCGCGGACGAGGTCCGTCCGTCGCTCACCCCCGCGCAGGCGCTCTCCGGCGCCCCGGCCCAGGAGCAGCAGCGTTTCAAGGTGCCGCAGATCCTGGGGGAGGACTAACCGCCATGACGGACCACAGCACCATCATCAAGCTCACCGCGGCCGAGATCGCCGCGAGGATCGCCTCCGGCGAGCTCACCGCCGTCGAGGTCACCGAGGCCCACCTCGCCCGGATCGACGCGGTCGACGAGAAGGTCCACGCCTTCCTGCACATCGACCGCGAGGGCGCGCTCGCCCAGGCCCGTGCCGTGGACGCCAAGCGCGAGGCGGGCGAGAAGCTCGGCCCGCTGGCCGGCGTCCCGCTCGCGCTGAAGGACATCTTCACCACGAAGGACATGCCGACCACCGTCGGTTCCAAGATCCTCGAGGGCTGGGTCCCGCCGTACGACGCCACGCTCACGCAGAAGCTGCGCGCCGCCGACGTCGTCATCCTCGGCAAGACCAACATGGACGAGTTCGCCATGGGGTCCTCCACCGAGAACAGCGCCTACGGCCCCACCGGCAACCCCTGGGACCTCACCCGCATCCCCGGCGGCTCCGGCGGCGGCTCCTCCGCCGCCCTCGCCTCCTACGAGGCCCCGCTCGCCATCGGCACGGACACCGGCGGCTCCATCCGCCAGCCCGCCGCCGTCACCGGCACGGTCGGCGTCAAGCCCACCTACGGCGGCGTCTCCCGCTACGGCATGGTCGCCTTCTCGTCCTCCCTGGACCAGGGCGGGCCCTGCGCCCGCACGGTCCTGGACGCGGCGCTGCTGCACGAGGCGATCGCCGGCCACGACCCGCTGGACTCGACCTCCATCGACGCCCCGGTCCCGCCGGTCGTCGAGGCCGCGCGCAACGGCTCCGTACAGGGGATGCGCGTCGGCGTCGTCAAGCAGTTCCGCGGCGAGGGCTACCAGGCCGGAGTGCTCCAGCGCTTCGACGAGTCGGTCGAGCTGCTGAAGTCGCTGGGCGCGGACGTCGTCGAGCTGGACTGCCCGTCCTTCGACCTGGCGCTCTCGGCGTACTACCTGATCGCGCCCTCCGAGTGCTCCTCCAACCTGGCCCGTTTCGACGCCATGCGCTACGGCCTGCGGGTCGGGGACGACGGCACGAAGTCGGCCGAGGAGGTCACCGCGCTGACCCGCGAGGCCGGTTTCGGCGACGAGGTCAAGCGCCGCATCATCCTGGGCACGTACGCGCTCAGCTCCGGCTACTACGACGCGTACTACGGCTCGGCCCAGAAGGTCCGCACCCTGATCACCCAGGACTTCGAGAAGGCGTTCGAGCAGGTCGACGTGATCGTCTCCCCGACGACTCCGACCACCGCCTTCCCGATCGGCGAGCGCGCCGACGACCCGATGGCGATGTACCTCGCGGACCTGTGCACCATCCCCACCAACCTGGCCGGCAACTCCGCCATGTCGCTCCCCTGCGGCCTGGCCCCGGAGGACGGCCTGCCGGTCGGACTACAGATCATCGCCCCCGCCATGAAGGACGACCGGCTCTACAAGGTCGGAGCGGCCGTCGAGGCCGCCTTCGTGGAAAAGTGGGGGCACCCGCTGCTTGAGGAGGCTCCGTCGCTGTGACTGCCATGGCAAAGAAGGCCAGTAACTTCAAGAAGTCCAAGACCGGGCTGTACGTCGCGCTCGGCAGTACCGCGTTCGGCGCGATCAGCGTCGCCAAGCAGGCGAAGCTCGCCCGCCACGACAACGACGTGCTGCGTCTCGTCGACGCGGCCGTCTCCGCTGCCGCCATCGTCACCGGACTCGCGATCCTGTATCGCGAACTGAAGCGTCTGGGCGACGAAGACGTCCTGCTGGGCTGAGAGGGAAAGTTTCACCGTGACTGTCACCGACCTGGTGTCGTACGAGGACGCGCTCGCGTCCTACGACCCCGTCATGGGCCTCGAAGTCCATGTCGAACTCGGCACCAAGACCAAGATGTTCTGCGGCTGCTCCACGGAGCTTCAGCAGGGCGCCAACTCCCAGACCTGTCCGGTCTGTCTCGGACTGCCCGGCGCGCTGCCGGTCGTCAACGAGATCGGTGTCGAGTCGGCCATCAAGATCGGTCTCGCGCTCAACTGCGAGATCGCCGAGTGGTGCCGCTTCGCCCGGAAGAACTACTTCTATCCGGACATGCCGAAGAACTTCCAGACCTCCCAGTACGACGAGCCGATCGCCTTCGACGGCTATCTGGACGTCCAGCTGGAGGACGGCGAGATCTTCCGGGTGCAGATCGAGCGCGCCCACATGGAGGAGGACACCGGCAAGTCGACGCACGTCGGCGGCGCCACCGGCCGTATCCACGGCGCGTCCCACTCCCTGCTCGACTACAACCGGGCCGGCATCCCGCTCATCGAGATCGTCACCAAGCCGATCGAGGGAGCGGGCGCCCGCGCCCCCGAGGTCGCCAAGGCGTACGTCGCCGAGCTCCGCGAGCTGATCAAGGCCCTCGGGGTCTCCGAGGCGCGCATGGAGATGGGCCAGATGCGCTGCGACGTCAACCTGTCGCTGCGGCCCAACGGCACCGAGACGTTCGGCACCCGCTCCGAGACGAAGAACGTGAACTCGCTGCGTTCCGTCGAGCGGGCCGCGCGCTTCGAGATCCAGCGGCACGCCGCCGTGCTGTCCTCGGGCGGCACGATCGTGCAGGAGACCCGGCACTTCCACGAGGAGGACGGCTCCACCACGGCCGGCCGCATCAAGGACAACGCCGAGGACTACCGCTACTTCCCCGAGCCGGACCTGGTGCCGGTGGCACCCGCCCGCGACTGGGTCGAGGAGCTCCGCAAGGGCCTCCCCGAGCTGCCCCGGCTGCGGCGCGCCCGGCTCAAGGAGGAGTGGGGCGTCTCCGAGCACGACATGCAGTCCATCCTCAACGCGGGCGCGGTCGAGCTGATCGTCGCCACGATCGAGGCGGGCGCACCCTCGGACCAGGCCCGCAAGTGGTGGATGGGCGAGCTGGCCCGTAACGCCAACGAGACCGGCCGCGGCCTGGACGCGCTGCCGATCACCCCGGCGCAGGTCGCCCGGGTGGCCGCGCTCGTCGCCGCGGGCGACCTCAACGACAAGCTGGCCCGCCAGGTCATCGAGGGTGTCCTCGCGGGCGAGGGCGACCCGGACACCGTCGTCGAGAAGCGCGGCCTGAAGGTCGTCTCGGACGAGGGCGCGCTGTCCACGGCCGTCGACGAGGCCATCGCGGGCAACGCGGCCATCGCGGACAAGATCCGCGGCGGCAAGGTCGCGGCGGCGGGCGCGCTCGTCGGCGCGGTCATGAAGGCGACCCGGGGCCAGGCGGACGCGGCGCGCGTGCGTGAGCTGATCCTGGAGAAGCTCGGCGTCGAGGGCTGACCCTCCGGCCGATCACGTCCTGAAAGGGCGGCGCACCCGTACGACTACGGGTGCGCCGCCCTTTCTACGGGTGCGTCGCCTTCTTTACGGGTGCGTCGCCTCTTGTACGGTGCGTCGCCTTCTTTACGGGTGCGTCGCGCCTTGTACGGTGCGTCGCCTTCTTTACGGGTGCGTCGCCCCTTCCACGGTGCGCCGCCCCCTCTACAGGTGCGTCGCCCCTTTCGCCGGTCCGGAGAGCCCCCTGAACACCGTCGCCGCCGAGCTCGTCTCCTTCGCCCTCCTCCTGGGCGTCCTCGCCTTCGCCGTCGTACGCCCCCGGGGCCTGCCGGAGGCGACCGTCGCCGTGCCCGCCGTCGTCCTCGTGGTGGCCGTGGGGGCGGTGTCCTGGCCCGAGGCGCGGGACCAGGCGGGGGAGCTGCTCCCGGTCGTCGGGTTCCTCGCCGCGATCCTGGTGCTGGCCCGACTCTGCGCCGACGAGGGGTTGTTCCGGGCGGCGGGGGATCTGGTGGCCCGTGCCTGCCGGGGGCAGACCCGGCCGCTCCTCGGCGGGGTCTTCGTCGTCGCCTCCCTCATCACCGCCGTCCTCAGTCTGGACGCCACCGTCGTCCTGCTCACCCCGGTCGTCCTCGCCACCGCCGCCCGGGTCGGCGCACGGCCCCGCCCGTACGTCTACGCCTGCGCGCACCTCGCCAACTCCGCGTCCCTCCTGCTCCCCGTCTCCAACCTCACCAACCTCCTGGCGTTCACCGCGAGCGGCCTCTCCTTCACCCGGTTCGCCGCGCTGATGGCGCTGCCGTGGCTGGCCGCGATGGCCGTCGAGTACGCGGTGTTCCGCCGCGCGTTCCGGGCCGACCTGGCCGCCGGGGCGCACGCGCCGGACCCGGAGGCCGAGCGCACGCCGGTCCCCGTCTTCACGCTCGTGGTGCTGGGGCTGACCCTGGCCGGGTTCGTCGTCACCTCGTTCGCGGGGGCCGAGCCCCTGTGGGCGGCGCTCGCGGGCGCGGCCGTGCTCGCCGTACGGGCGCTCGCCAAGCGGGAGACCACACCCCTCGCCGTCGTGCGCTCGGCCAACCCGCTGTTCTGCCTCTTCGTCCTCGCCCTCGGCGTCGTCGTCAAGGCCGTCGTCGACAATGGGCTCGGCTCCGGCATCGCCGCCGTCCTGCCCGAGGGCGACACGCTCCCCGCACTGCTCGGCGTCGCCGTGGTCGCGGCGCTGCTGGCCAACCTGATCAACAACCTGCCCGCGATCCTCGCCCTGCTCCCGATCGTCGCGGCGGCCGGCCCCGGACCGCTGCTCGCGGCCCTGATCGGGGTGAACATCGGCCCCAACCTCACGTACGTCGGCTCTCTCGCCACGCTCCTGTGGCGGCGCATCCTGCACGCCCACGGGGACGCGCCCGAACTGGGCCGCTTCACCCGGCTGGGACTCGCGACCGTACCGGCCACGCTGTTCGCCTCGACGCTCGCGCTGTGGGGGTCGCTGCACCTCATCGGGGTGTGAGCTTCAGCGTGGATGGCCCGTCACGTCCGGTATGCCTGTGCCGTGGCGGGAGTCGCCGCGGCACAGGCATACCGGACAGTGCGGTCCCTTCGGCTACTCGCCGGCGTCCTGCGGAGCGTGGTGGCCCCGCTCATAGGTGAGGAAGGCTGCTCCGCCCTGGAGGACGGTGTGGTCGCTGAGCTCCCATAGGGCGGGTTCAAAGGCTGCGGTCCGCCCGAAGAGCGGTATGCCGGAGCCGATGGTGAGCGGGCTGAGCTTGACGACCAGACGGTCGATCTCTCCGTACAGCGCGCCGGCCAGTGCAGCGCCGCCGATCAGCCAGATGTCCTTCCCGTCGATCCGCTTCAGCTCCCGCACCGTTGCCACCGGGTCGTCGGCGACGAGCTCGACGCCGGGGTCCGGGCTCTCGGTCAGTGTCCGGGAGAAGACCAGGTGCCTGAGGTGGGGGAAGGCGTCGGTCACGCCGGCCGCGAGGCCGATCTCGTAGCTCTTGCGCCCCTCGACGACGGTGTCGAACCGGGTGCCCTCGGCAGTGACGCCAAGGGCGGCCCGGGCCGGCCCGGGCAGAGTCTCCGGGTACTCGTCGACGAGGTGCTGGATATAGCTCTCCGCAGGCGACCAGAAGCCGCCGGGGCCGGTGGGGTCGGAGCCGTCGGGACCCGCGACGAAACCGTCGAGCGTGGTGGCGACGCAGTACACGAGCTTGCGCATGGAGAACCCTTCGTAGGTCATTGGTGTCGGACGGGGTGAGGGGTGCCGGCCGAGGCGGGGCCCTGCCGGCCGCAGTCGGGTGATCAGGAGGCGTCCGGCGTCGTCCACTCGATGAACTGGACCACGACACCGTTGGGATCGGTGATCTGGAAGAGCCGCTCGCCCCAGGGCTCCTCGCGCAGCGGCATGGTGATCTTCACGCCCTCGGTGCGCAGCCGCTGCTCCTCGGCCTGGATGTCGGCCGGGTGAAGGCGAGGATCAGGCCGGAGGCGTGCTGGTCGCGCTGGTCGGCCGGCAGCACCTGGTTGCCTCGGGCGATCAGGACGATGTCGACGGCCGCGTCCTGGCGTGCCAGGGAGACGAAACCGTCGACGGCGGCCTGCTCGGTGTAGCCGAGGTGGGTGGTGAAGAACCGGTGGGAGGCGGCGATGTCGTCGACGGTGAGTGAGACGGTGGAGGCGGTGATCTGCAAGGTGTTCTTCCTCGGTGGTTCCCGGGAGGGCGCGGCGGAAGGCCGTAGAAATCTTGCGACGGGCGTAAACTTACCCAGGACCTCTCGATACCGACAACATAAAAATGTTACGGGCGTAAGATTGCCTCATGACTACTGACGCCGCCTCGCCTGCGCCCCCTGCCGGCCTGCGGGAATCGAAGAAGCAGGAGGCCCGGCAGCTCATCTCCGACCATGCCACGCGCCTCTTCCTCGCCCAGGGCTTCGAGCGGACCACCATCGCCGAGATCGCCGCCTCCGCGCGGGTCGCCAAGAGGACGGTGACCAACTACTTCCCGCGCAAGGAAGACCTGGCCCTGGACCACCAGGACGCCTTCATCGCCTCCCTGGCCCGCACCGTGACCGACCGCCGGGCCGGTGAGTCGGCCCTGACGGCACTGCGCCGCGCCTTCAGCGACGCGGTCGCGGCCGGCGAACCGGTCGTCGGCTTCTCCGGCCCCGACTTCGCCCGCATGATCGCCGACAGCCCCACCCTCTCCGCCCGCCTGCGCGACCTCCACGACCTGCGCGAGGCAGCCCTGGCCGACGCCCTGGCCGAGGCCACCGGCGTACCCCGCGACGACATCGCCCCCCGGGCCGCCGCCGCCCTGCTCGGCGCTGTGCACCGCACCCTGTTCCAGCGCATCCAGGAACTCACCCTCGCCGGCCGGGACGACGCCCGGATCTCCTCCACCGTCACCGCGGAGGCGGACAGCGCCTTCGGCATGCTGGAACCCTCGCTCGCCGATTACGCCGCGTCGTGATCCGGGCGTCGCTCGTCCGGCCTCCTGGACGTTCACCACCAGGTCGTACGCAGTCCTTCCCGCCGCCACCCGCCCTGACTAGCTTCCCGGCTGTAACCACCGGATACGGGAGGCTCTTTTGACCACGGACATGTCACGGCGGCGGCTCTTCGCCCTCGGCGGGGGCGCGCTCGGCGCCGCTGCGGCCGGATCGTTCCTGCCGCCGTCGCTCCAGGCAGCCATCGCCGCGCAGCCCGCCCACGCGGGGTCCGGAGGGCTCGGAGCCATCAAGCACGTGGTGATCCTCATGCAGGAGAACCGTTCCTTCGACCACTACTTCGGCACCCTGCGCGGTGTACGCGGCTTCGGCGACCGCAACGCCATCGAACTGCCCACCGGCGGCACCGTCTTCGAGCAGCCCGGCGCGTCCGGGGCCACCGTGCTGCCCTTCCCGGTGCGCGGCGCGGCCGAGGAGCAGAAGAAGGACCTGCAGTACATCGGGGCCCTCGACCACTCCTGGAACGGCGGCGCGAAAGCCTGGGCCGGCGGCTGGATGAACGGCTGGATCAGCGCGAAGACCGCCGCGACCATGGCGTACTACGACCGCCGTGACATCCCGCTCCACTACGAGCTGGCCGACACCTTCACCGTCTGCGACGCCTACCACTCCTCGATCCACACCTCCACCAGCCCCAACCGCAACCACCTCTGGAGCGGCAGGACCGGCTTCGAGGCGAACGGGAAGCGGGCCGTGGGCAACGACGCGTACAGCGAGGGCAGCCATCCCGGCTACGACTGGTCCACCTACGCCGAGCGGCTGGAGAAGGCGGGGCGGAGCTGGCGGACGTACACGGAGTGGGAGAACTTCACCGACAACCAGATCGAGTTCTACGCCACCTTCAAGGCCGTCGCCCGCAAGGCGCTCGCCCGCACCGGCGGCCCTGCGTACATGGAGGCGTTCTACGCCAGGGTCCGGGGCGCGTCCGGGGCCGAGCGGGAACGGCTGCTCGGACTGCTGGAGGAGGGCGTCGCGACCCTCGGCCGGCAGGAGCGGAGCCTGTTCGAGCGCGGGCTGCGCCGGGTGCCGACCGGGACGCTGGCCGACGAGTTCGCCAAGGACGTGGCCGCCGGGACGCTGCCGGAGGTCTCCTACCTGGTGCCCTCGGCGATCGACTCCGAGCACCCGAGCGTCTCCTCGCCGGTGCACAGCGCCACCATCGTCTACAAGATCCTCGACGCGCTCGGCAAGAACCCCGACGTGTGGCGGCACACCGCCGTCCTGATCAACTACGACGAGAACGACGGCTTCTTCGACCATGTGCCGCCGCCCGTCGCACCCCCCGAGGTGACCGACGAGCAGTGGGAGGGCCGCCCGACCGGCCTCGGCATCCGGGTGCCGCTGCTCGTCGTCTCGCCGTGGACGGTCGGCGGGTACGTCTGCTCGGAGGTCTTCGACCACACCTCGGTCATCCGCTTCCTGGAGCGCTGGAGCGGCGTGAGGGAACCCAACATCAGCGACTGGCGACGCCGCGTCACCGGCGACCTCACCTCCGCCTTCGACTTCACCCGGCCCCGGCGGCGGCCCGCCCTCCAGCAGCCCGGGACGATTCCGCCGCTCACCGGCCGCTGGCAGCCCAGGCCCCCGGCCGTCCAGCGCCTCCCGGAGCAGGAGCCCGGCGCACGCCCGGCGCGCCCGCTGCCGTACCAGCCGGACGCGCAGGTCAGGCGGGGGACCGGGGGCGCGCTGCGGGTGGAGCTGGCGAACAGCGGCCGGTCCTCGGCGCACTTCACGCTCTACCCGTACGCCGGTGGGTTCGAGGCCCCGCGGCACCAGGACGTCCGGGGCGCGGGGCACTGGACCGTGCCGGTGACGGGGGAGGCGTACCGGTTCACGGTCACCGGGCCGAACGGCTTCCGGCGCGAGTTCGCCGGGCCGGCCGGGGGGAGCGCCGAGGTCGGCACCCGGATCGACGCCCGTGACCGCGATCTCCATCTGACCCTGCGCAACACGGGCCGCCGGAACCTGACCTTCCTGGTGAGGCCGCTCGGTTACGTCGACCCGGACGACCTGCGGGACTGGACCCGCCGCATCACCGTCAAGCCGGGCCGCCACCGTACGGTCGTGCACTCGGCGGCCGACGCGCACGGCTGGTACGACCTCGCCGTCACGGTCGACGGGGAGGACGGCTTCCGGCGGCGGCTCATGGGGCACATCGAGAACGGCCGGGCGAGCGTCTCCGGCTGACCTCCACGCTTACCGGGTCGTTCACGGCAGGTCGCCGGGCCGGTCCGTGGCCCGTCCTGTGCCGTGTAGGGAGCAGATCAAGCCCTGTGACCATGGCCACGAAAGGGACAAAGGATCTCTTTCTGCTGACAGAGTGGCGGGCACCAGGTCATACGACGTTTACGGGCAGATCCATCCATCTGCGGGTAAAGGTCCACGAACCCGCAGGGAGCTCGTCCGTTGGCCGCCATCGCCCGCTGGTGCATCAAGCACCGTCTGCTCGCCGTCCTCATCTGGCTCGCCGCCCTCGGCGGCACAGCCGCCGCGGCGGGGTTCGCGGGTTCCGCGTACTCCAACGACTACGAGGTGCCCGGCACGGAGTCCGGCCGGGCCACCGAGCTCCTGTCGCGCGGCTTCACCGACCTCGGCGGCGACACCGACACGGTCGTCTGGCACACCACCGGCTCCACGGTCCGGGCCGCCGACGTCGAACAGACGATGACCCGCACCCTCCACGCGATCGACGCCCTGCCCGGCGTCGGCGCGGTCACCGGTCCCTACGACGCCGCCGGGACCGGCCAGATCAGCGAGGACGGCCGCACCGCCTACGCCACGGTCACCTTCGACCGCCCCGCCGACGAGATCCCCGTCGCCCAGGCCCAGGCCCTCGTGGACACCGCGAAGGCGGCCGAGGCGGACGGGCTCCAGGTCGAACTGGGCGGCACCGCCGTCGCCCTCACCGAAGCGCCCACCGCCCACATCGCCGAGGCCGTCGGCGTGGTCGTCGCGGCCGTGGTCCTCTTCCTCGCCTTCGGCTCGCTCGCCGCCAGCCTGCTGCCCATCGCCACCGCCCTGGTCTCCGTGGGCACCGCCTACGCGGGCATCGTGCTGCTCGGGCACGTGATGACCGTCGCGGACTTCGCGCCGATGCTCGGCATGCTCATCGGGCTCGGCGTCGGCATCGACTACGCCCTGTTCATCGTCACCCGGCACCGCAGAGGGCTCCGGCGCGGCATGGCGGTCGACGAAGCGGCGCGCAACGCCGTCACCACCACCGGTCGCGCGGTCGTCTTCGCCGGGGCCACCGTCTGCATCGCGCTGCTCGGCATGCTGATCCTGCGGCTCAGCTTCCTCAACGGCGTCGCCATCGCCGCCTCCCTCACCGTCGTCCTGACCGTGGCCGCCTCCGTCACCCTGCTGCCCGCCCTGCTCTCCCTCATCGGGATGCGGGCCCTCAGCCGCCGCGAACGCCGCCGGCTCGCCGAGCACGGGCCGCGCCCCGAGCTGCCCACCGGCTTCGCCGCCCGCTGGTCCGCGTTCGTGGAGCGCCACCCGGGGCTGCTCGGCGGGATCGCGGCCGTCGTCATGACCGTCCTCGCCCTGCCCGCGCTCGGCCTCCACCTCGGCACCTCCGACCAGGGCAACAACCCGGCCACCGCCACCACCCGGCAGGCGTACGACCTGATCGGCGACGGCTTCGGCCCCGGCGTCAACGGCCCCCTCACCATCGCCGCCCAGCTCGACGGGGCGGACGACCGGCTCGCCCTGGACTCGCTGCCCGAGAAGCTCCGTACCACCGAAGGCGTCGCCTCGGTCGGCCCGGTCACCTACAACGGCGGCGGCGACACCGCCTTCCTCACCGTCGTACCCGACTCCGCGCCCCAGTCGCAGGAGACCAGCGAGCTCGTCGACCGCATCCGCGAGGACGTGCTCCCGCCGGTGAAGGAGACGACCTCGCTGGAGACGTACGTCGGCGGGGTGACGGCGAGCTACGACGACTTCGCGGAGATCATCGTCGGCAAGCTGCCCCTCTTCGTCGGCGTCGTCATCGGCCTCGGCTGTCTGCTGCTGCTCCTGGCCTTCCGCTCCATCGGCATCCCGGTCAAGGCCGCCGTGATGAACGTGGCCGCCGTCGCCTCCTCCTTCGGCGTCGTCGTCGCCGTCTTCCAGTGGGGCTGGGGAAGCGAACTGCTCGGCCTCGGCAGCGCCGGGCCCATCGAACCCTTCCTCCCCGTGATCATGGTCTCCGTCCTCTTCGGCCTCTCCATGGACTACCAGGTCTTCCTGGTCGGCCGGATGTACGAGGAGTGGCTGGAGACCGGCGACAACCGGCGCTCGGTACGGGTCGGCCTCGCCGAGACCAGCCGGGTGATCAACTCCGCCGCCGTCATCATGATTTCCGTCTTCCTCGCCTTCGTGCTCAGCGGCGACCGGGTGATCGCCATGTTCGGCATCGCGCTGGCCACCGCCGTCGCTCTGGACGCCTTCGTGCTGCGCACCCTCCTGGTGCCCGCCCTGATGCACATGCTCGGCGGCGCGAACTGGTGGCTGCCCGGCTGGCTGGACCGCAGGCTGCCCCGGATCAGCATCGAGCCGCCGGACTCCGAGGTGGACTATGCGAAGATCCCCGAGGCGCGCGGCACGGAAGAGGGTGCCGTGCTGACGGAGGAGGAGCATGATGTTCGCCATATCCCTGGGTGACGACAAGGCGGAGCTGCGCCCGCTGGAGATCTGGCAGGCCGAGGAGTTCCTCGCCCATATGGACCGGGCCCGCGACCTGGTGGACCCGTGGGTTCCGTTCGCCTCCTACGCCACCGACCTGGACTCGGCGCGCGCCCTGCTCCAGCGGTACGCGGAGAAGCAGGCGGCGGACACCGGGCGGCTCTTCGGCATCTGGCTGGAGGGCACGCTCGTCGGCGGCGTCCTGTTCCCGACCTTCGACGCGGCCTCCGGCAACTGCGAGATCGGCGTCTGGCTGGAGCCCGCCGCCCAGGGCCGCGGCCTGATCACCCGCGCCGCCGAGCGCCTCATCGACTGGGCGGTATACGAGCGCGGCATGCACCGCGTGGAGTGGGACGCCTCCGCCGCCAACACCAACTCGATCGCCGTCGCCAAGCGGCTCGGGATGACCCGTGACGGCGTGATCCGCCAGAACTACTTCTACCGGGGCGTACGCCACGACTCGGAGATCTGGTCCGTCCTCGCCCCGGAATGGCGGGCCCGCAGCGGTCGCTGAGCCCCGGCGTTAAGGGGGCTCTCATCCGGGCCCCCTAGCGTGCGGCACATGAACACCACCCCCTCCCAGCCGACCGGCCTCTCCAAGACGACCACGCCCGCCGACGACACCGACGCCACGAGCACCGACGACGCCGTTACGGAGGACGCCGCCGAGCCGTCGAAGGCGGCCGCGGACGAGCCGGACGGGACTCCGGAGACCGACCCCCTCGCCGAGGCCGGGCACGGCGACGACGACCTGGCGGACGACCCCTTCGCCAAGGCGCGCCACGGCGTCGGCGCGGGCGCGGCGGCCGTCGTCTCCACCGCCCTCGGCATCGTGGCCCTGACGGGAGCCTGGAGCAGCCGGGTCGCCGCCGAGCGCGAGACGCTGATCGGCCAGATCAAGACGTCCGGCGGCGGCAGCCCCGCCCAGCAGATCTCCGAGATCTACGGGGACGCCTGGCACGCCACCGCCCTCGGCAACGGCGTCTTCGCGGTGCTGGCCCTGCTCGTCGGCGTCTTCGTCCTGGTCCGCCCCGCCTTCGGGACCCCCGCCGAGCGCCCGCAGCCCGCCTGGGTCCGGGCCGTCGCGCTGGCCGGCGTCGCCCTCGGGGCCCTGGGCGTCCTGATCTCCGTGGGCATGTACTTCGACCTGTTCCTCGCCCTGCCCGTCGCGGGCGTACCGGCGGGCTGACCCGTCGACGGGGACCTGAGGCGCGGAGCTGACGGAGGGCCCGGGGCGCTGGGAGGGACCGAGGACCCGAGCGGGCCCGAAGCCCTGAGAGTGCCTGAGCGCTTCGCGGATCCGAGGGCCTGAGCGCCCGAGTTCCTGGGGCGCTCAGGGAATACCTGACGCCCTAAGGCGTCGCCCGCCCGCGCCTAAGGCCCCCGGACCGGCGAAGATGCGGCACTCGCCCGATGCGGCGGACCCCCCTGGCCGACGACGGTGGAGGCACAGCGGAAGAGCCCAGGCCGACCGGCCCACCGGCTCCCCACCGCTGTCGACACCGGCAGAACCAGGGAGAACCGCATGTACGAGTACGGGCTGCACCAAGCCGTTTCCGCCGAACTCATCCGCCGCGCCGACGCCGAGCGCCAGGCCCGGCACGTCCGCCTCGCCCGCCGGGCCGACCGCCGCCTCTCCGGGAGCGACGACCCCGGAGGGCGGGTGAGGCGGGGCCGCGGACGCTTCCTCCTCCACGTCGCCGCCTGGCGATGAGCCGGCGGCCGGAGCGGGCGGGGCCCTCCGGGGCCGGCGCCGCAGCCACGGCGGCCCCCGACAGTCCGGGGGCCGCCACGGCCGGTTCCGGGGCCGTCACGGTCGGCCCGGACACCCCGGGGGCCGTCACGGGGACCGTCGCGGCCGCCCCGGACGATCCAGGGGCCATGATCACCATGTGGGAAACCAGTGCCGCCGCCTCGCCCGCCTATGCGATGCTCGGCACCGTGGAGACCAGGTCAGTCAGCCCCGAGTTCGTCGGACGCTCCGAGGAGCTCGCCCGGCTCACCGGAGCGCTCGCCCGTGCCACCGCCGGAGAGCCGCAGGCGCTGCTGATCGGCGGTGAGGCGGGCGTCGGCAAGACCCGTCTGGTGGAGGAGTTCCTCTGCCGGGCGGGCCGCCGCGACGCCGTGGTGGCGGTCGGCGGCTGTGTGGAGATCGGCGCGGACGGGCTGCCGTTCGCGCCCTTCACCACCGCTCTGCGCGCCCTGCGCCGCACGCTGCCCGAGGAGATGGCCGCCGCCTTCGCCGGGCAGGAGGGCGAACTGGCCCGCATCCTGCCCGAACTGGGGGAGGCCGACCGCGACGCGACCGACGAGCACAGCACCGCCCGCCTCTTCGAGCTCGCCGTCCGGCTCCTGGAGCGGATCTCCGCCGACCGGGTGGTCGTCCTCGTCCTGGAGGACCTGCACTGGGCCGACGCCTCCACCCGGCACCTGCTCGCCTACCTCTTCCGCACCCTGCGCAGCGGCCGCCTCATGGTCGTCGGCACCTACCGCGCCGACGACCTCCACCGCCGCCACCCCCTGCGCCCGCTCCTCGCGGAGCTGGACCGGCTGCGCACCGTCGCCCGCGTCGAGCTCGACCGGTTCAGCCGCACGGAGGTCGACCGGCAGCTCACCGGCATCCTCGCCGTCGCGCCCGGGGCCGCCCTGGTCGACGAGATCTTCGACCGCTCCGACGGCAACGCCTTCTTCGTCGAGGAGCTGGCCCGCTCCCTGGAATGCGGCGACGACAGCTCCAGCCTCAGCGACTCGCTGCGCGACCTCCTGCTCGTCCGCGTCGAGGCGCTTCCCGAGCACGCCCAGCGGGTCGCCAGGGTCGTCGCCGAGGGCGGCTCCTTCGTCGAGCACGAACTCCTGGCCGCCGTGGCCGGACTCGGCGAGGAGGACCTCAACGAGGCGCTGCGCGCCGCGGTCGGCGCCAACCTGCTGCAACCCGCCCCCGACAGCGACGGCTACCGCTTCCGGCACTCCCTGGTCCGCGAGGCCGTCAGCGACGACCTCCTCCCCGGCGAGCGGACCCGCGTCAACCGCCGGTACGCCGAAGCCCTGGAGGCCGACCCGTCCCTGGTCCGGGACGACGAGCGCGCCACCCGCCTCGCCAGCTACTGGTACGCCGCCCACGACGCCGCCAAGGCCCTGCCCGCCGTGCTCCAGGCATCCGTCGAGGCCCGGCGGCGCTACGCCTACCACGAGCAACTGCGCTTCCTGGAGCGGGCGATGGAGCTCTGGGACGATGTGCCCGACGCGGTGCGCGACACCCTGCGCCCCTTCGACTACGCCGAGGTCTACCCGCCGGCCGGCTGCGACCCGGCGAACACGCCGACGCGCTACCTCGACGTGATGGCCGAGGCCACCGTCGCCGCCCGCTTCGGCGGCGAGCCCAAGCGCGCCCTGGCCATCTCCAAGAAGGCCCTGCGGGTCCTGGCCGCGAAGCCCGACCCGCTGCGCGAAGCCTGGTTCCGGGTCCAGCGCACCCGGCTGATGCAGGGGCTCGACCGGGGCACCGGATGGGATGAGCTCGCCACCGCGCAGGAGCTGGTCCGGGGCCTGCCGCCGTCCGCCGTGCACGCCGACGTCCTGGCCAACGTGGCCAGTTGGCGGGCGCTGCACCAGCCAGGACCGCAGGCGATGGCCGACGCCGACCGGGCCGTGGAGTACGCCCGGCTGGTCGGCGACGAGTACATCGAGCTCAACGCCCGGCTCACCCGCGGCTGGCTCACCGCCGACGCGGGCGGCATCGAGGACGGACTCGCCGAGATGTACGCCGTCCGGGACCGCGCCGACGAACTGCACCTGGTCCACCTGCTGGGCCGGGCCAACATCAACCTGCCGTCATCGCTCGAAGCGATGGGCCGCTCGCTGGAGGCCGTGGCCGCCGCCGACCACGGCATCGAGGTCTGTCACAGCCACGGCCTGGCCGACTCCGAGTCCTGGGTGCACACCAACCAGGCCCACTCCCTGTTCTCCCTCGGGCACTGGGCGCAGAGCGAGGCGGCGGCCGACGCGGGCGAGCGGATGGCGCTGTCCGCCCAGTCCAAGGGGCTCGTGGCGGCCCGCCGTACGGAACTGGCCATCGCACGAGGGGACTTCGCCGAGGGAGAGGCGCAGCTCGCGCTGTCCCGGCAGTACTTCGGGGCCCGCGACCCGCAGCCCCAGCACGTCATCGACCCCGTCCGGCACGCGATGCTGCTGGCCGCGGCGCAGGGCCGGACCGCCCAGGCACGCGCGGCGTTCGAGGAGCTGGCCCAGCGGGAGTTCCCGCCGGGCACCCAGCGGTACGCGCTGCCGCTGCTCCGGGCCGCCGCCGCGATCGAGGCGGACGCCCGCGGGCTGCCCGCCACCGAACCGGGGCGGCCGGCGATGCTGGACCTGATCCGCCGGTACGTCAAGAACCTGCCGCTCCTCGTCCCGGTCTGGGCCGCCCACGGCCTGGTGATCGACGCCGAACTGGCCCGCGCGGAGGGCGCCGACACCCCGGAGCACTGGGCGCGCGCCGCAGCCGCGTTCGTCCCGCTCAGCCGCCCGTACGAGCTGGCCCAGATCCACCACCGCTGGGCCGAGGCGCTGCTCATCGCCCCCGGCGACCGGTCCACCGCCACGGCCCTGCTGCACAGCGCCCACACCGTCGCCGGACGGCTCGGGGCCCGCCCGCTGGCCGAGGCGGTCGAACAACTGGCGGCCCGCGCCCGGATCGCCCTGGACGCCCCGGACCCCGCCCCCGGTGCGGAGATCCACCCGGCGATCCTGGCCGCACCCGCCGACGCGGCGGGGGACCCGACCGGAGACGGCCCCCGGCCGCACTCCGCCACGGAGGAGGCCCCCGCGATCGCGGCCGCGGAGTCCTTCGGGCTGACCCGGCGCGAGCAGGACGTGCACCGGCTGGTCGCGGCCGGGCACACCAACCGGAAGATCGCCGAGGAGCTGTTCATCTCGCCGAAGACCGCGAGCGTGCACGTCTCCAACATCCTGGCCAAGCTTGGCGTCGCCACCCGCGGCGAGGCGGCGGCCCTGGCCCACCGCCTGCGCCTCTACCCGACCCCGTAAACCCCACTGACCCCGTAAACCCCGCTGACCTCGTGAAGACCGCTCATGAGCGCTCGGGCGGCCCGGCGCTGCCGGGGCCCGGCTCCTCGAAGAAACCGAACGCGGTCGTGCTCCCTCCGCCCTGCCGCGCGGGTGGCGCCCGGGTCCCGTGCCTACTCCACCTCGACCAGCAGGATCCTGTCGTCCCCCGCCTTCGGGGTCCCCCTGCCGTCCGTGTTGCTGGTGACCAGCCAGAGCCGGTCGCTGCCCGCGCTCACGACGGTGCGCAGCCGGCCGTGCTTCTCGTCCAGGAACGACTGGGGGTCCGCCAGGGGCTCCCCGGCGGAGTCGCCGGAGAGCGGGATGCGCCAGAGCCGTTCGCCGCGCAGCCCCGCCATCCAGATGGAGCCCTCGGCGTACGCGATGCCGCTGGGCGACGCCTCGGAGGTCTTCCACTGGGCCACCGGGTCGATGAACCCGTCCTCGCCCTCCTCGCCCTCAACCTCGGGCCACCCGTAGTTGCCGCCGGGCTTGATCAGGTTCAGTTCGTCCCAGGTGTTCTGGCCGAACTCGGCCGCCCACAGCCGCTTCCGCGCGTCCCAGGCGAGCCCCTGCACATTGCGGTGCCCGTACGAATACACCACCGAGTCCGCCTCCGGGTTGCCGTGCACCGGCTCCCCGTCCGGGGTCATCCGCAGGATCTTGCCCGCCAGCGACTCCTTGTCCTGCGCGAGCCCGGTGTCCCCGATCTCGCCCGTGCCCGCGTACAGCATCTTGTCCGGGCCGAACGCGATCCGGCCGCCGTTGTGGATGCTGCCCTTGGGGATGCCGCGCAGGATGGTGTCCGGCGCGCCGAGCTGCTGGCCCGCCGGCCGCCTCTCGTCGTACTGCATCCGCACGATCCGGTTGTCGGAGGTGGTGGTGAAGTAGGCGTACACCAACTCGTCCGCGCCGAACGTCGAGGAGACGGCGAGACCCAGCAGACCGCCCTCACCCGCCGGCGACACCCCGGGCACCGTGCCCAGCAGCGTCTTCTTGCCGCTCTCGCCGTCGATCCGGTGGATCGTCCCCTCGTCGCGCGAGGCGACCAGCAGATCGCCGCCCGGCAGCGGGGTCAGTCCCCAGGGCGACTTCAGCTCCTCGGTCAGCGTGGAGACGACCTTCGCCGCGCCCTTGGCGGGCGGCAGATCGGCCGACGCGCTCGGGGAGGGGGAGCCGGAGCCCGGGGCGGCGGTGGTCGGCGAGGGTGCGCCCGGTCCGGCGGAGCTTCCCTCCCCGCCGGTGGAACACGCGGCGGACAGGAGCAGCGAGGCCGTCGCCAGCGCGGCCACCACCCCCCTGCGCATCGCGGGGGACTGAACAGATCCGAACACAGCACCGCGCACTGAACCGATCCTTTCGACGGCTGCCTGACTACCTGTTCCGTACTACCTGTCCGCACTGCCTGTACCCGCACCACGGCCCCGCCCGGAGTTCCCGGTGCGGCCCATTGTCCCGCCATCTCCCGCCCGGCGCCCGGCCCCGCCCCCCGGCGCGCTCCGTCCCACGACCCGCGCGCCCCGCGACCCGCTCAGTCCCACGACCCGCGCGCCCGAGGCAGGGCGGCGATCTCCGCCAGGTCCGCCTCCTCCAGCTCCACCTCCGCCGCCCGCGCGTTCTCCACCGCCCACCGCTCCTGCTTGGTCCCCGGCACCGCCACCACATGCGGACCCTGCCGCAGCACCCACGCCAGCGCCACCTGGGCCACGCTCGCCCCGCGCCGCTGGGCGATCCGCCGCAGACCGGCCACCACCGGCTGGTTCGCCGCCATCATCTCGGCCGTGAACCGGGGATGCCTGGCCCGCAGGTCCTCGGGTTCGAACCCCTGCCCGGGCTTCAAGGTCCCGGTCAGATAGCCGCTGCCGAGCGGCATCGCGGCGAGCACCCCGACCCCGCGCGCCGCGCACCACGGCAGCAGCTCGCCCAGCGCCTCCGGCGACCACACCGACAGCTCCGCCTCCACCGCGCTGACCGGAAAGACCTGCTGGATCCGCTCCAGTTGGCGGATCGTTCCCGCATGCGGCCCGGCGCCCGACCGGCGCGGAGCGCGCGCCCCCACCGCGCACAGTCCCAGCGACCGCACCTTGCCCGCGCCCACCAGCTCCGCCATCGCGCCCCAGGTCTCCTCGACCGGCACCTCGGGGTCCGCCCGGTGCAGTTGGTACAGGTCGATCACCTCGGTCTGGAGCCGCCGCAGCGACGCGTCGCAGGCCCGTCGCACATAACCGGGACGCCCGTTGGCGACGATGTGCTGATCACCCACCAGCAGACCGCACTTGGTGGAGACGAACGCCTCGGCCCGGCGGCCCTTCAGCGCCCGCCCCACCAGGAGCTCGTTGGTGAACGGGCCGTACATGTCCGCGGTGTCGAGCAGCCGGACACCCGCGTCGAGCGCCGCGTGCACCGTACGCAGGGAACGGTCCCCGCGCTGCTGCGATGCGCTGTAGCCCCAGCTCATCGGCATGCAGCCCAGACCGACCGCGCCCACGGCGAGCCCCGACGCACCGATAGTCCTGCGCTCCAACTCCCCGAACCCCTTTCGTTCCCGCGGTCACGGGGCCGTACCGCACCCCAAACCAGGGCCTCTCGTTTTGATCATGCCGGGCTCGCGTGCCCCGGCACGCACACCTGCCGCGTTGTCGTCAATCACCATGGCTCCGCCATGCCTCAATCCTCCGCCTTGCAGCCGCACGCACCGGACCCCGCTCCCTGATCCGGCCTGATCCAAACGAAAGACCCTAACCTCTGGCCCGGCCGCGATTTCGATCAGCCGTCCTGGAGCGCTCGCACACCCGTCGCATAGCCTCCTGACCATGACTGCGACGACTTCCGGCGCGACGCGTGCCGATGTATGGCTGCCCTTTCCCGCCGAGGAGATCGACGGCCTTCCCGAAGGTCTCGACTACCTCTTCTGGGACGGCGGCCCGGACTACCCCGGCGACCCCGCGCACTGCGTGTACTACGTCGTCCCGTACATGAAGGGCTCGGAGATCGCCGTACGGCCGATGGGCGCGATGAGCGTCGTCCAGGTGGTGCAGACGCTCTCGGCGGGCATCGACCACGTGGAGCCGGGGCTCGGTCTGCTGCCCGCCGGCGTACGCCTGTGCAACGCCAAGGGGGTGCACGAGGCGTCCACCGCGGAGCTGACGCTCGCGCTGATCCTGGCCTCGCTGCGCGGGTTCCCCGGGTTCGTCCACGGCCAGGACGAGGAGGAGTGGCGGTCCGGCTTCTACCCGGCGCTCGCCGACAAGTCCGTCCTCATCGTGGGGTACGGCTCCATCGGCTCCGCCATCGAGGACCGGCTCGCGCCCTTCGAGTGCGCGCGGGTGGTGCGCGTCGCGCGCTCCGCCCGGACCACCGCGCGCGGTCCCGTACACACGCTCGACGACCTGCCCGCCCTGCTGCCCGAGGCCGACGTGGTCATCCTCTCCACCCCGCTGAACCCCTCCACACAAGGGCTGGTGGACGCCGAGTTCCTCGCCGCGATGCCGGACGGGGCCCTTCTCGTCAACGTCGCCCGGGGCGGGGTCGTGGACACCAAGGCCCTTTTGTCCGAACTGGAATCCGGACGGCTGCGGGCGGCGCTCGACGTCACCGACCCCGAACCGCTGCCGTCCGGCCATCCTCTCTGGCATGCTCCGAATGTCCTGATCACACCTCATGTGGGCGGCAGCACCTCGGCGTTCGAACCACGCGCCAAGCGGCTGCTGGCCGCGCAGCTCACCCGTTTCGCGGCGGGGGAGCCGGTGCGGAACGTCGTCAGCACCACCGGCTGACCCGTCCCAACTGGCCACGCTGAGGCGTCCTTCGGATGCGGACAGTGCCGCCCACCTCGCATTTCGTCACGGAGCGTAGAGAGGCTATGGCCCTGCGTGACGGACCTGGTGTATCGTCCGGACCGGGGGCTGCGCCGTGGAAGGGGCGGTGCGGGGGGAGCATCGGAACGCGAGGGGGCGACGGGCGATGTGCTGGCCACGGAGAGACGATCCCAGGCGGCGGGGCGGGCCGCGGCGGCCATCGGCGCGCCCGGAGCGCGGCGTCCGCCGATGGCTGGAATTCCCCCGGAGCCCCCACCCGAGCGACCCCTCGGCGCATCGTGCGCGGCGGCTGCCTGGATCCCTGCCGGCGGCGGCCCCGGCGGCGGTGCGCGGTGCGCGGCGGCGGACGACGCGGACCGGACGCCCGACGCCGGGGCGACCGGACCTTCCGGGGCCGGGCCGGGGAGCCCTCCGGTGAGCGTGCTGGGGACCTGGCTCTCGCCGCGCCCCGCCTCCGGCTCCACGGGCCTGCGGTCCCGGATCCTGCTCGGGGTCGTCTGCGCCGGGTATTCCATCGGCGCGGCGGTCGGCTGGGGCTCGCCGGAACTGGCCCGCTTCATGGGCGACTTCGGCCTCGCCGCAGCGGCGCTGACCGCCGCCGTCTCCTGCTTCCTCTACGCCCGGGCGAGCGCCCGCCGACTGCGCCCGGCCTGGCTGCTGTTCTCGGTCTCCTCCCTCATGGCGGCCTGCGGAAACGCCGTCTGGGGGTGGTACGAGGTGGTGCTCGGCGTCCCCGTGCCCAGCCCGTCCGCGGCCGACGCCTTCTTCCTCTGCTTCGCGCCGCCCGCCATCGTCGGACTGCTCGTCCTCGCCAAGCGGCCCGTCACCAGGGCCGGCTGGGTCTGCCTGGCCCTGGACGCCTGGCTGATCGGCGGCTCCCTGCTGACCCTCGCCTGGAGCCTCGCCCTCGCGCACACCGCGCACATGGCGGGCGTCGAGGAGGCCAGTGTCGGCCCGGCGGCCCTCTCGCTGGCCTATCCGCTGCTCGACATCGTGCTCGTCTCCATGGTGCTCGCGCTGCACTTCCGCCGCTCCGGGGCCAACCGCTCCGCGGTCAACACCGCGATCGCCGCCCTGGCGCTGACCGTCCTGAGCGACGCGGTCTTCACCTCGCCGCTGCTGCGCTCCACGTACCACTCGGGCCAGTTGCTGGATGCCGGCTGGTTCGCCGGTTCGCTGCTCCTGGCCTACGCCCCCTGGGGCGTACGCCGGACGCCCGGCGCCGACCGTCCCGGGCCGCCGCGCACCACCAGCCGCCCGATCGCCGGGTCGCTGGCCGCGCTGACCCCGTATCTCGCCGCCGCCGTCTGCACCCTGGGCATCCTGTACAACGTGGTCGAGGGCCGCCGGGTGGACCGGGTCGTCGTCCTCACCGGCTGCACGGTCGTCCTCGCCCTGGTCGTCCGCCAGGGGATCATGCTCCTGGACAACATCTCCCTCACCCAGGAACTGGCCCAGAAGGAGAACCACTTCCGCTCCCTGGTGCAGGGCTCCAGCGACGTCATCATGATCGCCGCCCCCAGCGGCACCCTGCGCTACGTCAGCCCCGCCGCCGCCGGGGTGTACGGGCGCGAGGCGGAGGACCTCGTCGGCGCGGAGCTCTCCTCGATCATCCACCCCGACGACCTCGGCCGGGTCGTCCACGAGGTGCGGCGCTTCCTCGCCGCGCCGCCCCACGAGGAGCCCACCACCCGCATCGAGTGCCGCTTCCGCTCCGGGGCCGGCGACTGGCTGCACGTCGAGTCCACCGTCAACCGCCACCAGGGCGGCCTGCTCCTCAACAGCCGGGACGTCACCGAGCGGGTCAGGCTCCAGGCCCAGTTGCAGCACAACGCCGAGCACGACCCGCTCACCGACCTGCCCAACCGCGCCCTGTTCACCGCCCGGGTCCGCCAGGCCCTCGGCGGACGCCGCTCCAGCGACCCCGGCACCGCCGTGCTCTTCATCGACCTCGACGGCTTCAAGGCGGTCAACGACACCATCGGCCACCAGGCGGGCGACGAGCTGCTCATCCAGGCCGCCCGCCGCCTCCAGGAGTCCGTCCGGGCCGGGGACACCGCGGCCCGGCTCGGCGGCGACGAGTTCGCCGCCCTCATCATGGGCGACGGCACCCGCGACCAGGGCGCCCGGGAGTACCAGGTCCACGAGATCGCCGAGCGGCTCCGCCTCACCCTCTCCCAGCCCTACCGGATCGGCGCCAGCGAGGTCCGGGTGGCCGCGTCCATCGGCGTCGCCTTCGCCGAGCCCGGCATCAGCCCCACCGACCTCATGCGCAACGCGGACCTCGCCATGTACCGGGCCAAGGCCGGCGGCAAGGACCGCGTCGAGCTGTACGCGCCCCAGATGCAGGCCGACGTCGTACGCCGCTCCGAGCTCGCCACCCGGCTGCGCACCGCCCTGCGCGAGGGGGAGTTCGCCCTGCTGCACCAGCCCGTCGTGCACCTCGCCAGCGGCTCCGTGGCCGCCGTCGCCGCCCAGGCCCGCTGGCGCTCCGCCCAGGGCATCCTGTTCACGCCCGCCGAGTTCCTGCGGGTCACCGGCGACGACGACCGCACCGCCGAACTGGGCCGCTGGCTCCTGGAGGAGGCCGTCAAGCAGGCCGCCGACCGGGCCAGGGCCGGCCACCCCGTCGCCGTCTCCGTACGCCTCACCGCCACCCGGCTGGTGGACAAGGCCCTGCCCTTCGGCTCCATCGAGGCGCTGCTCACCCGGCACGGGCTGCCCTCGGGTGCGCTGATGATCGAGGTCGCCGACAGCGACCCCCGGGTCCCCTTCGACGAGCTGGAGCAGCGGCTCGTGGCCCTGCGCCGCCTCGGCGTGCGGATCGCGCTCGACGGCTTCGGCAGCGGTTTCGCCGCGATCAACGCGCTGCGCCGCCTCCCCATCGACGTACTGAAACTCGACCGGAACCTGGTCGAAGGGGTGGTCGAATCCGCCAGGCTGCACAAGATCACCAGCGGGCTGCTGCGGATCGCCTGCGACCTCGGCCTCCAGTCCGTCGCGGACGGGGTCGACGTCCCCGAGCAGGTCCTCGCGCTGCGCGCCATGGGCTGCACCCACGGCCAGGGGATGGCCTTCTCCGGCCCGCTCGACGAGTACCGGCTCCGCCGCGCGCTGGTGCGCGGACAGTTCCCCGTACCAGGAGTTCCGGGCCCCCGGCCGGTCATGGCGGGCGGCTCGATCCCGCTGCTCACCGGCTCACATACTGAGACGCCCGTCCCACCCACTTGACACTTCATGCGTGCCGGAGAGAGGGTCAATGCCATGCGCACCCGAATTCTCGTACTTGGAAAGCGCGTCGGCTGAAGCAGGGTCACTCGATGACACTCTGCGGACCACTCCCGACGCGCTCCCCTCGCCTGCCTCACGGCACGAGGGGTTTTTTGTTGCACCGACACGCTCAAAACGCTGCAAAACAGCCGCCGCACCACACCCGCGTAAACCCTCAGCTTCGAGAAGAGAATGCCGATGACCGAGCAGGCCACCGGGGCCCACCACCCGCAGCCGCGCGCCCGTACCGGCGGACAGTCGTCCGCCATCGTTGAGCACGTCACGGGCGCGCAGTCCCTCATCCGCTCTCTCGAGGAAGTCGGCGCCGACACCGTGTTCGGCCTCCCCGGCGGCTGCATCCTCCCCGCGTACGACCCGCTGATGGACTCCACCCGGGTCCGCCACATCCTGGTCCGCCACGAGCAGGGCGCGGGCCACGCGGCCACCGGCTACGCGCAGGCCACCGGCAAGGTCGGCGTCTGCATGGTCACCTCGGGCCCTGGCGCCACCAACCTGGTCACCCCGATCGCCGACGCGGCCATGGACTCCGTGCCGCTGGTCGCGATCACCGGCCAGGTGGCCTCCGCCGCCATCGGCACGGACGCCTTCCAGGAAGCCGACATCTGCGGCATCACGATGCCGATCACCAAGCACAACTTCCTGGTCACCAAGGCCGAGGACATCGCGCACACCATCGCCGAGGCTTTCCACATCGCCTCCACCGGCCGCCCGGGACCGGTCCTCGTCGACATCGCCAAGGACGCCCTCCAGGCGAAGACCACCTTCAGCTGGCCGCCGGCGATGGACCTGCCCGGCTACCGCCCGGTGACCAAGCCGCACGCCAAGCAGATCCGCGAGGCCGCGAAGCTGATCACCCAGGCCAAGCGCCCCGTGCTGTACGTCGGCGGCGGCGTCCTGAAGGCCGGGGCCACCGCCGAGCTGAAGGTCCTCGCGGAGCTGACCGGAGCGCCCGTCACCACCACCCTGATGGCGCTCGGCGCGTTCCCCGACAGCCACCCGCTGCACGTGGGAATGCCGGGCATGCACGGTGCGGTCACCGCCGTCACCGCGCTGCAGAAGGCCGACCTGATCGTCGCCCTCGGAGCCCGCTTCGACGACCGCGTCACCGGGAAGCTGGACAGCTTCGCCCCGTACGCCAAGATCGTCCACGCCGACATCGACCCGGCCGAGATCGGCAAGAACCGCATGGCCGACGTCCCCATCGTGGGCGACGCCCGCGAGGTCCTGGCCGACCTGGTCCAGGCCGTCCAGGCCGAGCACACCGAGGGCAACACCGGCGACTACACCGCCTGGTGGAAGGACCTCAACCGCTGGCGCGACACCTACCCGCTCGGCTACGACCTGCCCGAGGACGGCAGCCTCTCCCCGCAGCAGGTCATCCAGCGCATCGGCAAGCTCGCCCCCGAGGGCACGATCTTCGCGGCGGGCGTCGGCCAGCACCAGATGTGGGCCTCCCACTTCATCGACTACGAGCAGCCCGCCACCTGGCTCAACAGCGGCGGCGCCGGAACGATGGGGTACGCGGTCCCGGCGGCCATGGGCGCCAAGGCCGGCATGCCCGACCGCACGGTCTGGGCCATCGACGGCGACGGCTGTTTCCAGATGACCAACCAGGAACTGACCACCTGCGCGCTCAACAACATCCCGATCAAGGTCGCCATCATCAACAACGGCGCGCTCGGGATGGTCCGCCAGTGGCAGACCCTCTTCTACAACCAGCGCTACTCCAACACCGTGCTGCACTCCGGCACGGACACCGACGGCCAGCCCGCCAAGGGCACCCGCGTCCCGGACTTCGTCAAGCTGTCCGAGGCCATGGGCTGCTACGCGATCCGCTGCGAGGACCCGGCCGACCTGGACAAGGTCATCGAAGAGGCCAACTCCATCAACGACCGCCCCGTCGTGATCGACTTCATCGTCCACGAGGACGCCATGGTGTGGCCGATGGTCGCCGCGGGCACCTCCAACGACGAGGTCCAGGCCGCACGCGGCGTCCGCCCCGACTTCGGCGACAACGAAGACGACTGAGAGACAGAGAGAGACACGACTCCATGTCCAGCAAGCACACGCTCTCCGTCCTGGTCGAGAACAAGCCCGGTGTCCTCGCCCGGATCACCGCCCTGTTCTCCCGCCGCGGCTTCAACATCGACTCGCTCGCGGTCGGCACCACCGAGCACCCCGACATCTCCCGCATCACCATCGTCGTGAATGTCGAGGACCTGCCCCTGGAGCAGGTGACCAAGCAGCTCAACAAGCTGGTCAACGTCCTGAAGATCGTCGAACTCGAGCCCGCCGCCGCGATCCAGCGGGAGCTCGTCCTGGTGAAGGTCCGCGCCGACAGCGAGACCCGCTCCCAGATCGTCGAGATCGTCCAGCTGTTCCGCGCCAAGACCGTCGACGTCTCCCCGGAGGCCGTCACGATCGAGGCGACCGGAGGGGCCGACAAGCTGGAGGCGATGCTCAAGATGCTGGAGCAGTACGGCATCAAGGAGCTCGTCCAGTCCGGCACCATCGCCATAGGGCGCGGCGCGCGCTCGATCACCGACCGGTCCCTGCGCGCCCTCGACCGCTCCGCTTAGGGCCCCCTCCTCCCGAGAGGCCCCAGCGGTACGGGAGCGGGGCTCCAGCCGCTCGCATGGCGAGACCCGACAACGTAACGACGCACCCCGCCGTACGGTGGGACGCAACACCTGCACACCAAGGAGAAGACCCAGTGGCCGAGCTGTTCTACGACGACGATGCCGACCTGTCCATCATCCAGGGCCGCAAGGTCGCGGTTCTCGGTTACGGCAGCCAGGGCCACGCCCACGCGCTGTCGCTCCGCGACTCCGGCGTCGACGTCCGCGTCGGTCTGCACGAGGGCTCGAAGTCCAAGGCCAAGGCCGAGGAGCAGGGCCTGCGCGTGGTGACCCCGTCCGAGGCCGCCGCCGAGGCCGACGTCATCATGATCCTCGTCCCGGACCCGATCCAGGCCCAGGTCTACGAGGAGTCCGTCAAGGACAACCTCAAGGACGGCGACGCCCTGTTCTTCGGCCACGGCCTGAACATCCGGTTCGGCTTCATCGAGCCGCCGGCCAACGTCGACGTCTGCATGGTCGCCCCCAAGGGCCCCGGCCACCTGGTCCGCCGCCAGTACGAGGAGGGCCGCGGCGTTCCCTGCATCGTGGCCGTCGAGCAGGACGCCTCGGGCAAGGGCCTGGAGCTGGCCCTGTCGTACGCCAAGGGCATCGGCGGCACCCGCGCCGGCGTCATCAAGACCACCTTCACCGAGGAGACCGAGACCGACCTCTTCGGTGAGCAGGCCGTCCTGTGCGGTGGCACCGCCGCCCTGGTCAAGGCCGGTTTCGAGACGCTGACCGAGGCGGGCTACCAGCCCGAGATCGCGTACTTCGAATGTCTGCACGAGCTGAAGCTCATCGTCGACCTCATGTACGAGGGCGGCCTGGAGAAGATGCGCTGGTCCATCTCGGAGACCGCCGAGTGGGGCGACTACGTCACCGGCCCGCGGATCATCACCGACGCCACCAAGGCCGAGATGAAGAAGGTCCTGACCGAGATCCAGGACGGCACCTTCGCCAAGGCGTGGATGGCCGAGTACCACAACGGTCTGCCCAAGTACAACGAGTACAAGAAGGCCGACAGCGACCACCTGCTGGAGACCACGGGCCGTGAGCTGCGCAAGCTCATGAGCTGGGTGAACGACGAAGAGGCGTAAGCCTCGGGGGAGCGGGGCGGGTCCGCATGGGCCCGCCCCGCTCCGTACCGCACCAGCCGCCTCGCACCCCCGTGTCACTGCGGGATCCGGGTGCGGGCCGGTCGCGGAAGCGGTGGTTCCGTACGGGTGTGCACCACGTCCACCCTCGTGCGGGTGATCCTTCCACCGGGGCGCAGTGGACAGCCCTTCGCACCACTACACTGCTCAACACATACACGCGTCAGGGCCCACAGTGTCGTGCGTCTACCACGCGGCTAGCCCCTCCACCGCCTGCGGCCGTCGGGACGGCCGTCCGCACTGGACTTGTGAGGACTCACGTGAGCTCGAAACCTGTCGTACTCATCGCTGAAGAGCTGTCGCCCGCCACGGTCGACGCCCTGGGTCCGGATTTCGAGATCCGGCACTGCAACGGCGCGGACCGCGCCCAGCTGCTCCCCGCGATCGCCGACGTCGACGCCATCCTGGTGCGTTCCGCCACGAAGGTCGACGCCGAGGCCATCGCCGCCGCGAAGAAGCTCCGCGTGGTGGCCCGCGCGGGCGTCGGCCTGGACAACGTCGACGTCTCCTCGGCCACCAAGGCCGGCGTGATGGTCGTCAACGCCCCGACCTCCAACATCGTCACCGCCGCCGAGCTCGCCTGCGGGCTGCTCGTCGCCACCGCGCGCAACATCCCGCAGGCCAACACCGCCCTGAAGAACGGCGAGTGGAAGCGCTCCAAGTACACCGGGGTCGAGCTCAGCGAGAAGGTCCTCGGCGTCGTCGGCCTCGGCCGCATCGGCGTCCTGGTCGCGCAGCGCATGTCGGCCTTCGGCATGAAGATCGTCGCCTACGACCCCTACGTCCAGCCGGCCCGCGCCGCGCAGATGGGCGTCAAGCTCCTCAGCCTGGACGAGCTCCTGGAGGTCGCCGACTTCATCACCGTGCACCTGCCCAAGACCCCCGAGACCCTCGGTCTCATCGGGGACGAGGCGCTGCACAAGGTGAAGCCCTCGGTGCGCATCGTCAACGCCGCGCGCGGCGGGATCGTCGACGAGGAGGCGCTGTACTCCGCCCTCAAGGAGGGCCGCGTCGCCGGCGCCGGCCTCGACGTGTACGCGAAGGAGCCCTGCACGGACTCCCCGCTCTTCCAGTTCGACCAGGTCGTCTGCACCCCGCACCTGGGCGCCTCCACCGACGAGGCCCAGGAGAAGGCGGGCATCGCGGTCGCCAAGTCCGTCCGTCTCGCGCTCGCCGGTGAGCTGGTCCCGGACGCGGTCAACGTCCAGGGCGGCGTCATCGCCGAGGACGTGCGCCCCGGCCTGCCGCTCGCGGAGAAGCTGGGCCGGATCTTCACCGCGCTCGCGGGCGAGGTCGCGGCCCGCCTCGACGTCGAGGTGTACGGCGAGATCACCCAGCACGACGTCAAGGTGCTGGAGCTCTCGGCGCTCAAGGGCGTCTTCGAGGACGTCGTCGACGAGACCGTCTCCTACGTCAACGCCCCGCTCTTCGCGCAGGAGCGCGGTGTCGAGGTCCGCCTCACCACCAGCTCCGAGTCGCCCGACCACCGCAACGTGGTCACCGTGCGCGGCACGCTCTCGGACGGCCAGGAGGTCGCGGTCTCCGGCACGCTCGCGGGCCCGAAGAACCTCCAGAAGGTCGTGGCCATCGGTGAGCACGACGTGGACCTGGCCCTCGCGGACCACATGGTCGTCCTGCGCTACCAGGACCGTCCCGGTGTCGTGGGCGCGGTCGGCAAGATCCTCGGTGAGGCCGGGCTGAACATCGCGGGCATGCAGGTCTCGCGGGCGGCCGCGGGCGGCGAGGCGCTGGTCGTCCTGACGGTGGACGACACCGTTCCGCAGACGGTGCTGACGGAGATCGCGGACGAGATCGGCGCGTCCTCGGCCCGTTCGGTGAACCTCACCGACTGACGCACCCGCACGACGAACCTCACCGACCGACCCGCACGACCCCGCCCCGTACCCGGTAGCCGGGCTCCTCGTCCTGTACGGGAGTCCCGGGTGCCGGGTACGTCGCTGCCCGGGTCCGATCGGCCCGGCGTGCGCTCCGCCGTGCCGATCGGTCCGCCGCGCCGAGTAGCCTGCACGCGTGGGCGGCCCGGAGCGGTACGGCGACGGAGGAGTGAGATCAGCGTGCGATGTATGGTGCGGGGCTTCTGGGGCCCCCGGCCGGAGCCGGTCGAGGTCCTGGCCGAGCGGTGGCGGCAGACCCTCCAGGGCTTCGCCGAGCTGGTTCCACAGGCGGCGGACGCCTGGAGCCAGGTCCACGCGGACGGACCGGCGACCGCCATCACGGCCGACCGGGACGCCCTGCTGGGCGCGTTGCACCGCGCGCGGGACGCGAGCGACTGGTCGGACCTGACCGGCGTCGGGCTCCGGCTCGTCGGCACGCGGACGCCCGGCTGGGAGGCGGAGGTCAGCGGACTGGCGGGCGGTGAAACGGAGTTCGTGCTCCAGTTGCTCACGGTGGTGCTCCACGCGCCGGACGACGCGCCCGTCCCCGAGGAGGACATCCTCGCGCTCATCGCCCGGGTGTGGGAGCCGGACTTCGGCGATGTGAGCGACGACGACGTGCTGGACGCGCTGGAGGACGAGGCCGGGTTCTCGGTCGCAGACCCGACCGTGGGCCGCGCGGGCTACCTCTCCCCGGCCCGCGCCGCGCTCGTACCGGACGACCTGGAGGCGGTCCGCCAGGAACTCCCCGGCGGCGGGCTGCTGTTGAGCATCGGGGCCCCCGGCGACACCGCGGCCGTGGTGCGTGCGTGCGAGCGCCTGCGCGAGGCGGGGGCCCTGGCGCCGCTGCCCCGCCCGATGGACCGGCCGGTCCTGTGACCCGCGGAACCGCCCCGGTGACCGCCCGGGTCTCCCCGTGACCTCCCGGGCGGGGGAGCCCTTCCAAAGGGCCCGGGCGGTCGCCGAGGCCGAGGAGCTCCTCGCCGCTCCCGTACGCTCCACCGGCCCCACCGTCGCGCGGGGCGTCCCACTGACGGGCGAGTGGTCGGCCACCGATGGCGCGGGCTTCCGTATCGTGCCGCTCTGGGAGGGCCCGTCGCTGACCGGCGTGTACGGCAGGGAGTGGAACGACGCGGAGGACGCCGCCGAAGGGCATCTCGTCGCCCTGGCCGATGAGTTGGACCGCCGCTGGGGCCCCCACCGCACGATCCAGGTGCACACGGCGGTGCACGAGCGGCAGACGGGCGGCACCGTCGGGCCGCTGTTCGAGGCGCTGTTCTCCCAGGACCTGTACGGGGACCTCACCGTCTGGGGCCCCGTCGGCCCCGCCGGCCGCTGGTTCGCCGTGACGGTCGGCCACAGCGACGGCGACGCGCCGCTGGTGCTGGCGGCTCTGGTCGGTGAAGGGGGTGACCCGGGGGTCGGCGGAATGGCAGCATGGTGAGCGGGGCCCACACCCGTAAGAGACCGTGACCCGAAGCCGGTCGGGCCCGGCCCCGCATCGGTCGCCGCTCCGAACAGACCGTCTTCCAGGCCCCGGGAGACCTCGAAGCGCTTGAGTCGCTCAGGGCCGCACCTTCGACCACGGGGATCCTCATGGAACATTTCTGGGCGATCGTGGCGGCGTTCGCCGTCCTGAACATCGTCGGCTTCCTCGGCGCGCTCGTCTTCGTCAAGCTCAACCGGCTGTACCACCGGCGACGAGGCTGACCACTCGCTCGCACCGTCGCTCACGAACTACCCGCCACCAACCACCAACCACCAACCACCAACCACCCGCCACCGGCCCGTGGTCGACCGCGAGCGGGGCCGTGCCCCGGACCCGCCGGGGTGTCCGAGGCCGCTGATAGGGTCCTTCGACGCCGGCCGTCCTGTGATGGAGAGAGTTCCCATGAAGCTGCTCCCCCTGTTCCTCCGGCGGCCCATCGAAGCGGTGTACGAGCGTCGGCTCGCCAGCACCCTGGTGGGGCTGCCGCGCCCGCAGCACGTCGGGATCATGGTCGACGGCAACCGGCGCTGGGCGCGGAAGGCCGGGCACACGGACGTCCGGGAGGGGTACCGGGCGGGCGGCGCCAAGGTGACCACGTTCCTCGGATGGTGCACGGCGGCCCGCATCGAGCACGTGACCCTCTTCATGCTCTCCGACGACAATCTCGGCCGCCCCGCCGAGGAACTCGGCCCCCTGATCGAGGTGATCGAGGAGACCGTCCGGGACATCACCGCCGAGGGCCGCGACTGGGAGGTCCAGGTCATCGGCTCGCTGGACATGCTGCCCGGCACCAGCGCCCAGGTGCTCAAGCAGGCCACCGCCGCGACGACCGGCCGCGGCGGGCTCAAGGTGGACGTGGCGGTCGGCTACGGCGGCCGGCGCGAGATCGTCGACGCCGTGAAGAGCGCCTTCGAGGAGCACATGGCGGCCGGCGGCGACCCGGCCGAGCTGGTCGCGCGGTTCGGGATCGACGACATCTCCCGCCACCTCTACTCGCCGATCTCCGACCACACCGACTTCATCATCCGCACCTCCGGGGAGCAGCGGCTCTCCGGCTTCCTGCTCTGGCAGTCCGCGTACGCCGAGATGCACTGGGTCGACTGCTACTGGCCGGCCTTCCGGCACGTGGACTTCCTGCGCGCCCTGCGCTCGTACGCCAACCGGGAACGCCGCTTCGGCAAGTGACCGCCCCCCGGCCCCCGGCGCGGTCTCACCGACCGGCGTCCGGTGGGCGGCCCGGCCGCGCGAACTGTTCGCCGTCCGGGCGGCAGCGCCGCGAGGCGCCGCACCTGCCGACCGAGGTGCCGGCACTCTTCAACTATTTGTTGTTGCAAAGGAGTTGAGGATTCCGGACTGCTTCGTTCATCTGTGCGTCATCCCATGTCCGCACTCTGCGAGAGGCACGTTCCGCCGATGGGACGCGCCTCTCGTCCAGTGGGGGGAAACCACATGCGAAGACGACGAATACGCCACACGTTCACGGCCGTGGTGATGGGCTGCCTGTTCTCGGCGCTCCTGACGCCCGCCGCGTTTGCGGCCCCGAAGCCGATCACCGAGCCGGCCGAAGCGGTCAGCCTGGCCGCCGGGTTGGGAGACGACCGCACCGCCGGCGTCTACTACCGGGACGACCGCCTCGTCGTGGGGGTCACCGACCGGGCTGCCGCGGCAGCGGTCGAGAGCGCGGGCGGCACGCCGGAGATCGTCGACCACAGTGCGGCCGAACTCGACTCCGTACAGGAGGAATTGGACCAGCTGCCGGTCATCGCCAACACGGCGTGGGGCATGGACCCGAGCACGAACCAGGTGTCCGTCGAGATCTACGACGGAGTGCCCGCCGCCGACCTGGCCCGGATCGAGGAGCTGGCCGCGGCCCACGGTGACGCGGTGCGCATCGAGAGGGTCACCGGCACGGTGGAGCCGGCCGCCACCTACGAGATGCGGGGCGGTATCGGGATCACCTCGAACGGGAGGCGTTGCAGCGCCGCGTTCAACGTCCAGAACAACGCGGGGAAGAAATTCTTCCTCACCGCCGGGCACTGCATGCTCGGCGGCTTCTACGACTGGTCCCGGACGAACGGGCACATCAGCCTGGGCCGTCAGGTCAGCTTCGGCTACGGGGGAGACGGCGGCGACCAGGCCGTCGTCGAGTACCGCAACTCCAGCGTCAAGCCCTACGGGGTCATCCAGTACAAGAACGGCACGGAGGGCCAGATCACGAACTCCCGCTACGCCTACGACGGGGAGAAGGTCAAGCGGGTGGGAACCATGAGCCAGGACCTGGTCGGCATGGTGCTGGTGCCGAGCATGACCGTCAACTACGGCGACGGCGTATCACTGCGCCATATGATCAAGACCAGCCTGTGCCTCAAGAGCGGCGACAGCGGCGGAGCCCTGTTCACGGGGACCACCGCGCTGGGGATCAGCTCCGCCGGGAACTACGTGGATAAGCCCTGCGGCGATTCGGACGCGCAGTCCGACCGGTCGTCCTTCTACCACCCGGTGCAGAAAGTGCTCAACAACCGTGGCCTCAAGGTCTACTGAGCCCGCCGGATCCGTGCGCGCGTGAACCCGCGCACCCGTTGGGCGAGCCCGCCGGCCGGCACTACAGCCGCGCGCCCTTCAGCGCCATGTGCAGCAGCAGCCGGTCCTCACCGTCGTTGAGGTCGAGGCCGGTGATCTGCTGGACCCGGGAGAGGCGGTAGTAGAGCGTCTGGCGGTGGATGCCCAGCTCGGCCGCCGTGCGGCTCGCCTGGCCCGCACAGTCGAGGAACACCTCGGCCGTGCGGGCCAGTTCCTTGTGCAGCGGGGTCAGCAGGGTGGCGACCGCCGGGTCCCCGGGGGCGGTGCCGGCGCCCGGGAGCGCGGTCAGCAGGCGGTACGGGCCGATCGCCGACCACCGCGCGACCGGGCCGAAGCGGCTCTCCGCCCGGGCCGCGCGCGCCGCCGCCACCGCCTCCCGCCAGGAGGCCGCCAGCGCGTCCAGGCCCCGGCGGGGCGTCGCGATCCCCCCGGTGGCGGCCGGGCCCGCCGCCGTGCGCAGCCGGTCGGCGGCGCTCGTCGCCGGGTCCAGGCGCTCGGGGGAGCGCAGCCGGACGAGCGCCGCCAGTGCCAGGGCCCCCGGGGCCGCCCCGGGAGCGGCGACCGCGGCGAGGGCCGCCGCCGACGCCACCGTACGGACCGAAGGGGTGTCGTCGGCCCACGGGCTCACGCACACCACCGCGTGCAGCCCCTCCGCGTCCGGGCCCAGCGCCTCCCGCAGCGCCGCCACCGCCGAGTCGTGGCCCCGCCCCGGGCCCGCCGCGAGCACCGCGCCGAACTCCCGCGAGAGGTCCGCGCCCGCCCGCGCCTCGTCGAAGAGCAGCGCCCCGATCCGCGCGGCCACCTCCATCGCGGCGGCCAGCTGCTCGTCGGACGGCCCCGGGTCGGTGTCGAGGAGCCAGACGTAGCCGAGGACGACCCCCCGATGGCGTACCGGAAGGCAGACCCGGTCCCGGAAGACCCCGGCCTCCGGCGCGGCGGGGATGCGGACCGGGCCGGTCGCCCGGGTGATGCCGAAGCCCTCGAACCAGGCGCGGACGGCGGGGGTGGAGCGGCGGGTCAGGATCGAGCGGGTGCGGACCGGGTCCATCGCCGTGTCGTCGTCGCTGTCGTGGGCCCCGAAGGCGACCAGGCCGAAATCGCGGTTCTCCAGGGTGGCGGGGGCGCCGAGGAGGGCGGAGAGCTCGTCGACCAGTTCCTGGTAATCGCCTGTCACCCGGCCATTCTCGCACCCCGCCCCGCGCTTCTTCAGACAGATGTCTGAGATGGCGGCCACGGATGCGTGACAGGTGTCGATGGCCCAGGCTTCGAGGGGTGCCTAGATTTCACAGTGGTTATCCGTGCCGTACCAGTGTGTTCATGTGCGTTCGTGTTCGTTCATATGCGTTCACCTACGTTCATGTGCGTACCGTTACGGCCCCTCGTCCGTACATTCGTGGAGGTGCCCCGTGCTGGGTCCCGTGATTCTCGCCGCGTCCCGCAGCGACAAGATGCGCCGGTTCGTCTCGGCCGCGCCCGGCACCAAGCAGGTCGTCGACCGCTTCATCGCCGGGGAGAGCGTCGACCAGGTCGTCCCGATCGTCGAGGACGCCGCGGACAAGGGCCTGGAGGTCACGCTCGACGTCGTCGGCGAGGACATCACCACCCGCGAGCAGGCCGAGGCCGCCCGTGACGCCTATCTGGAGCTCGTCGACCGGCTGAAGGTCCTGGACCTCGGCCCCCGCGCCGAGATGTCCGTGAAGCTGTCGATGTTCGGCCAGTCCCTCCCGTCACCCGCCGCCGCCCTCGACGGAGAGCCCTCCGGGCCCGCCCCCGCGTTCCCGGGCGGCCACGAGCTCGCCCTCGCCAACGTCCGGCCCGTCGTCGAGGCCGCCGCCGCCATCGGCACCACGGTCACCCTGGACGCCGAGGACCACACCACCCTCGACTCGATGTTCGCCATCCACGAGGAGCTGCGGAAGGACTTCCCGCAGACCGGCTGCGTCATCCAGTCCTACCTCTTCCGCACCGAGGACGACGCCCGCCGCCTGGCCGCCGCCGGCAGCCGCGTGCGCATCGTGAAGGGCGCCTACAAGGAGCCCGCCTCCGTCGCGTACCAGGACAAGGCCGAGATCGACAAGGCGTACGTCCGCATCACCAGGGTCCTGATGGAGGGCGAGGGCTACCCGATGATCGGGTCCCACGACCCCCGTCTCATCGCCATCGCCCAGGAGCTGGGCCGCCAGGCCGGGCGCAAACTGGACGAGTACGAGTTCCAGATGCTGTACGGGATCCGCAGCGACGAGCACGTCCGGCTCGCGGCCGAGGGCCACCGGATGCGCGTCTACACGGCGTACGGCACCGACTGGTACGGATACTTCATGCGCCGCCTCGCGGAGAAGCCGGCCAACCTGCTGTTCTTCGCCCGCTCGGTCCTCACCAAGGGCTGAGCCCCCGAGCTGGACCGGCCCCGGCCGAACCACCCATCCTCCCCGCCGACACCAAGGAGACAAGGCACTCATGGACGCCGTCACCCAGGTCCCCGCGCCGGTCAACGAGCCGGTCCACTCCTACGCCCCGGGCTCCGCCGAGCGCACCCGCCTGGAGGAGAAGCTCAAGGAGCTCAGCCAGAACCCGATCGACCTGCCGATGACCATCGGCGGCGAGAAGCGGATGGGCGGCGGCGAGCGTGTGAACGTCGTACAGCCGCACAACCACCAGGCCGTCATCGGCACCTTCGCCGGCGCCACCGAGCAGGACGCCCAGGACGCGATCGACGCGGCCCTCGCCGCCGCTCCGGCCTGGCGCGCGATGGCCTTCGACGACCGCGCGGCGATCATCCTGCGCGCCGCCGAGCTGCTGGCCGGCCCCTGGCGCGAGACGCTGGCCGCCTCCACCATGCTCGGCCAGTCCAAGACCGCCCAGCAGGCCGAGATCGACACCCCCTGCGAGCTCATCGACTTCTGGCGCTTCAACGTGCACTACGCGCGCCAGATCCTCGCCGAGCAGCCGCCGGCGAACTCCCCGGGCGTGTGGAACCGCATGGACCACCGCCCGCTGGAGGGCTTCGTCTACGCGATCACGCCGTTCAACTTCACGGCCATCGCGGGCAACCTCCCCACCGCCCCCGCCCTCATGGGCAACGTCGTGGTGTGGAAGCCGTCCCCGACCCAGACCCACGCCGCCGTGCTGCTGATGCAGCTCCTGGAGGAGGCCGGTCTGCCCAAGGGCGTCATCAACCTGGTCACCGGCGACGGCAAGGCCGTCTCGGAGGTGGCGCTGAACCACCGCGACCTGGCCGGCATCCACTTCACCGGCTCGACCCCCACCTTCCAGCACCTGTGGAAGACGGTCGGCAACAACATCGCCAAGTACCGCACCTACCCGCGGCTCGTCGGCGAGACCGGCGGCAAGGACTTCGTCGTCGCGCACCCGAGCGCCGACCGCGCCGTGCTGAAGACCGCGCTGACCCGCGGCTCCTTCGAGTTCCAGGGCCAGAAGTGCTCCGCGTCCTCGCGTGCGTACGTCCCCGCCTCCATCTGGAACTCCGGCTTCAAGGAGGAGTTCGCCGCCGAGGTGGACTCCATCGCGATGGGCGACGTCACCGACCTGACGAACTTCATCGGGGCCGTCATCGACGAGCGCTCGTTCGCCAAGAACAAGGCCGCGATCGACCGCGCCGCGTCCGACCCGACGTGCACCGTCGTCGCCGGCGGCACCTACGACGACTCGGTGGGCTACTTCGTCCGCCCGACCGTCATCGAGTGCTCCGACCCCGAGAACGAGGTCTTCACGACCGAGTACTTCGGCCCGATCCTCGCGATCCACGTGTACGAGGACGACCAGTACGACGCCATGCTGGCGCAGATGGAGTCGGTCTCCGACTACGCGCTGACCGGCTCGGTCATCGCGGGCGACCGCGCGGCCGCCGCGTACACGATGGACAAGCTCCGCTACGCCGCGGGCAACTTCTACATCAACGACAAGTCGACCGGCGCCGTCGTCGGCCAGCAGCCCTTCGGCGGCGGCCGTTCCTCCGGCACCTGCGACAAGGCCGGCGCTCCGCAGAACCTCCAGCGCTGGACCCTGACCCGGGCCATCAAGGAGACGCTGGTCCCGCCGACCGACTACACCTACCCCCACCAGGGCTGACACCCGCCCCGGGACGCCGCAGCACGACGCCCCGGACCCCAGGCCCTCCCCGGAGGACCGCCCCCCGAGCACCGCCCCCCGACCGGCCCCCCAGCCGGACGGGGGGCGGTTTCCCTGTGCGCCACGCCCGTCGCCGGGTCACGCGGTCTTGTGGTGTAGGTAATGAACATGTCAAATTCCTTCTCGGTACGTCCCCACACGTCACCCGAGAAGGAGTTCCCCCCATGAGACGCAACTCCCGTGCCCGCCTGGGCCTTTCCCTGCTGCTCGTCGCCGGAGTCGTCGGCCTCGGCGCGACCCCCGCCACCGCGACGGACGTCCACGCCGCCGTCCGAGCGCCGGATCCCGCCGCCGCCCCGGCGACGCCTTCCCCGTCCGCGTACGCCCTCGACGCCTCCCTCGAACGCACGCTCGGCGCGGACACCGCCGGAAGCTACCTCGACGCGAGGACCGGCGACCTGGTCGTCACCGTCACCACCGACCGGGCCGAGGAACGCGCCCGCGCCGCCGGGGCCACCGTGCGCCGGGTCGCCCGCAGCGCCGACCGGCTCGACGCCGCGATGGAGACCCTGGAGGCCGAGGCGAAGATCACCGGCACCTCCTGGGGCGTCGACCCGCGCACCAACCAGGTCGCCGTCGAGGCCGACTCCTCCGTCTCCGCCCGGGACATGGCCCGCCTCGAAGCCGTCGCGAAACGGCTCGGCGGTGCCGTGAGCATCAGCCGCGTACCCGGCGTCTTCGACCGCGAGGTGCTGGGCGGCGGAGCCATCTACGGGGGCGGCAGCCGCTGCTCGGCCGCCTTCAACGTCACCAAGGGCGGGGCCCGTTACTTCGTGACCGCCGGGCACTGCACCAACATCTCCGCCAACTGGTCCGCCGCCTCGGGCGGTTCGGTCGTCGGCGTCCGCGAGGGCACCAGCTTCCCGACCAACGACTACGGCATCGTCCGCTACACGGACGGCTCATCGCCCGCCGGAACCGTCGACCTCTACAACGGCTCCACCCAGGACATCACCTCCGCCGCCAACGCCGTCGTCGGCCAGGCGATCCGCAAGAGCGGCTCCACCACCAAGGTCACCTCCGGCACGGTCACCGCCGTCAACGTCACCGTCAACTACGGCGACGGGCCCGTCTACGGCATGGTCCGCACCACCGCCTGCTCCGCCGGAGGCGACAGCGGCGGCGCCCACTTCGCCGGAACCGTCGCCCTCGGCATCCACTCCGGCAGCTCCGGCTGCTCCGGTACCAGCGGCTCGGCCATCCACCAGCCGGTGGTGGAGGCGCTCTCGGCGTACGGCGTCGCGGTGTACTGAGCCCGTACCGGCCCTCCGTGACCCGTACGAGCCCCGCCCCCGCCCCGGCTCCCCGCCCGGACCTGCCGCGCACCCCGGTCCGGGCGGGGAGCCCCCCGAATCGCCCCTGCGTGCCTGGTGGGAGCGGGTGCCTGGGAAACTGGTGGCATGACCGAGCTCCCCGCGGTGCACGCCGCCCACACCTATGAGCTGACCGCGGCTGTACGGGACGAGATCCGCACCCTGCTGGACACCGCCTTCGACGGCGACTTCGGCGACGACGACTGGGAGCACGCCCTCGGCGGCGTCCACGCCCTGGTGCGCGACACCGGGGGGCTTCTGATCGCCCACGGCTCCATCGTCCAGCGCCGGGTGCTCCACGACGGCCGCTCGCTGCGCGCCGGATACGTCGAAGCCGTCGCCGTCCGCCCCGGCCGCCGCCGCCAGGGGCTCGGCCACCGGGTGATGGCCGCGCTGGAACGGGTCGTCGACGGGGCGTACGAGTTCGGCGCGCTGTCCGCGTCCGACGCGGGCGCGGCCCTGTACGCGGCGCGCGGCTGGCAGGTGTGGCCGGGGGGCCTCGCCGCCCTCGGCCCGCAGGGGACGGTCGCGCTGCCGGAGGAGGAGGGCAGCACCTACGTCCGGGCGGCGGCCGGCCACTCCCTGCCCCCGGCCGGCCACCCGCTCACCTTCGACTGGCGCGACGGCGACGTGCTGTGAGGCGAGGTCTGCCGTGACGCGAGACCTGGCGCCACGACGGGGAAGGGGACAACAGCCCCCCGCAGGGCCTCAGTCGGCGATCCGGATCAGCATCTTGCCGGTGTTCTCGCCCCGCAGCATCCCGAGGAACCCCTCCACCGTCTGTTCGAAGCCGTCCACCACCGTGACATCGGGCACGACCACCCCGCTCTGGAGATGCGGGACCAGGAACTCCTCCAACTCCGCCTGCACGTCGGAGTAGTTGCGGACCAGCACGCCCTCCAGGCGCAGGCTCTTCTCCACGATGTCGAACAGGTTGCGCGGGGCGGCCGGCGGCTCGTGCAGCGAGTGGTACTGGGAGATGGCGCCGACCCAGGCGATCCGCCCGTGGTCCCGGAGCACCGAGATCGCGCCCTCCAGATGGTCCCCGCCGACGTTGTCGACATAGGCGTCGATGCCCTCCGGCGCGGCCTTCGCCAGCAGCTCCCCGACCGGCCCGTCGTGATAGTCGAACGCCGCGTCGAAGCCCAGCTCACCGGTCAGCCGGGCCACTTTCGCGGGCGTTCCCGCGCTGCCGACGATCCGCCCGGCGCCGAGCAGCCGGGCCATCCGCCCCACCGCCGTGCCGACCCCGCCCGCCGCCGCCGAGACGAAGAGATCCTGGCCGGCCCGGAACTCCAGCGTGCGGGTCAGCGCCACATAGGCGGTGAGCCCGGTGCCGCCGAGGATCGAGAGGTAGGCGGTGAGCGGAATCCCGTCGTACGAGGGGGCCTTGCGCGCCCCGCCCTCGCCGGGGGCCACCACGGCATGGGTCCGCCAGCCCTTCCGGTGCAGGACGAGGTCCCCCTCCGCGAACCCCGGGGCGCGGGAGGCCGTCACCCGGCCGAGGGTGCGGCCCTCCAGCGGGACGCCGAGCTCCCAGCCGCCCTCCTCCATCGCCTCGCGGTGGTACGGGTCCACGGAGAGGTAGAGGTTCTCCACCACCGCCGTGCCGGGGGCGGGCTCCGGCACGGGCGACTCCTCGACGGCGAAGAGGTCCGCCGTGGGGAAGCCGTCCGGGCGGGCGGCGAGGTGGAGGGTACGGGCGATGGAGTGGGCGGAGGAACCGGGGCGGCTGGTGCGCTGTGTCGTCATGCCGCTGACGGTAGAAGGGAAAACGGCGGTCGGGCAGAGGGCCTCATCGATGGAAGAATCGTTTCCATGAGCAGCTTTCATGGGTGGGACCTCGCACCGCGCCGGGCGGGGGCGGCACGATGACCGACCTCGCCCCGCACGAACTCCGCATCATCGTCACCGTCGCCGACGCGCGCGGATTCTCCGCCGCCGCCCGCGAACTCGGCATGACCCAGTCCGCCGTCTCCCACTCCGTCCGCACCAGCGAACGCAGGATCGGGGTCCTCCTCTTCGAGCGCGGCCGCCGGGGGGCCACGCCGACCCCGGCCGGTGACGCGGTCGCCGGGCACGCCCGGCGCGTCCTGCGCCTGCTCGACGTGATGGGCGACGAGGCGCGGGGGATCGCCGCCGGGCCCGGCGGCGCGGACACGGTGAGCGGACCGCTGCGGATCGCCGCGTTCCGCAGCGCCGCCCTCCATCTGCTGCCGCCCGCCCTGGAACGCCTCACCACCCGCCACCCCGGGATCGAGCCGGTGGTGCGGATGGTGCGTGAGCTGGGGCGCGGCACGGCCGGCGAGGTGCTGGACGGGCGGGCCGATCTGGCCGTCGTGACGATCGGGACCGCCTCGCCGACGCCGCCCGAACTGGTCGGCGGGGTGCTGCTGGAGGAGGAGTACTCCCTGGTGCATCCGGCCGGGCATGCCGCGCCCCGGACGCTGCCGCTGGTCGACTGGGCCGAGAACTGCACCTCGTACACGCGCGACTGGTGGGCGGCCCAGGCATGGATCCCTCGGGCGACGGTGGAGGCCGAGGACGACGGAGCGGTGCTCTCGATGGTCTCCCGCGGTCTGGGTATGGCGATCATGCCCGGTCTGTCCCTGTACGGAGCACCCGACGGCATTCAGATCACCGCTCTCGGATCGGACCGCCCGACCCGTTCGATCGGCTATGTCACCACTCCTGAGCAGGCACGATCCCTCGCCGTGCGGGCGCTGATCCGGGAGCTGCGGGCGGAGCGCGGATCTGCGGCCGTCTCAGATAGTAGGAAGCCCGAGTAACTGTGGAGACAGAGCGGCTCGGCTGTCCTAACTTTGTAGGAGCCGAACGAATCGCTCGATCGAGCGACTGTGGCGGTTGCGGGCGCACGCCCTGAAGCAGGTAACCCCTGCGGCGTACGCTCCCCGCTCCTTCCGGCGCCTCGAAATCCGATTTCGGTACCTCGACACCGTGATGCCCGCCCGGCTCCGCGACCGCCCAGCGGTCCGCCGCCCGCACCCGCGTCCCGGTCTCGACCATCCACGCGATCTCAAGGAGTCGATCCCCATGGCCAACACCACCGCTCGCCGCGTCCGTCACGCCTCCCGCCAGGCCGAGGCGGAGCGCAAGAACGCCGCCGCCGCCCTCCAGCGCGCCCTGGACCGCCGGGACAACGGCGGCTCGACCGGCCACTGAGCCGCCGGCCCGCCCGCACTTCTGTACGCCCGCACGCCCGTACGCCCGCACGCGCCCGTCCACATGCTGGACGCAGTATGTCATGGGGTGGGACGCACCGTTAGGCTTCCGTCATGTCTCGCAGCATCGATCTCGCAGTGATCCCCGGTGACGGAATCGGCCAGGAAGTCGTGGCCCAGGGCCTCAAGGTCCTCAACGCTGTGCTCCCGCAGGATGTGAAGCTGGAGACCAAGGAGTACGACCTCGGGGCCCAGCGCTGGCACCGCACCGGCGACACCCTCCCGGACGCGGAGCTGGAGGCGCTCAAGAACCACGACGCCATCCTCCTCGGCGCGATCGGCGACCCGTCCGTGCCCTCCGGCGTCCTGGAGCGCGGGCTGCTGCTGAAGCTGCGTTTCGCCTTCGACCACTTCATCAACCTGCGGCCCTCCAAGCTGTTCCCGAACACCGCGACCCCGCTCGCCGGCCGCCCCGACATCGACTTCGTCGTCGTCCGCGAGGGCACCGAGGGCCCGTACACCGGGAACGGCGGCTCGCTGCGCACCGGCACCCCCGCCGAGGTCGCCACCGAGGTCAGCGTCAACACGGCGTACGGCGTCGAGCGCGTGGTCCGGGACGCCTTCGAGCGCGCGGCCGCCCGCCCGCGCAAGAAGCTGACGCTGGTCCACAAGAACAACGTCCTCGTCTACGCCGGACACCTGTGGAAGAACACCTTCGACCGGGTCGCCGCCGAATACCCGCAGGTCAGCACCGACTACCTGCACGTCGACGCCGCGACGATCTTCTTCGTCACCCAGCCGGAGCGCTTCGACGTCATCGTCACCGACAACCTCTTCGGCGACATCCTCACCGACCTCGCCGCCGCCGTGACCGGCGGCATCGGCCTGGCCGCCTCCGGCAACATCAACCCGACGGGCGCGTTCCCGTCGATGTTCGAGCCGGTCCACGGCTCCGCCCCCGACATCGCCGGGCAGGGCAAGGCCGACCCGACCGCCACGATCCTCTCCGTCGCCCTCCTGCTGCGCCACCTCGGCTACGAGGCCGAGGCCCTGCGCATCGAGGACGCCGTCTCCGCCGACCTCGCGGAGCGCGACGGGGCCGCTGCCACGCGGACGACCGACCAGATCGGTGACGCGCTCGCGGTACGCGTAGCGAGCTGACCCGACGACTCCACTTCGAAGCCGCCGGGTCGCATCAGCGCCCGGCGGCTTCACCTGTGCGGCCCCCGGGTGCCACCATCGACCCCTGGACCGCACTCCCGCCATTTCGTGCCCGGGCCCCCGCGAGAGATAATCGAACGCGGGGCCGCGGCTCGCGGTGAAGCTCGGACGTCCTAGGACCTGGCCGGAAAGTGCCGGGCCGAGACGGGCGTGGGCGCGGTCCATCACACACAAGACCGGTGAAGGACACGCACTCATGACGACGCCCACGATCGAGCTCAAGCCCTCCTCGAACCCGCTGTCCGACGCGGAGCGCGAGGCGATCCTGGCCAACCCCGGATTCGGCCGGCACTTCACCGATCACATGGTGACGATCCGCTGGACCGAGGGCCGCGGCTGGCACGACGCCGAGCTGGTCCCCTACGGCCCGCTGTCGCTGGACCCGGCCAACATGACCCTGCACTACGCGCAGGAGATCTTCGAGGGGCTCAAGGCGTACCGCCAGCCCGACGGCTCGGTCGCCTCCTTCCGCCCCGACGCCAACGCTCGCCGCTTCCAGCGCTCCGCCGCCCGGCTCGCCATGCCCGAGCTGCCCGTCGAGACGTTCATCGCGGCGTGCGACGCGCTGGTGCAGCAGGACAAGGGGTGGGTTCCCGCGCACGGCGGGGAGGAGTCGCTGTACCTGCGCCCCTTCATGATCGCCACCGAGGTCGGCCTCGGGGTGAAGCCGGCCAACGAGTACCTGTTCCTGGTCATCGCCTCGCCCGCCGGCGCCTACTTCCCCGGCGGGGTGAAGCCGGTCTCCATCTGGCTCTCCGAGAACCGCGTCCGCGCCGTCCCGGGCGGCGTGGGCGACGCCAAGACCGGCGGCAACTACGCGGCCTCCCTCCTGGCCCAGGCCGAGGCCGCCCAGCACGGCTGCGCCCAGGTCGCCTACCTCGACGCCGTCGAGCACAAGTGGGTCGAGGAGCTCGGCGGCATGAACCTCTACTTCGTGTACGAGCAGAAGGACGGCTCCAAGAAGATCATCACGCCCTCCCTCACCGGCTCCCTCCTCGCCGGGATCACCCGCGACTCCCTCCTCAAGGTCGCCCGCGACCTCGGTTACGGCTCCGAGGAGGGCCGCGTCTCCATCGACCAGTGGCGCGACGACACCGCGAAAGGCACGCTCACCGAGGTCTTCGCCTGCGGCACCGCCGCCGTCATCACGCCCGTGGGCATCGTGAAGACCGCGAGCGGCGAGTGGAACCAGGGCGACGGCACGCCCGGCGAGGTCACCATGAAGCTGCGCGACCGCCTGCTGGACATCCAGCGCGGCATCGCCGAGGACACCCACGGCTGGATGCACCCGCTCGGCTAGGGCTTCCCGCCTCCGGAACAGGCCGCACCCGGCTCCCCGCCGGTGCGGCCTTTTCCGTACCCGCGAATAGAGCGCCGCTCCAGGGGATCCGCAAGAAACTTCCGTACAGCCGCACCCCGTGGTTAGAGTGACACTCTAACCATTGCGACCAGGAGTCCCCATGCCCGCCACCCCCGCCCCCTTCCGCATGCCTCCCGAGTGGGCCCCCCACGAGCGCACCTGGATGGCCTGGCCCGGCCCCAACCCCACCTTCGCCTCCGACGCCGAGCTGGCGGAGGCCCGGCACGCCTGGGCCGCCGTCGCCCGCGCCGTACGCCGCCACGAGCCGGTCACCATGGTCGTCGGCCCCGGGCAGGAGGAGGGCGCCGCCGCCCTGCTCGGCCCGGACGTCGAGCTGGCCGTCCGCCCGCTCGACGACGCCTGGATGCGGGACATCGGCCCTACCTTCGTCACGGACGGCCGCACGCTCGCCGCCGTCGACTGGACCTTCAACGGCTGGGGCGCGCAGGGCTGGGCCCGCTGGGAGAGCGACCAGCACATCGCCCGGGCCGTCGCCGAACTGACCGGCGTCCCCGCGCACAGCTCCCCGCTCGTCAACGAGGGCGGCGCGATCCACGTGGACGGCGAGGGCACCGTCCTGCTCACCGAGACCGTCCAGCTCGGCAAGGAGCGCAACCCCGGCTGGAGCAGGGAGCAGGTCGAGGCGGAGATCCACGCCCGCCTGGGCACCGAGAAGGCGATCTGGCTGCCGCGCGGGCTGACCGGCGACTACGGGACGTACGGCACGCTCGGCCATGTCGACATCGTCGCCGCCTTCGTGCGCCCGGGCACTGTCGTCGCCCACGTCCAGCCCGACCCGGCCCACCCCGACCACGAGGTCACCCGGGAGCTGCTGGCCGTGCTGCGGGCCGCCACGGACGCCAGGGGACGCCCGCTGGAGGTGATCGAGGTGCCCGCGCCCACCGTGCTCCGGGACGAGGACGGGGAGTGGGTCGACTACTCCTACATCAACCACTACCTCTGCAACGGCGGCGTGGTCCTCTGCGCCTTCGACGACCCGCGCGACGAGGAGGCCGCCGCGATCTTCCGGGGCCTCTTCCCGGACCGTACGGTGACCCTCGTCGACGCCCGTACGATCTTTGCCGGCGGCGGAGGCATCCACTGCGTCACCCAGCAGCAGCCCGCGATCTGAAACCCCTCCGAAAGCCCGGTCCCATGCCCCGCGCCCCCCGCCGCACCCACCACGCCGCCCCGCCCCGCGAGGCCGTCCTCGCCGCCGCGATGGCCACCATCGCCGAGCACGGGCTCGACGGGCTGACCATGGCCGGGCTCGGGCGTGAGGTGGGGATGAGCAGCGGCCACCTGCTCTACTACTTCCGCACCAAGGACGAACTGCTGCTCCAGACCCTGGAGTGGAGCGAGAACCGCCTCGGGGCCGAGCGCCGCGCCCTGCTCGCCCGCCCGGGGACGGCCCGCGAGCGGCTGGACGCGTACATCGACCTGTACCTCCCCGCCGGGCACCGGGACCCCCACTGGACGCTCTGGCTGGAGGTCTGGGGCCGCTCGCAGAACGCGGACGACGAGGCCCGCGCCCGGCAGGCCGCCATCGAGGGGGCCTGGCACCGGGACCTGGTGGCGCTGCTCGCCGAGGGGACCTCGCGCGGGGAGTTCCGGGCGGTGGACGCCGACCGGTACGCGACCCGGCTGCGGGCCCTGCTGGACGGCTTCAGCGTCCATGTGACGGTGGGCATCCCGGGGGCGGGCCGGGAGCGGGTGCTCGTACAGACGGCGGAGTTCCTGGACGAGGCGCTGACGCAGGGCGCTGACTGAGCGATGCGACCAGCGTCACGACCGAATCCTGAGACACCACCGTCACGGACGCGTCACTGTGCGAGACTTCTGCCGTGTCCTCGTTCGTCATGATTATGGGCAGCAGGCGCGCCGGTCCGCAGTGACCGTCCCGTACCACCCCGTACGGCGCGGCCACCGTGCCCCAGACCCGCGCGCAGACCTCTCGCACCCGCGAGGGGTTTTTTGTTTTCCGGTCCGCACCCCGGCCGGGACCGCGCACGCGGGATGATGAGGCAAGTGGAACCAGATCATCCGGTCCACTCATCCGACAGGAGCCAGATCAGCATGACCACCAAGGCCAACGCCACCGACGACAGTTTTCATGTCTTCGACACCACACTGCGCGACGGTGCTCAGCGTGAGGGCATCAACCTGACGGTCGCGGACAAGCTGACCATCGCCCGGCACCTGGACGCCTTCGGCGTGGGGTACATCGAGGGCGGCTGGCCGGGCGCCAACCCGCGTGACACGGAGTTCTTCGCTCGGGCCCAGCAGGAGATCGCGTTCGAGAACGCCCAGCTCGTGGCGTTCGGCGCGACCCGCAGGGCCGGTGGCAGCGCGGCCGACGACCCCCAGGTGAAGGCGCTCCTGAAATCCGGGGCCCCGGTGATCACCCTGGTCGCCAAGGCGCACGACCGGCATGTGGAGCTGGCCCTGCGCACGACCCTGGACGAGAACCTGGAGATGGTCCGCGACACCGTCTCCCACCTGCGCGAACAGGGCCGCCGCGTCTTCGTGGACTGCGAGCACTTCTTCGACGGCTACCGGGCCGATCCCGCGTACGCCAAGTCCGTGGTGAGCACCGCGTACGAGGCGGGCGCCGAGGTCGTCATCCTCTGCGACACCAACGGCGGGATGCTCCCCGCCCAGATCCAGGCCGTCGTCTCCTCCGTCATCGCGGACACCGGGGCCCGGCTCGGCATCCACGCACAGGACGACACGGGCTGCGCCGTCGCCAACACCCTGGCCGCCGTGGACGCCGGCGCGACCCACGTCCAGTGCACGGCCAACGGCTACGGCGAGCGCGTCGGCAACGCCAACCTCTTCCCCGTGGTCGCCGCCCTGGAACTGAAGTACGGCATGAAGGTGCTGCCCGAGGGCGCGCTCGCCGAGATGACCCGGATCTCGCACGCGATCGCGGAGGTCGTCAACCTCACCCCCTCCACCCACCAGCCGTACGTCGGTGTCTCGGCCTTCGCCCACAAGGCCGGGCTGCACGCCTCCGCGATCAAGGTCGACCCGGACCTGTACCAGCACATCGACCCGGAGCTGGTCGGCAACACCATGCGGATGCTGGTCTCCGACATGGCGGGCCGCGCCTCCATCGAGCTCAAGGGCAAGGAGCTCGGCGTCGACCTCGGCGACGACCGCGTGCTGGTCGGCCGGGTCGTGGAGCGGGTCAAGGAGCGCGAACTCCAGGGCTACACCTACGAGGCCGCCGACGCCTCCTTCGAACTCCTGCTGCGCACCGAGGTGGAGGGCAGGGCCCGGCGCTACTTCCGTACGGAGTCCTGGCGGGCGATCGTCGAGGACCGCCCGGACGGCACCCACGCCAACGAGGCCACCGTGAAGCTCTGGGCCAAGGGGGAGCGGATCGTCGCCACCGCCGAGGGCAACGGCCCGGTCAACGCCCTGGACCGGGCCCTGCGCGTCGCCCTGGAGCGGATCTACCCGCAGCTCGCCAAGCTGGAGCTGGTCGACTACAAGGTCCGCATCCTGGAGGGCCGCACCGGCACCGAGTCCACCACCCGGGTGCTGATCACCACCGGCGACGGAACGGGCGACTGGGCGACGGTCGGCGTCGCGGAGAACGTCATCGCCGCGTCCTGGCAGGCGCTGGAGGACGCGTACACCTACGGTCTGCTGCGCGCGGGCATCGACCCCGCCGAGTAGCCCGCAGCCCGGCCCCCCGTCCTCTCGCTCACTGGAGCCGCCGCCCTTCGCGGGTGGCGGCTCCGCCGCGTTCCGCGCGGCGGCGGAGCCTGCTGCGGCTCGCCCGGTCGAGGGAACAGCTCGGCTTCCCTGCCGTGTTCACCACTCCCGGCATCCCGCTGCTGATCGAATTCCCGGACCGGATCGCGATCAGGTACGGGGGCCGCATCGTGGAGGGGCGGGCGCGGCGGAGATCTGCCGCGGCCCCCGCCACCCCCCTCACAGCGACGGGCTCCTCCACTCCTTCCTCGCGCTGCGGCAAGGCGTTCGCGCCGTCCCCCGAGAAGAGAGAGCAGCCCGTATGCACGGCACACCGCGCCCCCGCCCCCGTCCCCGCAAGGGCAGAAGCGGACCCGTCACGGCCGCCCTGGCCGCCGTCGCGGTCCTGGCCACCCTGCTCGGCGGAGCCCCCGGGACCTTCGCCCTGGACGCCGTCGAGCTCTACGGCAGGGCCGCCCCGGCGCTCACCGCGAGCGTGGTCACCGACGCGGCGGTCCACCCGGTGCGGAACGGCGACAGCGCGGCCATCGCCCTCTCCGTCGCCACCACCGGCTCCGCCCCCACCGAGGAACCCGTCACCGTCACGTACGCCACCCGGGGCGGCACGGCGCGGCCGGGCCAGGACTACACCCCGGTCACCGGCAGCCACACCTTCCCCGCCGGAACCGCCTCCGGCGCCACTCACACGGTGACCGTCCGCACGGCGAGGGCGGCCGAGGCGGCCGAGGCGAGGACGATCCCGGTCCGGTTGACCGTCACCGGAGCCAAGGCCCCGGCGGAGCACCCGCAGGTGGTCATCGACGCCCACGGACTCCCGTACCAGAACGCCGAGCTGCCCGTGAAGCAGCGCGTCGCGGACCTGCTGGCGCGGATGTCCCCGGCCGAGAAGGCCGGCCAGATGACCCAGGCCGAACGCAACGCCCTGCGCACCCCCGGCGACATCGCCGCGTACGGCCTCGGCTCGCTGCTCTCCGGCGGCGGCTCGGCCCCCACCCCCAACACCGCCGCCGCCTGGGCCGAGATGGTCGACGCCTACCAACTGCGGACCCGGGCGACGCGGTTCCAGATCCCGCTGATCTACGGCGTGGACGCGGTGCACGGCCACAACAACGTCGTCGGCGCGACGATCATGCCGCACAACATCGGCATCGGCGCGGGCCGCGACCCGAAGAGCGCCGAGAGGACGGGCGCGGTCACCGCGAAGGAAGTGCGCGCCACCGGCGTCCCGTGGGACTTCGCCCCGTGCGTCTGCGTGACCCGCGACGAGCGCTGGGGCCGGTCGTACGAGGCGTTCGGCGAGGACCCGGCGCTGGTCGAGGCCATGGAGACGGTCATCCGGGGCATGCAGGGCAGCCCCTCCGGCAAGGACCTGCACCGCAACGACAAGGTGCTCGGCAGCGCGAAGCACTTCGTCGGGGACGGCGGCGCCGAGTACGGCTCCGCGACCACCGGCTCGTACACGATCGACCAGGGCGTCACCAAGGTCACCCGCCAGGAGCTGGAGGCCGTGCACCTCTCCCCGTTCGCGGAGGCGGTCAGGCGGGGCGTGGGCACGGTCATGCCCTCGTACTCCTCGCTCGACCTCCTGGGCGACGGCCGGGGTCCGGTGAAGACGCACGCCGACGCCGGGATGATCAACGGAATCCTCAAGGACCGGATGGGCTTCGAGGGCTTCGTCGTCAGCGACTGGCAGGCCATCGACCAGATCCCCGGCGACTACCCGAGCGACGTCCGTACGTCGGTCAACGCCGGACTCGACATGATCATGGTCCCGACGGCGTACCAGGAGTTCACCAGGACGCTGAAGGAGGAGGTCGCGGCCGGCCGGATCAGCCGGGCCCGGATCGACGACGCGGTGTCCCGCGTCCTCACCCAGAAGTTCCGCCTGGGCCTCTTCGAGAAGCCGTACGCGGACACCACCCACCTGGGCACGGTCGGCTCGGCCGAGCACCGCGCGGTGGCCCGTGAGGCGGTCGCCAAGTCGCAGGTCCTGCTGAAGAACGACGGAGCGGTGCTCCCGCTCGAACCGAACCGGAAGGTGTACGTCGCCGGGTCCAACGCCGACGACATCGGCAACCAGGCCGGTGGCTGGACGATCGGCTGGCAGGGCTCGTCCGGGAGGATCACCCCGGGCACGACGATCCTGGAGGGCATGAGGAAGGCGGCGGGGAACCCCGGCTCCCTGACGTACTCGCGCGACGCCTCCGCCGCCACGGAAGGGTACGACGTCGGTGTGGTGGTCGTCGGCGAGACCCCGTACGCCGAAGGCGTCGGGGACGTCGGCAACGGCCACGACCTGGAGCTGACGGCGGCCGACCAGGCAGCGGTCGACAAGGTGTGCGCGGCCATGGAGTGCGCGGTCCTCATCGTCTCGGGCCGCCCGCAGCTCGTGGGGGACCGGCTCGGGAAGATCGACGCGCTGGTGGCCTCCTGGCTGCCGGGCTCCGAGGGCGACGGCGTGGCCGACGTCCTCTACGGCAGGCGGGCCTTCACCGGACAGCTCCCGGTGACCTGGCCGAGGTCACCGGCGCAGCTCCCGGTCAACGTGGGGGACACGGTGTACGACCCGCAGTTCCCGTACGGCTGGGGCCTGACCACCCTCACCGAGCCCCCGGCCGGCGGCGATGCGACCCTCGCCGCCCTCGCCGCCGCCGCCCGGGTGGCGGAGAAGGCCGGTCCGGGGAAGGCCCCGGCGGGCAGGGCGATCGTGGACCGGGCCCGGCTGCTGGTCCAGCGGAAGATCGGCGGGACGTTCACGCAGGCGGTCTCGAAGCCGTTCGCGGAGGCGGACCACCTGCTGCTGACCGGCGACCTGACGGCAGCGGTGGCCAAGCTCCGTACGGCGTACCGAGCCGCGTGACGATCAAGGACTCCAGGCGGGCGACGGCGTTCGTCGCCCGCCTGGAGTAGCGTTAAGTATGAGGAAAAGGCTTCTCCCCACGCTGTTGGCGGGCCTGCTGCTCATCATCGCAGCGGCTGCTCTCGCCCTGACCTCCTCCGCGTCGGCCGCCCCCGCCGCGACCATCGACGACGCCGCCCAGGCCCTGCGCGACGACCCGGTCTATGTGGACCCGGCCGCCCGCGATCAGCTCTCCGTCGCTGACGAGAAGGCCCTGGAAGCCACCATCCAGAACGCGGACAAGCCGGTCTTCGTCGCCGTCCTGCCCGACACCGCGGCCTTCCCCGAGGAGGGCCTCCTCCCTACGCTGCGCAGCGACACCGGCATCACCGGCGTCTACGCCATACGGCTCGGCGACGGCTTCAGCGCCGGGGCGGACCCGCAGGTCATGCCCACCCGTGCGGTCGAGAACCTGACCGCGTCCGTGAAGAACCCCGCCACCGCCACAGACGCCACCTCCCAGCTCAACGCCTTCGTCGACCGTGCCGTCGAACAGGCCCGGGGCACCGCCCCCGCCTCCTGGTCCGGCGGCCAGGGCGCGGCCGAGGACACCGGCGCCCCGGTCGGCGGCCTGATCACGCTCGGCGCCCTGCTGGCGGCGGGCGGCGCGGGCGTCTACGCGGTCTCCCGCCGCAACCGCCTCCGCAAGGAGGAAGAGGAGCGGGCGGCCCTCGACAAGCTCCGGGTCGTCGTCGACGAGGACATCACCGCGTACGGCGAGACCCTGGAACGCCTGGACTTCCACCCCGCCGAACCGGGCGCGGACGACACCATGCGCACCGACTACGAACGGGCCCTGGACTCCTACGAGAGCGCCAAGACCAAAATGGCCAAGGCCCAGCACCCCTCGGACGTCCGCGGAGTCACCCAGTCCCTGGAGGACGGCCGCTACTCCCTCGCGGTCCTGGACGCCCGCCGCACCGGCAAGGAGCTCCCGGCCCGCCGCCCGCCCTGCTTCTTCGACCCGCGCCACGGCCCCTCGGTCACCGACGTGCTCTGGACCCCCTCCGGCGGCGCGTCCCGCGAGGTCCCGGTCTGCGGCGCGGACGAGGTGCGCCTGAGCCGGGGCGAGGACCCGATGAGCCGTACGGTCGACGTGGGCGACGGCAGCCGCCGCCCCTACTGGGAGGCGGGCCCGGCCTACGGCCCGTGGGCCGGAGGCTACTTCGGCGGCGGCATGCTCCCCGGCCTCCTGATGGGCACCATGCTCGGCTCGATGCTCGCGACCCCGGCGTACGCCTCCGAGTACGGCGGCGGGGACTTCGGCGGCGGCGCGGGCGGCGAATGGGGCGGCGGCGACGTCTCCGGCTCCGACTTCGACTCCTCGGGCTTCGGGGACGGCGGAGGCTTCGGCGGGGGAGGCGGCTTCGGCGACGGCGGGGGCTTCGGCGGCGGGTTCGACGGGGGCGGCTTCTGAGCCGCCCCGCGGCCTCCCGCTACCGCAGCGACCACCAGACGGCCGCCCCGCCCAGGACGATCAGCAGACACATCACCGCGTTGGTCCGCCTGTAGTCGACGAGGATCGCGGCGAACTCGCGGAGGGTCGCGTTCGGCCAGAAGTACGCGGCCGTGGGCGAGCCCACCACCTGCCCCCGGATGCGCATCCGGCGGGCGGTGAGGGCGGCGCGGAAGGCGTGGTAGTTGTTCGTGACGACGACGCACCGGTAGCCCGGCTTCGCCGCCTCCATGATGGCCTTGCTGAACCGCAGGTTCTCCTCCGTCGTCGTGGACCGGTCCTCCCGCTCGATGAGGTGGGCCGGAAAACCCTCGGCCACCAAGTGGTCGGCCATGGCGTGCGACTCGGGCACGTCCTCGTCCGGCCCCTGGCCCCCCGAGGTGATGAGCACCGGGGAGCCGCCGCGCCGCGCGAGCCGCGCGTGCACCTCCCGGGCCCGCCGGAGCCGGCTCGCCAGGAGCGGCGGCACGGTGGCGCCGCCCACCAGTCCCGACCCCAGCACCACCACGAAGTCGGCCTTGCGGCGCACGCGGAGCCGCCCGTAGAGGAACGCGTAACAGACGAAGCACAGGAACAGGAACGAGAAGTACACCGCCAGCCCACCGGCCGCCGTCGCCACCCCGACCAGCACCGGAGTACGCAGGCTCACGGCCGCGACGAGCAGCGCGACGACGGCGAGGACGGCGAACGCGGCCACCAGCGAGAGCAGGTTGGAGGGGCTCCTGCCCTCTTTGCGCAGCATCTGTACGCCGTTGAGGAACAGGAAGCACGTCAGCACGAGGACGGCCAGCGCGCCCAGGACGAGCAGCGACCACGCGGCGACCGTCCCCGACGCCGTCCCGGAGCTGATCAGCCGGTACAGCCAGGCAGCCGCCGCACAGAGCACGGCCAGGCCCAGGACCACCGCGTTGCTGAACTTCCTGCGGTCGTGCAGCACGCTCGCGCAGAAGAAGAGGAAGAGGAGCGCCGCCGGGGCGTAGACCACCATCCGCTCAGCGTAGGCGGCACGGTGGGACGGGCGAACGGCGGCTGCCCCTCCGGGTGGTGAGGCGTGGGCGGAGGGGGCCGTTCCCGCGGCGGCCGCCCTGCGGGACGGGGCGGGGGGCGGACGGCTGTCGGTCCTGGCGAAACGAGGCGTGCCCTTTACGGGCGTCAAGCCGTTGAACCCGGCATGAAGAAGCGAAGCGTACTCGCCGCCGTCACCCTCGCCACCGGAGCGGTCATCGCCGCGATCAGCCCGCCCCCCGGGGGCGGCGACACGGCCCACGCGGCCGAACCGCCCGTCAGCGTGGGCGCGCTGGACACCGTCGGCGACCTCGGCAAGCTGGTCGAGGGCGCGACGGGGGCGACCTCCTCCACCGCCGGCGCGGTGACCACGACCGTCTCCGAGACCCGCACGACCTGAGCTGAGGCGGCGGGCGGAGGGGGCGGCAGACCGGCCGCCCCCTCCGCCCCCTTCTTTTGACCCCTGCCTTCCTTCCCTTGCCTCCTCCCCTCCCGTCCTGCGGTCTGAAGACTGCCGGGATCCGGCAATGCGTGAACGGCTGCCCGGCCCGCATGATGGTGCCTGTCGACAGAGACGGGGGCATCGGTGGAAGCGGATTCGAGACCGGCCGCAGGCAGCGGCGTGGTGCGTGCGCGGGTGGCGACGGGCCTCGCAGTGACGGTTCTCCTGCTGCCTTTCGCCGGCCACGGGCTGGCCCGGGCGGGGGTGCTCCCCGAGGGCACGCCGATCGTGCTCGGTCTGCTGGGCCTGATCGTCGTCTGCGTCCTCTGCCCCGAACTGATCGTGGAGCGCGCCCCGTTCCAGCACACCTCGTCGCATCTGCGGGCCCGCACCCTGACCGGCGAACGCTCCCTCGACCTGAACCGGATCGTCACCGTCCGGCTGCTGACGACCTTCACGACCGGCGGCGCCCGTCACACCCTGGAGGTGCGGGACGCCCACGGTGTGCGCCTGGGCATCACGACGAAGAGAAGCACGGCGAAGCTGCGCCGAGCCGTGGAAAAGGCGGACGCGAACGCGGCCCGAGGCGTGCCGGCCCCCCGGGTGAGCCGTGCGGCCCGTACGCGTCTGGGTCTGGCCCGGGGGCGGGGGCTCGTCGGACACACGGTGCGCGCCTTCCTGCTGCTGACGTGCGCCGCGAGCCTGTATGTGGTGGTCCTGCTCCGGCTCGGCGGGCAGTGAGCGTGCCGCCGCCGCTCCGAGCGGCGCTGGTCAGTGGCCGCGCGGCCGTCGCCATTCGGTAGCGGCTCGTCAGTGGCCGCAGCCTTTACGGGCGGGGCGCGAACGGGCGGGACGCGAACGGGCGGGGCGCGCCCGCCTCGTACGAGCGCAGGAGGCGCGCGAGTTGCCGGCCTGTGGCCAGGAGGGGTTCCTCGCTGCGGTTGACCTGGGCGGTGACCTCGGCCCCCTCCACCGCGCTGATCACGGTGGTCGCGAGCTCCCGGGCGTCCTGGGCCGCGAACCCGCAGCTCAGCAACTTGTCGCGGACGAGCCCCTCCCAGCTGTTCAGGGTGTCGGCGCACGCCTGCTGGATCTCCGATTCGGCCCCGAGCGTCTCCAGGGCGGCCGCGGTGACGGGGCAGCCGTCGACCCAGCCCGACTCGCGGAGCCCGGTGGCGAGTTGCCGCATACAGGACTGCACCGCGTTCGCCGGGTCGGCCTCGCTGTCCAGGGCTTCCCGGAGAAGGTCCGCGAACTCCTGGCCGCTGTACCGGATCGCGGCGACGGCGACGGCTTCCTTGCCGCCCGGGAAGTGGTGGTAGATGGACCCCAGCGTGGCCTGCGACTCCGTGGCGATCTGCTTGATGCCGGTGCCGACGTAGCCCTGCCGCTGGAGGAGGCGCGCGGCCGCCACGACGATCCGGTCCCGGGTGCTGGTCTGCATGCCGTCACTGTAGCGGGCATTAGGTAGAGCGTTCGTTCTAGCGCTGTGCTAGCTTTTGGGCAAGCCCTGAATAGAGCGTTCGTTTTAGTGGCGGCCGAGCGGCTTCCCGCCCTTCTTCCACTCCCTCTCCCACCCCTTCTTCCGTCCTTCCGGAGGTCATGCCATGAGCAGCAGCGCACAGCAGTCGGTCACCCTCATCGGGCTCGGTCCCATGGGCCTGGCGATGGCCGAGGCCCTCCTCGACCGCGGGTACGCGGTCACCCTGTGGAACCGCACCGCCTCGCGCGCGGACGACCTGGTGGCCCGGGGCGCGTTCCTCGCGTCGAGCCCGGCCGCTGCCGTCGCCGCGAACGAGGTCGTCATCCTCAGCCTCACGGACTACGCGGCCGTCGACGCCGTACTGGAGCCCGCCGCGTCCGCGCTGAAGGGCCGGGTCCTGGTCAACCTCACCTCCGCCACGCCCGAGGAGGCCCGCGCGGGGTCCCGCCTGGCGGCCGAGCGAGGAGCCGCGCAGCTCACCGGCGGCGTCAACTCGGCGCCCTCGGGCATCGGGCAGCCCGAGTCGTCCACCTTCTACAGCGGGCCGCGCGAGGTGTTCGACCGGCACAGGCCGGTCCTCGAAGCGTTGACGGGCCAGGTCGACCACCGGGGCGAGGACCCGGGCCTGGCCGCGCTCCTCTACCAGATCGGCGTGGGCATGTTCTGGACCTCCATGCTGGGCTACTGGCAGGCCGTCGCCCTCGCCCGGGCGAACGGCCTGACGGCGGCCGATATTCTCCCGACCGCCCGCGAGACGGCGGACACCCTCTCCCAGCTCTCCGCCTTCTACGCCGAACGCATCGACGCCGGAGTGCACGTCGGCGACGTCGACCGCCTGGCCATGGGGATGGCGAGCGTCGAGCACGTCCTCCGGACCAACGCCGACGTGGGCGTGGACACGGCCCTCCCGGCGGCCGTCGTGGACCTGTTCCGGCGGGGCATGGACGCGGGCCACGGCGCGGACAGCTTCTCGTCCCTGGTGGACGTGATGGGCAAGCCCGGGAAGTAGCCCCACGCCGGACCCGGCCGCCCGCGTCCTGATAGAGGGTCGGACGCAGGTTTACGGCAGGGGGGCATATGCGACGCCTTATTGGTCCAGACCTATTGCGCGGGGGTGTGCCGCTCGCTAGCTTTCTCTCGGCGGCGCGCGCTGATCGGATCGGCTCTACTCGTTCACTGATGCACGGTCATGTGCATTGACTGAAAACGGAGTTACCGACATGCGTAGACGTATCACCACGCTCGCGGTCACCGCTGCGGCGGCGGCCGCGATGGTCCTCGGCACGGCCGCCACCGCCTCCGCGACCGGCCCCGGCTTCTGGCTCCGCAGCCACCACGGCAGCCTGGCGGAGTGCCAGGCGGTCGGGAACGCCGGCGCTGACAACGCCCTCTGGAGCCGCGTGTTCATCTGCAACCCGTTCGCGGGCAAGCCCGGCGTGTACGAGCTCTGGGTGCGGTACTGACCCGACCCGCACATAACGAGAACCGCCCCGCTTCCGGCCGCATGGCCGGGGGTGGGGCGGTTCGTGTGCCGAGTGCGTGCTTACGGCTCAGAGGGCGGCGGTGCTGCCGTGCACGAAGGCGTCCCAGGCGGCGGGCTCGACGGTGAGGATGGGGCCGTCGGTCACCTTGGAGTCGCGGATGTGGACGGCGGAGGGATGTGCGGCGACCTCGACGCAGTCGCCGCCGTCACCGTTGCTGTAGCTGGACTTGTGCCAGTCATAGGCGACTTCGAGGCATGCGCCGCCGTCGCCGTTGCTGTAGCTGGACTTGAACCAGTGGAGGGCGGCGGAGCGGGAGACGGGGTGGGCTGCGCGGTTCATGTCTCTCCAAGCAGGGCTGCGAGCAGTGCGTCCAGTAGCCGGGCGCTTGCCTCGACGGTGAGCGCCTGGGAACGCAGCATCCCATACCTCTGCATAAGAGCGCTGACGTCGGCTGGCTCGTCGTACAGCTCTCCGCGTAGCTGGCCGTCGATGTAGGCGAGCTGGTCGTGGTCGGGGGTCTCCAGCAGGACGAGCGGCCCCGCGAGTCCCGCGTGCTGAGGAGTGTTGCGGGGCATGATCTGAATGGTGACGAACGGTAGATCCATGCAGCGCCGCAGATGGAGAAGCTGTTCCCGCATGACCTCGGGGTCGCCGAGCTCAGTGTGCAGGATGCTCTCCTCCAGGATGAAGTGGAGGATGGGCCGGGGCTTACGCTCCAGAATCTTCTGGCGGTTGAGACGGTCCGTCATCCGCTTCTCGATCTCCTCCTCTTCGAGCGGTGGGTAGTTGCAGTCGAAGATGAAGCGCGCGTATGCCTCGGTCTGGAGCAGCCCCGGAATGAGCTGTGATTGGTACGAGAAGAGGCTCACGGCGTCCTGCTCGTACTGCACGAAGTCCTTGACCAGCGCCTGATAGCGCTCCTTCCTGGGAATCTTGGCCACGGCGATCCGCAACGCGCCCTTGGTGTCCAGTAGTTCATCGAGCTGGGTGGCCAGGTCCAGTTGGAGGGCCCGCCGCCCCTGCTCGATCGAGGAGATGGTGTCCTCGCCCACCTTGACCCGCTCGGCCAGGGCGGCCTGGGTCAGGCCGGCGAGTTTGCGGAAGTGGGCCAACTGCGCCCCGACCAGTTGCCACGAAGTAACCCGCCTGATGCCGCTCTGCTTTCCCGGTTGCATGAGAGGGCTCTCCCCCGTTCGGTGCCGCTGTCTACCCGTCAGAACCCGTACAAATTGTTTTGTACGGCCTTCCGCTCTGCATCAGCGTAGTGACGTTGTGTGAGCGTCGAAGCATGAACGAGACAACCCAACTCCCGTATTTCCGACAGGCTTTCTACTGCCGTGAGCGCAGGTCGATCCCGGTCGTACGCAGGTTCGCCCGCAAGACGCTGATCGACTGGGAGTGCGAGAAGCGCGCCGACGACGTGCTGCTCTGCGTAACCGAACTGGCGACCAACGCCCTTCGCCACGGCGTGCCGCCGGGGCGTGGCTTCAAGGTGCACATCTACCTGGAGCGACTGGAGAGCATGATCCGGGTCGAGCTGCACGACAGCGGCGGCGGTGAGGTCTGCCAGTCGCCCACTCACCCGAGCCCCGAGGACGAGGGAGGCAGGGGGCTGCTGCTGGTCGAGGCGCTGGCGGACAAGTGGGGCGTGATGGAGCGGAACCCCGGCAAGGTCGTGTGGTGCGAGTTCGCGACGGAGTGACCTTGCCGCTTCGGCAAACATAGTTGTCGCTGCGGCTGTCCTGAGCGCACCCTCTCCGCCATGGACCGGAGGTGGTCCGCATGGCGAGCAGGACGGACGTGAGCGACATGAAGCAGCAGCGGTACGACGTGGTGATCGTGGGCGGCGGGGCGGCCGGCCTGAGCGGGGCGCTGACCCTGGCGAGGGCCCGGCGCTCGGTGCTGGTGATCGACGCGGGGGAGCCCCGTAACGCCCCCGCGTCCCACGTGCACAACTACCTGGGGCGCGAATCCACCCCGCCCGGCGAACTGCTGGCGATCGGCCGGGGCGAGGCCGCCGGGTACGGCGCGGAGATCGTCGAGGGCCGGGTGCTGTCGGCGGAGCGGCTGCCGGGGGAGCGGGGCTTCCGGGTGGTGACGGAGGACGGTTCCGCGGTGGAGGCGCGCAGGCTGCTGGTGACGACGGGGCTCGTCGACGAGTTGCCGCCCGTGCCCGGCCTGGCGGAGCGCTGGGGGCGGGAGGTGCTGCACTGCCCGTACTGCCACGGCCGCGAGGTGGCGGACCGCCCGATCGGGGTGTTGGGCGTCGGCCCCCTCTCCGTACATCAGGCGCTGATGTGGCGGCAGTGGAGCGATGACGTGACGCTCTTCCGCCACACCGGACCTGAGCCCACGGACGAGGAGTACGAGCAGCTCGCCGCACGGGGTGTGGCCGTCGTGGACGGCGAGGTGACGGGCCTGGAGATCGCGGACGACGACCGTTTCACCGGCGTACGCCTGGCGGGCGGCCGGGTCGTTGCGCGCGAGGCGCTGGTGGTCCAGGCCCGTTTCACCGCCCGCTCGGCCGTCCTCGAATCCCTGGGGCTGGTCCCGGTCGCGCAGGAGATGGGCGGCGAGGTGGTCGGTACGTACATCGCGACCGACCCGGTCGGTGCGACGGAGGTGCCCGGCGTCTGGGCGGCGGGCAACGTCACGAGCCTCATGGAACAGGTGGTCGGCTCCGTCGCCGGGGGCCTTCGCGCGGCGGCGGGGGTCAACGGGGACCTGATCGCGGAGGACACGCGTAACGCGGTTGCCGTACGGCGGAGTTGAGCGCGGGCGGCGGCCGGGCGCCCGCTCAGGGACTCCGGTCGGCGATCCTGCTCAGGGGGACTGTTCGGAGGTGGGGCGTCGGTCGCGCGTCGCCGCTCGGCGGGCGCGGTGGTTGGTGACGTTGACGCGGTTGCCGCACAGGCCGGGCATGCAGTAGCGGCGGCTGCCGGGCCGGGTGGTGTCGATGAACGCACCCCGGCAGGTGGGCGCGGAGCACGGGCGGAAACGCTGCTCGCCGAGGGTGTGGACGACCCCGAGGACGCCCACGCCGCAGATCAGCGAGAGGGCGTCCGCGACGGTCGCTCCCTCGCTCAGGGGGAGGGCCCAGCGGGTGCGGCTCCCGCGTGCGGGATCGGGGACCAGGGTGACGCCCCGGGCGGGCGAGGTGAGCGTGGTGGCTCCGGCCAGGAGGCGGTCGCGGTCGGGGTGGTCGATCAGGCCGCGCACGGTCGTCCGCAGGGCGTGGACCGCGTGGAGGTCGGCGCCGCGTGCGCGGCGGGCGAGCCGGGACAGGTCGCCGGGGGCGTCGTGCAGGTCGGTGAACGCGATGAGGGCGGCCAGATCGGGGAGGCGGTCGTCGCCGCGCCACACCTCGGCGGTGGTGTTGACGAGCTCAGTCGCGACCCCCGCCGCCCAGGGGTAGTCGTCCAGCGCGACGTACATCTCTTGCGCCCCCCTGTGTCCCTTGCGTCCCTGACGGACTCCGTACTACGTTCGGCTAACAGCGACTTTAACCCTTACACGAGGTGCTGCGCAGCGCTGTACGGGCGAGGAGTGCCCTGCCACCTGCCTGCCCCTGCTTCACGGAGGAGACCTCAACCATGCCGAAGGCGATCCCGGAGCTGGAGATCGACGCGGTCGTGTTCGACGTACTCGGCACACTCGTCGACGAACCCGCCGGTCTCCGGGCCGGCATCCGCGAACTCGCCCCCTCGCTCGACGACGCCGAGGTCGATCGGCTCCTGGCGCTGTGGCAGCGGCACATCGAGCGCGAGCAGCGCCGTATGGCCGAGGACGACGGGCGGCCCTACGTCGCCAGCGACGTGCTCGACCGGGAGGCGGCCGGGCTCGTCGCGGACGCGGCCGGAGTGGACGACCCGGCGGCCGTGGCGGCGCTCGCGCTGTCGGCCCGCCGGCTCCCGCCGTGGCCCGACACGGTGACGGGGCTCGCCCGGCTCGCGGAGCGGTTCCCGCTGATCGGCCTCTCCAACGCGAGCCGGACGGCGCTGCTGGGCCTCAACGCCCACGCCGGACTGCGCTGGCACCAGGCGCTGTCGGCCGAGGACTCCCGTACGTACAAACCGGACCCGGCGGTCTACCGGCTGGCCGTCACCGTCTCCGGACGCCCGCCGGAGCGACTGCTCATGGTCGCCGCCCACGCCTGGGACCTGCGCGGCGCACAACGCCTCGGCCTGCGCACCGCCTACGTCGCCCGCCCGGTCGGTGACCCGCCCTCCCCGTCGGACCGATTCGACCTGTACGCGGACGACTTGGGCCACCTGGCCGACCAACTCGACCGCGCCCACGGCTGAGCCCGGGTTCAGGGGGTGGGCGGGTACGCACCGGAGCGGGCCCGCTGGTAGCGCGCGGGCGTGGTGCCGACGTGGCGTACGAAGTGCCGGTTCAGGTGGGGTTGGTCGTGCATCCCCACGGCCGTGGCGACCTCGGCGGGTCGCAGACCGTCGAGGAGGAGGCGACGCGCGTGTTCGATGCGCTTGCCGGTGAGGTAGGCGTGCGGCGGCAGGCCGTAGGTCTGCTTGAAGCAGCGGATCAGGTGGGTGGGGTGGGCGTGCAGGATGGCCGCGGCCTCGTGCAGGGAAAGGCCCGCGCGGGTCCGTGCGTCCAGCAGTTGTCGGAGCTCGGAGGCGATCCGGTTCGCCTCCCGCCCCGGCGGGCGGGGCTGGAGCCCCGCGAGGTGGAAGTGGAGCCGTTCCCGGACGAACGAGAGCCGGGATTCGGCCTCGAACCCGTCCTCGGCACGGACGAGAGCCGCGTGCAGGCGGCCGATCCGGTGGCGCAACAGCGCGTCGTCGAGGAGCGGAGTGTCCACCGCCCGGCCGGCCAGACGCTGCGGGAGTACGGAGTCGTCGAGGTAGAGGTTGCGCTTGCGGAATCCGGACTCGGTGACGGTCCGGCCGTCGTGGGGCACGCCGGGAGGCAGCAGGAGGACGTGGGCGCTGCCGGACGCCCCGTGGCGGCGACGGTCGAGCGCGAAGTCCACTGAGCCCTCGTCGAGGATCATCAGGTCCCATGTGTCATGGGTGTGGGCCGGGTACGCGTGGTCGGTGAAGTGGGCGTGGAAGACCTCGGTGATTCCCGGGACCGATGGCTTCCAGGCGTTGACGAACGTACGGGGGCGGGCGGCGGGCATGTCAGGAACGTACAAGACTCGCCGGGGCGCGGCGCGGCAGGCTCGTCACACCGGGCTGGAGGGCCTGAGGGGCTGCTCCCGCCAGGCCCGCCCGGTACCTGCTCCCCTGTACTTGCGGTACCCGCTTCCGAGGAAGGACGCCGTATGCCCGCGTCAGCCGTTCCCGTCAATCTCGCTGAGAAGTTCGCCCAGTTCAGCGACTTGTGGTCGCAGAAGAAGGTGGCGGTGGTCAACGACTACGAGGTCAAGTTGGCCAAACTGAAGGGGGAGTTCGTCTGGCACACCCACGAGGACACCGATGAGTTGTTCCTCGTCGTCAGCGGGCGGCTCATCATCCAGCTCAGGGACGGCGATGTGACTCTGGAACCAGGGGAGTTGTTCGTCGTTCCCCGTGGAGTCGAACACTGCCCCGTGGCGGAGGAGGAGACCGCGATCCTGTTGCTCGAACCGGCGGGGACCATGAACACGGGTGACGCGGGCGGGCCGATGACCAAGGCGGCGGAGAACCTCGGCTGATCAGCCGGCGCGTCACTCCTCTTCGGCCTGGGACAGGGCTTCGGTGATGAGGCGGGTGGCGAAGTCCGGGTCGTCGGCGATGCGGTTGATGTGCTCCGCGAGGAGGAAGGCGGTGGCTTCGAGAGGATTCATCTCGGCCTTCGTCCACTGCCCGTACTGCTTCCGCCAGAGGTTGGGGCTCAGGCCGGTGCCCGCGGCGATGACCAGGCCGGCCATGGTGGGGATGGCCTCGGGCGGAATGCTCCGGGGCATCATGCGCAGCGTGGCCACGAGCGTGGGCACCACGTATTCGATGACGTCCTTCTCGTGCTCCTCGTGGGCCTTCCGCAGCCACGTCATGAACATGAAAATGAGCGTGCACGCGCCGTCCAGCACGTCATTGGCGCCCTTGGGGCCCAGTGACGCGGTGAACTGGTCCATCAACTCCTTCTCCTCGGGATCGGTCTCCGTCCTGCCGGAGTGAATGCTCTTGAGCCGGGAGTCGATCAGCAGGAGGGCTGCGCCCACATCACCGGCGGGAGCGTGCTCGGGGTCATAGGGCGATGACACGGGTGTCCTCCTCAGGTGGGCTGCGGTGGGCAGCGCGGCGTTGGTCCGCACAGTAGAGGGCCGACGCGGCGGGAGGAGGCGGCTCATCACCTTTTACGTCGACGGAGTGACGAGGACCCGAGGGGGGCGGGCGACCGCCGTCAGTCGCTCTCGGCCGGCCTTGAGTCGGCTTCCTGCCGCGCTTGCTCCTCCCTCGCGTCGTGGGCAGGCATGCGTGAGGACGCAGCCCCACCGCTCGAACCAGCCGCTGTCCGCGAGGGTCCGATGAAGCAGCCGGGCGATGGTGTCCACCGGCTCTTCCCCGCTGCGGTCGGCTGCGGCCCTGGCGAGTTCGGCTTCGTACTGGGCGGCATCGAACCAGAAGTCCGGGGGCACGGCGGTGACGTTGCTGGTGTTCTCCCAGGCGTCCCGGAATATCCGCATGATCGCCCATGCCGCGCAGCCGCATACTCAATTCCCGGTGGCTCTCGGGGCACTGTCCCTGGGGGCATTACCCCAACGCGCGGAGGCGGAGGGAACGTTGAGAGGATGAGCGGCAAGCTTTCTGCCCGAACGAGGAATTGACCTGTGAAACGTGTTTACGTCTCCGCCGCCGTGGCTGCCGTTGTGGTGGGCGGTGTCGCCTTTGCCGTCCTGGCGCCGGACCGGCCGGAGCGGACCGGCTACCGCGTGTCCGACAGGGGGGTGATGACTATTGATGCGAAGGACCGTCCCAAGGTTCCGGATATCAAGGGGAAGACGGTCGAGGGGAAGCCGTTTCGACTGTCGGACTACCGGGGCAAGACGGTCGTGGTCAACGCCTGGGCGTTCTGGTGCGGGCCGTGCCGTCTGGAGACGCCCATGCTCGTCGACTTCGAGAAGTCGATGAAGGACAAGGGGGTGGTCGTGGTCGGCATCAATCACGGAAGCGACATCGGCGCCTCGAAGGCATTCGTCCGGGATTTCGACGTCACCTACCCGAACCTGCACGACCCCCTGGGCAAATCCACCCTCGACATGCCCAAGGGCATCATCCAGTCCCGGGGGGTCCCCTACACCTTCGTCATCGACGCCCGGCAGAAGATCGCATCCTCCTCATCGGGTGCGATCAACCGCGAAATGCTCGACGAGATGACCGCCTGGGCCATGAAGCCCTCAAAGAAGCCCACCGGCCGGTGACGCGGCCGGGCTCTGCTCCCGGCGGGGCCCGGTGGTGGCGAGGTGGCCGGTGGTCCAGGCGATCAGAGCCCAGGCGGCGGGGAGCTGGAGGGTGAACATGGCCAGCAGCGCGACGGAGAACGCCCCGCCGATCGCCTCGCCCGCGTTGCTGCCGTCCGTCATGAGGACCGCGCCGTAGCAGGCCAGGAGCAGCAGCAGATAGAGGCTGCTGTCGACGATGGCGGCCTTCCAACGGGGCGCGGGGGGAAGGAACAAGCGGGCCGCCGTCAGGGCGATCAGGCAGGCGGCGGGGAAGATCAGGTCGCTGCGCTCGCCGTAGAGCAGCGGGTCCCAGGGGCCTTCCTCGAAGGAGGCCAGGGCCTTGTCGACGGCCAGGCCGATCAGCGATGAGCTGACGGTGACGTTCAGGGCGTAGAAGAGGGCACTGCCCAATGTGGCTTTGCCGAACGTGACTTTCATGATCTCCCCTCCAGAGGCGGTCTCCCGCAGCGGGAAACCGCCTCTGGATCATCCCACCGCCCCCGCAGTCGGCAGTGGGCGGGGTCGGCCCTTGGCGGAGATGCATCCGGAGCCGGTAGGCCGGCTGCCCCATGCACCGCGGGTCCAGCTCCGGCGACCAGGCCCGCGCATCCCCACCAGAGCACTGACACACCGTCAACGAGCCGGAAACCACAGCATTTCGGATCAATAATGAGGTGATCAGAGCGAGCTGGTCCGACACACTGGTTCGATGCAGCGCGATGATGAACAGCCGTTGCCCGGCGGCAACGTCAGTGATGGAGTCGTCCGCATCGGAGACACCGTCCGTCGTCCGGCCGGACCGTGGACTCCCTCCGTGCATGCCCTGCTCGCCCACCTGGACGAGGTGGGATTCGGCGCGGCGCCTCGCCCGCTCGGCATGGACGATCAAGGACGTGAGGTCCTGACCTTCATGCCGGGAGACGTGGTCTGGCCCCACCGGTTCTCGCTGATGGACCCCGCTCGGCAACTGGCTCGCGTCGCACGCCTCATCCGCGAATTCCACGATGCCGTGCAGGACTTCACGCCCCCGTCCGACGCGCGGTGGCAGACGCTGATCCCTCCCGAGGGCAGCGACATCATCGCCCACAACGACCTGGCCCCCTGGAACCTCGTGGTCGCGGACGAGACGCGGTGGGCCTTCATCGACTGGGACTCAGCAGGTCCCGGCTCTCGTCTGTGGGATGTCGCATACGCCGTTCACGGGTTCATCCCGCTGTCCGCACATCCGGACCGGCAGCGCCCGGACGCGGCGGAACGACTGCGAGTGTTCGCCGACGCGTACGGTCTCGATGAGTCCGAACGCCGTGGGTTGGTCCCTCTGTTGGGACGCCGTACGCGTTCCATGCACGACTTCCTGCGAGATCAGACAGCCCAAGGCGTTCAACCCTGGGCAAGGCTGTGGGCCGAAGGCCACGGTGACATCTGGCGAAATGACGCCGAATACATCGAGCGACGCGAAGACCAGTGGGTGCACGCCCTGCTCGCCGGGTGAGCCTGTCCTCCGTACAGCAGCGGATGGCAGGGACCATCCTCCGGACAACGTGGGGAATCACCCGCCCAGGGAGATGAGCAGAACCCCTGTTATCGTGCGCCGGTGTCAACGATCAAGCAGTTCCAAGTGACTTTCGACTGCGCGGAACCTGCGCGTCTCGCCGCCTTCTGGTGTGAGGTGCTGGGGTACGTCGTACCACCGGTCCCGGAGGGTTTCGCCACATGGGAGGAGTACCACCACTCGCTGCCGCCGGAGGAGCAGGCGAACTACTTCGCGTGCACTGATCCCTCGGGTGTGGGGCCGCGCCTGCTTTTCCAGGTAGTTCCCGAAGGCAAGGTCGTCAAGAACCGGGTGCATCTCTGTGTGCGGGCCGGCGCCGGGCTCGTGGGCGACGAGCGCCTGGCCACACTCGAGGCCGAATGCGCACGGCTGATGGCGCTCGGCGCGAAACACGTGCTGACGCAGCGCGCCGATGGCGTCAACGAGTCGTGCATCACGATGCAGGACATCGAGGGCAACGAGTTCTGCCTCGACTGAGGACTCTCCGAGACCGCGACGGGAGCCGTCTCCCGGGGACCTCGACGCTCATTTCGACACGGAGGCATGATGACTGACGGCGTGGCCAGGGACATCTCACTGCGACCCCTGACCGAGGACGACATCCCGGCGCTCTTCGAGATCCAGCTCGACGAGGCCGCTCAGCGGCTTGCGGCCTTCACCGATGCCAAGACCGCCCACGACGCCGAGGCATTCCGGCAGAAGTACCGGAAGATCCTGGCCGACGACGCGGTCGTCAACCGGGTCATCGAGATCGGCGGTGAGGTCGTCGGCAGCGTGGCCACCTTCCCGATCGAGGGCGACACGGAGCTGACCTACTGGATCCGCAAGGACTGGTGGGGCCGGGGCGTGGCCACCGCGGCCGTCGTGGCGCTGCTCGGCGAGGTGACGGAGCGGCCGATCCACGCCCGGGTCGTGGAGGACAATTCCGGCTCCGTCCGGGTGCTGGAGCGGGCCGGGTTCGTGCGTGTCGGCAGCGAGGACTCATTCGCTCCCGGACGCCGGGCCACCGTCACGGAGCTGATCTTCAAGCTGGAGTGAGTGAGTAAGGGGGTCGCTCTCTCCGTGACCCGCCCGCACGTCGGCGGCTACGCCGTCTCCCACGTCTCCGACGCCCACACCCCCGACCGCCGCAGCGCGTTCGAGCAGTGGCGGAAGATCTCGTCGATCTCGACGACCATCGCGAGCTTCGGGCGCTGGCCCTTCACCGCCATCGCGTCGAAGAACGGGGCGTCCGTGAGGATGCGGGCGCGGCCGTTGACGCGGAGGACGTCCATCGCGCCGGGTATCAGATAGAGCAGGCCCACGTGCGGGTTGGACAGGATGTTGTGGAAGCTGTCCGCGCGGCGGTTGCCGGGGCGGTCGGGCAGGGCGAGGGTTCCGGCGTCCAGTACGTGGGTGAAGCCGGGGCCGTCGCCGCGCGGGGTGACGTCGCAGTTGCCGGACGCGTCGGACGTGGAGACCGCGCAGAACGGGGAGCGGGCCAGGAGGTCCAGGTCGTCGTCGGTCAGCCGGTCGTGCACCTTGTCGATGACGATCGGGTGCGGGGTCCCCAGGATCTCGCGCAGCTCGTCCGCCGAGCCCAGGGGCACGGCCCCGGCCAGCGGGCCGGAGGCCGGGGGGCCGGAGGCGGGGGCGGCGGTGTCGGCGGCGTACGGCAAGGGGGGCTCCGTGCTTCGTGGGGTGCGTCAGCGCGGCGGCGGACCCGCACTGTTAGGGTGACCTTACTTTGGGCTCCCCCGTGTTCTCCGGCCGGGGTGGCCCGGGTGGGACCGGCCGTCCGGGTCGGCGCGCGAGGGCGCTTACACGTGCAAGGGTGAGGGACCAGAACAGTGCACCACCGCATTCCCGCCGACCCGGCCGCCCCGGCGGTCCGGCCGTGAGCGGCCCGGCTGTGAACGGCCCGGCTGTGAACGGCTCGACCGTCGCGCTCACGAAGGGGACGAAGGGACCGGCCCGCACGAAGGGTCAGAAGAAGGAAGCGCGGCCCTCGCGCAGCCGGCCCGTCCTCGCCCTCGGGCTCCTGGCCGCCCTCGCCGTACTCCTGCTCGCCGTGCTGGCGAGCCTCGCCGTCGGCTCCGGGAACGTGCCCTTCAGCGAGGTGCTGCCCGGCGTCCTCGACCCCGACCTCACCGTCAAGGGCCACCTCATCCTCCAAGAGGTCCGCATCCCCCGCACCGTCGCCGGGCTCCTCGCCGGTGCGGCCCTCGGGCTCGCGGGGACCGTCATGCAGGGCGTCGCCCGCAACCCGCTGGCCGACCCCCAGCTCCTCGGCATCAACGCCGGCGCGTCCGTCGCCGTCGTCTGCTCGATCACCCTGTTCGGCTTCACCGTCGCCACCCAGTTCATCTGGTTCGGCTTCCTCGGCGCGCTGCTCGCCGCCCTCCTGGTGTACGGGGTCGGCTCCCTCGGCCGCGAAGGCGCGACCCCCGTCAAGCTCGCCCTCGCGGGCACCGCGACCAGCGCCATCCTCACCTCGGTGACCAACGCGATCCTGCTCCAGGACCGGGGGAGCTACGACCAGTTCCGGTTCTGGCAGCTCGGGGCGCTGACCGCCCGCAGCTCCGAGGTGCTGTGGCAGGTGTCCCCCTTCATCCTCGTCGGGGCCGTACTCGCCCTGGCCCTCGGGCCGCAGCTCAACGCCCTCTCCCTCGGCGACGACCTCGCGCGCGGTCTCGGCCAGCGGGTCGGCGCGGCCCGGCTGGTCTCCGCCCTCGCCGTGGTGGTGCTCTGCGGCTCCGCCACCGTCGTCGCCGGGCCCATCGGCTTCGTCGGCCTCGCCGTACCGCACGCCGCCCGTCTCATCACCGGGCCCGACTACCGCTGGGTGCTCCCGTACAGCATGGTCCTCGCGCCGATCATGCTGCTCGTCGCGGACGTCGTCGGCCGGGTGATCGCCCGGCCGGGCGAGGTGCAGGTCGGCGTGATCACCGCCGCCATCGGCTGCATCCCCTTCATCTGGCTGGTCCGGCGCAGGAAGCTGGTGGAACTGTGAACGCGGCCCCGGTCGGCAAGGAAGCCACCGCGGACCCGCTCGCCGACGCCGTACGGCAGATCCACGCCGTACGAGGTCGGGGGCGCCGGCGTTCCGTGCTCGTGGGGGCGGGCCTGCTCGTCGCCGCGGTCGCCGTGTTCGGCCTCTCGCTCAGCGTCGGGGACATGGTCATGCCGATGGCGAAGGTCGTCGAGACCCTCCTCGGGGGCGGCGACGGCGGCTCGCGGTTCGTCATCCTGGAGCTGCGGCTGCCCCGCGCCCTCCTCGCGGTCCTCGTCGGCACCGCGTTCGGGCTCTCCGGAGGCGTCTTCCAGACCGTGCTGCGCAACCCCCTCGCCAGCCCGGACCTCATCGGCATCAGCGCCGGAGCCAGCGTCGTCGCCGTCGCCTCCGCCCTCCTCTTCCAGGTCAGCGGGCTCGCCCTCTCCGCGAGCGCCCTGGCCGGTTCGATGACCGCCGGAGCCGCCATCTACCTGCTCGCCTGGCGGCAGGGCATCGCCGGGCAGCGCCTGGTGCTCATCGGGATCGGCGTCGGCATGGGCCTGTCCAGCGTGGTCTGGTACGTGATGGCCCGCTCGGACGTCGCCGACGCGCAGGAAGCCTTCCTGTGGCTGGCCGGCAGCCTCAACGGCCGCTCCTGGGGCCAGGTCTGGCCGCTGCTCGGCGCGCTCTGCCTCCTCGTGCCCCTCACCGCCCTCGCCGCCCACGCGCTGCGCCCCCTCCAGCTCGGGGACGACGCCGCCGCCGGACTCGGTACGCGGGTGGAGCCCAGCCGGCTCGCCCTGCTCGGCTGCGCCACCGCACTGGCCGGGGTCGCCACGGCGGCGGCCGGACCGGTCGGGTTCGTGGCCTTCGTCGCCGCGCCGATCGCCCGCCGCCTGGTCCCGGGGCGGGGCGCGGCGCTCCCGCACGCGGCCCTGACCGGCGCGCTGCTGGTCCTCGTCGCGGACTTCGGGGCCCAGCACATGCTGCCCTCCGTCCAGTTGCCGGTGGGCGTGGTCACCAGCATCATCGGCGCGCCGTACCTGCTCCTGCTCCTGGCCCGCGCCAACCGCGTGGGCGGCGGGGGCTGAGATGACGGCGTACGAGAAGAACGAGACGCAGGACGACAACGAAAGGCGTGGCCCGGTCGTGGCTGAGCACACTCTGGAAGCCCGGGACGTCCGGCTCGGCTACGGCGACCGGGAGATCGTCGCCGGTCTGAGCGTGACCGTTCCGCCCGGCCGGATCACGGTCATCGTCGGCCCCAACGCCTGCGGGAAGTCCACCCTGCTGCGGGCCATGGCCCGGCTGCTCGCGCCCTCCGCCGGGGCGGTGCTCCTGGACGGCCGGTCCATCCAGGAGATGCCGACCAAGGAGGTCGCCTCCGTGCTCGGGATCCTGCCGCAGAGCCCCACGGCGCCCGAGGGCATCACCGTCTCCGACCTGGTCGGGCGCGGCCGCTACCCGCACCAGGGCTGGTTCCGCCGCTGGTCCGCCGAGGACGACGAGGCGGTCGCGCGGGCGCTGCTCTCCACCGACGTACTGGAACTGGCCGACCGGCCGGTGGACGAGCTCTCGGGCGGACAGCGCCAGCGGGTGTGGATCGCGATGGCCCTGGCGCAGCGTACGGACATCCTGCTGCTCGACGAGCCGACCACCTTCCTGGACGCCAGCCACCAGCTCGACGTCCTGGACCTGCTCACCGACCTCAACCGGGAACGCGGCGTCACCATGGTGGCCGTCCTGCACGACCTCAACCTGGCCTGCCGGTACGCGGACCACATGATCGCCATGAAGGAGGGGCGGATCCTGGCGGAGGGGCGGCCGGTCGACATCGTGACCGAGGAGCTGGTCGGCGAGGTCTTCGGGATGCGCTGCTCGGTGATCGAGGACCCGGCGTCGGCCACCCCGATGGTGGTGCCGCTGGGCCGCCACCATGTGAAGGGACCGGTGGCCTGACCCGGGCGGCAGCGCGGGGCCGGCGGCGGCCACGCGGATCCGGGCCGGGGCCCGGACGTGCCCCACGCGCCTCACGTGCCGCCCGATGGCACCGTTGTCATTAGGTGAGGCTAACCTCATGGGTATGAACGCTTCCGCTTCCCGCGCCCCGCGCGCCCGGCGCTCCCGCCGCACCCCCGCCCTGCTGGCCGCCGCCGTCGCCGCCCTGCTCGTCGGCGTGACCGCCTGCGGCTCGTCGGACGACTCCGACACCTCCTCGTCCCCCTCCGCCTCCGGCGGCGCGTCCGAGGGCGCCTTCCCCGCCAAGGTCGCGACGAAGTTCGGCGAGGTCACCGTCGACAAGCAGCCCAAGCGGATCGTGGCGCTCGGCTGGGGCGACGCCGAGACGGTCCTCGCGCTCGGCGGCCAGCCGGTCGGGGCGAGCGACTGGCTGCCGTTCGGCGGCGACGGCGTCGGCCCCTGGGCCAAGGGCATGTACGACAAGAGCCCGCAGCTCATCGGCACGCTGGAGCCGGAGTTCGAGAAGATCGCCTCCCTTCAGCCGGACCTCATCCTGGACACCAAGTCCAGTGGCGACCAGACGCGTTACGACACCCTGAAGAAGATCGCCCCGACCGTGGGCGTGCCGAAGGGCGGCGACCAGTACAAGATCTCGTGGGAGCAGCAGACCACGATGATCGCCGCCGCCATGGGCGTGCCCGACAAGGGCAAGGAGCTCATCGCGGAGACCGGGAAGAAGTTCGAGGCGGCCGCGAAGGCGCACCCCGAGTTCAAGGACGCCACGATCACGCTCGGCTCGCGCACGTCCGAGGGATACGGCGCGTACGTCGGCGGCACCGGCCGGGTCGACTTCGTCGAGCGCCTCGGCTTCACGAACAACCCGGCCATCGAGGCCAAGGCCGGCGAGGGCTTCTCCGTCCCCGTCTCCAAGGAGAACCTGGATCTCCTCGACGCCGACCTCGTCGTGATGACCCCGATCGGCATCCCCGCCAAGGACATCGGCGACGACCCGCTGTACAAGGCGGTCCCCGCGGTGAAGGCCGGGCACTCCCTGGTCTTCGACGACCAGGGCATCTCCCAGGCGTTCGCCACGGACTCCGTGCTCTCCGTCTCGTACGCCCTGGAGAAGGTCGTGCCGCTGTTCGCGGAGAAGGTCAAGAAGTAGGAGTTCCCGACCCGCAGGGCGGGGCGGCAGGAGAGGGCGGCACATCCGTGCCGCCCTTTTCGTATGCTCTGCGGCTGGTTTCGTAGGCGCCCGCGTCCGGCGGGCAGTTGACAGACACTCAGTAGCTAGAGTCCTATAGTGCTAGCAACCTAGATGAATAGAGGAGACGGTGATCGAGTTTCACCTCGATGCCCGGTCCGGCGTCTCGCCGTACCTGCAACTCGTCCACCAGGTGCGGCGGGCCATGCGGCTCGGCCTGCTTTTCGAGGGGGATCGGCTGCCCACGGTCAAGGAGGTCGCGGCCAAGGTGGCGATCAACCCCAACACCGTGCTCAAGGCATACCGCGAGCTGGAGTACGAGGGCCTGGTCACCAAGAAGCCCGGCGTCGGCACCTTCGTGTCCAGCACCCTCAGCGACGCGTCCCTGTCCGAGCACGAGCCCCTGCGGCAGGAGCTGCGCCACTGGCTGGACCGGGCCCGGAGCGCCGGTCTGGACGAGGAGAGCATCGAGGCGTTGTTCCTGAGCACCTTCCGCACGCACTCCGAACCCCCATCCACCGAAGAGGAGCGATGACCGCACCATGACCGTCATCCTGGAAGCCAGAGGTCTGGGCAAGCGGTACGGCCGCCGCCAGGCGCTCACGGACTGCACCATCAGCGTGCCGGCGGGTCGCGTCGTCGGCCTGGTCGGCCCCAACGGGGCCGGAAAGTCCACCCTGTTGCAACTGGCCTGCGGGCTGATCACCCCGACCTCCGGCACCATCGAGGTGCTCGGCGGACGCCCCGCGTCCGACCCGGCACAGCTGGCCCGCGTCGGCTTCGTCGCCCAGGACACGCCCACGTACGCCGGGCTCTCCGTCGCCGACCACCTGAAGCTCGGGGCCCGCCTCAACCCCGGCTGGGACGCCCGGCTGGCGCAGACGCGCATACGGGACCTCGGCCTGGACCCCGCCCAGCGGGTCGGCGGGCTCTCCGGCGGGCAGCGCGCCCAGGTCGCCCTGACCCTGGCCGTGTCGAAGCGCCCCGACCTGCTGATCCTGGACGAGCCGGTCGCCGCCCTGGACCCGCTGGCCCGGCGCGAGTTCCTCCAGGGGCTGATGGAGTACGTCGCCGAGCACGGCACCTCCGTCATCCTCTCCTCGCACCTGGTCTCCGACCTGGAACGGGTCTGCGACCACCTCGTGTCCCTGGTCGCCTCCCGGGTCCAGGTCGCCGGGGACGTCGACGACCTGCTCGGCAGCCACTTCCGCCTCACCACCGCGCGCCGTGAGGCGGAGAGCCTGCCGGCAGGGATGCGGGTGCTCCAGGCCACGCACACCGAACGGCAGAGCACCTTCATCGTGCGGGCCGAAACCCCCGTCCACGATCCCGGCTGGATTCTGGAACCCCTCGACCTGGAGGACCTGGTGCTCACGTACATGGCCGAGGGCAGGGCCCCCGCCCCGGCCTCCGCCGCCCACCGGTCCGCACAGGAGGCGCAGCGATGATCTGGCTCACCTGGCGTCAGTACCGCGTCCAGGCGATCGTGGCCCTCGCCGCGCTCGTCGCGGTCGCCGCGGCGCTCCTGATCACCGGAACGCAGATCCGGGACACGTACGACAGCACCGTCGCCGGCTGCGGGGCCGACTGCGGTTCGGCGAGGAACGCGTTCGTCACCCAGTACGACGTCCTGTCCTACTTCGTCACCGGCCTCCTGATCGCCGCCCCCGGCCTCATGGGCATCTTCTGGGGAGCCCCCTTGATCGCCCGGGAGCTGGAGACCGGCACCCACCGGCTGATCTGGAACCAGAGCATCAGCCGCACGCGCTGGCTCGTCGTGAAACTCGCCGCGGTCGGACTGGCCGCGGTGGCCGTCACGGGGCTGCTCAGCGCCATGGTGACCTGGTGGGCGTCGCCGCTCGACCAGGTCAACAGCGACCGCTTCACGCCTCTGCTCTTCGACGGCCGGGGCGTCGTCCCGCTCGCGTACGCGGCCTTCGCCTTCACGGCCGGGGCCGCCGCCGGACTGCTGATCCGCAGGACGGTCCCCGCGATGGCCGCCACGCTCGCGCTGTTCATCGCGGTCCAGGTCCTCGTGCCGTACGTGCTCCGCCCGCACTACATGACCCCGGAGCGCACGGACGTCGCCCTCAGCTCGCTCGCCGCCCCCTCCTCGGCCTCGGACGCCGGGGGAGTGTGGGGCGCCCGGCAGATCATGCTCACGGGCGACGGTGACACCGCGCAGTTGAAGGTGGGCCTGGCGAGGGCCGGCGCATGGGTGACCTCCGGTGACGTCCCGGTCCGCGACGCGGCGGGCCAGGAGGTCCGGGGCGCGGAGGGCTGTGCCCTGCGCGAGGTCGAACCCATGGGCTGCTTCGCCGAGTCGGACCTCCATGTGGAGGTGGCCTACCAGCCGGCCGATCGCTACTGGGCCTTCCAGTGGATCGAGACCGGTGTCTTCCTGGCCCTGTCCGGCCTGCTCGCCGGCTTCTGCGCCTGGTGGTTGCGCCGCCGCCTGAGGTGACGGGGCGCGCCGCCTGAGGTGAACGGAGCGCGCCGCCTGAGGCGACGGGCGCCGCGAGCGCGGAGCGCACGGCATGAGGATGCGGCCGAAGCCAACGCAACTGGCTTCGGCCGCATCCCCGACTCTACGGCTGTCCCGTGCGGCCCGCGCTCACGCCTGCGGGGCCGGCGGGCCCGGAGCGGGATCCGCTCACGCCTGCGGGGCGGCGGCCTTGATCGCGGAGATGTCGAAGTTCAGCTTGACCTTGTCGCTGACCATGACCCCGCCCGTCTCCAGCGCCGCGTTCCAGGTCAGGCCCCAGTCGGAGCGCAGGATGTCGGCGCTGCCCTCGAAGCCGACGCGCTCGTTGCCGTAGACGTCGGTGGCGGAGCCGTTGAACTCCAGGTCGATGGAGAGCGGGCGCGTGACGTCCTTGATGGTCAGGTCGCCGGTGATCCGGTACGCGTCGCCGCCCAGCTGCTCGGCACGCGTCGAGCGGAACGTCATCAGGGGGAACCTCTCCGCGTCGAAGAAGTCGCCGCTGACCAGGTGGCCGTCGCGGTCCGCGATGCCGGTGTCGATGCCGGCGATCTTGACGTCGATGGAGGCGGAGGAGTTCGCCGGGTCGGCGCCGTCCAGGGTGAGGGTGCCCTCGTGCTCGCCGAAGGAGCCGCGCACGTTGGTGACCATCGCGTGCCGGACCGTGAAGCCGATGCTGCTGTGGGCCGGGTCGATGGTGTAGACGCCGGTCAGGGCGGCCAGCGCCGGGTCCACCGCGGGGGCCTCGATGACGGCGGTCGGGGTGGCGGCGGTCGACTTGCGGTTGAACAGAGCCATGGCTCCTCCTCGGGGACGTGTTCGAGCGGTGCGGCACAGAAGGACGGCAGACGCGTCGAACGAGTTGTTCAATCTTCAACGAGATTGACTGTAGCTCTGTCTTGTTCAACTTTCAACATATTGGGTCCGAGGAGGGGCGGGGGCGGGGGCGGGCCGCCCCGGGGTGGAGGGGGCCCGCCCCGTCACATCAGGCGGTGGGACCGTCGTGCCATCAGGCGGGTCGGGCGGGCCAGCCGCGTCGTGCGGTCGTGCGGTCGTGCGGTCCTGCGGTCAGGCGATCGGGTCGACTGTCGGCCCTTCCCGCTCCAGCAGGTCGCGGGCGAACTGCTCCCACTGCGCGTACCGGTCGGGATGCGCGGACCGCTGCACCGCCTGGCACGCCGCGCCCGGGTCCATCGACTCCCAGCCGTCGATCTGGAGCAGCCCCGGGTTGCTCGTCGGCGAGGGCAGCCCGTAGAAGGACTTCGACGAGGTCGGGACGTGGGTGATCTGCTTCGCCGTGCCCCACCCCATGCTCGGGCGCTGCTGGAAGATGCCGAGCGAGTCGTGGTCGACCGGCTTCGTGTAGTTGACGAACTTCGACTCCTGCATGGCCGTCATCAGGGCGATCACCTGCCCCTGCTCGGAGATGTCCGCCCCCTTCCCGACGCCGATGACGGTCCGCGCGTGGGCGAGCTGTTCCGGGCCGAGGTCGGACGGGTCGGCGAAATGCGCCCGCAGTTCGCTGTCCGGGGCGACCTTGAGGAGGTGGGCGGTCGCGGTGTCCACGAGGCCGGTGGGGGTGAGCCCGTACTGCTGCTGGAAGGCGCGCAGGCCGTCAGCGCCGGGAGCGTCGGCCGTATCGGCGGACCCGGACCCGGCTCCGGAGTCGGATCCGGGCGGGGTGGGTGAGGCGTGGGCCGCTCCGGGGAGGGTGAGCAGCAGGCCGGCGGCCGCCGTCGCCACGAGCAGGCGGTGGGGGACGCGGGGAATTCTGTACGTGCGCATAAGGCACGGTTCCGATGGTCCGGAGGGTAAGTCAAGAATGCTGGACGGAAGGGTGATTGGCGGCGGCCCTGGTATTTTGTTCGAGCGTTCACCCTTACCGGGTGCGGTCGTCAGTCGACTCAGGCGAAGAAGATCGACAGCCAGATCGGCGTCAGCAGGGCGACACCCGCGACGAGGACGAGCCACCGGTGGGAAAGGGGAGTGTAGGTACGCTCCTTCAGCATCCGCGCCCTTCTCGTCTGCTTCCTTCCCTTCCCCTTCTTCGACCTCACCGTCCTGGTGGTCCGCCTCTGCTCCGACCTGGCCCTCAGCGCGTCGACACCGGACATCAGAGCGAACGCGGGACCTGTCGAGAGGACGAGCGTGACCACAAGGTCGAACGAGACGCCGAAGAGGTAGTCCAACAGCATTCCGGCCATGATCCCGAAGCCGGTCATAAGGGCCCAGCACTCGGCCGAGTGGCGGAACATGTCGAAAGCCTCTTCGGGATCGCTCTCACCCCGCTGGGCCTGCCGAATCCACGCGGTCGTGTCCACGTCGAATATCGGCGATCTCCGTCCCCGCTCGAAAATCCTGAGAACGGACCGATGCAGGATCTGGTAGAGCGCGGCCGGCGCTGCCTCCACCGCTGCCAGGCATCGGTCGGCCCTGCTCCTGGTGTCCTGATCGGGCATGGCCTGCACTCTCGACGCGGCGGGCTCCGGCGGCTGGCGCGCGGACGGAAGCGCCCGCCCCGCCGCGTACGAGAAGGTACGGGAAAGGGGGCGCTCCATTGTCCGTCATCGCTCTCAGGGCCGGCGGGCCGCCCTGGGCAAGCCCGCAGATCCCTCAGGACCCCACGCTCACCGTGAAGCGGCGCGGGTTCCCGTCGTGTGCCGCGCCCGAGACGTCCGGCTCGCCGTCCGGGCGGACGTCGTCGTACGGGAACGCGTAACCGATCGGGCTGTTGGCGTGGACCACCCGGGACCAGTGGTTGGTCACCGGCGTCCGGTAGTAGTCCGACACCGTCGTGCCGTTGGGCTGGCTCGGGTGGCTCAGCATGATCGAGCGGTTGAAGCCCGCCGCCAGCCGGGCCAGGATCGCCTTCTTGTCGTCGGAGTCGCCCGGGTTGTTGGTGAACGGCCCGTGGTTGCAGGTGAAGACGTCCTTGGACTCCGGCTTGGTGAACGTATGGCCGCCCTCGAAGGTGAGGGCGTCCCCGCTGACCCGGCCGGCCAGCGTGCCCCGGCCGCCCTGGAGGTCGATGCGCAGGTCCTCGGAGCGGTACTTCGCCCAGACCTCGTCGATCTGGGCGGCGAACAGGTCCCGGAACGGCATCTCGGCGGGCCGGTCGAAGTACGGGGCCATGATGTTCTGCGGTGAGACGACGCGCAGCACCTTGCCGTCGTCGCCCCGGGTGATCAGCTTGTCCCACGGCTGCCCGTCGGCGGCGGCCTGCGCGGTGAGGTCGTCCGCGATCCGCTGCACCGCGCCGTCCGGGAGCGGGGCCACCGTGTGCGTCCCGTCGCCCTCCAGCGTCAGGCCGATCGGGAGGGCGGTGACCAGGTCGACGTAACTGATGTTGGAGTACAGCTGCTGCGTGTTGAAGGTGAACTCGCAGAACGACCAGGTGCGCCCGTAGTTCGGGTCCGTGGGCGTCGCGAAGGCGGGCTCCACCAGGGAGGGGCCCGGGTTGAGGTAGAAGTCCAGCTTGTCGTCGCGGACGAAGTAGACCCGCGCCCCGTACATCTGCGGCAGGGTCAGCACGACCGGGCCCGCGCCCGCGCCCTTCAGCGGGATCGCGCAGTCCACCGGGAGCGGGGTCTGCGGGGCGCCGGGGGAGTCGGGGCGGTAGACCTCGCCGTTCGGCCGGAGCAGCACCCAGCGGTCGGTGCCCAGCTCGTGGCCGGTGACGTACGCGTACACCGTGCCGGGCAACGACTTGTTCTCCAGGGCCAGTTCACAGGTGGCGGGGGCGGCGGAGGCGCGCGGGCTGAGGGCGGCGCCCCAGGCGGGGTACGTCAGGGCGGTGGCTGTGGCGGCGGCGCCGGTCAGGAACATTCTGCGCGAAATCACGAGGGAACTCCCGAAGGTGTGGGGGCCGCAGACGGGTCGGTGGGGGTGGCGTGGGGAGAGACCGGACAGTGGGGGTGTCTGCGGGTGCGCACCACTCTCGCCAGAGGCGCAGGGGTCGTCAATAGGTGTGACTGAGAGCGCTCTCAAAAATGCGGAGTCTTCACAACTCGACGCCCGGAAGCGGTACTTGCCGGAACCGGTCGGGTGCGAACCGTGACCGTACGGAGACGGCTTCGGCCAAGAGGTGAACGAGCGGCGGGCCATCGCCCCGTACGCGCCACTTGGACTGACGGACCGGGGTTGTTGGACGGAGACGGCCCCCGGCCGGGACATTCGTTGACGGTGTCCCGACAGGGCGACTACTCAGGGGCCATGTCGCCAAGATTCCCCTCCACCGGCCCGGTCGCCGTCGCCTCAGTCGCCGTCCTGGCGCTCCTGGGGACCGCCGCCCTCCCCGCCGCAGCCGCCGCCGATCCGTCCCCCGCGCCGGCCGGGGCCGCGAAACCGGATGCGGCGTCCGCCGTCATCGGCTCCCCCCACCTCGCCGTCGCCGTGGCCGACGACTTCCCGCGCGTCCTCTCGTACACCGACCGGGCGAGCGGCAAGCGGCTCCTCGGCAGTACGCGGCCGGTCACCGCCGTCACCCTCAACGGCAGCGCCCGCACGGTGAAACTCAAGGCCGCACCGAAGACCAACGGCTCCTCCGCCCGCTACACCCTCGCCTTCCCTGACCTCCCCGGCGTCGAGATCGACGCCTCGCTCACCGTCTCCGGGCGCGCCACCACCTTCAAGGTGACCGCCGTCCGCGACACCGCGGCGTTCCGGGTCGGGACCATCGACATCCCCGGGCACGACCTGATCTCGGTCGGCTCCACCGAGCCCGGCGCGGCCACCGCGTTCACGACCCTCGACCCGGACTCCACCCGCACCGCCGACGTCTTCGCGAAGGTCACCGGGGACACCGCACCGGACCCCGCACCCCTCGGCGCTTCCTACGCCCTCCTCAACACCGATTCGCTCGCCGCCGCCGTCGAGTCCAACTCCTCCTACGACAAGCCCTCCGGCCCCACCGGCGGCGACGACGCCCGCTTCTGGCGACAGGCCCGCACCGAGGCGGACGGGAGCGTCCGGGTCGGCGTCGGCTCGGGCCAGTGGACCTACCGGGGCGCGGGCGCGCCCGAGCCCGAGAGCGGGGACGACCTGCCCTGGGCCAAGATCGTCGTCACCCCGGACGCCAACGGCGACCGGGTCGTCGACTGGCAGGACGGGGCCATCGCCTTCCGCTCCATCGGCGTCACCGCGCCGGGCAGCGAGGAGACGGCGGACCGGGTCGTCACCCACATCCCGTTCAACTTCGCCAGCCAGGCCACCCACCCCTTCCTGCGCACCCTGGACGACGTCAAGCGGATCTCGCGGGCCACGGACGGCCTCGGCCAGCTCGCCGTCCTCAAGGGGTACGGCTCCGAGGGCCACGACTCCGCCCACCCGGACTACGGCGGCAACTACAACAAGCGCGCCGGCGGCCTCAAGGACCTCAACACCCTGCTGAGGAACGGCAAGAAGTGGGGCGCTTCCTTCGGCGTCCACGTCAACGCCACCGAGTCCTACCCGGAGGCCAACGCCTTCAGCGAGCAGCTCGTCGACAAGACCAGGCCGGGCTGGAACTGGCTCAACCAGAGCTACTACATCGACCAGCGCCGCGACCTCAACAGCGGCGACCTGGCGAAGCGCTTCCAGCAACTGCGCGACGAGACCGACGAGAACCTCAGCTTCCTCTACATCGACGTCTACTACACCCACGGCTGGATCGCCGACAAGACCATCCAGTCCGTGCAGAAGCAGGGCTGGACGGTGGGCACGGAGTGGGCCGACAAGTTCGAGCGCGCCTCCCTCTGGTCGCACTGGGCCAACGACCTGAACTACGGCGGGGCCACGAACAAGGGCCTCAACTCGCAGATCATCCGGTTCATCCGCAACAGCGAGAAGGACGTCTGGAACAAGCACCCGGTCCTCGGCCAGAGCGTCCTGGAGGACTTCGAGGGCTGGACCGGGGAGACCGACTGGAACGCCTTCACCGCCAACATCTGGCAGAACAACCTCCCCGCCAAGTACCTCCAGCAGCAGCGGATCACCCGCTGGGACGGCGACGACATCACCTTCACCGGCGGTGTGCGCGGCACGGTCGAGAACGGCGAGCGCACCTTCTACGACCAGGGCCGCAAGGTGCTCAGCGGCACCGACTACCTGCTTCCGTGGGACGGCGGCAAGAAGCTCTACCACTACAGCCGGACCGGCGGCACGAGCACCTGGGAGGTGCCGGGCAAGGGCCCGTACACGGTCTACGAGCTGAGCGACAACGGACGGGAGGAGGTCGCCACCGTCCGTCCCGCCGCCAACGGGAAGATCACGCTGACCGCCACCGCCGGCCGGCCCTACGTCCTCCACCCCGACCGCGCACCGAAGGAAGCCCCCGTCGCCTGGGGCCAGGGCACGCCCCTCAAGGACCCCGGCTTCAACGACCGCGCCCTGAACGACTGGACGAAGACCGGCGCCGTCGCCCGCGACACCGACGAGCAGGGCCGCAACAGCGCCGCCCTCACCGGCTCCGCCACGGCCGCGCTCGCCCAGCCCGTCACCGGACTCAGGCCCGGCAAGCGCTACACCGCGTCCGCACTCATCGAGGTCGAGCCCGGCAGGACCCGCCGTACGGTGCTGAGCGCGGGCGGCGGCTCGGTGACCGTCGAACGCTCCACGGCGAAGGACTTCGTGGCCGCCTCCGACTGGCACGGCGCCTACTTCCAGCGCGCCAAGGTCACCTTCACCGCCCCCGCGAACGGCCGCACCACCCTGCGCGTCGAGGCGGCGGCGGGCTCCCCCGCAAGGGTCCGCGCCGATGACGTGCGGATCGTCGAGAACGACCCCGCGACCCGGCCGGGCACCGTGGCGTACGAGGACTTCGAGGCGGTCGACCAGGGCTGGGGACCCTTCCTCAAGGGCGACGCGGGCGGCTCCACCGACCCCCGCACCAGCGTCTCCCAGCTGAACGCCCCGTACACCCGGTCCGGCTGGAACGGGAAGCTGATCGACGACGTGCTCGGCGGCAAGGAGTCCCTGAAGTCCCACGAGGAGAACACCGGGCTCGTCTACCGCACCGCCCCCTGGACCGTCCCGATGAAGGACGGCCACCGCTACCGGGTCGAGTTCGACTACCAGTCCAGCCACGCCGGGGCCTACACCTGGGTCGAGGGCTACGACCGGATCACCGGCGGCAAGGCGTCCTCCACCGAGACCCGCGCCACCCCCATCGGGCAGCAGCGCACCACCGTCCGCTTCAGCCAGACCCTCACCGCCGGCTGCGGCGACGCCTGGACCGGGCTGCGGAAGCGGGCCGGGGCGCCCGAGGGCGCGGACTTCGTGCTCGACGCCTTCACCGTGACCGACCTCGGGCCCGCCCCCGCCGGGCAGGAAGCCGTCTGCGGGACGCTCGCCGCCGACGCCGGGCCCCGGCAGCCGGGCGCGGCGAACACCGTCAGGGCGACCTCCGGCGACGACCGCGACGACTGGGGCAACGCCCGCTTCCACCGCGGAGGTTGAACAGCGGTCGAACAGCGGTCGAGGCGCGGTGAAGCAGCGGGCGACGGTGCTGCGCCATACTGAGGGGGCCTTCGGGCCCCCTCGGTGCCGCACGGCCCGCGCCCCTGCGGCATGTGGCCCACAGCACACCACGCCTCTGTAGGGTTCTCACAACGCACGGGGCCGTTTCGCTGGTGGATCGCCTGCATGGCGTGAGGGTTCTGTTCACTCCCACCACGAAACCGGGCAGGAGACTGTGCGGAGTGGACGGCACGATTTCTGGGTCGGGGTTCGTAGGGTCGATGCATGACCGTTGTGGACGAAACCCAGGGTGAGCCGAGCGACACGCGTGGCCGGGTGGCCGAACTGCTGGCCCTGCGCGAGCAGGCGCGGCGCGGACCCAGCGAGCGCGCGACCCAGGCGCAGCACGCCAAGGGCAAGCTGACCGCGCGCGAGCGCATCGAGCTGCTGCTGGACCCGGGCTCGTTCAAGGAGGTCGAGCAGCTCCGCCGGCACCGGGCGACCGGGTTCGGCCTGGAGGCCAAGAAGCCGTACACGGACGGTGTCATCACCGGCTGGGGCACGGTCGAGGGCCGCACGGTCTTCGTGTACGCGCACGACTTCCGGATCTTCGGCGGGGCGCTGGGCGAGGCGCACGCCACGAAGATCCACAAGATCATGGACATGGCCATCTCGGCCGGTGCGCCGCTGGTCTCCCTGAACGACGGCGCGGGCGCCCGTATCCAGGAGGGCGTCTCGGCGCTCGCCGGCTACGGCGGCATCTTCCAGCGCAACACCCGCGCCTCCGGCGTCATCCCGCAGATCAGCGTGATGCTCGGCCCGTGCGCGGGCGGCGCGGCCTACAGCCCGGCGCTGACCGACTTCGTCTTCATGGTCCGCGAGACCTCGCAGATGTTCATCACCGGACCGGACGTCGTCAAGGCGGTCACCGGCGAGGAGATCACCCAGAACGGCCTCGGCGGCGCGGACGTGCACGCCGAGACGAGCGGCGTCGCGCACTTCGCGTACGACGACGAGGAGACCTGCATCGCCGAGGTGCGCTACCTCATCGGGATGCTGCCCTCCAACAACCGCGAGAACCCGCCGACCGTGGAGAGCGACGACCCGGCCGACCGGCGCGGCGACGTCCTGCTGGACCTGGTCCCGGCGGACGGCAACCGCCCGTACGACATGCACCAGGTGATCGAGGAGCTCGTCGACGACGGCGACTACCTGGAGATCCACGAGCGCTGGGCCCGCAACATCATCTGCGCGCTGGCCCGTCTGGACGGCCAGGTCGTCGGCATCGTCGCCAACCAGCCGCAGGCGCTGGCCGGCGTGCTGGACATCGAGGCGTCCGAGAAGGCCGCCCGGTTCGTCCAGATGTGCGACGCCTTCAACATCCCGATCATCACCCTTCTGGACGTCCCCGGCTTCCTGCCGGGCGTCGACCAGGAGCACGGTGGGATCATCCGGCACGGCGCCAAGCTGCTGTACGCCTACTGCAACGCCACCGTGCCCCGGATCTCGCTGATCCTGCGGAAGGCATACGGAGGCGCGTACATCGTCATGGACAGCCAGTCCATCGGAGCCGACCTCACCTACGCCTGGCCCACCAACGAGATCGCGGTGATGGGCGCCGAGGGCGCGGCCAACGTCATCTTCCGCCGCCAGATCGCGGACGCCGAGGACCCCGAGGCCATGCGCGCCCGCATGGTCAAGGAGTACAAGGCCGAGCTGATGCACCCCTACTACGCGGCCGAGCGCGGCCTCGTCGACGACGTCATCGACCCCGCCGAGACCCGCGAGGTGCTCATCGCCTCGCTCGCCATGCTCCGCAACAAGCACGCCGACCTGCCGTCCCGCAAGCACGGCAACCCCCCGCAGTAGTCGCCCACCGCGACGGCGCGATCCGCCGCACGGTCCACGACACCCTGCCGAGAAGACGGAGACACCCCACCATGAGCCTGACTTCCGCCGAGTCCGTCCTGCGCGTCGAGAAGGGGCACGCCGCCCCCGAGGAGCTGGCGGCCATCACCGCCGTCCTGATGGCCCGCGCCGCCGCCCAGCCGTCCGCCCCCGACCGCCGGGGCCGCGACACGGCCGGCTGGCGTCGCCTGGAGCGCACGCCGGGCTTCCGCGCGCCGCACAGCTGGCAGGGCTGACCCCAGGCTTCGCCCGCTGGTACGAGAAGGGCCCCGCACTCCTTGAGGAGTGCGGGGCCCTTCCGCGTACGTACAGCAGGCGGCCTCAGCGCAGGCGGGCCATGAGCGCGTGCTCGACCAGCGTGATGAGCGCGCTCTTGGCGTCGGCGCGGTGGCGGGCGTCCGTCGTCAGGATCGGGGTGTCCGGTCCGATCTGGAGTGCCTCGCGGACTTCGTCGGGGGTGTAGGGCTGGTGTCCGTCGAAGCCGTTGAGGGCGATGACGAAGGGGAGTCCGCTGTTCTCGAAGTAGTCGACGGCGGGGAAGCAGTCGGCGAGGCGGCGGGTGTCGACGAGGACGACGGCGCCGATGGCGCCGCGGACCAGGTCGTCCCACATGAACCAGAAGCGGTCCTGGCCCGGCGTACCGAAGAGGTACAGGATCAGGTCCTGGTCCAGGGTGATGCGTCCGAAGTCCATGGCGACGGTGGTCGTCGTCTTGTCCCCGGTGTGGGTCAGATCGTCGATGCCCGCGGACGCGGACGTCATCACGGCTTCGGTGCGCAGCGGGTTGATCTCCGAAACGGCCCCGACGAACGTGGTCTTACCCACGCCGAAGCCCCCTGCCACCACGATCTTCGCCGAGGTAGTGGAGCGGGCCGCTCCGCCGCTAGAGCTTGCGAAGTCCACTGAGCACCCTTTCGAGCAGTGTCACATCTGGCTGGCCGCCGGCGGTCTCGTCGCCGCCGGGCTGATGGATGGCGACGAGTCCGGCCTCGGCCAGGTCGGCGACGAGGATACGGGCAACGCCGAGGGGGATCGAGAGAAGGGCCGAGACCTCGGCCACCGACTTGATCTCGATGCAGAGCCGGCAGATCCGCTGGTGCTCGGGCAACTGCCCTTGCAGCCGGGACGGATCGGCCGTGGTGCTGACCAGCGCCTCGATGGCGAGCTGGTAACGCGGCCGGGTCCGGCCGCCGGTCATGGCGTACGGACGGACCAGCGGGTTGTGCGCGGCGGGCTGGGCGGGCTCGGGAGCCCGCCGCTGCTGCACCGGCTGGACGCGGGGCTGCTGCGGCTGCTGCTGGGGCCACGCAGACCCCGGCTGCTGCTGTTGCGGGGGCCACTGCGAACCCTGATCGCCGTGGGCGCCCTGGTGCGGCTGCTGCTGATATGGCTGATAAGACTGCCCCGGGCCCTGACCGCCGGATGCGGTGGGGAAGCCGAAACGGTTGTCACCGTGCTCACCCGGAACCCTCTGATCACCGTTGTAAGGGTGTCCGCCTGTGGGTGCTGCCACGTTTCCTCCTCCGACTACCGGTCGCCGATCCCAGTGGGGCCGCGCCACCGCACCTTATGGCGCGGTGGCGAGAAACGCACTGTCTTGTCTACTAGTTGAGCAGACTTCCCTGAAGCTCGGCACGGAGGTCCGGGGTGAGGACGCTGCCCGCGCGGTCGACCAGGAGGGCCATTTCGTACCCGACCAGACCGATATCGGCGTCCGGGTGGGCGAGAACGGCGAGCGACGACCCGTCCGAGATGGACATCAGGAAGAGGAATCCCCGCTCCATCTCCACAACGGTCTGGTTCACCGCCCCGCCCTCGAAGATCCGGGAGGCGCCTGCGGTCAGCGACGTCAGACCGGAGGCGACGGCCGCCAGCTGGTCGGCGCGGTCGCGCGGGAATCCCTCGGACATGGCCAGCAGGAGTCCGTCGGCGGAGACCACCACCGTGTGGGACACCCCGGGGGTGTTGTCCACGAAGTTGGTGATCAACCAGTTGAGATTCTGCGCCGCCTGGCTCATCGGGCTCACACTAACGCTCCTGGTTGTAGGTGGTACTGGTGTCCGACCCCGCGCTGCGTCCCCGCTGGATGCCGCGCCGCAGGTTGCTCAACCTGCCGCGGACGTCCTCGGGGGCGCGGGAGACCTGTGGGCCGCCCTGCTGGGTCTGCTCCGCCGTGCCCTCGACCAGGTTGGCCTTGGGCACGCGCCGGGGGAGGCCGGAGGGGGTGATTCCGCCCGCCTTCGGCTCACGGAGCTTCTCGGCCCGCACCCAGCGCTCGTCGTTCGTCGAGCGCCAGTCCTCGGTGCCGTTTCCGTCCGTCTGCGGGGCCTGCCGCTCCTCCCGCTGCGGCTGCCGCTGCGGAACCGGAGTCGCGGCGGGAGTCGAAGCGGACCGGTCGCTGCCGCCGCCCGGCTGCCAGTGCTGCGCACCGCCGCGGCGCGGGAGACCCGCCTCGGTCAGCTCGTGGCCGACGTTCGGGGTGGCGCCCGGACGGTCGAAGCCTACGCTTTCCCGGGTCGGCGCGGGAGCGCTCGGACCAGATTCCGCTTCGGTCTGCTGAACCGGCTCAAAAGCGCTCTGGTAACCGCTCTGAACGGGCCAATCGTCCTGGTGGGACTGGTCGCCGGCGGCTGCGTACTGGTCGGTGTAGGGGCCCTGCTGCTCGCCCGGAGCGGCATATGCCGCTTCCGCATAGCCCTCCTGAGGCTGCGGCTCGGTCCCGTCCGCCTGCTCCTGCCGCTGCGGGTAGCCGTCCTCGGAGCCGTAACTCTGCTGCTCGTACGGGGCGTTGTACGGGGCCTGGGACTGCTGCGCGGAGTCCTGGCCGTACTGGTTCTGGCCGTAGGAGTCCGGCGCGTAACCCTGCTGCCCGCCGCTGTAGCCGTCCTGGCCGCCGCTGTACTGGTCCTGGCCGGCGTGCTGGTCCTGGGCGTACGGCTCCTGCCCGTACTGGTGATCCTGGGAGCCGTCCGGGAACGGGCCGCCGGGGCCGGTCTGGGCCTCCAGCGCCGCCCTGCGCTCCTCGCGCATCAGCGAACGGTTGACCGGGTCGAGCCGGCTCGAGTCCGCCGGGAGCTCGTAGCGCGAGTCGTCGAAGCCGAGCTCCGCCGCCGTGCGCATCTGGCCGTGCTGCGGGGCCGGCTCGAAGGAGTTCTGCTGCTCGGGAATGATCGAGGAGACGGTGAAGTCGTCCTGCCCGCCGACGAAGTCGCCGCTGCCACCGTGGGTGATGGGGTCGGGGAGCATGACCAGCGACGTGGTTCCGGCCTGCTCGCCCGAGGGGCGCAGCTGGACCCGGATGCCGTGCCGGTCCGCCAGCCGGCCGACCACGAACAGGCCCATGCGCTGGGACACCGCGGCGTCCACGGTCGGCGGGTTGGCCAGCTTGTGGTTGATGTCGGCGAAGTCCTCGGCGGTGAGGCCGATGCCCTTGTCGTGGATCTCGACCATGACCCGGCCGTCCGGCAGCCGCGTCGCGGTGACCCTGACCTTGGTCTGCGGCGAGGAGAACGTGGTGGCGTTCTCCAGCAGCTCGGCCAGCAAGTGCACGAGGTCGGTGACGGCCCGGCCGTGGATCTCGGCCTCGGGGACGCCGGACAGCTCGATGCGCTCGTAGGACTCCACCTCGGAGGAGGCGGCGCGCAGCACGTCCACCAGCGGCACCGGCTGGTCCCAGCGGCGGCCGGGCTCCTCGCCCGCGAGGACGAGGAGGTTCTCGCCGTTGCGGCGCATACGCGTGGCCAGGTGGTCCAGCTTGAAGAGGCTCTCCAGCTGGTCCGGGTCGGCCTCGTTGTTCTCCAGGTCGGTGATGAGGGTGAGCTGACCCTCGATGAGCGACTGGTTGCGGCGCGAGAGGTTGGTGAAGATCGCGTTGACGTTGCCCCGCAGCATGGCCTGCTCGGCGGCGAGCCGGACCGCCTCGCGGTGCACCTGGTCGAAGGCGCGGGCGACCTCGCCGATCTCGTCCTGGGTGGTGATCGGGATCGGCTGCACCCGAGTGTCGACCCGGCCGGGGTCGGTACGGGAGAGCTGGTCGACGAGGGAGGGCAGGCGCTGCTCGGCGATGCCGAAGGCGGCGGTACGCAGCTGGCGCATCGAGCGGCTCATCTGGCGGGCCATGAGCCCGGCCAGGATGAAGGCGGCCAGCAGGGCGATGACGACGGCCAGACCGTTGACGATCGCGTCCCGCTTGGCGTCGGAGGAGATCTTCGCGGCCTCGTTCACCGCCTTGGTGACGAGCTCGTCCTCGATCGTGGCGTAACCCTCGAACTTGGCGGTGGCGGCGGCCATCCAGGTCTCGGGCGTGATGCCCTTGGCCGCCAGCGCCTTCGGCTCCTGGCCCTGGCCGATCTGCTGGGCCATGCCGTCGAACACCGAACCGTCGATGCTCGGCGGCGCCACGAACGGCTTGCCCGCGGCCTCCGCCCGCTCCTTGGCGGCCTTGATCTGCCGGGCGCCCTCGGCGGCCTTGCCGGCCATGACCTGCTTGAGCCGGTCCACGTCCGCCTGGGTGCCGCCCGAGTTGAACTCGCCGAGCGCGATCTGCTCCATGTAGTTGTACGAGCCGAACGCCTTCAGCTGGTCGCTGTACTTGCCGGGATCCTTGCTCGGGCGCACCAGCAGGTGCATGCCGATGGAGCGCTGAAGCGATTCTGCAGCCTTGGCCAGCTCGATCGCGTAGACGGTGCGGCCGTAGCTGGTGATGTTGCCGGTGCCGAGTCCGAGCTCGTTGGAGAACTCCATCAGCGAGTGCTGGACCTGGGTGTAGCCCTCTTCGGTCTTCACCGGGTCCAGGGCCTGGGAGTAGGCCATCTTGCGGAGCTCGGGGAGCTTGGGCTCCTCGCCCTTGAAGAGCTTCAGACGCCGTTCCAGGCCCGGCTTCGCGGGCATGTTCGCCACGGCGGCCTCGAACTGCGTCCGCGCCTCGTCGGTGGAGGCCCGGGTCTGCTCGATGACGGCGGCGTCCCGGTCGCCCGAGAGCAGCGGCTGTGCGGTGCGGTCCCGCTCGTCGAGGAGCGCCTGACCGTAGTCCGAGGCCGCCCGCACGACGCGCGCGATCTTCTCGGCCTCCTGCGCCTCGCCCCAGGTGTCGATGGAGCCCTTCACCTGGAAGCCGCCCATGACCAGGCCGACCACGACGGGGATCAGCAGGATCGCGTTCAGCCGGGTGGCCACGCGCCAGTTGCGCGGGGAGAACCGGCTCGTGCTGCCACCGGCCGGCTCCGGTTCGGGCGCCTGCGCAGGCGACACCGCGGCGCGCGACGGCGGGGTGAAGTTGCCCCGCTCGGGCTGCGCCGCGGAGCTCTCGTTGCTTCGCCTCACTCGACCAACAACCTCTCGGCGTCGGCACCTACGTTGTGCCGGATTATTCGTTCAGGGCCGTACTACTCGGGAGTTCGTCGAATTGCAGCACGGGGACGCGTCCCGTTCCAAACACTCGGAATTGATCATTCCAAGTGGCCCACGCCTCAGATAAAACGGGCATAAAGAGCGAGCCCCGTCAAAAGGCGGGGCTCATGTGAGCGCAGTGGCACCAGATGGATGCATCGGGTGGCGGTGCCGGGGCAATTCTCTGTCGAAACGTTATGAACACGGGGGCGGATCGTGTCAAACGACACAGGCCGCCCCCGCGCGAGTACTGCAACTTCCGTATGCCGAAAACGACTTACGACTACGGGCGAGGACTACTTCAGGCGGGCCATCAGTGCGTGCTCGACCAGCGTGATCAGGCCGCTCTTGGCATCCGCACGATGCCGGGCGTCCGTCGTGATGATGGGCGCGTCCGGTCCGATCTGGAGTGCCTCGCGGACTTCGTCGGGGGTGTAGGGCTGGTGTCCGTCGAAGCCGTTGAGGGCGATGACGAAGGGGAGTCCGCTGTTCTCGAAGTAGTCGACGGCGGGGAAGCAGTCGGCGAGGCGGCGGGTGTCGACGAGGACGACGGCGCCGATGGCGCCGCGGACCAGGTCGTCCCACATGAACCAGAAGCGGTCCTGACCGGGCGTACCGAAGAGGTACAGGATCAGGTCCTGGTCGAGCGTGATGCGTCCGAAGTCCATGGCGACGGTGGTCGTCGTCTTGTCCCCGGTGTGGGTCAGATCGTCGATGCCCGCGGACGCGGACGTCATGACGGCCTCGGTGCGCAGCGGGTTGATCTCCGAAACGGCCCCGACGAACGTGGTCTTGCCCACGCCGAAACCGCCCGCCACCACGATCTTCGCCGAGGTGGTGGCGCGGCCCGTACCGCCGCTAGAGCTTGCGAAGTCCACTGAGCACCCTTTCGAGCAGTGTCACATCCGGCGCGCCGCCGGCCTCTCCATTGCCCGGCTGGTGGATGGCCACCATGCCGGCTTCCGCCAGGTCCGCCACGAGGATGCGGGCGACGCCGAGCGGCATCGACAGCAGTGCGGAGACCTCCGCCACCGACTTGACCTCACGGCACAGGTGGCAGATCCGCTGATGCTCGGGAAGCAGTGTTCCCAGATGCGCCGGGTCTGCTGTCGTGCTGACCAGTGCCTCTATCGCGAGCTGGTAGCGCGGCCGGGTCCGGCCGCCGGTCATGGCGTAAGGACGAACCAGCGGCTGGTCGCCTCCCTCGTCGTACGACGCGTGGTGCAGTGCGCCGTACGGATCGGGTGAGGCGGGTGGCGGGGTCATGAATCCTCCGGGCGTGACAGCAGGGTCTCGGCTTGCCGTCTGCAAGGGGCCGGTGGGGGGACTAAGGCGGCCTGACGGGTGAGGGTTGTGGGCATTACCTGAGGGGATCGTGTCGTGAATCCACTGGGCGGCCGCCTAGTGAAGCAGACTGCCCTGGAGCTCGGCGCGCAGGTCGGGCGTGAGGACGGTGCCCGCGCGGTCGACCAGGAGGGCCATTTCGTAGCCGACCAGACCGATGTCGGCGTCCGGGTGGGCGAGGACGGCCAGTGAGGATCCGTCGGAGATGGACATCAGGAAGAGGAATCCGCGCTCCATCTCCACAACGGTCTGGCTGACGGCGCCGCCCTCGAAGATCCGGGAGGCGCCTGCGGTCAGCGACGTCAGACCGGAGGCGACGGCCGCCAGCTGGTCGGCGCGGTCGCGCGGGAATCCCTCGGACATCGCCAGCAGCAGGCCATCGGCGGAGACCACCACCGTGTGGGACACCCCTGGGGTGTTGTCCACGAAGTTGGTGATCAACCAGTTCAGATTCTGTGCGGCCTGACTCATGGGGCTCAACTAACGCTCCTGCTGGTGAGTGGGGCCGAGATGGATGCTGCCGGTCGACTGGCCGTTGTTGGCCTGCCGACCCTGCTGGATGCCCCGGCGGAGATTGGTCAGACGACCGCGTACGTCATCGGGCGCACGCGAAACCTGAGGTCCGGACTGGTGATTCTGCTGCTGAGCGGTCCCCGGCACCAAATTGGCGCGGGGAACGCGGCGGGGCAGCCCGGAGGTGGTGACCCCGCCGGCGGCCGGCTTCTTGACCCGCTCGGCCTGTCGTACGAGCTCGTCGTTGGGCGAGGCCCGCCAGGAGCTGGTGACCGAGGTGTCGGCCGCACCACGCTGGGGCGCGGGCGGAACGGGTACGCCGGTGGGCTCGGGAGCGGCCGGCGCCTGCGGCTCGGCGCCCTGCTGGCCGCCCTGGCCGGGTCCGTGGAACCAGTTGGTCTCCAGGGTGTCGTACAGCGGCGTACGCCCGTCCCCGGGACCGGCCGGCGGCAGGGCCTCCGGCTGGTGGGGCTGCTGGGGCAGCGCGGGGCGGCGCGGGGCCTCGCCCGCCGGGGACGCCGAGGGGCGCGGGGCGCCGAACTCGTTGCCGTCCCGGCCGCGCTGACGCGGTGCGGGCAGCTGCTGGCCCTGGTTCGGCTGGACCGGCGCACCGAAGTCGGGCCGCGCGAACTGCGCGGTGCTCGCCGGGTCCTGGGGCTGCGGGGTCTGGTACTGGCCGTACTGCTGGCCCTGGGGGGCCTGCGGCGCGGAGAAGTCCGGCCGGGCGAACTCGGAGGTCGCTCCGGGGTCCTGGCGGCCGGTCTGCGGCCGCTGGTTCGGCGGGGCGTTGAACGCCTGGTCCTGGCCGGGGCCCGAGGGCCGGGGGAACTGCCCGGTCGCGTCGTGCTCCTCGTGACCGCGCGGCGCGTCCGCACCCCAGCTGGTGGCCTGCGGGCGCTGTGCCTGCGGGCCGCCCCCGGGCAGCTCGGGACGCGGACCGCCGGTCGGCGGCAGCTGACGGCCGGGGCCGCCGGGCTGCTGGTAACCGCCCTGGCCGCCGGGGCCGTTCTGCTCGTGCCGGGCCTGCTGGGGCTGCGGAGCACCGGGGCCCTGCTGGTTCTGCGGCCGGGGCTGCTGATTCTGCTGGGCCTGCTGGTTCTGCTGGAACTGCTGGTTCTGCGGGGCGAACGGGCCCGGACGGCCGTTCTGCCCGGGGGAGGCCGGAGCGCCGTGCCCGAACAGGTTGGGCTGACCCGGCTCCGTACGGCCGGGGGCATCGCCCTGACCGCCGCGCGCGCCGAGCCGGGCGCCGTTGCCGAACGCGCCGGAGAGGCCGCCGCCCTGGCGCTGCGGCTCCTGGCCGGGGAAGGGCTGGCCGCCCTGGTTCGGGCCGCCCGGGTTCTGCGGGCCGTTGTTCTGGGGCCCGTTGTTCTGCTGGCCCTGCGGGCGGCCGGGGCCGTTGTCCCGCGCGGGGAGGGCGGCACGCGGACCGGAGCCCGCGCCGACCTGGCCGCGCTGGCCGCCGGGGGCGGAGCCGAGGCTCTTGGCGCCCGGACCGCCGGCGAGGCCCGCGCGCTGGCCGCCCGCGGCTCCGTTGCCGTTGCCCGCGAGCAGGCCGCCGGGCTGCTGGCCGGGGCCCTGCTTGGACGGGGGCTGCTTGCCGCCGTGGGCGACGTCGACGGGGAGCATGACCAGCGCGGTCGTGCCGCCGGAGTCGGAGGGGCGCAGCTGGATGCGGATGCCGTGACGCAGCGACAGCCGGCCGACCACGAACAGGCCCATGCGGCGGGAGACCGAGACGTCCACGGTGGGCGGCTGCGCGAGCCGCTCGTTGATCGCCGCGAGGTCCTCGGGGGAGAGGCCGATGCCGGTGTCGTGGATCTCGACCAGCACCCGGCCGTCGGGCAGCGCGTGACCGGTGACCCGGACCTTCGTCTGCGGCGAGGAGAACGACGTGGCGTTCTCCAGCAGCTCGGCGAGCAGGTGCACGAGGTCGTTGACGACGCGGCCCGCGACCTCGGTGGCGGGCACGGCGGACAGCTCGATGCGCTCGTACTGCTCCACCTCGGACGCGGCGGCACGGAGCACGTCGACCAGCGGGACGGGGCGGGTCCACCGGCGGCCGGGCTCCTCGCCCGCGAGGACGAGGAGGTTCTCGCCGTTACGGCGCATACGGGTCGCGAGGTGGTCGAGCTTGAAGAGCGAGGAGAGCTGGTCCGGGTCGGCCTCGCGCGACTCCAGCTCGGAGATGAGCGAGAGCTGGCGCTGGATGAGGCCCTGCGAACGCCGCGAGAGGTTGGTGAACATCGCGTTGACGTTGCCCCGCAGGAGGGCCTGCTCGGCGGCGAGGCGGACGGCCTCGCGGTGCACGTCGTCGAAGGCCGCGGCCACCTGGCCGATCTCGTCCCGGGAGTGCACGCCGACCGACTCGACGGAGGTGTCGACGTCCTGCGGGTCGGTCTCGGAGAGCTGCTTGACGAGCTCGGGCAGCCGGTCCTGGGCGACCCGGGTGGCGGTGTCCTGGAGGCGGCGCAGCGAGCGGATCATGGAGCGGGCCACCACGAACGCGCCGACCAGCGAGACCCCGAGCACGATGAGGATGACCGCACCGTTGACGATCGCCTCGCGCTGGGACGCCTCGCGCAGCTCGCGCGCCTTGGCCTCCATGTCGCTGAGGAGGGTGGTCTCGATGGTCTTCATCGCGTCGATCTTGGTGGAGCTCTGGTCGTACCAGTCCATGTACGAGCGGACCCGCGCCCCCTCGATCCCGTTCGGGGTGTCGAGGATCTGCTTGGCGTACATGTTCGCCGCGTTGATCTCGGGGTTGTTGCCGTTGTCCAGCGGAGCCATCAGGTCCACCGCGCTCTGCCCGGTCGACCCGTAGATCGCCTTGAACGAGCTGACGGCCCGCGTCTCCTTGTCGAGCGCGTTGGAGCCGAACTGCTTGTCGTTCTCGTTGAGGTGCGGTTCCTTGACCGAGCCGCCGGGCAGCGCGGCCGCGATGATCGCCCGCTGGACCGAGGCGTACTCCTTGGCGGAGGAGAACGCCGCCAGGGCCCGGGTCCGCTTGATCATCTCGGGGTTGCTGGTCGCCTGGGCCATGTCCTGGGACAGGCTGAGCAGCGAGGTGATCAGCTGGCTGTACTGGTCGATGGTGTTGAGGCTCGGCGCGCCGTCCTCGTACGCCGACTTGCGGATCGACCGGATGTCGCCGAGCTGGGAGGCGATCTGGGCGACGCTCGCGTGGATGCTCTCCAGCGCGTCGTCGTTCTCGAAGTCGCCGATCTCGTTGGTCGCGTCGAGGAACGTGTCCTTGGCCCGGTCGGTCTTCTCGCGGGGCTGGGAGACCTTGTAGTCGGTCGCCTTGGCCTTGTTGGACAGCGGACCGGCGGACTGGTCGCGCTCCACCTGGAGAGCCTGGGCGAGCGAGGTCGCCTGCTTGGTCATCTTGGTCAGCAGCTGCATGTGCTCCAGCTGCTGCATGTCGGTCATGGACTCGTTGATCCTCAGACCGCCCAGGGTGGTCGCGGCGACCACGGGCAGGGCGAGGAGCGAGATCAGTCGCGTACTGATGCGCCAGTTACGGAGTGCTATTCGCGAGCCCGTGTCGACCGGGCCGCGGGACTCTCCGGACGTGTTCTGCCCGTCACCGCCACTCGTCGTGGAGCCCGGGCGCTGCGCGCGGTCGCCGTTGTCGCCGGCAGCGGCCGGCCCGGGGTTCTGGGCGTGCTGGGGCGAGGAACCGCGGTCGGTCCCGCCGCGCGGCTCCTGTTCCGCCGGAGCGCTGCCATCCCTCTTGAAACGTCCCTGCACTAGCGTCGCAACCTCTGGACCAGGCGTTCCGTCCGCGCGTAGACGGACAAGAACGGTGTCGGCGTCGTGGGGCGCTGGACGCGCCCCATGGTGGTCGTTGAGTGACCGGCGTACTTCTTTCCCCCTCCCGCCGCCGCTCGGCGCTGCGTCGCGCCTCCGGTGCGCCGGTCAGAAACCCGCGGCGGTGCGTGGAATTCCAGCACAGTGCAGGATCTCCAACAAGGGCCGTGTACCGGGCTGTGACCTGGGTGACACGTTGTGATGAATGAGTAACGAGACGTGCAGCGTGATCGTGTGTAAAGCGGACCATTCGGGAGGAGTCGCTTAGGGGTGGGGGGTGTCCCAGTAGCGATGATCAGGAGCGGAATAGTGGATTCAGTGGGGTAATGTCCGTTTCTCGCACCATGATCACCTGCCCGGAATAGGTCAATTGTCGATTAACTCGTGAGCAAACTCACATGATGATCGCCGTCTCATCCGGACTGCGGCAGGGAATCGGATGTTTAGCCTGACGCTTTACAGGGATGGCGAATCCGACAAGCCGGCGCCGCCGAGGCGACGCCCGAACCGACAGGGTCCTGACGGCAGATGAAGACCACGACGATGTTCCGCAACATTGCCAACCCCCGGCGCACCACGCTCGCGCACCTCGAGGACGCCCAGGCGCTGCGCACGCCGGAGCGGCCGGAGCACGCCGCCGAACTGCCCACCGTCACGGCCAACCCGCGCCGCACCATCCTCATGGAAGCCCCGGTCGCGGCGGCCCAGTAGCCACCGCCGGGATACGCGAGCTGTGCCCCTCCCGCGGCGTTAGCCTGGAGCGTCAGTCTTCAGTCAGCCAGCAAGTGAGGGGCGACAGCATCCCGTGCGCATCGCCAGGTTCTCCATCGACGGCAATGTCGCCTTCGGCGCCGTCGAGGGGCAGGGCACCGTGGAATCCGGTGACCTCGTCCTCGACATCATCAAGGGCATTCCGTACGCCGACTTCGAGCTCTCCGGCACCAAGGTCCCGCTGAACAAGGTCCGGCTGCTGCCCCCCGTGCTCCCCAACAAGGTCGTGGCCATCGGCCGCAACTACGCGGAGCACGCCGCCGAACTCGGCCACGAGGTCCCCGACGCGCCCATCACCTTCTTCAAGCCCACCACCTCGGTGATCGGCTCCGGCGACGCGATCGAGTACCCCTCCTTCTCCAACGACCTGCACCACGAGGCCGAGCTCGCCGTCGTGATCGGCCGCATGTGCCGCGAGGTCCCCCGCGAGCGGGTCAAGGACGTCATCCTCGGCTACACCTGCGCCAACGACGTCACCGCCCGCGACGTGCAGCAGCGCGAGAAGCAGTGGGCCCGCGCCAAGGGCTTCGACACCTCCTGCCCGCTGGGCCCCTGGGTGGAGACCGACGTGGACCCCCACGACCTCACCATCCAGGCGACGGTCAACGGCGAGCAGCGGCAGCTCGGCCGCACGAGCGACATGGTCCGCTCCGTCGAGGACCTGATCGTCCACATCACGGAGGCCATGACGCTGCTCCCGGGCGACGTGATCCTCACGGGCACCCCCGCAGGGGTCGGCCCCCTGCACGTCGGCGACGAGGTCGCCGTCACCATCGAAGGCATCGGCACTCTCACCAACAAGGTGATCAAGCGTGGTTAACGCACCAGCGGCTCCGGTCCGCGTCCGTTTCTGTCCCTCCCCGACCGGCAACCCCCACGTGGGCCTGGTCCGGACGGCCCTGTTCAACTGGGCCTTCGCCCGGCACCACCAGGGCGCCCTGGTCTTCCGGATCGAGGACACCGACGCCGCGCGCGACTCCGAGGACTCCTACCGCCAGCTGCTCGACTCGATGCGCTGGCTGGGCCTGGACTGGGACGAAGGCCCCGAGATCGGCGGCCCGCACGCCCCCTACCGCCAGTCGCAGCGGATGGACCTGTACAAGGACGTCGCCGAGAAGCTGCTCGCCGCCGGGTACGCCTACCCCTGCTACTGCACCACCGAGGAGCTGGACGCCCGCCGCGACGCCGCCCGCGCCGCCGGCAAGCCCTCCGGCTACGACGGCCACTGCCGCGACCTCACCGCCGAGCAGAAGGCGGCGTACGAGGCCGAGGGCCGCAGCTCGATCGTCCGCTTCCGGATGCCCGACGAGTCGATCACCTTCACCGACCTGGTCCGCGGAGACATCACCGTCCAGCCGGAGAACGTCCCGGACTACGGCATCGTCCGCGCCAACGGGGCCCCGCTCTACACCCTGGTCAACCCGGTCGACGACGCGCTGATGGAGATCACCCACGTCCTGCGCGGCGAGGACCTGCTCTCCTCCACCCCGCGCCAGATCGCCCTGTACCGGGCGCTCATCGAGCTGGGCATCGCCAAGGAGACCCCCGCCTTCGGCCACCTGCCGTACGTCATGGGCGAGGGCAACAAGAAGCTCTCCAAGCGCGACCCGCAGGCTTCCCTCAACCTCTACCGGGAGCGCGGCTTCCTCCCCGAGGGCCTGCTCAACTACCTCTCGCTGCTCGGCTGGTCGATCGCCGAGGACCGCGACATCTTCTCGGTGGACGAGCTGATCGCGGCCTTCGACATCAAGGACGTCAACGCCAACCCGGCCCGCTTCGACCTCAAGAAGTGCGAGCACATCAACGCCGAGCACATCCGCATGCTCGACGTGAAGGCGTTCGCCGAGGCGTGCGGCCCCTGGCTGAAGGCCCCGTTCGCGCCCTGGGCCCCGGAGGCGTTCGACGCCGAGAAGTGGACGCGGATCGCCCCGTACGCCCAGACCCGGGTCACGGTGCTCTCCGACATCACCGACAACGTCGACTTCCTGTTCCTCGACGAGCCGGTGGAGGACGAGGCGTCCTGGGCCAAGGCGATGAAGGGCGACCCTGCCCCCCTCCTGACCACGGCCCGCGCCAACCTGGAGGCGGCGGACTGGAGCGACCCGGAGTCCCTGAAGAACGCCGTCCTCACCGCCGGCGAGGCGCACGGCCTCAAGCTCGGCAAGGCCCAGGCCCCGGTCCGGGTCGCCGTGACCGGCCGCACGGTCGGCCTGCCGCTCTTCGAGTCCCTGGAGATCCTGGGCCGGGAGAAGAGCCTGGCCCGCGTGGACGCCGCGCTGGCGAAGCTGGCCGCGTAAGCGCCGAAGCACCCCCGAGGAGGGCCGCGGCCGACCGGCTTGCGGCCCTCCTCGGCTGTTTCGCCTCCCATGGCAGCCCGCGGGCGGCTACCGTGACGTCCATGCCGATCCGAGCCGTGCTCTGGGACATCGACGACACGATCTTCGACTACGCGGGCGCCGACCGCACCGGTATGCGGCAGCACCTGGAGGGCGAAGGGCTCCCCGATACGTACGCGACCGTCGACGAGGCCCTCGACGCCTGGACGGCGATCACCGTCCGGCACTGGGCGCGCGTCGCCGCCGGGGAGACGGACTTCCTCGGGCAGCGCCGGGACCGGGTGCGGGAGTTCCTGTCGCGGGCCATGGAGGACGCCGAGGCCGACGCCTGGTTCGCCGGTCATCTGACGCATTACGAGGCCGCCTGGACGCTCTTCCCGGACGTCCTGCCGGTCCTCGACCGGCTGGCGGCCGACTACCGGCACGCGATCCTCTCCAACTCCAGCACCGACCACCAGCACCGCAAGCTCACCACGCTCGGCATCCGGGACCGCTTCGAGGCGATGGTCTGCGCCGTCGAGCTGGGCGTCTCCAAACCGGAGGCCGGCGCCTTCCACGCGGCCTGCGAGGCGCTCGCGCTGGAGCCGCACGAGGTGGCGTACGTGGGGGACGAGCCGGACATCGACGCGAGCGGGGCCGTGGCCGCCGGGCTGACCGGGATCTGGCTCGACCGGCGGGGCAGGGCCGGGCGCTCCGATCTCGTGACGATCACCGGTCTCGACCAGCTTCCCGGTGTGCTGGCGGGCCATACCCGTTTTGGAGCGCCGGACACCTTCGGGTAATGTTCTTTCTGCGCCGCCCGAGCGGGCCGAAAGATCCGGCCGGGAAGCGCGGACAGAAGTGAAACTCCCTCCAGGGGTTGCATTTCAGTGGGCTATGGTGTAATTGGCAACACTACGGTTTCTGGTACCGTCATTCTAGGTTCGAGTCCTGGTAGCCCAGCGCAAGACCAAGCAGTACGAGCAAGACCAGCAGGACAAGCCCCCGTTGTGTAGCGGCCTAGCACGCTGCCCTCTCACGGCAGTAGCGCCGGTTCGAATCCGGTCGGGGGTACAGATCCTTCCCGCGAGAACACCTGGGTCGCACCCACGTTCTCGATGCAGGATCGCTAGGGCCCCCGTTGTGTAGCGGCCTAGCACGCTGCCCTCTCACGGCAGTAGCGCCGGTTCGAATCCGGTCGGGGGTACTTGTCACACCATGGGCTATGGTGTAATTGGCAACACTACGGTTTCTGGTACCGTCATTCTAGGTTCGAGTCCTGGTAGCCCAGCGCAAGTCAGCAGTAACCACGCCCCCGTTGTGTAGCGGCCTAGCACGCTGCCCTCTCACGGCAGTAGCGCCGGTTCGAATCCGGTCGGGGGTACAACAGAGCGGCACGACAAGGCCCTTCACTTCGGTGGAGGGCCTTGTCGCTTGTCCGGGCCAGGGCTTCCCGGGCCAAGTGGCCCGCGTCGCACCGCTGTTGGCGGGGGTAAGAAAAAGGGCCGCCACGGCGCTGGGGCGGCCTTCCGGGAAGAGGGAGAAGAGAGCGGGGGCGGACGGGTCAGCCCGTGCGGCGCAGGGCCTCGCTCAGGCGGGCGGCCGAGTCGATGACCGCCTGGGCGTGCATCCGGCCCGGGTGACGGGTCAGCCGCTCGATCGGCCCGGAGACCGAGACGGCCGCGACCACCCGGTTCGAGGGGCCGCGCACCGGGGCCGAGACCGAGGCGACGCCCGGTTCCCGCTCGCCGATCGACTGGGCCCAGCCCCGCCGCCGTACGCCGGAGAGCGCCGTCGCCGTGAACCTGGCGCCCTGGAGGCCGCGGTGCAGGCGCTCCGGCTCCTCCCAGGCCATCAGGATCTGCGCGGAGGAGCCCGCCTTCATGGTGAGCGTGGAGCCGACCGGCACCGTGTCCCGGAGTCCGGACAGCCGTTCCGCCGCCGCCACGCAGATCCGCATGTCGCCCTGCCGGCGGTAGAGCTGGGCGCTCTCGCCGGTGATGTCGCGCAGGTGGGTGAGCACCGGTCCGGCCGTGGCCAGCAGCCGGTCCTCGCCCGCCGCGGCGGCCAGTTCCGACAGCCGGGGGCCGAGAATGAACCGGCCCTGCATGTCCCTCGCCACCATCCGGTGGTGTTCCAGTGCCACGGCCAGTCGATGGGCCGTGGGTCGTGCGAGCCCGGTCGCCGCGACCAGCCCGGCGAGGGTGGCCGGACCGGACTCCAGGGCGCTCAATACCAGAGCCGCCTTGTCGAGAACGCCGACGCCGCTAGAGTTGTCCATACGACGATACTCGCGTCTCACTCTGTGAAACGCAAGTTCAATTTCCGGCGGAAGTTGCGAACCTGTAGGGGCGGCCGCACAACGGCTCGCAGCCACCGCCCCGCACGGGGATCCGGACGGCGGCGCACCGAATCTCTAGTTGGGCCGGCGAAGACGCCGGCCGGAGGGAAAGCGATGGGTAGGACACTCGCGGAGAAGGTCTGGGACGACCATGTTGTCCGGCGCGCGGAGGGCGAGCCCGACCTCCTCTTCATCGATCTGCACCTCCTGCACGAGGTGACCAGCCCGCAGGCGTTCGATGGTCTGCGCCAGGCCGGCCGCCCGGTGCGACGCCTCGACCTCACCATCGCCACCGAGGACCACAACACCCCGACCCTCGACATCGACAAGCCGATCGCCGACCCCGTCTCCCGCGTCCAGCTGGAGACCCTGCGCAAGAACTGCGCCGACTTCGGCGTGCGGCTGCACCCCCTCGGCGACGTCGAGCAGGGCGTCGTGCACGTGGTCGGCCCGCAGCTGGGTCTGACCCAGCCCGGCACCACCGTGGTCTGCGGCGACTCCCACACCTCCACGCACGGGGCGTTCGGCGCGCTGGCGTTCGGCATCGGCACCAGCCAGGTGGAGCACGTCCTGGCCACCCAGACGCTGCCGCTGGCCCGCCCGAAGACCATGGCCATCACGGTCGACGGCGAACTGCCCGAGGACGTCACGGCCAAGGACCTGATCCTGGCGATCATCACCCGCATCGGCACCGGCGGCGGCCAGGGCTACATCCTCGAATACCGCGGCTCCGCCATCGAGAACCTCTCGATGGAAGCCCGCATGACCATCTGCAACATGTCGATCGAGGCCGGCGCGCGTGCGGGCATGATCGCCCCCGACGAGACCACCTTCGCCTATCTGGAGGGCCGCGACGCCGCCCCCAGGGGCGAGGACTGGGACGCCGCCGTCGCGTACTGGAAGACCCTGCGCACCGACGACGACGCGGTGTTCGACGCCGAGGTCGTCATCGACGCCGCCGAGCTGGCCCCGTTCGTCACCTGGGGCACCAACCCCGGCCAGGGCGCGCCGCTGTCGGCCGACGTCCCCGACCCGGCTTCGTACGAGGACGCCTCGGAGCGCCACGCCGCCGAAAAGGCCCTGGAGTACATGGGGTTGACCGCCGGCCAGCCGCTGCGCGAGATCAACGTGGACACCGTCTTCGTAGGTTCGTGCACCAACGGCCGCATCGAGGACCTGCGCAACGCCGCCTCGATCCTGGACGGCCGCAAAGTCGCCGAGGGCGTACGGATGCTGGTCGTCCCCGGCTCCGTCCGGGTCGCGCTCCAGGCCGTCTCGGAGGGCCTGGACAAGGTCTTCACCGCGGCCGGCGCCGAATGGCGGCACGCGGGGTGCTCGATGTGCCTCGGCATGAACCCCGACCAGCTGGCCCCCGGCGAGCGCTCCGCCTCCACCTCGAACCGCAACTTCGAGGGCCGGCAGGGCAAGGGCGGCCGCACCCACCTGGTCTCGCCCCAGGTCGCCGCCGCCACCGCCGTACTGGGCCATCTGGCCTCGCCCGCCGACCTGTCCGACACCCGTACCCCCGCCGGAGTCCGATAGCCATGGAAGCCTTCACCACGCACACCGGCCGGGCCGTCCCGCTGCGCCGCAGCAACGTCGACACCGACCAGATCATCCCCGCCCACTGGCTGAAGAAGGTCACCCGCGACGGGTTCGAGGACGGGCTCTTCGAAGCCTGGCGCAAGGACGCCGACTTCGTCCTCAACCGCCCCGAGCGCCAGGGCGCCACGGTGCTGGTGGCCGGACCCGACTTCGGTACGGGATCCTCCCGCGAACACGCCGTCTGGGCCCTCCAGAACTTCGGCTTCAAGGCCGTCGTCTCCTCCCGCTTCGCCGACATCTTCCGGGGCAACTCGCTGAAGAACGGGCTGCTCACGGTCGTCCTGGACCAGAAGGTCGTCGACGCCCTGTGGGAGCTGAGCGAGGCCGACCCGACCGCCGAGATCACCGTCGACCTGGAGTCCCGCCAGGTCCGCGCCGAGGGCGTCACCGCCGACTTCGAGCTGGACGAGAACGCCCGCTGGCGACTGCTCAACGGCCTCGACGACATCAGCCTCACCCTTCAGAACGAAGCGGACATCGCGGCTTACGAGGCGGCCAGGCCGACCCACAAACCACGTACAATTGACGCCTGAGCAGCGCTTTTCCATGACTGCGCCCCCTGCCTCCGGGTAGGGGGCGCAGTCGCTTGTTGAGCCCCCCTCGGGCGACAACTCGCCCCAGATGGCACAATCGGTGCATGGAACGCGACAGCCAACTCAAGCTCTATGGCCAAGTCGCCGACCGATTGAAGGAAGCGCACGCGAAGGTGCGTGCACTGCAAGTCCCGGAGAGCGTACGGATGGCGCTGTCCCGGAAGCTGCTGGTCGTCACGGCCGCGGCGAAGCACGATCTTCCGGACGCGGCAAGGCGTCTGGACCGGTTGATGAAGGACCTCGATGAGGGCCGATTCCCCGAAGGTGACTGACACGTGGAACTGCGCATCGGTCGACTTCGTTGCGGCACTAGGGTGATTAGCCCGTTTCGTGTTTGATTTGCGGTATATATCTGCCTAACGTGCGAAAAAGCCTGAACAGTTTCGTTCCGGCAATGTCTCCGAAGGGGAAGACGTGAACAAGGCGCAGCTCGTAGAAGCGATTGCCGACAAGGTCGGCGGCCGCCAGCAGGCCGCAGACGCCGTCGACGCGGTACTCGACGCGATCGTCCGTGCCGTTGTCGCCGGTGACCGTGTCTCGGTCACCGGCTTCGGCTCGTTCGAGAAGGTCGACCGCCCGGCCCGGTACGCCCGCAACCCGCAGACGGGTGAGCGCGTCCGGGTCAAGAAGACCTCGGTCCCCCGCTTCCGCGCGGGCCAGGGGTTCAAGGACCTGGTGAGCGGCTCCAAGAAGCTCCCCAAGAACGACGTGGCCGTGAAGAAGGCCCCCAAGGGCAGCCTCTCGGGCGGATCTTCCGCCGCCCGTACGACGGTCAAGGCCGCCGCCGCCAAGAAGTCGGCCGCCAAGAAGGCCACCGCCAAGAAGACGGCCCCGGCGAAGAAGACCACCGCCGCGGCCAAGAAGGCCACCGCCAAGAAGACGACGGCCACGGCGAAGAAGGCCACGCCGGCCGCGAAGAAGGCGACCCCGGCGAAGAAGGCCACCGCGACCGCCAAGAAGACCGCGCCCGCCAAGAAGGCCACGGCCAAGAAGGCGCCCGCGAAGAAGACCACGGCGCGCACCACCACGGCCAAGAAGGCCACCGCACGCAAGAAGTGAGACCGGGCACCCGCTCGCTCCTCACACGCGCCGGGCCGGGCTCCCCTCTGGGGGAGCCCGGCCCGCGGGCTTTCCGGGGCCCCGTTCGGCCCACCCGGCACGTCTCAGAACGCCGGCACGTCTCAGAACGTCTGGAGCGTCACCAGCGTGATCCGCAGAGCGGCGCCCTCGCCCTCGCCCTCGATCCGCACCCGCTGCCCCGGACGCAGCAGCAGCAGGCCGCCCGCGTCGAAGGCCGGGGCGTCGAACTCCACCGGGGTGCCGTCGTCCAGCAGCACACTGCCGGTACGGGTCTCGGGGTCGTACGTGTACGAGGTCGCCTGCATGAGCGGCAGCCTATCGGTCCGGCGTGAGCGGCAGCGCGGCCTCGAGACGCGCGGTGTGCGGGCCCACTCCCAGGGCCAGGGCCACCCGCAGATCCTCGCCCGTATCCACGTCCCGGCGCACCGAGTCGACGCCCGGCAGGGCTATTTCCACCGCGCCCGACGCCAGATGGCGGGCGGCGGACCGGCCCCCGAAAGCGGGGCGCAATTCCGTTCCCTCGGCGCAGGCCAGAAATGTCGTTCCGATTCCCGCCGCGTCCCGGAGAAATGCGCGGGGAAAAGCGGAGGCAAAATCGAGCACCCGCGCCAATTCCAGGGGGCGCAGGGCCGGCAGATCCGCGTTGAGCGCCGCCACCGGGGAACCGGGCGCCGGCGTCCGCACCGCGTGGGCGCCGTACGCCAGCGCGGCGTTGAGCCCGGCCGCCGGCGCGTCCGGCACGATCCGCGCTCCCAGTGCCGAAAGGGCCGCCCCGGCCACCGCGTCGTCCGTGACGACCACCACATCCCGCACCCGGTCGCAGGACAGCGCCGCGGCCACCGTGTCCTGCGCGAAGGCTAGGGCCAGCCGAGGCCGGGACCGCTCGCCGGCCGCCCGCCCCAGGCGGCTCTTGGCCCGTGCGAGCGGCTTCAGCGGAACGACCAGGGACCAGGTCCCCGCCGGATCGGTGTTCGTGGCGATCTCCCCCTCCGTACGCATCGGGGCCTATTCTCACCTGCCGGTTCGACAACCAGGGGGACCGGTGGCGAAGGCGAGGCGTACGGTGTTCTCGACAGAGCAGGGGCCTGGGGCGAGACTTGACCGTCTGTAGCCGGCAGCAGGTCAAAGTCTTCAGAGGTTCTTAGAGAAGGGTGTTTCCGTGTCCCGCCGCAGAATCGGCTTCTGGTACCGCCTGGCGGCGGTCATCGCCAAGCCGCCGTTGGTGATTCTGTTCAAGCGCGACTGGCGGGGAATGGAACACATTCCGGCCGATGGCGGATTCATCACCGCCGTCAATCACAACTCCTATCTGGACCCGCTCTCCTACGGCCACTTCCAGTACAACACCGGACGCGTGCCGCGGCTCCTGGCCAAGGCCGGGCTCTTCCGCACCCCCTTCGTCGGGATGATGCTGCGCGGCACCGGACAGATCCCCGTCTACCGCGAGACGACCAACGCGCTGGACGCTTTCCGGGCCGCCGTCGACGCCATCGAGCGCGGCGAGTGCGTCGCCTTCTACCCCGAGGGCACCCTCACCCGCGACCCCGACATGTGGCCGATGGCCGGCAAGACCGGCGCCGCCCGGGTCGCGCTGCTGACCCGGGCGCCGGTCATCCCCGTCGCCCAGTGGGGCGCCAACCTCGCGATGCCGCCGTACGCCAAGGAGAACAAGTTCCGGCTGTTCCCCCGCAAGACCCTCCAGGTGCAGGCCGGTCCGCCCGTCGATCTCAGCCGCTTCCACGGTCTCGATCCGACGCCCGACGTCCTGCGCGAGGCGACCGAGGTCATCATGGCCGCGATCACCCGCCAGCTGGAGGAGGTCCGCGGGGAGAAGGCCCCCGCCGAGCTCTACGATCACCGCAAAGCCCGTGCCGAACAACGACGCAGGGCGCAGGGAAAGGGAACTACGTGACGCACCCCGTAAAAGCAGCCGTCTTCGGAACCGGCTCATGGGGTACGGCGTTCGCCGTGATCCTCGCCGACGCGGGCTGCGAGGTCACCCTCTGGGGACGCCGCGCCGAGGTCGCCGAGGCCGTCAACACCACCCGCACCAACCCGGACTACCTGCCGGGCATCGCGCTCCCCGACACGATCCGCGCCACCACCGACGCCGCCGAGGCCCTGCGCGGAGCCGAGTTCGCCTTCCTCGTCGTGCCCTCCCAGACGCTGCGCGCCAACCTCGCCGACTGGGCCCCGCACCTGGAGCCGGACACCGTCCTGGTCTCCCTGATGAAGGGCGTGGAGCTCGGCACCGCCAAGCTGATGAGCGAGGTCATCGCGGACGTCACCAAGGTCTCCGCCGACCGCGTCGCCGTCGTCTCCGGGCCCAACCTCGCCAAGGAGATCGCCGAGCGCCGCCCCGCCGCGTCCGTCGTCGCCTGCGCCGACGAGTCCGTGGCCCAGCGCCTCCAGGCCGCCTGCCACACCCCGTACTTCCGGCCCTACACCAACACCGACGTCGTCGGCTGCGAGCTCGGCGGCGCCGTGAAGAACGTCATCGGCCTCGCCGTCGGCATCGCGGACGGCATGGGCCTCGGCGACAACACCAAGGGCTCCCTCATCACCCGGGGCCTCGCGGAGACCACCCGCCTGGGCGTGGCCATGGGCGCCGACCCGTTGACGTTCTCCGGACTCGCGGGCCTGGGCGACCTGGTGGCCACCTGCTCCTCGCCGCTCTCACGCAACCACACCTTCGGCACCAACCTCGGCCGGGGCATGACGCTCCAGGAGACGATCGCCGTCACCAAGCAGACCGCCGAGGGCGTCAAGTCCTGCGAATCGGTCCTGGACCTGGCGCGCCGGCACGGCGTCGACATGCCCATCACGGAGACCGTCGTCTCCATCGTCCACGAGGGCAAGTCGCCGGTCGTCGCGGTGAAGGAGCTGATGTCGCGGAGCGCCAAGGCCGAGCGACGCTGACGTCTCCCTTACCAGCAGGTACGCTCATCGCGATATGAGCAGCGAGAACCTCCCCCAGAGCCCTGAGCGCGCCGAGAGCCCTGTGCAGCAGCGCCGTAAGCCGCGTGTGGCCGTCGTGTTCGGCGGCCGCAGCTCCGAACACGGCATCTCGGTCGTCACGGCCGGCGCCGTCATGAAGGCCATCGACCGGACGAAGTACGACGTCCTGCCGATCGGCATCACGACGGACGGCCGCTGGGCGCTCACCGCGGACGAGCCCGAACGCATGGCCATCACCGACCGCAAGGTCCCCGACGTGGACGGGCTCGCCGAGTCCACCGAGGGCAGCGTCGTCCTGTCCGTGGACCCGGGCAGCCGCGAGGTCGTCTACAGCGAACCCGGCTCGGTGCCCAAGGCGCTCGGCGAGGTCGACGTCGTCTTCCCCGTGCTGCACGGCCCGTACGGGGAGGACGGCACCCTGCAGGGACTGCTCGAGCTCTCCGGCGTCCCCTACGTCGGCGCGGGCGTCCTCGCCTCGGCCGTGGGCCAGGACAAGGAGTACATGAAGCGGGTCTTCATCTCCTTCGGGCTGCCGGTCGGACCGTACGAGGTGGTCCGCCCCCGCGAGTGGGACCACGACCCCTCCGCCGTGCGCAAGCGGATCGTGGACTTCGCCGGCGAGCACGGCTGGCCGCTGTTCATCAAGCCCGCCCGCGGCGGCTCCTCCATGGGCATCACCAAGGTCGACGAGCTCTCCGGCCTCGACGCGGCGATCGAGGAGGCCCGCCGCCACGACCCCAAGTTCCTCGTGGAGTCGCTGCTGCGCGGCCGTGAGATCGAGTGCGGGGTGCTGGAGTTCGAGGACGGGCCGCGCGCCAGCGTGCCGGCCGAGATCCCGCCGGTCACCGCGCACGACTTCTACGACTTCGAGGCGAAGTACATCGACTCGGCCGCCGGTCTGGTGCCCGCCCCGCTCACCGAGGAGCAGACCGCCGAGGTCCAGCGGCTCGCCGTGGCCGCCTTCGACGCCACCTCCTGCGAGGGCCTGGTGCGCGCCGACTTCTTCCTCACCGAGGACGGCTCCTTCGTCATCAACGAGATCAACACCCTGCCGGGGTTCACCCCGATCTCCATGTACCCGCGCATGTGGCAGGAGAGCGGCGTCAGCTACCCGGAACTGGTCGACCGGCTGATCCAGGCCGCGTTGACCCGCTCCACCGGACTGCGCTGAACCACCCGGACGACCGCCCCGGCACAGTACGATCGCCCCGTCAGCGCGCACAGGCGCACGGTGCCGGGGCGGGGACCGTGGACCGAAGGCCGCGCGCCGCAGGCGCGAGGGCCCGCCGCGGCCGGCACGAGCACGGCAGCGGACGGACCGAGAAGAGATGTCGAGCGCGGGGACCGGCGGCGGGAACACGTCACCGGCCCGGCCCGGACGGGGGTCAGAGGTGGACGACCGGGCAGGTCAGAGTTCTCGTGATGCCGTCCACCTGCTGCACTTTGGCGACCACCATGCGGCCGAGTGCATCGACCGTTTCGGCCTGGGCCCGCACGATCACGTCGTACGGACCGGTGACGTCCTCTGCCTGGATGACTCCCGGAATCTTGGAAATGGTCTCGGCGACGATCGACGCCTTGCCCACCTCGGTCTGAATGAGGATGTACGCCTGTACCACGGAACCTCCAGGGCGGCCACGAGGATCATGTGGGGGAAAGGGACGCCACGTTATCGCGTTGCCGAGGGCGACGGGGAGACCTACGGGCCGGATGACGTCCACAGCGTGGCGTACAGGGCGCAGAAGTTGACGTGTCTCTTGACGGTACGGGCAGCTCTCCTGACCGTACCGACAGCAGTGACGGCTCGCGACCGGGGGCCCGGACGGGTGTCCGGGGCGATAAATGAGAGGTGAGACTCGGTGAAGGGAACCGTGGGCGAGTTGGGGGAGTTCGGGCTCATCAGAGAGCTCACGTCCCGGCTCACCACCACTCCGGCGGTACGGCTGGGGCCCGGCGACGACGCCGCGGTCGTGGCCGCTCCCGACCGCAGGGTCGTGGCCAGTACGGACATCCTGCTGGAGGGGCGGCACTTCCGCCGCGACTGGTCGACGGCGTACGACGTCGGCCGCAAGGCGGCGGCGCAGAACCTCGCCGACATCGCCGCCATGGGCGCGGTGCCCACCGCGCTGCTCCTCGGCCTCGTCGTCCCCGCCGACCTCCCGGTCACCTGGGCCGCCGAGCTGATGGACGGGCTGCGCGACGAGTGCCAGGTGGCGGGGGCGGCCGTCGTCGGCGGCGATGTGGTCGGCGGCGACACCATCACCGTCGCCATCACCGCCCTGGGCGACCTGCGCAACCACGAACCGGTCACCCGCGCCGGCGCCCGCCCCGGCGACGTCGTCGCCGTCACCGGCTGGCTCGGCTGGTCCGCCGCCGGATACGCCGTGCTCTCCCGGGGCTTCCGCTCGCCCCGCGCCTTCGTCGAGGCCCACCGCCGCCCCGAACCGCCGTACCACGCGGGCCCGGCCGCCGCCGGACTCGGCGCGACCGCCATGACCGACGTCAGCGACGGGCTGGTCGCGGACCTCGGGCACATCGCGGAGGCCAGCAAGGTCCGCATCGACCTGCGCTCCGGCCTCATCGACATCCCCTCGCAGATGTCCGACATCGGCCAGGCCGTGGGCGTCGACCCGCTCCAGTGGGTGCTGACCGGCGGAGAGGACCACGCGATCGTGGCGACCTTCCCGGCCGACGTGAAACTGCCCGCCCGCTGGAAGGTGATCGGCGAGGTCCTCAACCCCTCCGCCCTTCCCCAGGTCACCGTGGACGGGGCGCCCTGGACCCGCAAGGGCGGCTGGGACCACTTCGGCGCGATCGAGGACGCCTACTAGTTCTCCGCGGGGCTGCGGCTAGATTGCTGCGTATGCCCATACGCACCGCTGTACCGCCCCGCGTGCTCACCGTCGCCGGATCCGACTCCGGCGGCGGTGCGGGAATCCAGGCCGACCTCAAGACGATGCTCGCCCTCGGCGTGCACGGCATGAGCGTGCTCACCGCCGTCACCGCACAGAACTCCCTCGGCGTCCAGGGCGCGTGGGAGCTTCCGGTGGACGCCGTACGCGCCCAGTACCGCAGCGTCGTCGACGACATCGGCGTCCAGGCGGTGAAGACCGGGATGCTCGCCTCGGCCGCGCTCGTCGAGACCGTCGCCGAACTCCTCGCGGCCACGGACGCCCCCGTCGTCGTCGACCCGGTCGGGGTCTCCAAGCACGGGGACGCGCTGCTCGCCGCCGAAGCCCTCGACTCCGTACGGACGAAGCTGCTGCCCGTCGCCACCGTAGCCACCCCGAACCTCGACGAAGTGGCCCAGCTCACCGGCGTCACGGTCACCGACGAGGACGGAATGCGCCGGGCCGCCGAAGCGATCCTCGCGTTCGGACCGCGCTGGGCGCTCATCAAGGGCGGGCACCTGCCCGGCGAAGCGGTCGACCTGCTCACGGACGGGGGTACGGAGCTGTGGCTGCGCGCCCCCCGCTACGACAACCGGCACACCCACGGCACCGGCTGCACCCTCGCCTCCGCCGTCGCCGCCGAACTCGCGCTCGGCCGGGACGTGCCCACGGCGGTGGAGAGCGCGAAGGCGTACGTCACCGGGGCCATCCGGGCCGGATTCCCGCTCGGCGGCGGCATCGGCCCGGTCGACCACGGCTGGCGGATCCGGACCACGGGCTGATCAGCCCCCGCGCAGTCGGCTGGACACAGTCGGCTGAACGCGGTCGGCTGAACGCACTCGGCCGGGCACAGCAAAAAGCCGGTCCACCTGGGTGGACCGGCTTCTTGGGCAACCGGAAGGCTGCGCAACGACGACAAACGTCAGCGCGCGACCTTACCGGCCTTGATGCACGAGGTGCAGACGTTGAGCCGCTTCGGCGTTCGACCGACCACGGCACGCACGCGCTGGATGTTGGGATTCCAGCGACGGGACGTACGGCGGTGCGAGTGCGAAATGCTGTTGCCGAAGCCCGGCCCCTTGCCGCAGACGTCGCAGTTGGCAGCCACGGGTCACTCCAAAGACTTCAGATGCACTTACAGTGAATTCCGGTGCGCCGGAATCATTGAATGAAGTGGCGGTACCGGAGGAATGGCCCGACTCTCATCGGGCAACCGAAGCAGCATACAACGCCTGCTTCGGAGATACGAAACTACCACGGGTTGACCCACCGGCCTCCCGCCCCCCTGTCCGGACCGGGGCCCCGACACCCGGGCTAACCTGCGGTGCAGCCCGTCGTCACGGCCGCTTCAAGGAGGACCACCGGTGCCGCAGCTCCCCGACGATCTGGACGCCGTCGCGGTACGCAGGTGGTGCTCACTGGCCCTGGAGGCCCTGGGCCGGGAGCGCGCGGAGATCGACGCGATCAACGTCTACCCCATCGCGGACGGGGACACCGGCACCAACCTCTATCTGACGCTGGAGTCGGCCGCCGCCGCCGTCGAAGCGGTGTTCGCCGCCCATGAGACCGGTGCCACCGCGCCCGCCACCGCCGACGCCGTACGCGCCATGGCGCACGGCGCCCTGATCGGAGCGCGCGGGAACTCCGGCACCATCCTGGCCCAGTTGCTGCGCGGCATGGCCGGAGTGCTCGCCGATGGGGGCGACGCGGCCCATCTGCGCCTCGCCCTCGCCCGGGCCGCCGCCGCCGCCCGGCAGGCCGTCGCCCACCCCGTCGAGGGCACCGTGCTCACCGTCGCCACCGCCGCCGCCGAGGCCGCGCGGGGCGAGGACCCGCAGCTGCGCGCCGTGGTGAGCGCCGCGTACGAGGGGGCGCGCGCCGCCCTGGCCAAGACCCCGGAGCAGCTCGCCGTGCTCGGCCGGGCCGGGGTCGTGGACGCCGGGGGGCGGGGGCTGGTCGCGGTCCTGGGGGCGCTGGTGGAGGCGGTGACCGGGCAGGCTCCCGTACGAGGGCCTCGCGCCGGGGCCGGGAGGGCTCCCGCGCCGGTGGACGGGGGGTCGGTGGTGGGGCTGCCGGTGGGGGGCGTACCGGTGGCCGAGGGAGGCGGGCCCGTGGCCGAGGGTCCGCTCGACTGCCCCGAGGGCGGGGGAGGCGGGCCCGCGTTCGAGGTGATCTACCTCCTGGAGGCCCGCGACGAACAGGTGGACCGGCTGCGCGCCCGGCTCGACGTGCTCGGCGACTCCCTGGTCGTGGTCGGCGGCGACGGGCTCTGGCACGTCCACGTCCACGTCGACGACGCGGGGGCGGCGGTGGAGGCGGGCGTCGAGGCCGGGCGGCCGTACCGGATCCGGATCACCCACTTCGCCACCGAGAGCGGCCACGACGTCCGCGTCCAGGCCGAACCCGCCCAGCGCGCCGTCGTCGTCGTGGTCCCCGGCGACGGACTGGCCGGGCTCTGCACCGAGGCCGGCGCCACCACCCTCATCGCCCGCCCCGGCGAACCGCCCGCCAGCGGCGAACTGGTCGACGCCATCCGCCGCGCCCACGCCCGTGAGGTGGTGCTGCTGCCCAACGACGCGGCCTTGCGCCACACCGCCGCCGCGGCCGCCGAACAGGCCAGGACCGAGGGGGTGCGGGTCGCCCTCGTCCCCACCCGCGCCGCCGTCCAGGGCATCGCCGCCCTCGCCGTCCACGAACCCGACCGGGGCTTCGACGAGGACGTCGTCGCCATGACCGCCGCCGCCGGCGCCACCCGCTACGCCGAACTGGCCGTCGCGGAGCGCCAGTCGTGGACCATGGCCGGCGTCTGCCAGGCCGGTGACATCCTCGGCCTGATCGACGGGGACGTGGCCGTGATCGGCGCGGAGGTCGCGGCGACCGCCCGCACCGTCCTGGACCGGATGCTGGCGGCGGGCGGCGAACTGGTCACCCTCGTCCTGGGCGAGGACGTGCCCGACGCGGTCGCGGACGCGCTGGAGGAACACGTGCGCGAGGGCCATCTCGCCGTGGACACGGTCGTCTACCGGGGTGGACACCAGCGGGCTCCGCTGCTGATCGGCGTCGAGTAGCCGGCCGGGTCCTGCCGCCCCGTCGTGCCCGGCGGACAGTTGTCAGTGCCGTGGTGTGCAATGGATCGCGTGTCCTCGTTCGATGAACCCCTCAAGAAGCTGCTCGGCGGAGCCACCGCGAAGGTGATGGCCGAACACCTCGACCTGCACACGGTCGGTGATCTGCTGCACCACTACCCGCGGCGGTACGAGGAGCGCGGCAAGCTGACCGCGCTGGCCGACCTCCCGCTGGACGAGCACGTCACGGTGCTCGCCCAGGTCGCCGACGCCCGCATCCTGATGTTCAACAACGGCCGGGGCAAGCGCCTGGAGGTCACCCTCACCGACGGCAGCGGCCGCCTCCAGCTGGTCTTCTTCGGCCACGGCGTCCACAAGCCGCACAAGGAGCTGCTGCCGGGCCGCCAGGCGATGTTCGCGGGCAAGGTCTCCGTCTTCAACCGCAAGATGCAGCTGGCCCACCCCACGTACCAACTGCTCGACGCCTCCGACGCCGACGAGGCGACCGAGGCCGTCGACGCCTTCGCCGGACGGCTGCTGCCGATCTACCCCGCCTGCAAGCAGCTCGACTCCTGGCGGATCGCCAAGGCCGTCGACGCCGTACTGCCCAGCGCGCAGGACGCCGTCGACCCGCTGCCCGCCTCCCTGCGCGAGGGGCGCGGCTTCACCCCGCTGCCCGAGGCCCTGCTCAAGGTGCACCGCCCGCAGACGAAGGCGGACGTGGAGGACGCCAGGGCCCGGCTCAAGTGGGACGAGGCGTTCGTCCTCCAGGTCGCCCTGGCCCGCCGCCGGTACGCGGACGCCCAGCTCCCCGCCGTCGCCCGCCGCCCCGTCGCGGACGGCCTGCTGGACGCCTTCGACGCCAAACTGCCGTTCACCCTCACCGAGGGCCAGGAGAAGGTCAGCAAGGAGATCTTCGACGACCTGGCCACCGAGCACCCGATGCACCGCCTCCTCCAGGGGGAGGTGGGTTCAGGGAAGACGATGGTGGCCCTGCGCGCCATGCTCACCGTGGTCGACGCGGGCGGCCAGGCCGCGATGCTCGCCCCCACCGAGGTCCTGGCCCAGCAGCACCACCGCTCCATCACCGAGATGATGGGCGAGCTGGCCGAGAACTGGGGGCTGTGGCGCGAAGCGCCTCTCGATGAGGGGCGGCGGTCGGCTGACGGGCGGGCGCTCGGAGGATCGGGCCGGGGGACCAAGGTCGTCCTGCTCACCGGCTCCATGGGCATGGCGGCCCGCCGGCAGGCGCTCCTCGACCTGGTCACCGGCGAGGCCGGGATCGTCATCGGCACCCACGCCCTCATCGAGGACAAGGTGCAGTTCCACGACCTGGGCCTGGTCGTCGTCGACGAACAGCACCGCTTCGGCGTGGAGCAGCGCGACGCCCTGCGCTCCAAGGGCAGGCAACCGCCCCACCTCCTCGTCATGACCGCCACCCCCATTCCCCGTACGGTCGCGATGACGGTCTTCGGAGACCTGGAGACCTCCGTCCTGGACCAGCTTCCGGCCGGCCGCTCCCCGATCGCCAGCCATGTCGTCCCCGCCAAGGACAAGCCGCACTTCCTCGCCCGCGCCTGGGAGCGCGTCGCCGAGGAGGTGGAGAACGGCCACCAGGCGTACGTGGTCTGCCCGCGCATCGGGGACGACGTGGAGGAGGCCGAGGGGAAGAAGGGGAAGGGCAAGAAGAAGGCCGCCGAGGAGGACCCGGAGAAGCGGCCGCCGCTCGCCGTGCTGGAGATCGCGGACGAGCTGCGCAAGGGCGCGCTGGCCGGGTTGAGCGTCGAGGTGCTGCACGGGCGGATGCACCCCGACGAGAAGGACGACGTGATGCGCCGGTTCGCCGCCGGGGACGTCGACGTCCTGGTCGCCACCACCGTCATCGAGGTCGGGGTCAACGTCCCCAACGCCACCGCCATGGTGATCATGGACGCCGACCGGTTCGGCGTCTCCCAGCTCCACCAGCTCCGCGGCCGCGTCGGCCGGGGATCGGCCCCCGGGCTCTGCCTGCTGGTCAGCGAGGCCCACGAGGCGAGCCCCGCCCGCGCCCGCCTCTCCGCCGTCGCCGCCACCCTGGACGGCTTCGAGCTCTCCCGCATCGACCTGGAGCAGCGCCGCGAGGGCGATGTGCTCGGCCAGGCCCAGTCCGGGGTGCGCTCCTCCCTGCGGATGCTCACCGTCATCGACGACGAGGAGGTCATCGCCGCCGCCCGCGAGGAGGCCGTCGCGGTCGTCGCCGCCGACCCGGAGCTGGAGCACCTGCCGGAGCTGCGCACGGTGCTGGCCGCGCTGCTCGACAAGGACCGGGAGGAGTACCTCGACAAGGGGTGAGGGCGGGGGAGAGGCGGACGGGCCGGTGCGGGGCGCACGCCATATCGTGGACGGACGCACGGCACGCGCCCACCGCGAGCCCCTGGATGCGCCCACGACCCCGAGGAGCCGGACACCCATGACCCGCGTGATCGCCGGATCGGCCGGCGGACGCCGCCTGGCCGTACCGCCCGGCACCGGCACCCGCCCCACCTCCGACCGCGCGCGGGAGGGCCTGTTCTCCACCTGGGAAGCGCTGCTCGGCACCCTCGAAGGCGTCCGCGTCGCCGATCTGTACGCCGGATCCGGCGCGGTCGGCCTCGAAGCGCTCTCGCGCGGCGCGGTCCACGCCCTGCTCGTCGAGGCGGACCAGAAGGCCGTGCGCACGGTCCGGGACAACGTCCGCACGCTCGGCCTCCCCGGCGCCGAAGTCCGTACCGGCAAAGCCGAGCAGATCGTGACAGGACCGGCGCCCTCCCACCCGTACGACATCGTCTTCCTGGACCCGCCGTACGCCGTCACCGATGACGATCTTCGCGAGATCCTGCTCACACTCCGTGCTCAGGGGTGGCTCACAGCCGATGCGCTCGTCACGGTGGAACGCAGCACCCGGGGCGGAGAATTCGGCTGGCCCGCCGGATTCGAGCCACTGCGGGCCCGTCGCTACGGCGAGGGAACGCTTTGGTACGGTCGCGCCGCCGCTACGTGCGAAGACGCACGATGACCGGACCGGAGAGCGAGGGAATCACAGTGCGCCGCGCCGTCTGTCCGGGGTCTTTCGACCCCATCACCAACGGACATCTCGACATCATTGGCCGAGCCTCGAAGCTGTACGACGTGGTGCACGTGGCGGTGATGATCAACCAGTCCAAGCAGGGGCTGTTCACCGTGGACGAGCGGATCGAGCTGATCCGCGAGGTCACCGCCGGCTTCGGCAACGTCGAGGTGGAGTCCTTCCACGGCCTGCTGGTCGACTTCTGCAAGCAGCGGGAGATCCCGGCGATCGTGAAGGGCCTGCGAGCCGTCAGCGACTTCGACTACGAGCTCCAGATGGCCCAGATGAACAACGGCCTCTCGGGCGTCGAGACGCTCTTCGTGCCGACCAACCCCACGTACAGCTTCCTGTCGTCCTCGCTGGTCAAGGAGGTCGCGACCTGGGGCGGCGACGTCTCCCACCTGCTGCCGCCCACCGTCCACGGAGCGCTCATGGAACGCCTGGACAAGCACTGAAGCGCTGACGGGTCGTCACCAGGTGTCGGGCGGCAGCCGACTGGCCTTACAGTCGTCCCGTCCGTCTCCAACAGAGCAGCAGGAAGTGGCGAGCACACGGTGGACGTGCAGAAGAAGCTCGACGAGATCGTCGAAGCGGTCGGGAACGCCCGCGCCATGCCCATGTCGGCCTCGTGCGTGGTCAACCGCGCCGAGCTGCTCGCCATGCTCGAAGAGGTGCGCGAGGCCCTGCCCGGCTCGCTCGCCCATGCCCAGGAGCTGATCGGCGGCCAGGAGCAGTTCGCCGAGCAGGCCCGGCAGGAGGCCGAGCGGGTCATCCAGTCCGCCCACGCCCAGCGCTCGTCGCTGATCGCCGAGACCGAGATCGCCCGCCAGTCGCAGAGCGAGGCCGACCGGATCCTGACCGAGGCCCGCCGCGAGGCCGAGGAGGTCAGGGCCGAGGCCGACGACTACGTCGACAGCAAGCTCGCCAACTTCGAGGTCGTCCTCACCAAGACCATCGGCTCGGTGGACCGCGGCCGCGAGAAGCTGCTCGGCCGGGGCCAGGGCCTGGACGAGCAGGGCTACCAGGACCCCGACTTCGCCGAGGCCCCCGAGCGCAGCGCCGACCCGGAGACGCTGCGGCAGCGGGCCGACGCGTATGTGGACGCCAAGTTCGGCGCGTTCGAGGCGGTGCTCGCCAAGACCCTGGAGGCGGTCGGCCGCGGCCGGCAGAAGCTCCACGGCCGGGTCGCCTCCGACGACCTCGGGGCCCACATGGCCGCCCAGGACGCGGCCGGGGCCCAGGGCCACACCAGCGACGCCGACTACCTGGCCGGCCTCGCCGAGCTCGCCACCCCCCAGCCGCGGCAGGAGGCCCAGCAGCCGCTCTACCAGGAGCGGCAGCCGGACTACCCGGCCCAGCCGCCGCAGTCCGAGCCGAGCTACGCGCAGGCGGAGTACGGCCAGGGCGAGTACGCGCAGACGTCGTACGGCTACCAGGAGCAGCAGCCGCTCCAGCAGTCCGCCCAGGACCCCTACGGCTACCAGCAGGTGCCGGACCCGTACGCGGCGTACCAGCAGTCCGCCTACGACCCGAACCAGTACCCGCCGCAGCCGCAGGCCCAGCCGGACTACGGCTGGCAGCAGCAACAGCAGCCCCAGGCGCCCGCCCAGCAGAACGAGGGCGCGCTGGACGAGACCAGCCTCTTCGACACCAGCATGATCGACCTGGAGCAGCTGCGCCGCTACGAACAGGGCCGCTGACCGGAGGGGGCCGCTGACCTCGGCCGGGCCCCGCGAGGCGGTCCGGGCGCGGGGCGCTGGTCCGATTGGGTGCTGAGCGGTCCGTCCAGTATCCTGAATCCTCGGTCGCGCACAGGTCCGTGATCTCGGCTGCCCGTTTCGTCCACGGAACAGAACAGTCCGTCCACGAACCGGTGGACGACCCCTCCCCTCGCGGCAAGCACGACACCCATGATTCGAAAGCAGGAAACGCCCTGAACGGCCACCTCGACCACCGCAACCCTCTCGTGTTCGATACGCGCGAGCTGGGTCGGCGTCCAGGTGCCCTGAAGCGGCTGACCCGCTCGGTGGACGCACCCGGTTCACCGGTTCTCGGTATCGACGGCGTCATCGGAGTGCCGGAAGGCGCGCCGCTGGAGCTGGACCTCCGGCTCGAATCGGTCATGGAAGGGGTGCTTGTCACAGGCACCGCCCGTGCGACCGCCGAAGGGGAGTGCGTAAGGTGTCTGGAGCCGCTGACCATCGAGGTCGACGCGGATTTCCAGGAGATGTTCTCGTACCCTGACGCCGATGACCGGGGCCGCCCTGCGGACCCGGCCGACGACGCCGAGGACGACGAGGACAGGTTCTTCCTCGAGGACGGCTTGTTCGATCTCGAGTCAGTGCTGCGTGACGCGGTAGTGCTCGCACTGCCCATGCAGCCGGTGTGCAAGGAGACCTGCGCCGGTCTGTGTTCCGAATGCGGAATCAGGCTGGACGAGAACCCGGGCCACCACCACGACGCCGTCGACATCCGTTGGGCGGCACTGCAAGGACTCGCCGAGACCGTTCAGGACGGCGAGAAGGACAACATGGGCGGCGCCGAACCGGGCGTCGACGAGAAGCAGGAGAAGTAGCCGTGGCTGTTCCGAAGCGGAAGATGTCGCGCAGCAACACGCGCCACCGCCGGTCGCAGTGGAAGGCTGCGGTCCCCACCCTGGTTTCGTGCGAGCGTTGCCAGGAGCCGAAGCTCCAGCACATTGCGTGCCCGAGCTGCGGCACCTACAACAAGCGCCAGGTCCTCGAGGTCTGAGCGGCTGGTGAGAGGCCCGATGTCTGAGTTGTCCAGCGCCAAGAAGCAGGCAGACAACGTCAACACAGCCTCGTCCCACACGCTTCTGGAAGGGCGGCTCGGGTATCACCTCGAGTCCGCCCTTCTGGTGCGTGCGCTGACCCATCGCTCGTACGCATACGAGAACGGCGGTCTGCCCACCAACGAGCGGCTCGAATTCCTCGGGGATTCGGTGCTCGGCCTGGTGGTCACGGACACGCTGTACCGCACCCACCCCGACCTGCCCGAAGGCCAGCTGGCCAAGTTGCGGGCCGCGGTGGTCAACTCGCGTGCGCTTGCGGAAGTGGGCCGCGGCCTCGAACTCGGCTCCTTCATCCGGCTCGGCCGCGGTGAAGAGGGCACGGGTGGCCGGGACAAGGCTTCCATCCTCGCCGACACACTGGAAGCAGTGATCGGCGCGGTCTATCTCGACCAGGGCCTCAGCGCGGCCTCGGAGCTGGTCCACCGGCTCTTCGACCCGCTGATCGACAGGTCCTCCAACCTCGGCGCCGGCCTGGACTGGAAGACCAGCCTTCAGGAGCTCACCGCGAGCGAGAGCCTCGGAGTCCCCGAGTACCTCGTCACGGAGACCGGCCCCGACCACGAGAAGACCTTCACCGCTGCCGCTCGCGTCGGTGGTGTCTCGTACGGCACCGGCACCGGCCGTAGCAAGAAGGAAGCGGAGCAGCAGGCGGCCGAGTCCGCCTGGCGCGAGATCAGCGCCGCCGCAGAGGCACGGCAGGCCGCGGAGAAGTCCGCCGCGGTCGACGGAGGGGCCGCCGACACCCCTGCCGAACCGTCGCCGGACACGGACGCCGCTCCGGCCTGAAGCAGAACCCCGAACCCCTCGGTGCGTACGCGCGCCGAGGGGTTCTCCCTGTCCCGGGGAGCCCGTCCCGTGCTCCCGTACTGCCGTCGTCGTGTCTGGAGTGGTCCACCGTGCCCGAGCTGCCCGAGGTCGAAGTCGTACGCCGGGGCCTGGAGCGCTGGGTCAGCGGCCGTACCGTCACCGACGTCGAGGTCCTGCACCCGCGCTCGGTCCGCCGGCACCTGGCGGGCGGCGTGGACTTCGCCGCCCGGCTGCGCGGGGTCCGCTTCGGCACGGCGATGCGGCGCGGCAAGTACCTGTGGGTGCCGATCGACGAGGCCGCCTCGTCCCTTCTCGGCCACCTCGGCATGAGCGGACAGCTGCTGGTGCGGCCCACGGACGCGCCCGACGAGAAGCACCTCCGGATCCGGCTGCGGTTCGACGACGCGCTGGGCACCGAGCTGCGCTTCGTCGACCAGCGCACCTTCGGCGGGCTCTCGCTCCACGACACCACCCCGGACGGCCTGCCCGACACCATCGCGCACATCGCCCGGGACCCGCTCGACCCGCTCTTCGACGACGCCGCCTTCCACACGGCCCTGCGCCTGCGCCGTACGACGGTCAAGCGCGCGCTCCTGGACCAGTCGCTGATCAGCGGCGTCGGCAACATCTACGCGGACGAGGCCCTCTGGCGCTCCAGGCTGCACTACGACCGGCCGACCGCGACCCTCACCCGCCCCAGGTCGGCCGAGCTGCTCGGCCACGCCCGGGACGTGATGAACGCGGCCCTCGCCCAGGGCGGCACCAGCTTCGACAGCCTGTACGTCAACGTGAACGGCGAGTCCGGCTACTTCGACCGCTCGCTCGACGCGTACGGCAGGGAGGGCGAGCCGTGCCGCCGCTGCGGGACGCCGATGCGCCGCCGCGCCTGGATGAACCGGTCCAGCTACTTCTGCCCGCGCTGTCAGCGCCCGCCGCGCGTCTCGTCGTAACGCGTCCGGGCGGCCAGTACGTCGTCCATCCGCCCCTCGACGAGCTCGATGAGCCCGATGAGCCTGCCCGCGACCTCGCGGCCGAACGGGGTGAGCTCGTAGTCCACCCGGGGCGGGTTGACCGGCTGCGCCTCCCGCAGGACGAGCCCGTCGCGCTCCAGGGCGTGCAGCGTCTGGGAGAGCATCTTCTCGCTGACGCCGTCGACCCGGCGGCGCAGCTCGTTGAACCGGAGGCTCTCCTCGTACAGCGCGCCCAGCGTCAGCCCGCCCCAGCGCCCGGTGACGTGCTCCAGGGTGGTGCGCGAGGGGCACTGCCGGGAGAAGACGTCGAAGGCGAGATCGTCCGTGTCGCTGGCCATATCAGCAGCTTACGCCCGCACAGCGCTCACCCGGAGGGGGCGCGGTGCGGGCGCAAGCAGGGTCCTGCCGTGGGTCAGAAGCCGAAGTTCTGGGTCCACCAGGGGCCGCCGGCGCCCTCGTGGACGCCGATGCCGATGGTCGTGTAGTCGCAGTTGAGGATGTTCGCGCGGTGGCCGTCGCTGTTCATCCAGCCGTCCATCACGGCCTGGGCGTCGGCCTGGCCCCGGGCGATGTTCTCCGCGGCGAGTCCCTGCACGCCGGCCTGCGCGGCGCGGTCCCAGGGGGTGTCGCCGTCCGGGTCGGTGTGGTCGAAGAAGCCGCGGGCCGCCATGTCCTCGCTGAAGTTCTGGGCGAGCGAGGTCAGCGCGGTGCTGGTGGTCAGCGGGGAGCAGCCGACCTTCGCGCGCTCCTGGTTCACCAGGGCCAGCACCTCGGCGCGGGCCGAGGTGTCGGAGGGCGAGGGGGAGGGCTTCTTGCTGGGCGGCGGCGGCGGGGCGGCGGAGGTCTTCGGCGGGGCCGGGGTCCTGGCCGGCGGGGCGGTGCTCTTCTTCGGGGCCGTGGTGGGCGCCTTCGACTCCTTGGACGGCGCGGCGGCCGGCTTCTCGGCGGGGGCGGAGGACGAGGCCGACTTCGACGGGGTCTTCGACGCGCGGGTGGAGGGCGACTTCGACGGGGTCGTGGACGGCGACGGGGCGCCGGCGGCCGCCTCGGACGGGGCCTGGGAGCGCCCGCTGCCCCGGTCGGCGGGAGAGGTGGAGCGGTCGGCCGGTTCGGTGGAGCTGCCGCCCTGCGTCAGCAGGTCCGGGGCGCCGCCGCCGGAGCGCACCTGGTCGGCGGCGGGGCCGCCCGAGGTGTAGGCAGTGTCGCCACCGGGGATCAGACCTGAGGCCACGGCGACCGCGCCGACCGCTATCGCGGCCGAGGCGCCGAGCAGCCCGGTGCGCACGGGTACCGCGGACTTCTTCTTCCGGCGCGTGCCGCGGTGTCGCGAAGCGGCGCCGGCCGCGGGCTCTTCAGCGGCGGGGCCTGCGGCGGATCGTCGGTGGCGTCCCATGCGCTGTGCCTTCCTGATACTCCGGACGTCGCAGCGACGTCACCCGATAACCAGTTGATCTTCATCTCGATACTCACCCGATCGGGTGAGGCTATTGCGACCGGACTGTACGCCATGGGCCAAAGGGGGCGGCGTGCTTCTGGAGCATTCGGCCCGTTAGCGTTCGGGCATGAACGAAGACGCACGACTGGTCGTCTGGGTGCGCGGCCGAGTACAGCAAGTGGGCTTCCGCTGGTTCACCAGGGCCAATGCATTGGAGATCGGCGGACTCGTGGGCTTTGCACTCAATCTCGACGACGGCCGGGTGCAGGTCGTCGCCGAGGGGTCACGTGACAATTGCCACCGTCTGCTGGATTGGCTGCGCTCCGCCGACACACCCGGGCGCGTGGACGGAGTCACTGAGATCTGGGACACCCCGCGCGGCGGTTACGAGGGATTCGCCATCCGCTGACACGGGCTCGCGCCGACGCCCCGGACCGGCGCGGTGAGCACGGCGGGACGAACGGACGCGGAGCGGCCCTTCGGACCCCCGCACCCGAAATGACCTGCGGAAGGACCCCGCGGGGGCCGATGGTTGCCAGATGCGGAATGTCGTGCAAGGCTGCGGCATTGACGAAGATCTCCACACCTGTCGGGGTCCCGCAGGAGAGCCGCGCCGCATGATCGTCCAGCCGCGCGCCCCCGGGACGCCTGGCTCTACGGGGTGTGATCGTGTTGACCGTCAAACTTTTTGGTGAGACGCTGAAAACCCCGCGCACCTTAGCTGTTCGGTAGAGCTGATATGCAGCAGAACCGCAGTGGTGACAGAGCCCTGCCGGACACCGCGGGTGCGATCCCCTGACGACCCACACCGCATCGGTCGGTCACTCATTGTGGAGGACCATCCATCATGGCAAAGGCGCTTCTCGGTTACGTCGGCGGTTCCGACCCGCGACTCCTCGCCGAGATGCGACGGCTCCAGCAGCGCGTCCAGGACCTGGAATCCGAGCTCAACCGGATCCAGGACGAGAACGACGCGCTCAACGCCGCCGCTCAGCACCAGGAGTCGTTGCTCGACAGCATCGACATCGACGTACCCCAGGGCGAGCCCGCACTGACCTGACCGGTGGGCCCGCAACGGGCCGGTCGGGCTGGACGAGCTCAGCAGCCTCGAAACATCTCTTCATCTCTGATCCGTCCTGCGTCACGGATCGCCGTACCGGAAGACCGGGTCCCTGATCGACGGGGCCGCCCTGTGTCCGGTTCCACCGGCAACGCGCTATCCGGTTGCCGTGGCGATACGTGATCGTGCAGGACCGCACCAAGATCTACAGGGACGCTTCGGCGTCCCTTTTTTCTTTGCCTTCCCCCGCCGCGCCGCCCCCTGCCCCGGGCCTACCGCCCTTCGCTTACCGTCTGATGTGCCCTGCACCTTCATCACCGAAACCGAGCGTGAAAGGTAGAGTCCGGCGGCGTGCACCTCAAGGCCCTGACCCTGCGTGGTTTCAAATCGTTCGCGTCCGCCACCACCCTGCGGTTCGAACCGGGGATCACCTGCGTCGTCGGCCCCAATGGATCCGGAAAGTCCAATGTGGTGGACGCGCTCTCCTGGGTCATGGGAGAACAGGGAGCCAAATCCCTGCGCGGCGGCAAGATGGAAGACGTGATCTTCGCCGGGACGACCGGGCGGCCTCCGCTCGGCCGCGCGGAAGTATCGCTGACCATCGATAATTCCGATGGCGCATTGCCCATCGAGTACGCCGAGGTGACGATCACCCGGATCATGTTCCGCAATGGCGGCAGCGAATACCAGATCAATGGCGACACCTGCCGGCTGCTGGACATTCAGGAACTCCTGTCCGACTCCGGCATCGGCCGCGAGATGCACGTCATCGTCGGCCAGGGCCAGTTGGACTCCGTCCTGCACGCCGACCCGATGGGCCGCCGGGCCTTCATCGAGGAGGCCGCCGGCGTCCTCAAGCACCGCAAGCGGAAAGAGAAGGCGCTGCGGAAGCTGGACGCCATGGGCGCCAACCTGGCCCGCGTCCAGGACCTCACCGACGAGCTGCGCCGCCAGCTCAAGCCGCTCGGCCGGCAGGCCGCCGTGGCCCGCCGGGCCGCCGTCATCCAGGCCGACCTGCGCGACGCCCGGCTCCGGCTCCTCGCCCACGACCTGGTGACCCTGCGCGACGCGCTCCGCGACGAGATCGCCGACGAGGCCGAGCTCAAGAAGCGCAAGGACGCGGCCGAGGCCGAGCTCAAGGCGGCCCAGGCCCGGGAGACGGAGTTGGAGGGCGAGGTGCGCCGCCTCGCGCCCCGGCTCCAGCGGGCCCAGCAGACCTGGTACGAGCTGTCGCAGCTGGCCGAACGGGTACGCGGCACGATCTCGCTGGCCGACGCCCGGGTCAGGAGCGCCACCGAAGCTCCCGCCGAGGAGCGCCGGGGCCGCGACCCCGAGGACCTGGAGCGCGAGGCCGCCCGCATCCGCGAGCAGGAGGCGGAGTTGGCGGCGGCCCTGGAGGCGGCCGAACACGCCCTGGAGGACACCGCCGCCCACCGCGCCGACCTGGAGCGCGAGCTCGTCGCCGAGGAGCGCCGGCTCAAGGACGCCGCCCGCGCCATCGCCGACCGCCGCGAGGGGCTCGCCCGGCTCAACGGCCAGGTCAACGCGGCCCGCAGCCGGGCCGGTTCGGCGCAGGCCGAGATCGACCGGCTGGCCGCATCGCGCGACGAGGCCCAGGAGCGCGCGGTCACCGCCCAGGAGGAGTACGAGCAGCTCAAGGCCGAGGTCGAAGGGCTGGACGCCGACGACGAGGAGCTGACCGCCCGCCACGAGGAGGCCAAGCGAGCCCTGGCCGGGGCCCAGGCCGCCCACAGCACCGCCCGCGACGAGGCGACGTCCGCCGAACGCAGGCGGGCGGCGGTCGCGGCGAGGCACGAGGCGCTGGCCCTGGGGCTGCGCCGCAAGGACGGTACGGGAGCGCTGCTCGACGCCCGGGACCGGCTGACGGGCCTCCTCGGGCCCGCCGCCGAACTGCTCACCGTCCGGTCCGGCTACGAGGTCCCGGTCGCCGCCGCCCTCGGCGCCGCGGCGGACGCGGTGGCGGTCAGGGACCCGGCCACGGCGGCCGAGGCGATCCGGCTGCTGCGCGCACAGGACGCGGGGCGCGCGGCGATGCTGCTGGGGGGCGGGGCGGAGGACGACGCGGCGCGGGGCGGGGCGGCAGAGGACGACGCGAGGGAGGGCGTCCGGCCCCCTCACGTACCGGAGCAGTCGGGCGGCGCGGACCCGGAGCCCACCCTCGTACCGGGTCAGACGGGTGGCGCGGACCCGGAGCCCCTTCACGTACCAGGCCAGTCCGGCGGCGCGGACCCGGAGCCCCCTCACGTACCGGAGCAGTCCGGCGAGCCCGTACGGCAGGAGGTCCGGGAGGCGGCGCACGGTGCGGTGACTCCGCCGCCCGCGCCGGACGGTGCGGAGCAGGTGGCCGTCGCGGCCCCTCCGCAGGGTGGAGCCGAGAACGCCCCCGCCCGCACCGTCGCGGCCCCTCCGCAGAGGGACGCCGCCCCCGCCGTGGCCGACCTGGTGACCGGCCCCGCCGCCCTGCTGGCAGCCGTACACCGCCTCGTCCACGGCATGGTCGTCGTCGCCACCCTGGAGGACGCCGAGGCGCTCGTGGCCGCGCAGCCGGGGCTGACCGCGGTGACCGGTGAAGGGGACGTGCTCTCCGCCCACTTCGCGCACGGCGGGTCCGCGGGCGCGCCCAGTCTCCTGGAGGTGCAGGCGTCCGTGGACGAGGCCGCCGCCGAGCTGGCCGACCTCGCGGTGCGGTGCGAGGAGTTGGCGCGGGCCCAGCGGCTGGCGGGGGAGCGGCGCGGGCAGGGGGCCGCGCTCGTCGAGGAGCTGGGGGAGCGGCGGCGGGCGGCCGAGCGGGAGAAGTCGGGCGTCGCCCAGCAGCTCGGCCGGCTCTCCGGGCAGGCCCGGGCGGCGGCGGGCGAGGCCGAGCGGATGACCGCGTCCGCCGCCCGGGCCCAGGAGGCCCTGGAGCGGGCGGTGGAGGAGGCCGAGGAGCTGGCCGAGCGGCTGCTCGTCGCCGAGGAGGCCCCGGTCGAGGAGGAGCCCGACACCTCCGTACGGGACCGGCTCGCCGCCGACGGGGCCAACGCCCGGCAGACCGAGATGGAGGCCCGGCTCCAGGCCCGTACCCACGAGGAGCGGGTGAAGGCGCTGGCCGGGCGCGCGGACGGGCTCGACCGGGCGGCCAGGACCGAACGCGAGGCCCGCGCCCGCGCCGAGCAGCGCCGGGCCCGGCTGCGGCACGAGGCGGCCGTGGCCTCCGCCGTCGCCTCGGGGGCCCGGCAGCTGCTGGCGCACGTCGAGGTGTCCCTCGTACGGGCCGACCGGGAGCGCACCTCGGCGGAGGCCGCCAAGGGCGAGCGGGAGCGCGAACTGGCCGCCGAGCGGGGCCGGGGCCGCGATCTCAAGGGCGAGCTGGACAAGCTCACCGACTCCGTCCACCGGGGCGAGGTGCTGGGCGCGGAGAAGCGGCTGCGCGTCGAGCAGCTGGAGACGAAGGCCCTGGAGGAGCTCGGGGTGGAGCCCGCGGGACTGACCGCCGAGTACGGCCCCGACCAGCTGGTGCCGCCGTCGCCCGCGGCGGAGGGCGAGGAGCTGCCGGAGGACCCGGAGCATCCGCGTAACCGGCCGAAGGCGTTCGTCCGGTCCGAACAGGAGAAGCGGCTGCGGTCGGCCGAACGGGCGTACCAGCAACTCGGGAAGGTGAATCCGCTCGCCCTGGAGGAGTTCTCGGCGCTGGAGGAACGGCACAAGTTCCTCTCCGAGCAGCTTGAAGACCTGAAGAAGACCCGGGCCGACCTGCTCCAGGTGATCAAGGACGTCGACGAGCGGGTCGAGCAGGTGTTCACGGAGGCGTACCGGGACACCGCGCGCCAGTTCGAGGGCGTCTTCGCCCGGCTCTTCCCCGGCGGTGAGGGGCGGCTGATCCTGACCGATCCGGACAACATGCTCGCCACCGGGGTGGATGTGGAGGCGCGCCCTCCGGGCAAGAAGGTGAAGCGGCTCTCCCTGCTCTCGGGCGGTGAGCGGTCCCTGACGGCGGTGGCGCTGCTGGTCTCCATCTTCAAGGCCCGGCCGAGTCCGTTCTATGTGATGGACGAGGTGGAGGCGGCGCTCGACGACACCAACCTCCAGCGGCTGATCCGGATCATGGAGGAGCTCCAGGAGAGCTCCCAGCTGATCGTGATCACCCATCAGAAGCGGACGATGGAGGTCGCCGACGCGCTGTACGGGGTCTCCATGCAGGGTGACGGCGTGTCGAAGGTCATCAGTCAGCGGCTTCGCTGAAGTTTTACCCGATCATCAACGTTTCGACGCACCTTCTGGGCGCCCCGGGGTACACGTCGCTCCGACCCGCTGTTTGACTTCGTTACTTGAACGCATAACCTCTGCAAAGTTGATTTCACCTTCAAGTGGTGGCGGGCCGGATGTTGTGCCCCACTGAGAAGGCTCACCACCACGTCTGACGTGCGGCCAGGCATCAGGAGTTCACGTGACCAGCACAGCGAACGGACCCGAGTCCGGAGCCCGAGCGGCCCATCCGGACCACCTCGGCCATGTCATCTTCATCACGGCGGCCGCAGCGATGGGCGGCTTCCTCTTCGGCTACGACAGTTCCGTCATCAACGGGGCCGTGGAGGCGATCCGCGACCGGTACGACATCGGCTCCGGGACGCTCGCCCAGGTCATCGCCATCGCGCTGATCGGCTGTGCGATCGGCGCCGCCACCGCGGGACGCATCGCGGACCGGATCGGCCGTATCCGCTGCATGCAGATCGCCTCGGTGCTCTTCACGGCCAGCGCCATCGGCTCCGCGCTGCCGTTCGCGCTCTGGGACCTGGCGATGTGGCGCATCATCGGCGGCTTCGCCATCGGCATGGCCTCGGTCATCGGCCCGGCCTACATCGCCGAGGTCTCCCCGCCCGCCTACCGCGGCCGGCTCGGCTCCTTCCAGCAGGCCGCGATCGTCATCGGCATCGCCGTCTCCCAGCTGGTCAACTACGCCGTCCTGCAGATCGCGGACGGCGACCAGCGGGGCGACATCCTGGGCCTGGAGGCATGGCAGTGGATGCTCGGCGTGATGGTCGTCCCGGCCATCCTGTACGGGCTGCTCTCCTTCGTGATCCCCGAGTCCCCGCGCTTCCTCATCTCGGTCGGCAAGAAGCAGCAGGCACGAAAGATCCTCGAAGAGGTCGAGGGCAAGAACGTCGACCTCGACGCCCGCGTGGCCGAGATCGAGACCGCCATGCACCGGGAGCACAAGTCCTCCTTCAAGGACCTGCTCGGCAACCGCTTCTTCTTCCTGCCCATCGTCTGGGTCGGCATCGGCCTGTCGATGTTCCAGCAGCTCGTCGGCATCAACGTGGCCTTCTACTACTCGGCGACGCTGTGGCAGTCCGTGGGCGTCGACCCGACCGACTCGTTCTTCTACTCGTTCACCACATCGATCATCAACATCATCGGCACCGTGATCGCGATGACGCTGGTGGACCGGGTGGGCCGCAAACCGCTCGCCCTCGTCGGCTCCGTCGGCATGGCCATCGCGCTCGCCGTCGAGGCGTGGGCCTTCTCCGCCGACCTGGTCGACGGCAAGCTGCCCGAGACCCAGGGCGTGGTGGCCCTGATCGCCGCCCACACGTTCGTGCTCTTCTTCGCCCTGTCGTGGGGCGTCGTCGTCTGGGTCTTCCTGGGCGAGATGTTCCCGAACCGCCTGCGCGCCGCCGCCCTCGGCGTCGCCGTGTTCGCGCAGTGGATCGCCAACTGGGCGATCACCGCGAGCTTCCCCAGCCTGGCCGACTGGAACCTCTCGGGGACGTACATCATCTACGCCTGCTTCGCCGTGCTCTCCATCCCCTTCGTGCTCAAGTTCGTCAAGGAGACCAAGGGCAAGACGCTGGAGGAGATGGGCTAGCCGCCTCCTTCAGGCTCACGCACCGCCCTTCATGCCCACGCACCGCCCCGGCTCACCCCCGAGCCGGGGCGGTCGGCGTCTCCAGGGCCCCGCAGAACAGCCGCAGGCTGCGCCACCCCTCCTCCACCGGCATCCCGCCGCACAGCGGATGCAGCACCAGGGAGTCCGCGTCCAGGGCCGCCAGTTCGCCGGGCGTGACGATCCGGTACACCCCCTCCGCGCGCAGCTCCGCCACCGTCGTGGCCGCCGAGCGCACCGCCGAGCGGATGTCCTTCGACTGCCAGGAGGCGTACGTCCGCGCCTCGTGCAGCAGGTGCTCCCCGTACAGCGCCCATGTCCGCTCCGGGTCCTCGGAGACATGGAGCAGCGGCGTCCGGGCCGCCGGCATCATGCAGAACCCCTCCGTCCCGTACTCCTCCCGCTGCCGGTGGTAGTACGCCTCCAGCTCCGGCAGATGCGCGCTCGGGAACAGCGGCAGCCCCAGCCGGGCCGCCCGCCGCGCCGCCGCCCGCGAGCTGCCGCCGACCAGGAGGAGCGGATGCGGCCGCGTGTACGGGCGCGGGGTGACGCGTACCGTACGCCCCCGGTACGGGAACGGCTCCCCGGTCCACGCCGTCAGCAGCGTCTCCAGCAGCTCGTCCTGGAGCCTGCCGCGCCGCCCCCACTCCACGCCCGCCCGCTCGTACTCCTCCGGGCGGTAGCCGATCCCCGCGACCGTCACCAGCCGGCCCGCGCTCAGCAGGTCGAGCACCGCGACGTCCTCCGCGAGCCGCAGCGGGTCGTGCAGCGGCCCGATGACCGCCGAGACGGTCACCGCGATGCGCCGGGTGGCTCCGAAGACGGCCCCGGCGAAGGTGAAGGGCGAGGGCAGCCAGGAGTTCGCCACCCCGTGGTGCTCCTCGGTCTGCACCGTGTCGACGGAGTGCTCGTCGGCGTACGCGGACATCTCCAGGGCGGCGCGGTAGCGGGCCGAGAGGGTTACGGGGGTGGCTTCGGGATCGACGAGATTGAACCGGACCACGGTGAAGGCCATGACGGGCGTCCCCTTTCGCCGGGTGGGCAGGGCTCGCCTGAGGGGCGGGCGGGGCGCACAGTAGCTGACGCTCCGTCAGAAGGGTAGGGGTCGCGGGGAGCGGGGTGAGGGCCTCTGTCGTGCCGGTCCGCTCGGCCGGGGCCCTCTGGCGTGGCGGCCGAGGAGCCGGCCCGGGCGTGGCCCGGGGCCGCCCGTGCGGCCGCCGGGGCCAGGGGGCGGGCGCGCGGACCGGCGCGCGGGCGGGCTGCGACGAGCCGTACGCGTACCGTTACAGCCTCCCGCTTCTGCGGTTCTCCCCCCTTCGTGGCCGATACTGGTCGGGTTATGGAAATCGTCATCCTCGCTGTAGTCATCGCCCTGGTCGCTGTCGGCCTGATCGGCGGCCTCGTGGTCGGCAGCCGCAAGAAGCGGAAGCTGCCGCCCCCGCCGCCGAGCACGCCGACCATCACCCCTCCCGCCGAGCCGCAGGTCGGCGAGGAGGCCGAGACACCGCGCGACGAAGCGCGGCGCACCATCGACGAAGTCGGCCTCCCGGACGCCACCGCGCCCGTCGAGGAGGCCCCGGTCGTCGAGGCTCCCGCGCCACCCGCGCTGGAGATCCCCGAGCCCACCGAAGGCCGGCTCGTCCGGCTGCGGGCCCGGCTCGCCCGCTCGCAGAACTCGCTGGGCAAGGGGCTGCTCACGCTGCTGTCCCGGGACAACCTGGACGAGGACACCTGGGAGGAGATCGAGGACACCCTCCTCACCGCCGACGTCGGCGTCGCCCCCACCCAGGAACTGGTCGAGCGGCTCCGCGAGCGTGTCCGGGTGCTCGGCACCCGCACGCCCGAGGACCTGCGCGCCCTGCTGCGCGAAGAGCTGATCACCCTGCTCGGCCCGGACTTCGACCGCGAGGTCAAGACCGAGGGCGGCGCCGAGACGCCCGGCGTCGTGATGGTCGTCGGCGTCAACGGCACCGGCAAGACCACCACCACCGGCAAGCTGGCCCGGGTGCTCGTCGCGGACGGCCGCAGCGTGGTGCTCGGCGCGGCCGACACCTTCCGCGCCGCCGCCGCCGACCAGCTCCAGACCTGGGGCGAGCGCGTCGGAGCCCGTACGGTCCGCGGGCCCGAGGGCGGCGACCCGGCGTCGATCGCGTACGACGCGGTGAAGGAAGGCATCGCGGAGGGGGCCGACGTGGTCCTCATCGACACCGCCGGCCGGCTGCACACCAAGACCGGTCTCATGGACGAGCTGGGCAAGGTCAAGCGGGTGGTGGAGAAGCACGGCCCGCTGGACGAGATCCTGCTCGTCCTGGACGCCACCACCGGACAGAACGGCCTGGTGCAGGCCCGGGTGTTCGCGGAGGTCGTGGACATCACCGGCATCGTCCTCACCAAGCTCGACGGCACCGCCAAGGGCGGCATCGTCATCGCGGTCCAGCGCGAGCTGGGCGTGCCGGTGAAGCTGATCGGGCTGGGCGAGGGCGCGGACGACCTGGCTCCGTTCGAGCCGGGGGCCTTCGTGGACGCGCTGATCGGGGACTGACGCGTCATCGTCCCGTACGGCGGACGGGCGGCGGCTCCTGCGAGGAGCCTGCCGCCCGTCCGCCGTACGGGCCTGTCGTCAAGCCGCCGGGCGTCGCGCGGCGGCTTGACGACAGGCCGGCCTAGGAGCGGTGGCAGACGTACGCCAGCGTCCCCAGCAGCAGCCGTGCCTGCGGGGGAGCGGCGGCGGTGTCCAGCGCCGGGGGCCGCAGCCAGCGGACCGGACCGAGGCCGCCGAGGTCGGACGGCGGGGCGGTGATGTGCGCGCCCGCGCCCAGCGCCCGCAGATCCAGGTCCGCGTCGTCCCAGCCCATGCGGTAGAGCAGCTCCGGCAGCTCGGCGGCGGCTCCCGGGGCCACGAAGAACTGCGCCCGCGCGGTCGGCGTCACCGCCACCGGGCCCAGCGGCACCCCCATCCGCTCCAGCCGCACCAGAGCGCGCCGCCCGGCCTGCTCCGCGACGTCCAGGACGTCGAAGGCGCGGCCCACCGGCAGCAGCATCGAAGCGCCCGGCGTCTCGGCCCAGGCGTCCGCGGCCCCGTCGAGACCGGTGCCGGCCGGAACCTCCCGGGCGAAGCCCAGCGGGTGGGCGCCGGGCGAGGGGCAGGCCCGCTGCCCGCAGGAGCAGACGCCGGCCTCGGCCCGGGCGCCGGGCGCGACGGCCCAGCCCCAGAGTCCTGTGTACTCGGCCACCGCGGTGCTCTCGGCGCTGCGGCCGCGCCGCCGTGTGCCGGAACGTTTCTCACGGATGCCGCCGATCGTGAAGCCCATGCCCCCTCCAACGGGTCCGACTCATCGGTGGTTACGACCGGGAGCGCTCGGGTAACCCTCCGTCGCCGCCACTCGATCGAGTGGCGTGCGCCGTGGTGCGCGAGGTGGTGCGGAACGGCGTGTGCGCCCTTGAGTGCTTCCGTACGCTCGTCATCGGTCGTACTCGCCCAAGTCAAGCGCGCCGGGCGGCAGTCGGGTTCATTCGAAGGGGTGGCGAATGGTGGCGTTTCCTCAATTCCCCTCGCGGGAGGGGTGATCGTAGGATTACCGTCGGTACACGAACCCTGGAAGGATGTGCGGCCACGGGTATGCCGCGGGCAACCCGATTTCCTGTTCGACGGCGGGCGGCGTTCGATGGTGGGCGACTCCCGTGCGTACGACACCGGTGCACGACGTTCCGATGGTGGTTCGAGTGGTTCGCGCGATGGAGGATTTCAGCGGGATGGGGGCGTTCCAGTGAGTGGCAGCGGCGCAGGCGAGACGGACACCGGGAAGCGCCCCAACGCGCAGTTGGGCTCCTGGTTCGTGCGCAGTGGCTGGTCCAAGGGCGAGCTGGCACGCCAGGTGAACCGGCGGGCGCGACAGATGGGCGCGCACCACATCAGCACCGACACCTCCCGGGTGCGGCGCTGGCTCGACGGGGAGCAGCCGCGCGAGCCGATCCCGCGCATCCTCTCCGAGCTGTTCTCCGAGCGCTTCGGCGCGGTGGTCGCCGTCGAGGACCTCGGGCTGCGCACCGCCCACCAGTCGCCCTCCGTGTCCGGCGTCGACCTCCCCTGGGCCGGGCCGCAGACCGTCGCCCTGCTCAGCGAGTTCTCCCGCAGCGACCTGATGCTGGCCCGGCGGGGCTTCCTCGGCAGCTCGCTCGCGCTGGCCGCCGGGCCCGCCCTGATCGAGCCGATGCAGCGCTGGCTGGTGCCCGTGCCGCCCAAGGGCCCGGGCGAACCGGAGTCGGAGGCCGCCGCCCGCAGGCCCTCCCGGCTCTCCGGCCCGGAGCTGGACCTGCTGGAGTCCACCACCGAGATGTTCCGGAAGTGGGACGCCCAGTGCGGCGGCGGACTGCGCCGCAAGGCCGTCGTCGGGCAACTCCACGAGGTCACCGACCTGTTGCAGGAACCGCAGCCCGGCCCCACCGCCAAGCGGCTCTTCCGCTGCGCCGCCGAACTGGCCGAGCTGGCGGGCTGGATGAGCTACGACGTCGGCCTCCAGCCCACCGCGCAGAAGTACTTCGTCCTCGCCCTGCACGCCGCCAAGGAAGCCGGGGACAAGCCGCTCGGCAGCTACATCCTCTCCAGCATGAGCCGCCAGATGATCCACCTGGGCCGCCCCGACGACGCCCTGGAGCTGATCCACCTCGCCCAGTACGGCAGCCGCGACTGCGCCACCTCCCGCACCCAGGCCATGCTGTATGCGATGGAGGCCCGCGCCTACGCCAACATGGGCCAGCCCAGCAAGTGCAAGCGGGCCGTCCGGATGGCCGAGGACACCTTCGGCGACGCGGGACTGGACGGCGAGCCCGAGCCCGACTGGATCCGCTTCTTCTCCGAGGCCGAGCTCAACGGGGAGAACGCCCACTCCTACCGCGACCTGGCCTACGTCGCCGGCCGCAGCCCCACCTACGCCTCGCTCGCCGAACCCGTCATGGGCAAGGCCGTCGAGCTGTTCGGCGACGACGAGGAGCACCAGCGCAGTTACGCGCTCAACCTGATCGGCATGGCCACCGTCCACCTCCTCCAGCGCGAGCCCGAACAGTCCACCGTGCTCGCGGGACAGGCCCTGAAGATCGCCAAGAAGGTCCGCTCCGAGCGAGTCAACACCCGGCTGCGCAAGACCGTCGACACCGCCGCCAGGGACTTCGGGGACGTCGCCGACGTCGCCCGGCTCACCGACCTGCTCAGCGAACAACTGCCGGAGACCGCCGAAGCGGTCTGACCCGGCCCCACCGGCCCCGGCCGCGGCGCGCCCTCCGTACAGCCCGACTCGGCTCCCCCATCGCCTGGTCACCCGGAGGAGCGCCGTGGCCGGTTCGCGTCGTAGGGCCCCCGGAGGGATCCGGCGGCGTTTCAACCGCACCGTATGCGGCGTGGGCTGCATGGTAGGCAGGGCACCGGACCCGCCACCCGGGATTCATTCCGACGTAACACGCACCACCTCTTCGTCACGCTCGCGAAACATCGTGCGGCATCCCCGGAAACGGCGCTCCGCCAATCTCATGGCGCACAGGCGGTCTCCGGCCATGATCCGCCGGACACCCTCTGACCGGCCCGCACCTTCCCAGTGGTCCCGCAGCTTCCCCCCGCACGCCGCGGCCGCTCCGACGACGAGGAGACGCCGATGCCCCCAGGCATCACGACGCTTGCCGCAGACGCCCCAGAGCTGTCTGCCGCCAACACCGGGTTCATGCTCATCTGCTCGGCCCTGGTGATGCTCATGACCCCCGGCCTGGCCTTCTTCTACGGAGGCATGGTCCGCGTCAAGAGCACCCTCAACATGCTGATGATGAGCTTCATCAGCCTCGGGATCGTCACGATCCTGTGGGTGCTCTACGGATTCAGCCTCGCCTTCGGCTCCGACATCGGCTCCGTCATCGGCTGGAGCTCCGACTACGTCGGCCTCAGCGGCATCGGCATCACCGAACTCTGGGACGGCACCACCATCCCGGTGTACGTCTTCGCCGCCTTCCAGCTGATGTTCGCCATCCTCACCCCGGCCCTGATCAGCGGTGCGCTCGCCGACCGCGTGAAGTTCACCGCGTGGGCGCTGTTCATCGTCCTGTGGGTCACGATCGTCTACTTCCCCGTCGCCCACTGGGTCTGGGGCTCGGGCGGCTGGCTGTTCGAGATGGGCGTCATCGACTTCGCCGGCGGTACGGCGGTCCACATCAACGCGGGCGCCGCGGCCCTCGGCGTGATCCTCGTCATCGGCAAGCGCATCGGCTTCAAGAAGGACCCGATGCGGCCGCACAGCCTGCCGCTCGTCATGCTCGGCGCGGCCCTCCTGTGGTTCGGCTGGTTCGGCTTCAACGCCGGTTCCTGGCTCGGCAACGACGACGGCGTCGGCGCGGTCATGTTCCTCAACACCCAGGTCGCCACCGCCGCCGCCGTCCTCGGCTGGCTCGTCTACGAGAAGCTGCGCCACGGCTCCTTCACCACCCTCGGCGCCGCCTCCGGCGCGGTCTCGGGTCTGGTCGCCATCACCCCCGCGGGCGGTTCGGTCAGCCCCCTCGGCGCCATCGCGGTCGGCGCGATCGCCGGTGTCCTGTGCGCCATGGCGGTCGGCCTGAAGTACAAGTTCGGCTACGACGACTCCCTGGACGTCATCGGCGTCCACCTCGTCGGCGGCGTCATCGGCTCCATCCTGGTCGGCTTCTTCGCCACCGGCGGTGTCCAGTCCGACGCCAAGGGCCTCTTCTACGGCGGCGGCGTCGACCAGCTCGGCAAGCAGGTCGTCGGGGTCGTCGCGGTCCTCGCGTACTCTCTGGTCGTCTCCGGCCTCATCGCCCTGGTCCTCCACAAGACCATCGGGATGCGGGTCTCCGAGGACGACGAGGTCTCCGGCATCGACCAGGTCGAGCACGCCGAGACCGCATACGACTTCAGCGGCGCCGGCGGCGGCACGGTCTCCCGCACCACCGCCCCCGCGACGGACACGACGGCAGCACCGAAGGCGAAGAAGGTGGACGCATGAAGCTCATCACCGCGGTCGTGAAGCCCCACCGGCTGGACGAGATCAAGGAGGCCCTCCAGGCATTCGGCGTCCAGGGGCTCACCGTCACCGAAGCCAGCGGTTACGGGCGTCAGCGCGGCCACACCGAGGTCTACCGGGGCGCCGAGTACACCGTCGACCTCGTCCCCAAGATCCGCATCGAGGTCCTCGTCGAGGACGAGGACGCCGAACAGCTCATCGAGGTCGTCGTCAAGGCCGCCCGTACCGGCAAGATCGGTGACGGAAAGGTCTGGAGCGTCCCGGTCGAGACCGCCGTCCGCGTCCGGACCGGCGAACGCGGCCCGGACGCCCTCTGACGGACGCACCGCCGAACGGTCGGACGCCCTTCGACCGAAGGGCCCCGCCGAACGGCCGGAAGCCCTCTGACCGACGGCCCGCCAAACGGAAGGCACCTGGGTGACGAGCACCGAAGCGAGCACCGAAAGCCAGGACTCGGGACCCAGCGGCTACGCGGCGGCCCGGCTGCACCTCCTCCAGCAGGAGGTGCGGTCCGGGCCGCCGCGCCGTGCGGCCCTGGCCAAGCTCACCGACGACTGGCTCAGCGGCCTGTTCACGGCGGCGGCGGAGCGCGCCGGGGTCCGCGGCGCGGCCCTCGTCGCGGTCGGCGGCTACGGCCGCGGCGAACTCTCCCCGCGCAGCGACCTCGACCTGCTCCTCCTGCACGACGGCAGCGCCGACGCCGCGGCGCTCGCCGCCCTCGCGGACGGCGTCTGGTACCCGGTCTGGGACCTGGGCCTGGCCCTCGACCACTCCGTACGCACCCCCGGCGAGGCCCGCAGGACGGCCGGGGAGGACCTCAAGGTCCAGCTCGGCCTGCTGGACGCCCGCCCCGTCGCCGGGGACCTCGGCCTGGTCGCCTCCCTGCGCACCGCGATCCTCGCGGACTGGCGCAACCAGGCCCCCAAACGCCTCCCCGCCCTCCACGAGCTCTGCCAGGAGCGCGCCGAGCGGATGGGCGAGCTCCAGTTCCTGCTGGAACCCGACCTCAAGGAGGCCCGCGGCGGCCTCCGCGACGCCACCGCCCTGCGCGCCGTCGCCGCCTCCTGGGTCGCGGACGCCCCCCGCGAAGGGCTCGACCAGGCCCGCCGCACCCTCCTGGACGCCCGCGACGCCCTCCACCTCACGACCGGGCGCGCCACCGACCGCCTCGCCCTCCAGGAACAGGACCAGGTCGCGGACGCGCTCGGGCTGCTCGACGCCGACGCGCTGCTGCGCCAGGTGTACGAGGCCGCGCGGACGGTCTCGTACGCCACCGACGTCACCTGGCGCGAGGTCAACCGGGTGCTGCGCGCCCGCTCGGTCCGCCCCCGGCTCCGCGCCATGCTCGGCGGCGGCCGCGTCTCGGCCAAGCCCGCCCCCGAGCGCGCCCCGCTCGCGGACGGCGTGGTGGAGGCGGACGGCGAGGTCGTCCTCGCCCGCGCCGCCCGCCCCGACCGCGACCCCGTCCTCACCCTGCGCGCCGCCGCGGCGGCGGCCGAGGCCGGGCTGCCGCTCTCCCGGCACCTCGTACGCCACCTCGCCACCACCGTCCGGCCGCTGCCGGTGCCGTGGCCGCCCGAGGCCCGCGAGGAGCTCGTCACCCTGCTCGGCGCGGGGGAGGCCGCCATCGGCGTCTGGGAGGCGCTCGAAGCGGAAGGGATCATCACCCGGCTGCTGCCCGACTGGGAACGCGTCCACTGCCGCCCCCAGCGCAACCCCGTCCACACCTGGACCGTCGACCGGCACCTGGTGGAGACCGCCGTCCGCGCCGCCTCCCTCACCCGCCGCGTCCACCGACCCGACCTCCTCCTGGTCGCCGCCCTCCTCCACGACATCGGCAAGGGCTGGCCCGGCGACCACTCGGTGGCCGGCGAGGTCATCGCCCGCGACATGGCCACCCGGATCGGCTTCGACAAGCACGACGTGGGCGTCATCGCCACCCTCGTACGCCACCATCTCCTGCTCGTCGAGACCGCCACCCGGCGCGACCTGGACGACCCCGCCACCGTCCAGTCGGTCGCCGAAGCCGTCTCCTCCGCCTCCACTTTGGAGCTGCTGCACGCCCTCACCGAGGCCGACGCGCTCGCCACCGGACCCGCCGCCTGGTCCGCCTGGCGGGCCTCCCTCGTCACCGACCTGGTCAAACGCGTCGCCGCCGTCCTCGCGGGGGAGAGCCCCGAGGAACCGGAGGAGGCCGCGCCCAGCGCCGAGCACGAACGCCTCGCGATCGAGGCCCTGCGCACCGGCGAGCCCGCCCTCACCCTGCACACCCAGCCCGAAGAGCCCGCCGGGGAGGGCGAGGTGGAACCGGTGGGCGTCGAGCTGCTCATCGCCCTGCCCGACCGCCCCGGCGTGCTGCCCGCCGCCGCCGGAGTCCTCGCCCTGCACCGCCTCACCGTGCGCGCCGCCGACCTGCGCGCGGTGGAGCTCCCCGACGAGGTGGGCGGGTCGGTGGACCTGCTGCTGCTCAGCTGGCGGGTGGCAGCCGAGTACGGGTCGCTCCCGCAGGCCGCCCGGCTCCGCGCCGACCTCGTACGCGCCCTGGACGGCTCCCTGGACATCCGGGCCCGGCTCGCGGAGCGGGAGGCCGCCTACCCGCGCCGCAGGGGCGTGAAGGCCCCGCCGCCCCGGGTGACCGTCGCCGCCGCGGGTTCCCGGCTCGCCACCGTCATCGAGGTCCGCGCCCAGGACGCCCCGGGGCTGCTGCACCGGATCGGCAACGCCCTGGAGCAGAGTGCCGTACGGGTGCGCAGCGCCCATGTCTCCACCCTCGGCGCCAACGCCGTGGACGCCTTCTACGTCACCGGGACCGATGGCGAACCGCTGCCCGAGATCCGGGCCGCCGAGGTCGCCCGGGAGGTCGAGAAGGCCCTCGGCTGACCCGTGGGGGGTCTTGCCGGTCACGCCGGGCTCCGCGGTGCCCTGGCGCCCCGCCTCGCGGCGTTGTCGCCGCTCGGCGCGGCTCCGCCATGACTCCCTCCTCCGCCTTGCGACGTACGGCGGAGGACCCCGCTCCCCGATCCGGCCGGGCCGGCAGGACACCCCCACGACAGCTCCGCACGGCCCTCGCCCGGCTCCGTATCCGGGCGAGGGCTTGGTGTTCTCCGGGGGACGGATACCCTGGAGGGCGATTGACCTGCCCCGCCCCCGACCCTGAGGACCGACGAGCGCCGTGTTCGATACTCTCTCCGACCGCCTTAGCGCGACTTTCAAGAACCTCAGGGGCAAGGGCCGCTTGTCCGAGGCGGACATCGACGCCACGGCACGCGAGATCCGTATCGCCCTGCTGGAAGCCGACGTCGCCCTGCCCGTGGTCCGGGCCTTCATCGCCAATGTGAAGGAGCGGGCGCGCGGCGCCGAGGTCTCCCAAGCGCTGAACCCCGCCCAGCAGGTCGTCAAGATCGTCAACGAGGAGCTCGTCTCCATCCTCGGCGGCGAGACCCGGCGGCTGCGGTTCGCCAAGACCGCGCCCACCGTGATCATGCTCGCCGGCCTCCAGGGCGCCGGCAAGACGACGCTGGCCGGAAAGCTCGGCCTCTGGCTCAAGGGCCAGGGCCACTCCCCGCTGCTCGTCGCCTGCGACCTCCAGCGCCCCAACGCCGTCAACCAGCTGAGCGTCGTCGCCGAGCGCGCCGGCGTCGCGGTGTACGCCCCCGAGCCGGGCAACGGCGTCGGCGACCCGGTCCAGGTGGCCAGGGACTCCATCGAGTTCGCCAAGGCCAAGGTCCACGACATCGTCATCGTCGACACCGCCGGCCGCCTCGGCATCGACCAGGAGCTGATGCGGCAGGCCGCGGACATCCGCGACGCCGTCAGCCCCGACGAGATCCTCTTCGTCGTCGACGCGATGATCGGCCAGGACGCGGTCAACACCGCCGAGGCGTTCCGCGACGGCGTCGGCTTCGACGGCGTGGTGCTCTCCAAGCTCGACGGCGACGCCCGCGGCGGTGCGGCCCTGTCGATCGCCCATGTCACGGGCAAGCAGGTCATGTTCGCGTCGAACGGCGAGAAGCTGGAGGACTTCGACGCGTTCCACCCGGACCGGATGGCCTCCCGCATCCTCGACATGGGTGACCTGCTCACCCTGATCGAGCAGGCGGAGAAGACGTTCAGCCAGGAAGAGGCCGCCAAAATGGCCTCGAAGCTCCAGTCGAGCAAGGGTGGCAAGGACTTCACCCTCGACGACTTCCTGGCCCAGATGGAGCAGGTCCGCAAGATGGGCTCCATCTCCAAGCTGCTCGGGATGCTGCCCGGCATGGGGCAGATCAAGGACCAGATCAACAACATCGACGAGCGCGACATCGACCGCACCGCCGCGATCATCAAGTCGATGACTCCCAAGGAGCGCGCCGAGCCGACGATCATCAACGGCTCGCGCCGGGCCCGTATCGCCAAGGGCTCGGGCGTCGAGGTCTCCGCCGTCAAGAGCCTGGTGGAGCGCTTCTTCGAGGCCCGCAAGATGATGTCGAAGATGGCCCAGGGCGGCGGCATGCCCGGAATGCCGGGGATGCCCGGCATGGGCGGCGGCCCCGGCCGTCAGAAGAAGCAGATCAAGCAGGCCAAGGGCAAGCGCAAGAGCGGCAACCCGATGAAGCGCAAGGCCGAGGAGGCCGCCGCCGCCGAGCGCCGCGAGCAGGCCGCCGCGGCCGCGCAGGGCGGGGCGTTCGGGCTCCCGGCCCAGGAGGACAAGAACTTCGAGCTGCCGGACGAGTTCAAGAAGTTCATGGGCTGACCGGCTTCGAGCAGTTCATGGGCTGACCGGCCCGTTTCGCTGACCGGCCCGTCTCCCGGGCTGTCCGGCCCGTTCCCGGATCGACCGGCCCGCCGGAACCACGCGTAAGGGGCGCCCTCTCTCAAGGGCGCCCCTTACGCATGCCGCGAACGGTCGCCCGTCAGGTCGTGCAGACCAGATAGCGGAAGACGTTCGGCATCCACACCGTGCCGTCCGGCCGCCGGTACGGATGCAGCGCCTCCGCCACCTCCTTCTCCACCTGGGACCGGTCGGTGGCCCGTACGGCCGCGTCGAAGAGCCCGGTGGACAGCAGCCCCCGCACCGCGCTGTCCGGATCCGCGTACCCGAACGGGCAGGACACCCGCCCCGAACCGTCCGGCTTCAGACCCGCCCGCGCGGCCACCTCCTCCAGATCGTCCCGGAGCGTCGGCCGCCACCCTCCCGGGCGCGGCGGTCGCGCGGACTCCGCCAGCCGGGCCGCGACCCGCAGCACCGGCGCCGTGGCGCACCGCTCCGGCGGACCCCAGCCGGTCAGCACCACGGTGGCGCCCCGGGCCGCCAGCGGCACCGCCGACCGCAGCGCGGGCGCCAGCCCCTCGGAGTCGCCGGCCGCGCAGCCGATCGGCTCGAACACCGTGATCAGGTTGTACGGAGCACCCTCCGCGCCGCCCGTGGCGGGATCGCTGTCGTGCAGCCGGGCCCGGCCGCCCGCCGGATGCGCGGGCGCACCCTCCCCGTCCGCGTCGGGCAGCAGCCGCTCGCGGGCCAGCGCGAGGCGCTCCCGGTCGGAGTCCACGCCCGTGACGTGCGCCCCCCGGGCCGCCGCGACGAGCATGGCGAGCCCGGAGCCACAGCCGAGCGACAGCATCCGGGTGGCGGGTCCGACCTCGAGCCGGTCGTACACCGCCTCGTAGAGCGGTGCCAGCATGCGTTCCTGGATCTCGGCCCAGTCGCGGGCACGGGTACCGGCGTCCGCCGGCGCGGACGGATCCGCGTCCCGGTGGTTCCGGACGAGCGTTCGTGTCATGGAAAGCGCCCCAATCCGCCAAGAGGTCGGTCTTGCCCGAGTGGACGGCCCCCGCGTGCGTACGTCCGCACCCCCCGTATGCCAGGGAACTGCGCATCCGCCGTTCCGTCCAGGGGTTGTGGGGCAATGCTTGCGTGCCCCGGTCGTGCGCCCCGTCCGGCGGACCACCGCGCCAGGCCATTTCACGTCGTCGTGAGCCCGGTCCGGACCGAGGGCCTGCCGTCGACCCCGTCGCCCGCCGGATGACACCCGGCACGCGCACTCGGCCGCACACGCCCTCGTACCGCGTCTGCTCCTCGGACCAGTCTTACCCGACACCGCCCGCCAGGCACGTCGAGCGGCCCGGCGGGTACCCTCGCCGCAGGGGCCCGTAAGAGGCGCCGAGCGCCGGCGCACCGCACATCCCGCGCGCCGGGCGCACCGAACGCTGTGCACCACCTTGGTGTGAGCTGTGCGTCTTCTCCGCAGTTCGGCGCACCCGCCCGCGTCCGGACGCATCGAGGACACATCACGAGCAACTGACTGGTACGTGCAAATTATTTGGGATGCCCCGGAATAGGAACACCAGGGCACTCGGACTCGTTGTCACGACGTGAGCACGACACCACCTGTACTTGCCGCAGAGCTGGCGCAGGCGTGGGCCGACATTCAGCGGTACCACCCCGAGCTGCCCGATCTAGCCGCGCCCGAGTCCCTGATCGGAGAGTCCTCGTCCGCCTGTGGCGCCGAGCTCTCCTTCGAGCGACTGCTCCATGAGGCAGTCCACGGCATCGCCGCCGCGAGAGGAGTCCGCGACACCTCCCGCGCCGGCCGCTACCACAACCGACGCTTCCTCGCGATCGCCGAGGAGCTGGGCCTCGATCATGCCGAGGAACCCCACCCCAGCAGCGGATTCTCCCTGGTCACGCTGAATCCGGAAGCCAAGCGCCGGTACCGTCCGACCACTGAACGGCTGCAGCGCGCCCTCAAGGCGCACACGGTCGCCACCGCCGCCGACACCAAGCGCTCCTTCCGCGGACCTGCCGCCCGGCACGGTTCCTCCGGGGGCGGGGTCCGGGTCAAGGCCGTCTGCGACTGCGGACGCAACGTCCGCGTCGTCCCCTCGGTCCTGGCCCAGGCGCCGATCGTCTGCGGTGGCTGCGGCAAGCCGTTCCAGATCCCGGAAGCGGCGGTCGCGGTGGGGTGAGCAGCTGTGGTGTGGCACAATGGCTAGCTGTACTCGACAGTCGCACAGGACCCCTCTCTCCTCCGGCTGACGCGTCCATCGGGCACTCCGAGTACCGCAACCCCACGTGGCATCTAGTTGTGCCCAACCACGTCATAGACCAGGAGACACCACTCCCGTGGCAGTCAAGATCAAGCTGAAGCGTCTGGGCAAGATCCGTTCGCCTCACTACCGCATCGTCGTCGCCGACTCCCGTACCCGCCGTGACGGCCGGGCCATCGAGGAGATCGGCCTGTACCACCCGGTGCAGAATCCCTCGCGCATCGAGGTCAACGCAGAGCGCGCGCAGTACTGGCTGTCCGTCGGCGCCCAGCCGACCGAGCCGGTCCTCGCGATCCTGAAGCTCACCGGTGACTGGCAGGCCCACAAGGGCCTCCCGGCCCCCGCGCCGCTGCTGCAGCCGGAGCCCAAGGCTGACAAGCGTGCCCTGTTCGAGGCGCTGTCCTCGGACGGTGACGAGGCCAAGGGTGAGGCCATCACTCCCAAGGCCAAGAAGTCCGACAAGAAGGCGGACGAGGCGGCTGACGCTGCCGCGTCCACCGAGTCGACCGAGGCCTGAGCATGCTCGAGGAGGCTCTCGAGCACCTCGTGAAGGGCATCGTCGACAACCCCGACGACGTGCAGGTGGCCTCGCGCACCCTGCGCCGCGGGCGCGTGCTGGAGGTCCGGGTCCACCCCGACGACCTCGGCAAGGTGATCGGCCGCAACGGCCGCACCGCTCGCGCTCTGCGGACCGTCGTGGGCGCCATCGGCGGCCGTGGCATCCGGGTCGACCTCGTCGACGTGGACCAGGTCCGCTGACCGCAGTTGAACACCGGCCAGGGCCGGGGAGGGCTTTCGAGCCGTCCCCGGCCTTTGTCGTCGGCCACCCCGGACGTTCCCCCGGTCCACGTCCGTAACCCATCCATCGGAGAGACAGCGTGCAGTTGGTAGTTGCGCGGATCGGCCGCGCCCACGGCATCAAGGGCGAGGTCACCGTCGAGGTACGAACGGACGAGCCGGAGCTGCGGCTCGGACCCGGCGCCGTCCTGGCCACCGACCCGGCGGCCACCGGCCCGCTGACGATCGAGACGGGCCGGGTGCACAGCGGCAGGCTGCTGCTGCGCTTCGAGGGCGTGCGTGACCGCACGGGCGCGGAGGCCCTGCGCAACACCCTGCTGATCGCCGAGGTGGACCCGGAGGAACTTCCGGAGGACCCCGAGGAGTTCTACGACCATCAGCTCATCGACCTGGACGTCGTCCTCGCGGACGGCACCGAGATCGGCCGGATCACCGAGATCTCCCACCTGCCCTCGCAGGACCTGTTCATCGTGGAGCGCCCGGACGGCAGCGAGGTGATGATCCCCTTCGTGGAGGAGATCGTCACCGGGATCGACCTGGAGGAGCAGCGCGCGGTCATCACCCCGCCGCCCGGCCTGATCGACGAGAGCGAGGCCGTGGTGGCCTCCTCCCGCGACGAGGAGGCGGCCTCCGGGGGCGCGGGCTCCGCGGACGCTGCCTCCGGGGACGCGGGCGAGGACGAGGCGCCGAAGGGCGACGCCTGATGCGGCTCGACGTCGTCACGATCTTCCCCGAGTACCTGGACCCGCTGAACGTCTCCCTGGTCGGCAAGGCCCGCGCCCGCGGCGTGCTCGACGTCCACGTCCACGACCTGCGGGAGTGGACGTACGACCGGCACAACACGGTCGACGACACCCCCTACGGCGGCGGTCCCGGCATGGTCATGAAGACCGAGCCCTGGGGGGACGCGCTGGACGAGGCGCTGGCGGACGGGTACGAGTCCGGCGCGCACACCCCGGTCCTGGTCGTGCCCACGCCCAGCGGCCGCCCGTTCACACAGGAGCTGGCCGTCGAGCTCTCCGCCAAGCCCTGGCTGGTCTTCACCCCGGCGCGGTACGAGGGCATCGACCGCCGGGTGGTCGACGAGTACGCCACCCGCCTCCCGGTCGTCGAGGTCTCCATCGGCGACTATGTGCTGGCCGGCGGGGAAGCCGCCGTCCTGGTGATCACGGAGGCCGTGGCCCGGCTGCTGCCCGGCGTCCTCGGCAACGCCGAATCGCACCGCGACGACTCCTTCGCCCCCGGCGCGATGGCCGATCTGCTGGAGGGCCCCGTCTACACCAAGCCGCCCGAGTGGCGCGGCCGGGGCATCCCGGACGTCCTGCTCAGCGGCCACCACGGGAAGATCGCGCGCTGGCGGCGCGACCAGGCGTTCGCCCGTACCGCCCTCAACCGGCCCGACCTGATCGAGCGGTGCGAGGCGAGCGCCTTCGACAAGAAGGACCGCGAGATCCTCTCCATCCTCGGCTTCGCCCCGGAGCCCGGCGGCCGATTTTGGCGCAGGCCGTCCGCCGTGGAAGAATAGGCCGCTGCTGTACGTCCGGTGTGCGCCCCTGCCACAGGGGGAAAGACGCCCGCCCGACGCGATCAGCACTCCGAACTCCTCTCGATATCCCGTCGATGACCTGTGGCATCGGCGAAGAAAGCAGAACTCATGACCTCCCTGCTCGATGGCGTCAACTCCGCCTCCCTCCGCACGGACCTCCCGGCGTTCCGCCCCGGTGACACCGTCAACGTCCACGTGCGCGTGATCGAGGGCAACCGCTCCCGTATCCAGCAGTTCAAGGGCATCGTCATCCGCCGCCAGGGCTCGGGCGTCAGCGAGACCTTCACGGTCCGCAAGGTCTCCTTCAGCGTCGGCGTCGAGCGCACCTTCCCGGTCCACAGCCCGATCTTCGAGAAGATCGAGCTGGTCAGCCGCGGTGACGTCCGCCGTGCCAAGCTGTACTTCCTCCGTGAGCTCCGCGGCAAGGCCGCGAAGATCAAGGAGAAGCGCGACAACTGAGCCGCGTCCACGGGGTGACCGGCACGGCGCCCCCTGGCGTCCACAGGGCGGCCGGATAGGATTCGGCCGCGATGGACACGCAAGCAGAGCACTCGGAGCGCGATCGCTCCTCGGAAACCCGTACCGGGTCCGGGGAGGGGTCGCGCTTCTCGCGTGTCCGGAGCGTTTTCGCCCTGGTACGCCGCCGGCGGCGACGCATCCTCGTCGCGGGGGTGGCGGGCGCGGTCACGGTGCTGCTGTTCAGCGCCTTCGTGGTCCAGCCCTTCCTGATCCCCAGCGGCTCGATGGAGCCCACGCTGCGGGTCGGGGACCGGGTGCTCGTCAACAAGCTGGCGTACCGCTTCGGCGCCGTGCCCGAGCGGGGCGACGTCGTGGTCTTCGACGGGACCGGTTCCTTCGTCGGTGAGGACCCGGACGAGAACCCGGTGGCCGCGCTGGTGCGCGGTGCCGCGGCCTCCCTGGGCCTCGCGGAGCCCGCCGACACCGACTTCGTGAAGCGCGTGGTGGGCGTGGGCGGCGACCGCGTCGTCTGCTGCGACGCGCGGGGGAGGCTCCAGGTGAACGGGTCGCCGGTGGACGAGACGTACCTCCACGCCGGGGACGCCGCCTCCCGGGCGCCCTTCGACATCGTCGTGCCGCGGGGCACGCTGTGGATGATGGGCGACCACCGCAGCCGCTCCAGCGACTCCCGCGACCGCCTCGGATCGCCCGGCGGCGGCATGGTCCCCGTCGAGCGCGTGACCGGCCGGGTGGACTGGCTGGGCTGGCCGCCCGCCCGGGTCGGTGAGCTGGAGGGGACCGGCGCCTTCGACGGCGTACGGGATCCCGGCAGGGCTCATGGGTAACCGAGGGCGCCCGCGCGGCGCCCCGGACCCCGACGCGTCCCTGCCGACCGGAAGCCGTCCCACCGCGCCCCGCTCGCTGCCGACCCGGGCCGAGCGCCGCAAGCTCGCCAAGAAGGTCAGACGCAAGCGCCGCAGATCCGCGGTGAAGGAGATACCGGTCCTCATCGTCCTGGCGCTGCTGATCGCGCTCGTCCTGAAGACCTTCCTGGTCCAGGCGTTCGTCATCCCGTCCGGATCGATGGAGCAGACCATCAAGATCGGCGACCGGGTCCTGGTGGACAAGCTGACATCGAGGTTCGGGTCGAAGCCGCAGCGCGGCGACGTCGTCGTCTTCAAGGACCCCGGCGGCTGGCTCCAGCACGAGAACGCGGGCGAGAAGAAGGACCCGCCGATCGGCGTCAAGCAGGTCACCGAGGCGTTGAGCTTCATCGGTCTGCTGCCGTCCGACGGCGAACAGGACCTGATCAAACGCGTGGTGGCGGTCGGCGGCGACACCGTGAAGTGCTGCGGCGAGGACGGCCGGGTCACGGTCAACGGCGTACCGCTGACCGAGCCCTACCTCCACCCCGACGACAGGCCCTCCACCGTCCAGTTCGAGGTGGAGGTCCCCCCGGGGCGCCTCTTCATGCTGGGCGACCACCGGTCCAACTCCGCCGACTCCCGCTTCCACCTCGACGAGCCCGGCAAGGGCACGGTCTCCGAGGACCGGGTCGTCGGACGGGCCGTGGTGATCGCCTGGCCCCTCGGCAACTGGAGCACCCTGGAACAGCGCGGGGCCTTCGCCGCGGTGCCCCGGGCGAGCGGAGCGGAGGCCGTTGATCCGGGGCCGTCGCATAGGGTTGCCACCCTGGATCGATACGGAATGGTCCGGCTCCCGACCCCTGCGGAACTCCCGCTCGTTATGGGAGTGGTGGGCCTGCACCGGATCGGGCGCGGGCAGTGGCACGTATTGAGGAGTGGATGTGGGGGATTTGGCGGTCGGCGCACGATCCGGACGCGACGAACCCGAGGACCGGCCGGAGCGCGACGGGTCTCCCGCGAGCGGGGCGACGCCCCCGCCGGACGGCGACAGCGGTGCTCCAGGCGGTGACGGGGGCACTCCCGGCGACGGCGGTGGCACCCCGGACGGCAACGGCGGCAGGCCGCCCAGGAGGCAGCGTTCCTTCTGGGTGGAGCTGCCGCTCCTCGTCGGTATCGCGCTCGTTCTGGCGTTGTTGATCAAGACCTTCCTGGTCCAGGCGTTCTCGATCCCCTCGGACTCCATGCAGAACACCCTGCAGCGGGGCGACCGGGTGCTGGTCGACAAGCTGACCCCCTGGTTCGGCGGCGAGCCGAAGCGCGGCGAGGTCGTGGTCTTCCACGACCCGGGCGGCTGGCTGGAGGACGCCGCCACCCCGGAGCCCAACGTGGCGCAGAAGTTCCTGAGCTTCATCGGCCTGATGCCCTCCTCCGAGGAGAAGGACCTGATCAAGCGGGTCATCGCGATCGGCGGCGACACCGTCGAGTGCAAGGAGAACGGGCCGGTCACGGTCAACGGGAAGGCCCTGGACGAGAAGTCGTTCATCTTCCCGGGGAACACCCCGTGCAACGACAAGCCGTTCGGCCCGATCAAGGTGGAGGAGGGCCGGATCTTCGTCATGGGCGACCACCGGCAGAACTCCCTGGACTCCCGCTACCACCAGGAGCTTCCCGGCCAGGGCACGGTCTCCGAGGACGAGGTCGTCGGCCGCGCGATCGTCGTCGCCTGGCCCGTGGGCCGCTGGGCGACCCTTCCGGTCCCCGGCACCTTCGACCAGCCGGGTCTGAACGCGGCCGCCGCCACGGTCCCGGCCGCACTGGGCGTAGCCGGTGCGTTGCCCCTCGTGCTGTGGCGGCGCAGGAGGCTGACCGCCGGGCGTACCGCCGGGTAGGGTGCCGACTCGGATCAGCGATTGTCGATCTCCGATGGGGGAGCGCTGGGATGAGCGGTACGCAACGCAAGGACGACGGCCGCGGCCGGCTCGGCGCCATGGTGTCGGGCCTGGCCGTGGCCGTCGGCTGTGTGCTCTTCCTCGGCGGGTTCCTCTGGGGCGCGGTGGTGTACAAGCCCTATACGGTTCCCACCGCGTCGATGTCCCCCACGGTGAACGCCGGGGACCGGGTGCTCGCGGAGCGGATGGACGGCGCTGACGTCCGGCGCGGTGACGTGGTGGTGTTCACCGACAGCGTCTGGGGCGACACCCCCATGGTGAAGCGCGTGGTCGGCGTCGGCGGGGACACGGTGGCCTGCTGCGACGAGGGCGGCCGGCTCACCGTCGACGGAACCCCCGTCGAGGAGCCCTATCTGAGCCCCGGCCTCGCCGCCGAGGGTGCCCGGGCGCCCGCCTCGCCGCAGAAGTTCTCCGCCGAGGTGCCCGAGGGCCAGATCTTCCTGCTCGGCGACGAGCGGTCCACCTCCCTGGACTCCCGGGTCCACCTGGAGGACGCCGGCCAGGGCTCCGTACCCCTGAGCGCCGTCCAGGCCCGGGTCGACGCGGTGGCCTGGCCGCTGAACGGCATGATCGGCCGCCCCGAGTCGTTCGCCGCGCTGCCCGGCGGGGTCTCCGCACCCGGCCCGCTCCCGCTCCAGGTGGGCGCGGCGCTGGTGGGCCTGGTGCTCATCCTGGGCGGCGCGGCCTACGGTCCCGTCGCCGCCCGCTCCGCCCGCCGCCGTGAACGGGCCGCCGGAGGCGCTGGGTGACCGGTGCGACGCGCAGGGTCGCCCGGGTGGTCCTCCTGGACCCCGACGACCGCGTACTCCTGCTGCACGGCCATGAGCCGGGCGACCCGCGGGACTCCTGGTGGTTCACGCCCGGCGGCGGTCTGGAGGGCGACGAGACCCGCCAGGAGGCGGCCCGCCGCGAGCTGGCCGAGGAGACCGGGATCACCGACGTCGAGCTGGGGCCGGTGATCTGGAAGCGGATCTGCTCCTTCCCGTTCGACGGGCGGCGCTGGGACCAGGACGAGTGGTACTTCCTGGCCCGTACGGCACAGACCGCCACCGACCCGCGGGGCCTGACCGAACTGGAGCTGCGCAGCGTCTCCGGTCTGAGGTGGTGGACCTCCGCCGAACTTCTCGCGGCCCGTGAGACGGTGTACCCGACCAGACTCGCCGAGCTGCTGCGCACGCTCCTCGACGAGGGTTCCCCACGTGATCCGCTGGTCCTGGCCCCCGAAATCGTCTGATCGTTCGGGGGCGCCGGAGGCTGACGCACAATGGGGGAACGCACGGCTGAAGGGGAAACATGCCATGAGCGCCGAGGACCTCGAGAAGTACGAGACCGAGATGGAGCTGAAGCTCTACCGGGAGTACCGCGATGTCGTCGGTCTGTTCAAATATGTGATCGAGACCGAACGGCGCTTCTACCTCACCAACGACTACGAGATGCAGGTGCACTCCGTCCAGGGTGAGGTTTTCTTCGAGGTGTCCATGGCGGACGCCTGGGTCTGGGACATGTACCGGCCCGCGAGATTCGTCAAGCAGGTCCGTGTGCTGACCTTCAAGGACGTCAACATCGAAGAGCTCAACAAGAGCGATCTGGAACTTCCGGGAGGCTGACCCCGCGCGGCCCGCAGGCCCGGGGCCGCCGATTCGTGCGAGATGCGGTACAGACCCGGTCACCCGTGTGGGTGGCCGGGTTTTCCACATCGGGAAGGTTATCCACCAAGATCCACAACTTCGGTCCGGCCGGGTCAGAGTCGGTTCCGGAGGTGGTGCCGAAATGAACGCACGGGGGGCACTCGGGCGGTACGGCGAGGATCTGGCGGCGCGGCTGCTGACCGACGCCGGAATGGCCGTGATCGAGCGCAACTGGCGCTGTCGCGCCGGAGAGGTCGACATCGTCGCGTGGGACGGTGACGCACTGGTCTTCTGCGAGGTGAAGACCCGCAGGTCGGACGCGTTCGAACACCCGATGGCCGCGGTCACCCCGGCCAAGGCGGACCGGCTGCGGCGGCTGGCCGAGATCTGGCTCGACCAGCACGGCGGACCACCGGCCGGCGGGGTCCGGATCGATCTGGTCGGGGTGATCGTGCCTTGGTACGGGGCCCCGCTCACCGAGCACGCGCGGGGGGTGTCCTGATGGCGTACGCACGGGCGTGTTCTGTGGCGCTGGTCGGCGTCGAGGGCGTGGTGGTGGAGGTCCAGGCGGACCTGGAGCCCGGCGTCGCGGCCTTCACGCTGGTGGGGCTGCCGGACAAGAGCCTGGTCGAGAGCCGGGACCGGGTGCGGGCCGCAGTGGTCAATTCCGGGGCCGAGTGGCCGCAGAAGAAGCTCACGGTCGGACTGTCCCCGGCCTCCGTCCCCAAGGGCGGCTCCGGTTTCGACCTCGCCGTCGCGTGCGCCGTCCTCGGCGCCGCGGAGCGGATCGACCCCGCCTCCATCGCCGACGTGGTGATGATCGGCGAACTGGGCCTGGACGGCCGGGTGCGTCCCGTACGGGGCGTGCTCCCCGCCGTCCTCGCCGCGGCCGAAGCCGGATACGAGCACGTCGTCGTCCCCGAACAGACGGCGGGGGAGGCCGCCCTGGTGCCGGGCGTCTCGGTCCTCGGCGTCCGCAGCCTGCGCCAGCTCATCGCCGTCCTGTGCGACGAACCGGTCCCTGACGAAGCCGTCGCCGACCGGGGACGCCCCGACGCCATGCTCGCCGGACTCATGGTCCCGGGCACCGGCCTCGGCGCGGGGCTCGCCCCTGCCTCTTCACGCGGCGACGGGCACCGCCCGGACCTGGCGGACGTCGCGGGACAACCGCGTCCGCGCAAGGCCCTGGAGGTGGCGGCGGCCGGGGGACACCATCTGCTGTTCTCGGGCCCGCCGGGTGCGGGCAAGACCATGCTGGCCGAGCGGCTGTCGGCGGTCCTGCCGCCGCTGACCCGACAGGAATCCCTCGAAGTGACGGCGGTCCACTCCGTGGCGGGCATCCTCCCCCCGGGTGAACCACTCGTCTCCCGGGCGCCCTACTGCGCCCCGCACCACTCGGCGACGATGCAGTCGCTGGTCGGCGGGGGCAACGGGATGCCCAGGCCCGGAGCCGTCTCGCTCGCCCATCGGGGGGTGCTCTTTCTGGACGAGGCCCCCGAATTCTCGGGCAAGGCCCTCGACGCGCTGCGCCAGCCCCTGGAGTCCGGCCACGTGGTGGTCGCCCGGGCGGCCGGAGTGGTGCGGCTGCCCGCCCGGTTCCTGATGGTGCTGGCCGCCAATCCCTGTCCCTGCGGACGGCACACCCTCTCCGGCGCGGGCTGCGAGTGCCCGCCCTCGACCGTCCGCCGCTATCAGGCGCGGCTCTCGGGCCCGCTGCTCGACCGGGTGGACCTGCGGGTCGAGGTGGAGCCGGTCGACCGCGCGGATCTGCTGGGGCAGGGCGAGCGGGGCGAGTCCACGGCCGTGGTCGCCGGGCGGGTGCGGGAGGCCAGGGAGCGGGCGGCCGCGCGGCTGACCGGCACCCCCTGGACCACCAACAGCGAGGTCCCCGGCCATGAGCTGCGGACCCGGCTGCTCGCGGCCCCCGGGGCGCTGGCCTCGGCGGAGCGGGACCTGGAGCGCGGGATCCTCACGGCCCGGGGCCTGGACCGGGTGCTGCGGGTCGCCTGGACGGTGGCGGACCTGCGGGGCGCGGGGCGGCCGGAGGCCCAGGACGTCGCGGTGGCCCTGGAGTTGCGGACCGGCATCCAGCGCGGGGCGCCGATGGGGGCGGGGGCGCGGTGAGCGGGGTGGAGGCGGGAAGCCGGGAGCTCGGCCCGCGCCGGGAGCGGGCAGGACGAGGGGATGGCCCCGAGCGGACGGCGCGGGCCGCGTTGACCCGGGTGCTGGAGCCGGGGGACGAGAAGGCCGGCAGGTGGCTGCGGCAGGTCGGCGCCGTCGAGCTGTCCCGGATGCTGCGGGTCGCGGACGGCTCCGCGGAGAAGCTGCCGGGGATGACCGCCGTACGCCTCGACGGCTACCGGCTCCGCGCTGCGGCGGCCGAACCCGGGCGGGACCTCGCGGCGGTCGAGGCGGTGGGCGGGCGCTTCGTCTGCCCGGGGGAGGGGGAGTGGCCCAGCCAGCTCGACGACCTGGGGGACGCACGGCCTGTCGGGCTCTGGGTGCGGGGCCGGCCGGACCTGCGGCTGTGGTCCCTGCGCTCGGTCGCGGTGGTCGGCGCGCGGGCCTGCACGCCGTACGGGGCGCATATGGCGGCGACCCTCGGTGCGGGGCTCGCGGAGCGCGGCTGGGTGGTGGTGTCGGGCGCCGCGTTCGGGGTCGACGGAGCCGCCCATCGCGGCGTCCTGGCCGTGGGAGGCGCGACGACGGCGGTGCTGGCCTGCGGCGTCGACGTCCCCTACCCGCGGGGCCACACGGAGTTGATCGGACGCCTGGCGCAACAGGGCCTCCTGGTCGCGGAGTTGCCGCCGGGATCCCACCCGACCCGCAGCAGATTCGTCCTGCGCAACCGGGTCATCGCCGCCCTGACCAGGGGCACGGTCGTCGTGGAGGCCGAGTACCGCAGCGGTTCCCTGGTCACCGCCCGTCAGGCGCAGCGGCTCGGCCGGTTCGCGATGGGGGTGCCCGGCCCCGCGACCAGCGGACTGTCGGCCGGTGTGCACGAGTTGCTCCGCGGTGAGGGGGTGCTGGTCACCGACGCGTCCGAAGTCGCCGAGCTGATCGGGGACATCGGCGACCTCGCTCCGCTCCGGCGCGGCCCGGTGCTGCCCCGCGACCGGCTGGACGCGGCCGCGGCGAGGGTCCTCGATGCCCTCCCCTACCACGGCCTCGCCCACCCCCGTGACCTCGCCCGCAGCGCGGGGACGTCCACCGACGAAACGCTCGGGCGACTGTACGAACTGCACTCGCTGGGGTTCGTCGAACGCGAGGGCGACGCCTGGAGGTTGACGAGTCCGACCCCCCGCGGCGGCCACGCGCGGCGAGGCGGTCCTTGACCTGGAGCATTCGGGTGAAAAGGTAAGGCCGATGACCTCGCACGATCGGTCGGTGACCTGTCCGGGGCCGGTGCCGGGGGTGACGGCGTCGCTCCACGGCAGGCCCGGACAGCGTGAACGGCAGAACGCAATCACGCAGCACGGATCTCCGCTCCTGCGCGGACTGCGACAATGCAGTCACGCTACGCTCACAAGGATTCCGCCCCAGACAAAAGTCCCTCAGCACTTCACGGCAGAACGGCTCAAGGCACCACATGCCCCAGCACACCTCCGGGTCTGACCGCGCGGCAGTACCACCCGTTGCGCGTGGCACTGTGCGTCCTCCCGCCCCCTCCTCGCTCGACGAGCTGTGGCGCTCGTACAAGACCTCGGGCGACGAGCGGCTGCGGGAGCAGCTGATCCTGCACTACTCGCCGCTCGTCAAGTACGTGGCGGGCCGCGTGAGTGTGGGGCTGCCGTCCAACGTCGAGCAGGCCGACTTCGTCTCCTCCGGGGTCTTCGGACTGATCGACGCCATCGAGAAGTTCGACATCGAGCGGGCCATCAAGTTCGAGACGTACGCGATCACCAGGATCCGCGGCGCGATGATCGACGAACTGCGGGCGCTCGACTGGATTCCCCGCTCCGTCCGGCAGAAGGCGCGGAACGTGGAGCGCGCCTACGCCACGCTGGAGGCGCAGCTCAGACGCACCCCCTCCGAGTCCGAAGTCGCTTCGGAGATGGGCATCGCGCTGGAGGAACTGCACGCCGTTTTCAGCCAGTTGTCGCTGGCCAACGTGGTCGCCCTGGAGGAGCTGCTGCACGTCGGCGGCGAGGGCGGCGACCGGCTGAGCCTGATGGACACCCTGGAGGACACCGCCGCCGACAATCCGGTGGAGGTCGCCGAGGACCGCGAGCTCAGACGGCTGCTCGCGCGCGCCATCAACACGCTGCCCGACCGGGAGAAGACCGTCGTGACCCTCTACTACTACGAGGGCCTGACCCTCGCGGAGATCGGCAACGTCCTCGGCGTGACCGAGAGCCGGGTCAGCCAGATCCACACCAAATCCGTGCTCCAGCTCCGGGCCAAACTGGCCGATGCCGGACGCTGAACGTCCCGGCCCCGGTCACCGGAACAGAGACTGAGCCCTTCCCCCGGGGGCCTGCCGCCGTAGAGTGGATGCGTGCCCAGGATTCGAGCGGCCTCCGTGGCCGAGCACCGGACCATGCAGCGCGGCGCCCTCCTGGACGCCGCGCGCTCCCTGCTGTCCGAGGGCGGTACGGAGGCGTTGACCTTCCCCGCACTCGCCGAGCGCACGGGCCTCGCCCGGTCCTCCGTGTACGAGTACTTCCGCTCCCGCGCCGCGGTCGTCGAGGAGCTCTGCGCCGTCGACTTCCCCGTCTGGGCGGCCGAGGTCGAGAACGCCATGCAGCGGGCGGACACCCCTGAGGCGAAGATCGAGGCGTATGTGCGCCGGCAGCTCGACCTGGTCGGGGACCGCCGCCACCGGGCGGTCGTCGCGATCTCCGCGAGCGAGCTGGACGCCGGCGCCCGGGAGAAGATCCGCGCCGCGCACGGCGGCCTGATCGCCATGATCGTCGAGGCGCTGGGCGACCTCGGCCACACGCAGCCGAGGCTGGCCGCGATGCTTCTGCAGGGGTCGGTGGACGCCGCCGTGCGCCGTATCGAGCTGAGCGTGGCGGAGGAGCCGGACGTCATCGCGGACGCCGCCGTCGCGATGGTCCTGCGCGGCGTACGCGGCTGAGCACGGCGCTCGCCGGCGCGAGGTCCCCGAGGGCTGAGCGCCTGAGCACCGCGCCCGCTGGCGTCGCCGCGCCCCCGGGCGCGACCCCCCTGACCCCGCCGCCCCCGAACCTTGCCGTGCCCGGCGGTTCGGGCACCCCGTACACCGGCAGCAGCCGGGAGGGGCCGCGCCGCAGGAGGGACCGCGGCAGCAGCGAGAGCGGGTTCAGATAGTCCTTGCCCCGCCGCAGCCCCCAGTGCAGGCAGCCCGAACCACCGTGGAACGGCCCCGCTTCCAGCAGCCCGACCGGCCCGCCCGCCACCACGGCGTCGCCCTTCTCGACCAGCGCCCGCACCGGCTCGTACGTCGTGCGCAGCGGGGGCGTCCCGCTCCCGGCCAGCTCGACGACCACCACCCCGCGCCCGGCCACCGGCCCCGCGAACGAGACCCGGCCGGTGGCGGCGGCCAGGACGGCGGCGCCCGGGCGCGCCGCCAGGTCGACGCCGCGGTGGCCGGGCCCGTACGGGCCGGCGGGCGGCTCCCACCCCCGTAACACCGCAGGTCTGCCGGCCAGCGGCCAGACCGGGCCGCCGTCACGTTCCGCGAACGACTCCTCGGCCGCATCAGCGTCCTCGGTGGCCCGGTCCCGGGTGTCCTGGGCGCCCTCCGCGTTCTGGTCCTCGGCCGGCCCGGGCGCCGGCGAGGGGTCCGCCGCCTCCGCATCCGGTCCGGGCGGTGGGGGCTCTTCGGCCCGTGCGGCGGGCAGCAGCCGCGCACCGATGGCCTCACCGGTTCGCGGGGGCGGCAGCGCGGCCACCACCAGGGCCGCGACCAGCAGCGCGGCGCAGGCCAGGGCCGGACGCCCGGGCAGGAGCGGGCGAACGCGTGGACGCGTCAGCAGGGACATCGGCACGCGGACGCGGCGCGGGCCGGGCGTGCGGAGCAGGATTCGCATGCGACAACGGTCCCCCGGAGGGCCGGATTCCGGGGATCGCGGACCGTGCCTGTGGACTACTCCCCGGTTGTGGATATCGCCGTCACCCGGCACCCGGCGTGTCCCGTACACTTCTTGTGGCGATCCGGGTCACCGGGTCGACTTCGCACGCCCCGCCACCTCCCTCTTCCGGACGGTGGCCGCGCTCCTCGGTCCCTTGTGGCACGGCGCGTCGGGGCGTCAGGCGCGAACGCAATCCTGCGATCGCGATAACCGAGTACCTCAAGGAGTACGGCCATGGCCGTCGTCACGATGCGGGAGCTGCTGGAAAGCGGCGTCCACTTCGGTCACCAGACCCGTCGCTGGAACCCGAAGATGAAGCGCTTCATCTTCACCGAGCGCAACGGCATCTACATCATCGACCTGCTCCAGTCGCTGTCGTACATCGACCGCGCCTACGAGTTCGTCAAGGAGACCGTCGCCCACGGCGGCTCCATCATGTTCGTGGGTACGAAGAAGCAGGCCCAGGAGGCCATCGCCGAGCAGGCGACGCGCGTCGGCATGCCGTACGTCAACCAGCGTTGGCTCGGTGGCATGCTCACCAACTTCTCCACCGTCTACAAGCGCCTTCAGCGTCTGAAGGAGCTCGAGCTCATCGACTTCGAGGACGTGGCCGCCTCCGGCCTCACCAAGAAGGAGCTCCTGGTCCTCTCGCGCGAGAAGGCCAAGCTGGAGAAGACCCTCGGTGGTATCCGCGAGATGCAGAAGGTGCCCAGCGCCGTCTGGATCGTCGACACCAAGAAGGAGCACATCGCCGTCGGTGAGGCGCGCAAGCTCCACATCCCGGTCGTCGCGATCCTCGACACCAACTGCGACCCCGACGAGGTCGACTACAAGATCCCGGGCAACGACGACGCGATCCGCTCCGTCACCCTGCTCACCCGCGTGATCGCCGACGCCGTCGCCGAGGGCCTCATCGCCCGTTCCGGCGCTGCCACCGGTGACTCGAAGCCGGGCGAGAAGGCTGTCGGCGAGCCGCTGGCCGAGTGGGAGCGCGACCTGCTCGAGGGCGACAAGAAGGACGAGACCGCGGCTGACGCCGAGGTCCAGTCCTCCGCCGAGACCGAGAAGGTCGCCGACGCCGAGAAGCCGGCCGAGGCCGTCGCAGAGGCCGAGGCCGCCGACGCGGACGCCGAGCAGGCCTGACACCCGTCACGGCTGCTGACGGCGGGGGCCGACGCCACAAGCGTCGCCCCCGCCGTTCACCCGTAGATCTTTCAGACTTCGAAAGAGACATACAGACTCATGGCGAACTACACCGCCGCTGACGTCAAGAAGCTCCGCGAGCTCACCGGCGCCGGCATGATGGACTGCAAGAAGGCGCTCGACGAGGCCGATGGCAGCGTCGACAAGGCCGTCGAGGCGCTCCGTATCAAGGGCCAGAAGGGCGTCGCCAAGCGCGAGGGCCGCTCTGCCGAGAACGGCGCCGTCGTCTCCCTCATCTCCGAGGACAAGACGTCCGGCGTTCTGCTCGAGCTGAAGTGCGAGACGGACTTCGTCGCCAAGGGCGACAAGTTCCAGGCCGTCGCCAACGCGCTCGCCGCGCACGTCGCCGCCACCTCCCCGGCCGACATCGCCGCGCTCCTCGCCTCCGAGATCGAGCCCGGCAAGACCGTCCAGGCATACGTGGACGAGGCCAACGCCAACCTCGGCGAGAAGATCGTCCTGGACCGCTTCGCGCAGTTCACCGGCGACTTCGTCTCCGTGTACATGCACCGCACCATGCCCGACCTGCCCCCGCAGATCGGTGTTCTGGTCGAGCTGGACAAGGCCGACGCCGAGCTGGCCAAGGGCATCGCGCAGCACATCGCCGCGTTCGCCCCGAAGTACCTCTCCCGCGAGGACGTCCCGGCCGAGATCGTCGAGGCCGAGCGCCGCGTCGCCGAGGAGACCACGCGCGCCGAGGGCAAGCCCGAGGCCGCTCTCCCGAAGATCGTCGAGGGTCGCGTCAACGGCTTCTTCAAGGAGGCCACCCTCCTCGGCCAGCCGTACGCGCTGGACGCCAAGAAGTCCGTCCAGAAGGTCCTGGACGAGGCCGGTGTCACCCTGAAGCGCTTCTCGCGCATCAAGGTCGGCATCTGAGTCCGTCCGGCGAACAGCACTCGACCCGATAGGGTCTGGTGCAGTCGACGGCCGCACTCTGCCGGACGACCGCAGATCTGACGAGGAGGCCATTGCCGCTGTAGGGACACCAGACCCACCGGCAATGGCCTTCTTCGTATGTGCACGAGGAGAATTTCCATGGACAAGGGCGCGGACGCCATCCAGGCTGACGACAAGCGCGACAACGGCACGTTTTCCGGGCGCTTCATGCTGAAGCTCTCCGGGGAGGCATTCGCCGGTGGCGGCGGCCTCGGCGTCGACCCCGACGTCGTGCACACCATCGCCCGCGAGATCGCCGCCGTCGTACGCGACGGCGCGGAGATCGCGGTGGTCATCGGGGGAGGCAACTTCTTCCGCGGCGCCGAGCTCCAGCAGCGCGGCATGGACCGGGCCCGGTCCGACTACATGGGCATGCTCGGCACCGTCATGAACTGCCTGGCGCTCCAGGACTTCCTGGAGAAGGAAGGCATCGACTCGCGCGTCCAGACCGCCATCACCATGGGGCAGGTCGCCGAGCCGTACATCCCGCTCCGTGCTGTGCGGCACCTGGAGAAGGGGCGCGTGGTCATCTTCGGCGCCGGCATGGGCATGCCGTACTTCTCCACCGACACCACCGCCGCCCAGCGTGCCCTGGAGATCGACGCCGAGGCGCTGCTCATGGGGAAGAACGGCGTGGACGGGGTGTACGACTCCGACCCGAAGGCCAACCCCGACGCGGTGAAGTTCGACGCGCTGGAGTACGGCGAGGTGATCACGCGCGACCTGAAGGTCGCCGACGCCACCGCCATCACGCTCTGCCGCGACAACAAGCTCCCGATCCTCGTCTTCGAGCTGACCGTCGAGGGCAATATCGCCCGTGCCGTCAAGGGTGAGAAGATCGGCACGCTCGTCAGCGACGAGAGCACCCGGGCCTGACGGCCCCCCAGGATGGACAACGGCCTGCCGGTCGGACACCGTGCAGGTGAGGACGCGACGCAGGACCCGCAGGGCCCGTCGACGACGGGCCCGCTCAAGACACGCAGGAGCACGTGGTGATCGAAGAAATCCTCCTCGAGGCCGAGGAGAAGATGGAGAAGGCCGTCGTCGTCGCGAAAGAAGACTTCGCCGCGATCCGTACCGGCCGTGCGCACCCGGCGATGTTCAACAAGATCGTCGCCGACTACTACGGCGCGCTGACCCCGATCAACCAGCTGGCGTCGTTCTCGGTTCCCGAGCCGCGGATGGCCGTCGTGACGCCGTTCGACAAGACCGCGCTGCGCAACATCGAGCAGGCGATCCGTGACTCCGACCTCGGTGTCAACCCGAGCAACGACGGCAACATCATCCGGGTGACGTTCCCCGAGCTCACCCAGGACCGCCGCAAGGAGTACATCAAGGTCGCCAAGACCAAGGCCGAGGACTCCAAGATCTCGATCCGCTCCATCCGCCGCAAGGCCAAGGAAGCCCTCGACAAGCTCGTCAAGGACAAGGAGTCCGGCGAGGACGAGGTGCGCCGCGCCGAGAAGGAGCTCGACGACACCACCGCGAAGTACGTCGCGCAGGTGGACGAGCTGCTCAAGCACAAGGAAGCCGAGCTGCTCGAAGTCTGATGAACGACTCTTCCTGGGGCGCACCGCAGGGAGCCGGTTACCGGGGAGCCCCCGAGATGGGGGCTGCTCCGGCGGGTCCCGCCTACGATGTGCATGAAGCCCAGCAGACTCGGCCCATGCCCAACGTGCCGGACTTTCCCGACGCAGGTAGAGACGCAGAGAACCGCGACGACCGGGGCAGGGACGCCGCGCACGTCAGCGACCCCCTGTTCCGTGACGAGAAGCCGCAGGAGCCCATGTCCACCCCGCTGCCGCCCCCGCCGCAGAAGAAGCGCGCGGGACGCGATCTGCGCGCCGCCATAGGGGTCGGCGTCGGGCTCGGCGCCGTCATCGTCGCCTCGCTGTTCGTCGTGAAGGCCGTCTTCGTCGGGGTGATCGCCCTCGCCGTCGTCGTCGGCCTCTGGGAGCTCACCTCCCGGCTCCAGGAGCAGAAGGGCATCAAGGCCCCCCTGATTCCGCTGGCAGTCGGCGGGGCCGCGATGGTCGTCGCCGGCTACGCGCGCGGCGCGGAGGGGGCCTGGGTCGCCATGGCCTTGACCGCTCTGGCGGTGCTGGTCTGGCGGATGAGCGAGCCGCCGGAGGGATACCTCAAGGACGTCACGGCCGGGGTCTTCGCCGCGTTCTACGTACCGTTCCTGGCCACCTTCGTCGCCCTGATGCTGACGGCGGACGACGGGTCCTGGCGGGTGCTGACCTTCCTCGTCCTCACGGTCGTCAGCGACACCGGCGCGTACGCGGTCGGCTGGCGCTTCGGCACCCACAAGCTCGCCCCCCGCATCAGCCCCGGCAAGACCCGCGAGGGCCTGCTCGGGGCCGTGGCCTTCGCGATGGCCGCGGGCGCGCTGTGCATGGAGTTCCTGATCGACGGCGGCGCCTGGTGGCAGGGGCTGCTGCTCGGCCTCGCGGTCGCCGTCAGCGCCACCCTCGGCGACCTGGGCGAGTCCATGATCAAGCGGGACCTCGGGATCAAGGACATGGGCACCCTGCTCCCCGGTCACGGCGGCATCATGGACCGGCTCGACTCGCTGCTGCCGACCGCGCCGGTGGTCTGGCTGCTGCTGGTGCTGTTCGTCGGCTCGGGCTGAGCGCCCGCGCAGGTCCGCGCAGCACGGTTCACCTGCACGTTCTACGAGTGAGGGTCCGTCGTCCACGGGGCGACGGGCCCTCACTCGTATGCTGCGACCGCTGAACGAACCATGCCGGGGTCCGGAGAGCCGCGGTACGCCGCGGGCCTGAGGTTCCTGATCAGTGCGTAGGGCGGGAACGGGGCCCGCTCGAGCCCTGCGACCTGCCCCTGGGCCGTCCCGTCGAACGGCGCACATGACTGAGAGCCCTCCCGCGTGACGCGGAGGGCTCTCAGATGGTTGGTGGCGAAATTCGGTCAACCCCGGAGACGGATCGTCAGCCAGAGGCCACCCATCGGCAGCAGTGCCGCGAGGACGAGCACGATGGTCAGCGCAGGCCACGGCACCTCAACGGCTGCCACTTCGAGCGCTTTGGCCATCACGTACGGACCGACCGCTGTTCCACCCACGCCGACGACGAACTCTCCCATCGTCATCATCCGGTCAGCCTCTGTGCCGGGCACCGAGGCTGTGATGGACGGGCCGTTCGACGTAGTCGTGATCGTGATGAAGGCGGCTTCGGTGAGATCTCCACTCTCCCCGAGAGGCGCGGTATTCGAGTCGGGCAGGTGCATTTTTTCCTCCACGCACCGGACCCCTAGGGCCTTCCTAGGTGGGTACCGGCTGCATCCATCGCCACATGCCGCCTCCTCTCTCAGTGCTTACGAAGGGGTGTCGAGTCGATCAAGTGCATGCCGCGACCGCCGTGAGAACTCGACTTCCGTCAGCGGCCGCCACTTCTTGTCACCTCATGGCGCTCACCGCCCTTTCTCTCGCTGCCGTGCGTGCACCCCCGCAGGGGCGCATTTCAGGGACCCCTTGCCGTCGGGCATGTGGCCCGCGACAAGGTGCATCCAAAGCTAGCAGAGGGCGCGTCAGTCCGGTGTAAAGATGCAGAGAAATGCACCGGAAAGGTGGATCGTGTGCGCGACTACTGGCATAGTTGAGGTAGCTGCCCGTCTCTCAGGTGCAGCTCAGGTGCACTTTCGGGCGGCGAGTTAAGATCAAGTAACCAAGCCGGGAGGTAGGTCATGGCACGCGCCAGTCGAGGTGCAGACGTTCCGACGAGTGAGAGGTATTCGGTCACGCTGGTTCCGCCGGCCGTCGACGCGGTGAACAAACTGACCGCGGCGACCGGCCTCAGCAAGACCGACGTGATCAACCGCGCGGTTCAGGTGTACGCGTTCATCGAGGAGCGCCTCCACGGTGGCAGCGACCTGCTGCTACGCAACCAGGACGGTGAGACTGAGCATGTGCACATCGTCTAGCTGCTTAGCGCGGCTGAATGGAGGGGCGGCACTTTCCGAGTGCCGCCCCTCCGTCTGTCCGGCGCCGACGGCCCGGGCTCCAGGCGCCGAAGACCCCGTCGTCGGCGCCGTGGGTCCCGCACGAAGGCGCCAGGCGTGCGTACACTCCCGAGTGCGTGCGGGGTCGGTGCGTTCCAGGAACGGACCGGCCCCCTGGAGGTCTCTTCAGCGTTCGGGGAGTACGCGCGGGGGCGGGGCCGATGGAGGGCCACCGGTCACGGCCGGCGCATACCGGTGATGCCCGGGCGCATTCGACTGTCATGGGCGGGTCCGGCGACGGCCCGGCGCACCCCGGCGTGTCTGCGACACTGGATGAACCATGCCTAAGCCCGGAGAACTCACTTTCGTCGCGCCCCGCGGAGCCAAGAAGCCCCCGCGGCACCTCGCCGACCTCACGCCCGCCGAGCGCAAGGAAGCGGTCGCCGCGACCGGCGAGAAGCCGTTCCGCGCCCAGCAGCTCTCGCAGCACTACTTCGCGCGGTACGCGCACGACCCGGCGCAGTGGACCAACATTCCCGCCGGATCCCGGGAGAAGCTCGCCGAGGCGCTGTTCCCCGACCTGATGTCCGTGGTGCGGCACATCAGCTGCGACGACGACACCACCCGTAAGACGCTGTGGAAGCTGCACGACGGGACGCTGGTGGAGTCCGTCCTGATGCGCTACCCCGAGCGCGTCACGATGTGCATCTCCTCCCAGGCCGGCTGCGGGATGAACTGCCCCTTCTGCGCCACCGGGCAGGCCGGGCTCGACCGGAACCTGTCGACCGCCGAGATCGTGCACCAGATCGTCGACGGCATGCGCGCCCTGCGCGACGGCGACGTGCCCGGCGGTCCCGCCCGGCTGTCCAACATCGTCTTCATGGGCATGGGCGAGCCGCTCGCCAACTACAACCGCGTCGTCGGAGCGATCCGCCGGCTCACCGACCCCGAGCCGGACGGCCTCGGCCTGTCCCAGCGCGGGATCACCGTCTCCACCGTGGGGCTCGTCCCGGCGATGCTGCGTTTCGCCGACGAGGGCTTCAAGTGCCGTCTCGCCGTCTCGCTGCACGCCCCGGACGACGAGCTGCGCGACACCCTCGTCCCCGTGAACACCCGGTGGAACGTACGGGAGGTGCTGGACGCCGCCTGGGAGTACGCGGAGAAGTCCGGCCGCCGGATCTCCATCGAGTACGCCCTCATCCGGGACATCAACGACCAGGCGTGGCGCGGGGACCTCCTCGGCCGGCTACTCAAGGGCAAGCGGGTGCACGTCAACCTGATCCCGCTGAACCCCACGCCCGGCTCCAAGTGGACCGCCTCGCGGCCCGAGGACGAGAAGGCGTTCGTCGAGGCCATCGCGGCCCATGGCGTGCCCGTCACCGTCCGGGACACCCGGGGCCAGGAGATCGACGGGGCCTGCGGGCAGCTGGCGGCCTCCGAGCGCTGACCACCGGTGGCCCGGGAGCGGCCGGTGACCCTCACACCGTCCGGCCGAAAACCGCCGGTGTAGCCTGGGCCGAAATCAACTTCATATTCCGACAGGGGAGCGCCACAGCGCTGAGAGTGCGGCACCAAGGACAGGTTGGCCGCAGACCCTCTGAACCTCGCCCGGGTCATTCCGGGTAGGAAGTTCGGACCTTACTCAAGCTGTTGCGCCCTGCCCGCTTCCGGTACGACCCGGCGGCGGGCGGGGCCGCGTCTCTTCCTGGTCACCTCCAGGAGGAATCACATGAACACCACCAAGAAGTACGCCGCGACCGCGCTCGCCGCGGCGCTCGGCGTCACCGTCCTCGCGGGCTGCGGCGACTCGGACGGCTCCCCGTCCGGATCCGGCGCGTCGAAGGGCGGCGGCTCCAAGACCGTCACCCTGGTCACCCACGACTCCTTCGACGTCTCGGAAGCTGTGCTGAAGCAGTTCACCGAGAAGAGCGGCTACACCGTCGAGCTCCTCAAGAGCGGCGACGCCGGGGCCGCGCTCAACCAGGAGATCCTGACGAAGGGCTCCCCGCGCGGCGACGTCTTCTTCGGCGTCGACAACACCCTGCTCTCCCGCGCCCTCGACAACGGCCTCTTCATTCCGTACGAGGCCAAGGGCCTCGACCGGCTCGCGGACGGCACCGAGCAGGACGGGGAACACCGCGTCACGCCCGTCGACACCGGCGACATCTGCGTCAACTACGACAAGAAGTACTTCGCCGACAAGAAGCTCGCGCCGCCGCAGACCTTCGAGGACCTGCTGAAGCCCGCGTACAAGAACCTCCTCGTCACCGAGAACGCGGCGAACTCCTCGCCCGGCCTCGGCTTCCTCCTCGGCACCGTCGCGGCCCAGGGCGAGGACGGTTACGAGGAGTACTGGAAGAAGCTGAAGGCCAACGGCGTCAAGGTCGTCGACGGCTGGGAGGAGGCGTACCACGAGGAGTTCTCGGGCTCGGCGGGCGGAAAGAAGACCGGCGCGGACCGGCCCCTGGTCGTCAGTTACGCCTCCAGCCCGCCCGTCGAGGTCCTCTACGCCGACCCGCGGCCCAAGGAGGCCCCGACCGGGGTCGCCACCGGCACCTGCTTCCGGCAGACCGAGTACGCCGGGCTGCTGACGGGGGCGAAGAACGAGGCGGGCGGCAAGGCGCTGCTGGACTTCCTGATCGGCAAGACGTTCCAGGAGGACGTCCCGCTGAAGATGTTCGTGAACCCGGTCGTGAAGGACGCGAAGCTGCCGGAGATCTTCACGGAGTTCGGCGAGACCGTCGACAAGCCGGCTACGGTGGCCCCGGACAAGATCGCCGCCAACCGTGAGCAGTGGGTCCAGTCGTGGCACTCGCTCGTCGTGAAGTAGGCGGCACGACCAAAGCCGCCGGGCCCGACTCCGAGCCCGGCGGCGGGCGGCGGTCCGGCGGCGGAGACGTGCGACGGTCCGCCGGCGGCGGCGGGCAGCGCGGAGCCGCGGTGCGGATCGGTCTGATGGCCGTGCCCGTCGCGTTCTTCGCCGTCTTCTTCGCCTACCCCGTGTCCGCGATCGTCGGCCGCGGGCTGAAGACGGACGGCGACTGGCAGTTCGGGCGCATCGGCACGGTGCTCGCCCGCCCCGACATCCTCGACGTCCTCTGGTTCACCACCTGGCAGGCCCTCGCCTCCACCGCGCTCACCCTCCTGATCGCCCTGCCCGGCGCGTACGTCTTCGCCCGCCTCGACTTCCCCGGGAAGCAGGTGCTGCGCGCGGTCGTCACCGTGCCGTTCGTCCTGCCCACCGTCGTCGTCGGCACCGCGTTCCTGGCGCTGCTCGGGCGCGGCGGGTTCCTGGACGAGCTGTGGGGCGTACGGCTCGACACCACCGTGTGGGCGATCCTGCTGGCCCACGTCTTCTTCAACTACGCGGTGGTCGTACGGACGGTGGGCGGTCTGTGGTCGCAACTGGACCCGCGCCAGGAGGAGGCCGCCCGGGTGCTCGGCGCGGGACGGTTGGCCGCCTGGCGACGTGTGACGCTGCCCGCGCTCGCCCCGGCGGTGGCCGCCGCCACGCTGATGGTCTTCCTCTTCACGTTCACCTCGTTCGGCGTCGTGCAGATCCTCGGCGGCCCCGCGTACTCCACCCTGGAGGTGGAGGTCTACCGGCAGACCGCCCAACTGCTCGACCTGCCGACCGCCGCCGTGCTGACCATGGTGCAGTTCGTGGCGGTCGGCGCGATCCTCGCCCTGCACGCCGTGACCGTACGCCGCCGGGAGCGGGCGCTGAAGCTCGTCGACCCGGCCCAGACCTCCCGCCGGCCGCACGGCCCCGGACAGTGGGCACTGCTCGGCGGGGTGCTGCTCACCGCGCTCGTGCTGATCCTGCTGCCGCTCGGGGTGCTGGTGGAGCGGTCGTTCGACGGGCCGGGCGGTTACGGCCTCGGCTACTACGAGGCCCTCCAGTCGGCGGGCTCCAGCGGCTCGACCTTCCTGGTCGCCCCGCTGGAGGCGGTCGGCAACTCGCTCCAGTACGCGTTCGTCGCCACCCTCATCGCGCTGGTCGTCGGCGGTCTCGCGGCGGCCGCGCTGACCCGGCGGGCGGGGCGGCTGGTACGCGGCTTCGACGCGCTGCTGATGCTGCCGCTCGGGGTCTCCGCCGTCACCGTGGGCTTCGGCTTCCTCATCACCCTCGACGAGCCGCCGCTCGACCTGCGGACCTCCTGGATCCTGGTCCCGCTGGCCCAGGCGCTGGTGGGCGTCCCCTTCGTCGTACGGACGATGCTCCCCGTGCTGCGTGCGGTGGACGAGCGGCTGCGCGAGGCCGCCGCCGTACTGGGGGCATCCCCGCTGCGGGCCTGGCGGGAGGTCGATCTGCCCCTGGTGCGGCGGGCGGTGCTGGTCGCGGCGGGCTTCGCGTTCGCCGTGTCGCTCGGGGAGTTCGGGGCGACCGTCTTCATCGCCCGGCCCGACAACCCGACCCTGCCGGTCGCCGTCGCCCGGCTGCTGGGCCGCTCCGGGGAGCTCAACTACGGGCAGGCGATGGCCCTCAGCACGATCCTGATGCTGGTGTGCGCGGTCTCGCTGCTGCTCCTCGAACGCATCCGTACCGACCGATCCGGGGAGTTCTGAACGACATGCTGAGCCTGGAAGCGGCCACCGTACGGTTCGGGAGGCGGACCGCGCTCGACGCCGTCGACCTGGAGGTCGCCGACCACCGGATCGTCTGCGTGCTCGGTCCCAGCGGCAGCGGCAAGTCCACCCTGCTGCGCGCCGTCGCCGGGCTTCAGCCGATGGACGGCGGCCGGGTGCTGCTGGCCGGCCAGGACCAGCGCGGCGTACCGGTCCACCGGCGCGGGCTCGGCCTGATGTTCCAGGACCACCAGCTCTTCCCGCACCGCGACGTCGGAGCCAATGTGGCCTTCGGGCTGCGGATGCACGGGGCCGGGCGCGCCGAGGCCGGGCGGAGAGTGGGGGAACTCCTCGACCTGGTCGGCCTCCCCGGCTCCGAACGCCGCGCGGTCGCCGCCCTCTCCGGCGGCGAACAGCAGCGCGTCGCCCTGGCCCGGGCCCTCGCCCCGCGCCCCAAGCTCCTGATGCTGGACGAACCGCTCGGCCAGCTCGACCGCAGCCTGCGCGAACGCCTGGTCGTCGAACTCCGGACACTGTTCCGCGAGTTGGGTACGACGGTGCTCGCCGTCACCCACGACCAGGGTGAGGCGTTCGCGCTCGCCGACCAGGTGGTGGTGATGCGGGACGGCCGGATCGCTCAGGAGGGCAGCCCGCTGGACGTGTGGCAGCGCCCCGCCTCCGCGTTCGTCGCCCGCTTCCTCGGCTTCGACAACGTGACCCCCGCGACCGTGACCGGCCGGGCCGCCGCCACCGCCTGGGGCAAGGTGCCGGTGCCCGAGGGCTCGCCCCAGGGCGACGTCGACCTGCTGGTGCGCCCGGCCGGGGTGCTCATCGGGGCTCCGGAGGACGGGCTGCGCTGCACCGTCGGCGTGCGCACGTTCCGGGGGAACCATGTGGCGGTGCGGCTGAGCCCCGAGAACGCGCCGGTGCTGGAGGCCGAGTGCCCGCTCCGGGACACCCCGGACGAGGGCGCGGTGGTGGGCGTCCGGTTCGACGCGGCGGAGACCGTGGTGCTGGCGGGGGAGTGATCGGCGGGGCCCGTCAGCACCTCAGGGGACGCGCGTTCCGGCCACCACCAGCCCCAGTTCGTACGCCAGGATCACCGCCTGGGCCCGGTCCCGCAGCCCCATCTTCGCGAAGAGCCGGTTGATGTGCGTCTTCACCGTGTGATCGGTGATGGTCAGCCGGACGGCGATGTCCGCGTTGGACAGCCCCTGCGCGATGAGGACGAGCACCTCCGCCTCGCGCGCCGTCAGCCCCTCGACGGAGCGGACCGGGGGCGCGCTGACCCGCTGCCGGGTGAACTCCGCGATCAGCCGCCCGGTGACCTCGGGCGCGAGCAGCGCGTGCCCGCCCGCCACCACCCGTACCGCGTTCAGCAGTTCGGGGAAGGTCGCGTCCTTGAGGAGGAAGCCGCTGGCTCCCGCCGTCAGGGCGTCGTACACGTACTCGTCCAGGCCGAACGTCGTCAGCATCAGCGCCTTCGTCGCCCCGCCCGACGCGGTGACGATTTCGCGGGCCGCGTCGATCCCGCCGAGCCGGGGCATCCGGATGTCCAACAGGGCGACGTCGGGCCGGAGCTCGGCCGCGACGCGGACCGCCTGCTCGCCGTCCTCCGCCTCGCCGACCACCTCGATGTCCTCCTGGGTGTCCAGCAGGCCGGCGAACGCCGTCCGTACGATCGCCTGGTCGTCGGCGACGATCACTCGGATCACCACGGGAGTTCCGCCTCCACGAGATAGCCCCCGGCCGGACTCCGGCCGGTGGTCAGCCGGCCGCCCAGCAGGGCGGCCCGTTCACGCATGCCCACCAGCCCGTGCCCCGGACGCCCGGCGGATTCCGTAGCGGGGGTCGCGGGCGGCCCCGGTCCGTCGTCACCGACCCGGACCCTCAGCAGCCCCGGCCGGTGGTCGATCTCCACGACCGCGTGCGCGCCCGGTGCGTGCCGGCGCACATTGGTCAGGGCCTCCTGCACGATCCGGTACGCCGACAGCTCCCACGACGCCGGCAGCGGCATCGCCTCCCCGCTGACCCGCAGTTCGGCCGAACCGTCCACCGTCCGGTGCTGGTCCAGGAGCTCGTCGAGCGCGGCCAGCGACGGCTGCGGGGCGGTGAGAACAGGTGCGTCGACACCCGTGCGCAGCACCCCGAGCAACCGGCGCAGCTCCGCCATCGAGGACCGTGCCGTGCCCGCGATCTCCTGGAACGCGTCCCTCGCCGGCGGCGAGAGATCCGGCGTCGTGTACGTGGCGCTCTCGGCCCGCACCGCGATCATCGACACCGAGTGCGCGATCATGTCGTGCAACTCCCGTGCGATCGCCGCCCGCTCCGCCTCCGCCGCCTGCCGCCGCTCCATCGCCAGCAGCCGGGACTGGGCCGCGGCCCGTGTGTGCCGGGCCTCCTCGCGCGCCCGTACCGCGTCACCCGCGCTCACCGCGCCCAGGATCGCCACCGTCAGCACCAGCGTCTCGGCGTACAGCCCGAGGCTGAACCGGTCGGCGCCCTGGAGCGCGGGAAGGCCGGGGGAGCCGTCGCGGGTCCAGCGGTCGATGTGGACCAGGTTGACCGTCAGCGCGGCGAGCGCCCCGGCCGGTACGAGCACCGCCGGATGCTGCACCCGGTGCCGCCCCACCGTGTAGCAGCCCATCAGCAGACCGGCCACCGTCGCGTACGCCATGTTGCCGTCGGTGCCGAAGCCGAGCAGCGCCGCGCCGACGCTCAGCAGCCCGACAGCGGGGTGGGCGGTGCGCAGCGTCAACGAGGCCGTGCACAGCAGCACCGCGAAGGCCGTGATCGCCGAACTTGGTACGAGAAGCAGCTCCACGACGGCGAAGAGCGTCAACGCGCCCCCGGTCAGCACGGCGTACGCGGGCGCCGACGTCAAGCGCAGCAACCGCCGCCGCAGGTTCCCTTCCGGTGGCGGGGCTTCGACGGCGGGCGCTGCCGTTTCGCCGCTCTCCCCGATGGTGCGTGTCATACGACGATTCTTCAACGCCGCCCGGGGCGTGCGCATCGGAGCACGGGGGGAATTCACGGGCCCCTGTCATGCCACGGGTTGAGCCGGAGGACCGGACGGTGGTGTGACGACCCGTGAACGGGCCGTTCCTAGCCTCGGATCCATGGCGACGACTGCTCCCTCCACCCTCCCTGACCAGCGACGACAGGACCGCTTCGCGCTGCCCGGCGGCCCCGGTTGGTGGGCGTCCTGCGCGGCGGCGTCGCTGGCCCTGGCCGCCCTCACCTCTCTCGGCCCGCACCGCGTCTGGGGCGTCGCCGGCGCACTGGGTTACGCGGCGGCCGCCGTACTCGCCGCACGCGGTCGCTCCGCCCGGACCGTGGGCGCGGTCGCCGTCACCGGCGCGGTCGCGCTGCCGCTCGCGGTGCTCCTGGCCCTGGACCGGGCGCAGTTGGAGGTGGAGGTGGTGGCCCGGTCGGCCACGCTCCTGCTGGCGGACGGAACGCCGTACGCCGCGCACCCGCTGATACCCGGGGACTTCACCCCGTACCTGCCCGGCATGGCGGTCTTCGGCCTCCCGGAGGCGGTGGCCGGTGCCCATCCGCTCACCGATCCCCGGCTGTGGATGGGCGCGGCCTTCCTCACCGCGTTCGCGTACGCCCTTCCGGCGGGAGCACGGCGCGACCCGCTGCTGTGGATCGCCGCCTGTCCGTTGGTCGCGCTACCGCTCGCGGTCGGCGGGGTGGACCTGCCGGTGGTGGGCCTGATGTGCCTCGGGCTGGCGGAGGCGGGCCGGGGGAGGGCCGGGCGCGCCGGGCTCTGGACCGGGCTCGCGGCGGCGCTCAAGTGGACCGCGTGGCCGGCGCTGCCGGTGGTGCTGGCACTGTCGGCCTCGGCACGGGCGGGCCGTGGTGCTTCGCGCTGCGCGCTCGTCACCGTCGCCACCGCCGTAGCGCTCGTCCTGCCCGCCGCCCTGCGCGACCCCGGAGCCTTCTACGCCCACGTCGTCGCCTTCCCCCTCGGCCTGACCGACGCGGTGTCCTCCGCCGCCAGCCCGCTCCCCGGCCACCTCCTCGCCACCCATGTCCCCGGCGGCCGGACCCTGGCCCTGCTCCTGCTCGGGGCGAGCGCCCTGCTGGTGGCCCTCTCGCTGCTCGTACGCCCTCCGGCCACGGCCCCGGACGCCGCGCTGCGGCTCGCGCTCGGGCTGCTCCTGGCCATCGCGTTCCTGCCGGCGACCCGGTTCGGGTACCTGGTGTTCCCGCTGGTCCTCGCGGTATGGGCGGCGGTGGATCGGCAGGGGCCCGTTCACCCGTTCGTGCGTCTCCGCGTGCGAAAGAAGGCGTCGCGATGACTGTCCGGCACGGCCCCGCCCCGTACGCGTACCAAAGGAAGGCAACGCGATGAACCGCCGCCGCACCCTCGTCGTCACCAACGACTTCCCGCCGCGCCAGGGCGGCATCGAGACCTTCGTCCACGCCATGACCGGACGGTTCCCCGCCGATTCCGTCGTCGTGTACACCTCCGCCGAACCGGGGGCGGCCGCCCATGACGCCCATCTGCCGTACCCGGTGATCCGCGACCCCGCCCGGATGCTGCTGCCGACCCCGCGCGTCGCCGCCCGCGCCGTGGAGCTCGCCCGCCGCCACGGCTGCGACAGTGTGTGGTTCGGGGCCGCCGCACCGCTCGGGCTGATGGCCGGGAGGCTGCGGCGGGAGACCGGGGTGCGGCGGGCCGTCGCCACCACGCACGGGCACGAGCTGTGGTGGGCCCGCACCCCGGGCAGCCGGGCGCTGCTCCGGCTGATCGGGGCCCGTACCGACGCGGTGACCTACCTCGGGGCCGCCACCCGGGCCCCCATCGCCGCCGCACTCGGCCCGGCCGCCGCCCGCCGGATGGTGCGCCTCGCGCCGGGGGTGGACGCCGACGCGTTCCGGGTGCGGGCCGAGGGGAGCCGCGTGCGCGAGCGGTACGGGCTCGGCGCGCGGCCGGTGATCCTCTGCGCGGCGCGGCTCGTCCCCCGCAAGGGCCAGGACACCCTGATCCGCGCCCTCCCCGCCGTACGGCGCGCGGTGCCCGACGCCGTACTCCTGCTGACCGGCGACGGACCGTACGCCCCCGCCCTGCGCCGGCTCGCCGCGGACACCGGGGTCGCGGACGGCGTGACCTTCGCCGGTGGGCAGCCGCACGCCGGGATGCCCGGCCATTACGCCGCCGCCGACGTCTTCGCCATGCCCTGCCGGACCCGTAGGCGCGGCCTGGAGGTGGAGGGGCTGGGGATCGTCTTCCTGGAGGCGGCTGCGGCCGGGCTGCCCGTCCTGGCCGGTGACTCGGGCGGCGCTCCGGAGGCCGTACGGGACGGGGAGACGGGGCACGTGGTGGACGGGCGGGACGTCGGCGCGGTCGCGGACCGGCTCGTCGGGCTGCTGCGGGACCGCGAGGCCGCCGCCGCGATGGGGGAGAAGGGGCGGGCCTGGGTCCGCGAGGCGTGGGGGTGGGACAGCGCGTACGCCACCCTGGAGGGGCTGCTCCGCCCCTGACCCGCGCGGCAGGACCGGGCGCGCGGCAGGACCGGGCGGCAGGGCTGGCGGCGGTACAGGATGCAGGACGGGTGGCAGGACAGGACAGGGTCGGGTGCGCCGGGCAAGCTGGAGACGGCCCCCCCCGGCCCCCCCTGGCCCCCCGGACCCCCGGATTCCGGTCCAGGCCACAGCCCCCGGGCTCCGGGCCCCCAGACCGCGACCACGAGACGAGGACCGCGACCATGAACGGTGGCACCCGCCAGGGCATCGACCTCACCCGCGTACTCCCCGCCCCGCAGCAGCGGGTCTTCGCGGCCTGGACGTCACCGGAGGACTTCGCGGCCTGGTACGGCGGCGAGGCCGACGTCCCGCTGGACCGGGTCTCAATGGATGTCCGCCCCGGCGGCGCGTGGAGCCTGGTCATCGTGATGCCGGGTGTCGAGATGCCGTTCCACGGGGTGTACCGCGAGGTGAGCGAGCCGGACGGCCTGGTCCTCACGCTGAAGGACGGCTCCGCGCCCGGGACTCCTGAGGACACCGAGGCCGCGGAGGGCGAGATCATCACCGTGACCTTCACCGATCTCGGCGACGGGACCACCGAGCTCGCCTTCCAGCAGCGCGGCGGCAACCTCACCCCCGCCCAGTACGCGGCGGCGGAGGACGGCTGGGAGGCATTCCTCGACGCCCTCGTCGCCCGGCTCGCCACCCACCCCTGAGCCGCCCCGGCCCCGCGTCCCGCGCCGGGGCCCCGCGTCCCGCGCCCGGGGCCCGCGACCCGCGCTGGCGCCCAGCGCCCGGGGCCCGCGACCCAAGCCCTGACCTTCCGGCCCCAGACCTTCCGGCCCCGCGCCCCCGGCCCCGGGACGTCCTCAGCGAGTCACGGAGTCAGCGGCAGCGCCGCCAGCTCCGCGATCAGCCAGGTCAGCGGGGCGAACACGGCCAGCAGGGCGGCGGCCCGCAGCGCCGTCGCGGCCCGCAGCGCGGAGGCCGGCGCGCCCATCCGCAGCAGCGCCTGGGCCGTGTGCGCGCGGGCCTGCTTGGCCTCCAGGGCCGACGTGAGCAGCGTCGCCGTCGTGCAGCCGAGGACCAGCAGCGCACCGAGCGCGGTGAGCGGGCCCCAGGGGCGCTCACCGCCCCCGTACAGCGTCGACGCGGCGAGCGCCGCCGAGAGCACCGCGCAGACGATTCCGAGCGGGCGGCCGATCCGGTGCGCCTCGTCCATCAGGACCCGCCCGGCCAGCAGGCGTACGGCACCGGGGCGCACCGCCTGGAGCGCCCGCCCGCACAGATGGGCCAGCCCCGGTCCGGCCATGGCCAGGCCGATCGCGGTGAGGGTCCAGCCGGCCAGCACCGCCACCGGGGTCGCGTCGAACCGGCCCGGCAGCGGGAACGCGTGCCCCGTCGCCTCCCGCGACGCGTACGCCTCGATCGCCAGCCCGGCGGCCGTCAGCGCCACGCCCCACGGGAGCCCGGCCGGCGCGGGAGCGGGCTCGGGCAGCTCGTCGGAGCCGAAGGGGTCCCGTGCCGCGTCGGGCCGCGACCGCAGCGCCAGCGCGCTCGCGGTCGCCGACGCCACCGGTACGAGAGCGAGCAGCATCAGCGCGGCGGCCAGCGGCAACGGAGCGCCCGCGCCGAGGAACTCCGCCGCGCCGCCGTCGAACGGCATCCCGGTGAGGTCGCCGCGCAGATGGAGGAAGAAGAGCAGCGCGACCATCGAGCCGAGCGTGGTGGAGACGGCGGTCGAGACCGCGGCCAGCACGGAGAGCCGCACCGGGCCGAGGCCCACGGAGGAGAGGCCGGGACGGGGCCGGGTGCTCGGGTCCGTACGGGCCACCGCCACGGCGAACTGCACGGTGGCGGCCAGCGGGATCAGGCACCACAGCAGCCGCAGCACCGAACCGGCGGACGCGGGGTGCGCGGAGGCGTAGCCGAGGGCGGCCAGGAGCAGGAAGCCGACTCCGGCCGAAGCGGCGGCCACCAGCAGCCGCCGGACCAGGACGAGGGGATGCGTACCGCGGGCTAGACGGAGAGCGAGCACGCCGAGTGGCCCTCCGCATCCGGTGCCGCGGGCAGATCGACCGTGGCGACGCGGCGGCCGTCCAGCAGGGCGACGGCACGGTCGGCGAGCGCCGCGATCTCGGCGTCATGGGTGGCCAGGACGACCGTGATGTCGTGCGAGCGGGCGGCGGTGGTCAGGGTGCGCAGGAGCTGGGTGCGCTCGGCCCGGTGCAGCGTGGCGGTGGGCTCGTCGGCGAAGATCACGGTCGGCGCGGCGCACAGGGCCCGGGCGACGGAGATCCGCTGACGCTGCGCCTGGAGCAGGGCGTGCGGGCGCTTCTTGGCGAAGGCGGCGATGTCCAGGCGTTCCAGCCACTCCGTCGCGGCCTTCTTGGCGGCCCGGTGGGAGACCCCGCGCAGCAGCAGCGGCAGCGCCGTGTTCTCCCAGGAGGTCAGCTCCGGGACGAGCTGAGGGTCGGAGCCGATCCAGCCGAACCGTTCCCGCCGCAGCTGCTCGCGCAGCCGGGGGGCCATGGTGTGCACGGGCACGCTGTTGAACCAGACCTCGCCCTCCTCGGGCACCAGCCGCCCCGACAGGCAGTGCAGCAGGGTCGTCTTCCCGCTGCCGCGCGGACCGGTCACGGCCAGGATCTCGGCGTCGCGGACGCCCAGGGAGACACCGCCGAGACCGGGCGATCCGTTGTGGGAGTGGTGCAGGGAACGCGCCCAGATCACGTCGTTGTCGGGCGGGGCCACCATGGCGTACACCTCGGTTCGGATGAGTTTTCCCGTTCCCCCGTACGGGGGAACGAGGACGCGGCCGATCGGTCACTGGGCACCGTAGGGAGTCGGACCGGGGTGTGCGCACAACACGTGGCCCGGATGAGCCCCTTCCCACTCGAACGGGCGCATCCGGGCCGGGTGGACCGTATGAAATGACCCCTGGATGATGATCATCCAGGGGTCATGGCGAGGGTCGGAACCCTCAAAGCGCGAAGCTCACAGCCTGACGAAGCTCAGACGCCGCTGACGGCTCAGAGGCTGCTGACGGCTCAGAGGCCGCAGAGGCCCCTGACGGCTCAGAGGCCCCTGACGGATCAGAGCTTCGTCCACGCCTCCGTCAGCACCGCCCGCAGGATGCCCTCGATCTCGTCGAACGTCGACTGGTCCGAGATCAGCGGCGGTGCGAGCTGCACGACCGGGTCGCCGCGGTCGTCGGCCCGGCAGTAGAGGCCGTTGTCGTACAGCGCCTTGGAGAGGAAGCCGTACAGGACGCGCTCGGTCTCCTCGTCGGTGAAGGTCTCCTTGGTGGCCTTGTCCTTCACCAGCTCGATGCCGTAGAAGAAGCCGTTGCCGCGGACGTCGCCGACGATCGGCAGGTCGTGCAGCTTCTGCAGCGTGGTGAGGAAGGCGTTCTCGTTGTCCAGGACGTGCTGCGTGAGGTTCTCGCGCTCGAAGATGTCCAGGTTGGCGAGGCCGACCGCGGCGGAGACCGGGTGGCCGCCGAAGGTGTAGCCGTGCAGGAAGGTGTTGCCGCCCTCGTAGAACGGCTCGGCGATCCGGTCGGAGACGATGCACGCGCCGATCGGGGAGTAGCCGGAGGTCATGCCCTTCGCGCAGGTGATCATGTCCGGTACGTAGCCGAACTTGTCGCAGGCGAAGATCGTGCCGAGGCGGCCGAAGGCGCAGATGACCTCGTCGGAGACGAGCAGCACGTCGTACTTGTCGCAGATCTCGCGGACCCGCTGGAAGTAGCCGGGCGGCGGCGGGAAACAGCCGCCCGCGTTCTGCACGGGCTCCAGGAAGACCGCGGCGACGGTCTCGGGGCCCTCGAAGAGGATCTCCTGCTCGATCTGGTCGGCGGCCCAGCGGCCGAAGGCCACCGGGTCGTCGCCGAAGAGCGGGGCGCGGTAGATGTTGGTGTTCGGCACCTTGTGCGCGCCGGGGACCAGCGGCTCGAAGGGGGCCTTCAGGGCCGGGAGGCCGGTGATGGACAGGGCGCCCTGCGGGGTGCCGTGGTAGGCGACCGCACGCGAGATGACCTTGTACTTGGTCGGCTGGCCCTTGAGCTTGAAGTACTGCTTGGCCAGCTTCCAGGCGGTCTCGACGGCCTCGCCGCCACCGGTGGTGAAGAAGACCTTGTTGAGGTCGCCCGGGGCGTAGTCGGCGAGACGTTCGGCCAGCTCGACGGCCTTCGGGTGGGCGTAGGACCACACCGGGAAGAAGGCGAGCTCCTGGCCCTGCTTGTACGCCGTCTCGGCGAGCTCGTGACGACCGTGGCCGGCGTTGACCACGAACAGGCCGGAGAGGCCGTCCAGGTAGCGCTTGCCCTTGTCGTCGAAGATGTACGTTCCCTCGCCACGCACGATGGTGGGAACGGGCGCGTTCTCGTAGTCCGACATGCGGGTGAAGTGCATCCACAGGTGGTCGTACGCGGTTCGGCTGAGGTCCTTGCTCACGGCTATCGGGTTCCCCACATATAGGTCTGCTTCTTGAGCTTGAGGTAAACAAAGCTCTCGGTGGAGCGCACGCCGGGGAGAGTCCGGATGCGTTTGTTGATCATCTCCAGCAGGTGGTCGTCGTCCTCGCAGACGATCTCCACCATCAGGTCGAAGGAGCCCGCGGTCATCACCACGTACTCGCACTCGGCCATGGCCGACAGGGCCTCGGCCACCGGGTCGAGGTCGCCCTCGACGTTGATGCCGACCATCGCCTGGCGCCGGAATCCCACGGTGAGCGGGTCCGTGACGGCGACGATCTGCATCACGCCCTGGTCGAGCAGCTTCTGGACGCGCTGGCGCACAGCCGCTTCGGAGAGGCCCACGGCCTTGCCGATCGCGGCGTACGGACGGCGTCCGTCCTCCTGGAGCTGCTCGATGATTGCGAGGGAGACGGCATCGACCGCTGGCGGTGATCCGTTCCCGTTCCTGGAGTCTGCGCTGCGACTGGCCACACATCCACTCTGCACCGCTCCTCGTCTGTATCGCAACCCCAGATCGATGAAATTCGTTGTTTGAGTGCTCAGAACTGACTGAATCCGAAGTTGGGGGCGGGTGGCTATGTCGAAAGCGACACCGGAGCGATTAGGGTGGACATCTCACCCATCGGACAGCCGACAGGAGGGGTGGTTGTGACCACCGAGGTGCGCCGTCTGCGCAACTACATCAACGGAGAGTTCCGGGACGCCGCGGACGGGCGGACCATCGATGTGGTCAGCCCGGTGACGGAAGAGGTCTACGCGACCTCCCCGCTCTCCGGCCAGGCCGACGTCGATGCCGCCATGGAGGCCGCCGCCGCGGCGTTCCCCGCCTGGCGCGACACCACGCCCGCCGAGCGCCAGAAGGCCCTGCTGAAGATCGCGGACGCCTTCGAGGAGCGGGCCGAGGACCTGATCGCCGCCGAGTCGGAGAACACCGGCAAGCCGATCGGGCTCACCCGCAGCGAAGAGATCCCGCCGATGGTGGACCAGATCCGCTTCTTCGCGGGGGCCGCCCGGCTCCTGGAGGGCCGCTCGGCCGGCGAGTACATGGAGGGCCTGACCTCCATCGTCCGCCGCGAGCCCGTGGGCGTATGCGCCCAGGTCGCGCCGTGGAACTACCCGATGATGATGGCCGTGTGGAAGTTCGCCCCGGCCCTCGCCGCGGGCAACACGGTCGTCATCAAGCCGTCCGACACCACCCCGGCGTCGACCGTGCTGATGGCCGAGATCATGGGCCAGATCCTGCCCAAGGGCGTCTTCAACGTCCTGTGCGGCGACCGGGACACCGGCCGCGCCATGGTCGAGCACCCGACCCCGGCGATGGCCTCCATCACCGGTTCGGTCCGGGCCGGCATCCAGGTCGCCGAGTCCGCCGCCAAGGACGTCAAGCGCGTCCACCTGGAGCTCGGCGGCAAGGCGCCCGTCGTGGTGTTCGAGGACGCCGACATCGCCAAGACCGTCTCCGGCATCTCGGAGGCGGGCTTCTTCAACGCGGGCCAGGACTGTACGGCCGCGACCCGCGTCCTGGTCCACGAGTCCATCCACGACGACTTCGTCGCCGCGCTCGCCAAGGCCGCCGCCGACACGAAGACCGGTCAGCCGGACGACGAGGACGTGGCGTACGGGCCGCTCAACAACGTCAACCAGCTGAATCAGGTCAGCGGCTTCATCGAGCGCCTGCCCGCCCACGCCAAGGTCGAGGCGGGCGGCCACCGGGTCGGCGACAAGGGCTACTTCTACGCCCCGACCGTCGTCTCCGGCCTCAAGCAGGACGACGAGATCATCCAGAACGAGGTCTTCGGACCCGTCATCACCGTCCAGTCGTTCACCGACGAGAAGCAGGCCGTCGAGTACGCCAACGGCGTCGACTACGCGCTCGCCTCCTCGGTGTGGACGACGAACCACTCCCGCGCCATGCGCATGTCCAAGAACCTCGACTTCGGCTGCGTGTGGATCAACACCCACATCCCGCTGGTCGCGGAGATGCCGCACGGCGGGTTCAAGAAGTCCGGCTACGGCAAGGACCTCTCGGCGTACGGCTTCGAGGACTACACCCGCGTCAAGCACGTCATGACGTCCATCGAGGACTGACCGCGTCGCACGTGCCGCGTCGCACGTAGCACGTGCCACGTCGCGCGTCCCACGTAGCACGTCCCACGTAGCGCGTGCCACGTCGCGCGTCCCACGTCGCACGGATACGGCCCCGGGCTCCGCGCCCGGGGCCGTATCCGTACCGCCCGCTGTACAACCTGTGCGGGGCGGCCCCGTCCCGCTGGACGCTTGGCCCATTGTCCGCCGCCGTGACCGACCGGCATCCTGCGCGGGTGCGAGCGATCCCGAACCACCCCATGTCCCGCCGTTCCCTGCTGCGCGTCCTCGGGGCGGGGGCGGCCGGGGCCGCCCTGGCCGGCTGCGGGGTGCCCGCCGCCTTCGTCGAGCCGGGGGACCGGGCCGGACGCGACAGCTCCGAGACCGATCACCGTCTGCACTTCGCCAACTGGCCGCTCTACATCGACACCGACGACGAGAACACCTCCGAGCGGCCCACCCTGGACGCCTTCACGGAGCGGACCGGCATCTCCGTCACGTACACCGAGGAGATCAACGACAACGACGAGTTCTTCGGGAAGATCAGCCCCGCCCTGATGAACCACCAGCAGACCGGCCGGGACCTCATCGTCATCAGCGACTGGATGGCCGCCCGCTTCGTCCGGCTCGGCTGGGTCCAGGAGATGGACCGGGCCAAGCAGCCCAACGTGGCCAAGTACCTGGACCCGCAGCTGCGTTCCCCCGCCTTCGACGAGGGGCGGCTCCACAGCGTCCCCTGGCAGTCCGGGATCACCGGCATCGCGTACAACCGCGAGAAGCTCGGCCGCGAGATCCGGTCCACGGGCGACCTGTGGGCGGACGACCTGCGGGGCAAGGTGACGCTGCTGTCCGGGCTCGACGAGTCGTTCGCGCTGCTGATGCAGGGCGACGGCGTCGACATCACCCGCTGGAGCGCCGACGACTTCCACACGATGTGCGAGCACGTCGAGAAGCGGGTCCGCTCCCGGCACATCCGCCGCTTCACCGGCAACGACTACATCAAGGACCTCTCCACCGGCGACGTGCTGGCCTGCCAGGCGTACTCCGGCGATGTCATCCAGCTCCAGGCCGACAACCCGGACATCGAGTTCGTCGTGCCCGAGGAGGGCGCCGAACTGTGGGCGGAGTCCCTGATGATCCCCAACCTCGCCCGCCACAAGCGCAACGCGGAGCGGCTGGTCGACCACTACTACGACCCCGAGATCGCCGCGGAACTCGCGACCTGGGTCAACTACGTCTGCCCGGTGCCCGCCGCCCGCGACGTCCTGGCCTCCTCGAAGGACGAGGAGACCGCCGCGCTCGCCGAGGACCCGCTGATCTTCCCCGACGACGCGATGCGCGCGCGGCTGGCCATCGCGCGCGACATCACCTCCGAGGAGCGGATGGACTTCGCCAAGAGGTGGAACACCATCGTCGGCCTGTGATCCCGTCCGTCGGCCTGTGAACCCGTCACAGGGGCTCGACGCCGCCAACCGCGACCGGCCCGCGCAGCCGTGCCGACAGTCCCGCGAAGCGCGTCAGGGCTTCCGGGCCACCGCGCCGAACTGGGCGACCTCCGGCTCCCGCGGGTTCGTACGCCAGCGGGAGCAGGAGACGATCCCCGGCTCCAGGATCTCCAGACCGTCCAGGAACGACGCGAACTCCTCCCGGCTGCGGGCGGTGATCGGCGGGGTGGCGTTCTCGTTCCAGAAGCGCATCGCCGCGTCGTTGCCCTCGCCGCCCAGCTCCAGCGTCGGATGGGTCAGGACCAGATGGCTGCCCGGGGGCACGGCCGCCATGAGCGTCCGCACGATGGACCGCGCCTCGTCCGTGTCCAGCACGAAGTTCAGGATGCCGAGCATCATCACCGCGACCGGCCGGCCCAGGTCCAGCGTGGGTTCGGCGGCCCGCAGGATCTGCTCCGGGCGGTGCGCGTCCGCGTCGATGTACTCGGTCGCGCCCTCCAGCGAACCGGTCAGCAGCGCACGGGCGTGGGCCAGCACGATCGGATCGTTGTCCACATAGACGACGCGCGCGTGCGGCGCGGTGTGCTGGGCGATCTCGTGGGTGTTGTTCCCGGTCGGCAGCCCGGTGCCGATGTCGAGGAACTGGTCGATGCCCGCGTCGCCGGCCAAATGCCGCACCACCCGCCCGAGGAACGCCCGGTCCGCGCGCGCCACTTCACCGATGCTCGGGTACATCCCGGTGACCTGGTCGCCCACCGCCCGGTCCACCGGGTAGTTGTCCTCGCCGCCCAGCCAGTAGTTCCACACACGGGCGTTGTGCGCGACGTCGGAACGTATCCGCGCGGGGGCCGCCTGCGGTCGGGGGTCCATCACATCTGCTCCTCGGTGCCCAGGGGCCCGCCGCCCCGGGGCGGCGGCGGGCGGTGCGGGGCGCCCCATCATGCCGGACCGGTCAAGAGCCCCCGCGTGCGGGTGAGTTGGCGAGCAGGTGGTGGAGCGCGTCGATCCGGTTGGTGGTGATCGAGTCGACGCCGCGCCCGATCAGCCGGCGCATCGTGCGCTTCGTGTCGGCCGTCCAGGCGGAAACCAGCAGTCCGTCCCGGTGCACCCGGTCCGTCAGCTCCCGGCTCACCAGACCGAAGCGGTAGTTGAGCCAGCGCGGCTTCAGGGCGTCCAGCAGGACCGGGCGCGGCGGGGCCAGCGTCGTCCAGGTCAGCGCGATCTCGGCCGCCGGGTCCTCGGCGCGCACCCGCAGCATCGCCCCCGCGTTCGCGCAGTAGTACGCCCGCTCGCCCGCCCCGCACTCCAGGACCGTGCCGACGATCTTCTTCACCGACGCGTCCGTGGAGCCCGGCAGATCCACCATCACCCGGTGCTCCCCGGCGGCGGCCAGCGCCTCGCGCAGGGTCGGCACCCCGCCGCCGGTCAGCTCCAGCACCTCCCGGTGGGTCAGCCGGTCGAGGCGCCGGTCATGGCCCCACAGCCGCTCCAGCGTCGCGTCGTGCAGCAGGACGGGCACCCCGTCGCGGGTCACGCGGACGTCGATCTCGACGGCGTCCGCCCCCCGGTCGAGGGCGGAGCGGATCGAGGGCAGCGTGTTCTCCCGGGCGCGGTACGGGTCGCCGCGATGTCCCACGGCGGTGACGGCGGCGGTGAAGGGGGTGAGGGTGTCGGCCATGGGGCCATTGTGACGACCGGCGTCAGCGGGCGGGCCCCCGGAGCCAGTTCGCCGTGTACGTGTCGATCTCCTCGGCCAGCGCGCGCTTGCCGGCCGCGTCGAGGAAGGACGCCTCCACCGCGTTCTTCGCGAGGCCGGCGATGCCCTGCTCGTCGAGCTCCAGCAGCCGGGCGGCCACCGCGTACTCGTTGTTCAGGTCGGTGCCGAACATGGGCGGGTCGTCGCTGTTGACGGTGACCAGCACGCCCGCCCGCACCATCTCCCGGATCGGGTGCAGCTCGATGTCGGTGACCGCGCGGGTGACGATGTTCGACGTGGGGCAGACCTCCAGGGCGATACGGTGCTCGGCCAGGTGCTCCAGCAGCTTCGGGTCCTGGACGGAGCTGGTGCCGTGGCCGATGCGCTCGGCGCGCAGCGCGGTGAGCGCGTCCCAGATGGTCTGCGGCCCCGTGGTCTCCCCGGCGTGCGGGACCGAGTGCAGCCCCTCGGCGATGGCCCGGTCGAAGTAGGGCTTGAACTGCGGGCGCTCCACCCCGATCTCCGGTCCGCCGAGGCCGAAGGAGACGAGCCCCTCCGGCCGCCGCTCCACCGCGAGCCGGGCGGTCTCCTCGGCGGCCTGGAGCCCGGCCTCGCCCGGGATGTCGAAGCACCAGCGCAGGATGACGCCCAACTCCGACTCGGCGGACTTGCGGGCGTCCTCGATGGCCTCCATGAAGGCCACCTCGGGGATCCCGCGCCGGGTCGAGCTGAACGGGGTCACGGTCAGCTCCGCGTACCGGATGTTCTGCCGGGCCATGTCCCGCGCCACCTCGAACGTCAACAGCCGGACGTCCTCGGCGGTGCGGATCAGGTCCACCACCGAGAGGTAGATCTCGATGAAGTGCGCGAAGTCGGTGAAGGTGAAGTAGTCGGCCAGCGCGTCCGGGTCGGTGGGGACCTTGGAATCCGGGTGGCGGGCGGCCAGTTCGGCGACGATCCGGGGCGAGGCGGACCCGACGTGGTGGACGTGGAGCTCGGCCTTGGGCAGCCCGGCGATGAAGGGATGCGGATCGGTCATCGGAAATCTCCCGGTTCGGCGTGACGTGGGCCGGGCGTACCGGCCGCACCGATCATCGTAGGCGGGGTCCGGGGCCGATCGGCCGGGCCGTAGCATGACGGGACCACGATGGGGGAGGCCCATGTCAGACAACACAGAGCAGCCTGGGGGCGGGGCCGCGCCGCGCGATCCGTGGGCACCGCCGGACAGCAGGGTGGAGCTGGGCAAGCCGGGCGCGAGCACGCCGCCGCCCGCGGTCCACGACCAGCCGACCGTGACGTCGATGCCGTCCGCGGGGGACGGCACCGGGCCGATACCGGCGCCCGGCGGATTCGGTCCGCCGCCCTCGGCCGTACCACCGCCGCCGACAGGCCCTCAGAGCTCCGCCTACGCGGCACCGCCGCCGGCCGCCGGGAGCTACGGCTACCCCGCGCCCCCGGTGCAGCCGTACGGCGGCTATCCGGGGTACGACGCCTACGGCCAGCAGCCGTGGGGGCCCGCGCCCGCGAACGGCCTCGGCACCGCCGCGATGGTGCTCGGCATCGTCTCGGTGGTCGTCTTCTGCCTGTACGGGCTGGGCATCATTCTCGGCATCCTCGCGCTGGTCTTCGGCCTCATCGGGTTGGGCCGGGCCAAGCGGGGCGAGGCCACCAACCGGGGCATGGCGGTGGCCGGCATCGTCCTGGGCTCGGTCGGCATGGTGATCGCGGCCGCGTTCCTCGGCGCCGTCATCTGGGCCATCGCCAATGACAAGTCGGACTACGACGACTCCTACGACGACCCGTTCTCCACATCGCTGGTCGTCGAGGACCGCAGGTAGGTCTCCGGGCCCGCCGCAGGGCCTGTCCGGCAGCCCCACCGGCAGCCGGACGCACCGCATCCGCCGCCGGGCCGGCAGGGGGCCACCCCCGCCGACCCGGGCGGAGGCGCGCCTCCTGCCCTACCCGGGGTCTCAAGGCTCGGTGCCACCCGGGGCCTCAAGGCCCGGTGCCGCGACCGGCGGACTCCAGGCCCCTCGGGCGGCCCCGGTCTCAAGGCCCTCGCCCCGCCCCAGGTCACAAGGCCCGCCGGCCCGCCCGGGCCCCAGCCCCCCAACCCAGCCCCCAGCCCGCCCGGCGACGCCAGGCCCCCCGGCCCGAAAGCCGCCGCCGCGCCCCGGCCTTCCAGCCGCCCCCCGCCCGCCGTCTAAACGGCCCCCACCCGCAGCCGCTCCCGCGCCTCCATCAGCGCGAAGCCCAGCAGGTTCAGCCCCTGCCACTCCCGCGGCCGCTCCACCCGCTCGTCGTCCGCCGCGAGGCCGATGCCCCAGATCCGGTCCAGCGGGGACGCCTCCACCAGCACCCGGTCGCCCGTGCCCAGGAGATATCCGGCCAGCTCCGGGTCCTGCCCGAACTTGTGCGCGGAGCCCTCCACCACCAGCCCGAACCGCTCCCGTATCCACACGTCCTCGTCGAAGCCGCGCACCAGCCGCCCCGCCTTCTTCGCCGCCGCCGGGCTACTCGCCGCGACCGCCGCCCGCTCCGCCTCCGGATCGCCGAAGAGGCGGGCCTTGCCGGCCATCATCCAGTGCTCGGCGCTCGCGTACGTCACCCCGTCCACCGTGAACGGCGACGGCCACCACTGGCTCAGACAACTCGCGCCGATCCGCCCGTCCGGGCGCGGACGGTGGCCCCAGAACGGCAGATACTTCACCCGCTTGCCCTGCGCCACGTCCGCCAGAAGCTCATCGATCGGTCCCATGACATGTGAGTGTGGCATCCGCCACTGACACTCCGTACGGGGATTTCCGCACCGACACGACACATGGTCGACAGATTCCGTCGCGTAACCAAAAGGCAACAACGGAATCACTTGTTGGGCTTGAACCCCTCTGTCAGGATCGGCACTCAATTCACGAAGAAGCTACGCCGACCCCGCCCAGCGGGTACAGCGGCGGAGGAGAGCGTCATGAGCAACGGGTTCCAGGTTCAGGACCGCTTCGCGGAAGGTGCGCAGTACATCGGCGGCAAGCTGCTCCCGGGCACGTCCGGCCGCCACCACGACATCGTGAACCCCGCGACCGGCGAGAGCGTCCTGCGGTACGAGCTGGCCGGTACGGAGGACGTCGACGCGGCCGTCGCCGCCGCGCGGGCCGCCTTCCCCGGCTGGTCCGGGGCCACCCCCGGCGAGCGCTCCGACGCGCTGCACCGGTTCGCCGCCGTCCTCGCGGAGCAGGCCGACGACTTCGCGTACGCCGAGTCCCTCCAGTGCGGCAAGCCGATCAAGCTCTCCACCGAGTTCGACGTCCCCGGCACCGTCGACAACGCCGCCTTCTTCGCGGGCGCGGCCCGCCACCTGGAGGGCAAGGCCGCAGCCGAGTACGACGGCGACCACACCTCGTACGTACGGCGTGAGGCGATCGGCGTCGTCGGCTCCATCGCCCCCTGGAACTACCCCCTCCAGATGGCCGCCTGGAAGGTCCTCCCGGCCGTCGCCGCCGGCAACACCATCGTCCTCAAGCCCGCCGAGCTCACCCCGCTGACCTCGCTGATGTTCGCGCAGGCGGCCACCGAGGCGGGCATCCCGGACGGCGTGATCAACATCGTCACCGGCGCGGGCAAGGACGCCGGCGAGCACCTCGTCGGCCATCCCGACGTCGTGATGACCTCCTTCACCGGCTCCACCGCGGTCGGCAAGCGGGTCGCCGAGATCGCCACCGCCACCGTCAAGCGGCTCCATCTGGAGCTCGGCGGCAAGGCCCCCTTCGTGGTCTTCGACGACGCCGACCTGGAGGCCACCGTCCACGGCGCGGTCGCCGGCTCCCTCATCAACACCGGCCAGGACTGCACCGCCGCCACCCGCGCCTACGTACAGCGCCCCCTCTACGACGCCTTCGTCCGCGACGTCGCCGCCCTCATGGACACCGTCCGCCTCGGCTCACCCTTCGACGCCGCCACCGACCTCGGCCCCCTCATCAGCCACGCCCAGCGCGACCGCGTCGCCGCCTTCGTCGAGCGGGCCCGCGGCTACGCCCGGGTCGTCACCGGCGGCGAGGCCCCCGGCGGAGACCTCGCGGACGGCGCGTACTACCGCCCCACCCTCGTCGCGGACGCCGCCCAGGACAGCGAGATCGTCCAGTCGGAGATCTTCGGCCCGGTCCTGGTCGTCCTCCCCTTCGACACCGACGACGAGGGCATCGCGCTCGCCAACGACACCCCGTACGGACTGGCCGCCTCCGCCTGGACCCGCGACCTGTACCGCGCGAACCGCGCCACCCGCGAGATCCAGGCGGGCTGTGTGTGGGTGAACGACCACATCCCGATCCTCTCCGAGATGCCGCACGGCGGATACAAGGCCAGCGGCTTCGGCAAGGACATGTCGGCGTACTCCTTCGAGGAGTACACGCAGGTCAAGCACGTCATGTACGACAACACCGCGGTCGCCCGCAAGGACTGGCACCGCACGATCTTCGGGGACCGATAGCAGCTGCCGCGCGACCGGGGCCCTTCGTGTGGACCGGGCCCCTGAGCCCGGCACCATCCAGACGAGAGGCCCCAGCGGCCTCCCACCCGAAAGGGCACACAGCGTATGGAGAGTTACGAGCCCGAGCGCCTCTCGGCCGCCCAGCTGGCGGCCATGAGGCGGTCCCTGACCAACGGCCGGGGAGCCCTCACCCGCCGCTCCCTGCTGCGCGCGTCCGGCATGGGCGCCCTCGCGCTGGGCGGGATAGCCACCCTCGGCGCCTGCGGCATCCCGCCCGCCGGACGCGCCGAGGGAGCAGCCGCCGCCGACGACCACTCGGAGAAGGAGAAGGAAGTCACCTTCTCCAACTGGACCGAGTACATGGACGTCAGCGACGACGAGAAGAGCCGGCCCACCCTTCAGGCGTTCACGAAGCGCACCGGGATCAGGGTCAAGTACACCGAGGACATCAACGACAACGTCGAGTTCTTCGGGAAGATCAAACCGCAGCTCGCCGCCGGCCAGAACACCGGACGCGACCTCATCTGCGTCACCGACTGGCTGGCCGCCCGCATCATCCGGCTCGGCTGGGCGCAGAAGCTCGACCCCTCGAACCTCCCGCACGCCTTCGCCAATGTCTCCGCCCAGTTCCGCACCCCCGACTGGGACCCCGGCCGCGCCTACTCCTATCCCTGGACCGGCATCCCCACGGTCATCGCGTACAACACGAAGGCGACCGGCGGCCGCAAGGTCGACTCCATCACTCAGTTGCTCGACGACCCGAAGCTCAAGGGCCGCGTGTCCTTCCTCTCCGAGATGCGCGACACCGTCGGGATGACCCTGCTCGACCAGGGCAAGGACCCGGGGAAGTTCACCGACGCCGACTTCGACGGTGCGATCGGACGGCTCCAGAAGGCCGTCGACAAGAAGCAGATCCGCCGCTTCACCGGCAACGACTACACCGCCGACCTCAGCAAGGGCGACATCGCCGCCTGCGTCGGCTGGGCCGGGGACGTCATCCAGCTCCAGGCCGACAACCCGGACATCGAGTACGCCATCCCGGCCGCCGGTTACATCATCTCCAGCGACAGTCTCCTGGTCCCCGCCCAGGCCCGGCACAAGACCAACGCCGAGAAGCTCATCGACTACTACTACGAGCCCCCGGTCGCCGCCCAGCTCGCCGCGTACATCAACTACGTCTGCCCGGTCGACGGCGTACGCGAGGAACTGGCCAAGATCGACGAGTCGATGGCCTCCAACACCCTGATCCTCCCCGACAAGGAGATGGCGGCGAAGTCGCGCGCCTTCCGCTCGCTGAGCACGGAGGAAGAGACGGCGTACGAAGAGAAGTTCGCCAGACTCATCGGCGCCTGATCAGGCAGCCCGCCAGGCATCCCACCGGCGCCCCGACCGGTGACGCCGCCACCTGAACTTCCCCGAACTCCCCCCGAACACACTGGGACTGCGACCCATGACACAGCAGCAGCAGACCGCGGGCGGCGATGTCCGCCTCGCCGGGATCAGCAAGACCTACGGCTCCTTCACCGCCGTACAGCCCCTCGACCTGACCGTCCCCCAGGGCTCCTTCTTCGCCCTGCTCGGCGCGTCCGGCTGCGGCAAGACCACCACCCTGCGGATGATCGCCGGGCTGGAGGAGGCCACCACCGGCACGGTCTTCCTCGGCGGCAAGGACATCACCGACCTGCCCCCGTACAAGCGGCCCGTCAACACCGTCTTCCAGAGCTATGCGCTCTTCCCACACCTTGACATCACCGAGAACGTCGCCTTCGGGCTGCGCCGGCGCGGCATCAAGTCGGTGAAGAAGCAGGTCGACGACATGCTGGAGCTCGTCCAGCTCGGCGACTTCGCCCGCCGCAAACCCCACCAGCTCTCCGGCGGCCAGCAGCAGCGCGTCGCCGTCGCCCGCGCGCTCATCAACCACCCGCAGGTCCTGCTGCTCGACGAACCGCTCGGCGCCCTCGACCTCAAGCTCCGCCGCCAGATGCAGCTGGAGCTCAAGCGCATCCAGACCGAGGTCGGCATCACCTTCGTGCACGTCACCCACGACCAGGAGGAGGCCATGACCATGGCCGACACCGTCGCGGTGATGAACGGGGGCCGCGTCGAACAGCTCGGCGCCCCCGCCGACCTCTACGAGAACCCGCGCACCACCTTCGTCGCCAACTTCCTCGGCACCTCCAACCTCATCGAGGGCGAGATCGTCTCCACCGGAAACAACGCCGGCGGTGATCTCGTGGTGGCCGCGGGCGGCGGCAAGCTCACCCTGCCCCGCGAGCGATGTTCGGCCCCCGCCACCAGCGGCGGCCGCCTCCTCCTCGGCATCCGGCCGGAGAAGATATCCCTGGCCCCCGCCGACGACGCGGGCGACATCGCCGCAGGCCGCAACCGCGTCACCGGCCGCATCACCGACTCCAGCTTCATCGGCGTCTCCACCCAGTACGTGGTCGAGAGCCCGGCCGGGACCGCCCTCCAGGTCTACGAGCAGAACATCGAAAGGGACACGCGCCTCGTCCCCGGCGCCGAGGTCGTCCTCCACTGGAACCCCGCCCACACCTTCGGCCTCGACGCCGCCCAGGACATCGACGCGGGCGCGACGAGCGTGGAGGACGCGGAGTGAGCCTCACCGAAGCGCCGCCCGCGCCCCCTTCGCAGCCCGGGGGGCCGAAGGAGCTCAAGCTCCGCAAGCCCTCCACCCGCAAACGGCTCATCCCGTACTGGCTGCTGCTCCCCGGCATCCTGTGGCTGCTCGTCTTCTTCGCGCTGCCGCTCGTCTACCAGGCATCCACCTCCGTACAGACCGGCTCCCTGGAGCAGGGCTTCGAGGTCACCTGGCACTTCCAGACCTACGCGGACGCGCTGCGCGACTACTATCCGCAGTTCATCCGGTCCCTGCTGTACGCGGGCACCGCCACGATCCTGTGCCTGCTGCTGGGCTATCCGCTCGCCTACCTCATCGCCTTCAAGGCGGGCCGCTGGCGCAACCTGGTGCTGGTGCTGGTCATCGCCCCGTTCTTCACCAGCTTCCTCATCCGTACGCTGGCGTGGAAAACGATCCTCGCGGACGGCGGCGCGGTCGTGGACGTCCTCAACACCCTGCACGTCCTGGACGTCACCAGCTGGCTCGGCTGGACCGAGTCCAACCGGGTGCTGGCCACCCCGATGGCCGTCGTCTGCGGTCTGACGTACAACTTCCTGCCGTTCATGATCCTGCCGCTCTACACCTCGCTGGAGCGGATCGACGGCCGGCTGCACGAGGCGGCGGGCGACCTCTACGCCACCCCCGCCACCACCTTCCGCAAGGTGACGTTCCCGCTCTCCATGCCCGGCGTCGTCTCGGGCACCCTGCTGACCTTCATCCCGGCCAGCGGCGACTACGTCAACGCCGAACTGCTCGGCTCCACCGACACCAAGATGGTCGGCAGCGTCATCCAGAGCCAGTTCCTGCGGGTCCTGGACTATCCGACGGCCGCCGCGCTCTCGTTCATCCTCATGGCGATCGTCCTGCTGATGGTCACCTTCTACATCCGCCGCTCCGGGACGGAGGACCTGGTCTGATGCCCGTACTGCGCTGGATACGCCGCAACCTGATCGTCATCGCGGGTCTGCTGACCCTCGCGTACATGATCCTGCCGAACATCGTCGTGATGGTGTTCTCGTTCAACAAGCCCAACGGGCGCTTCAACTACGAGTGGCAGCGGTTCTCGCTGGACGCCTGGAAGGACCCCTGCGGCGTCGCCGACCTCTGCGGATCCCTTTCGCTCTCGCTCCAGATCGCCTTCTGGGCGACGCTGGGGGCGACCGCGCTCGGCACGATGGTCGCCTTCGCGCTGGTCCGCTACCGCTTCCGGGCGCGCGGCGCGATCAGCTCGCTGATCTTCCTGCCGATGGCGATGCCCGAGGTCGTCATGGCCGCCTCCCTGCTGACGCTCTTCCTGAACATGGGCGCCCAGCTCGGCTTCTGGACCGTGCTGATCGCGCACATCATGTTCTGCCTCAGCTTCGTGGTGACGGCCGTCAAGGCGCGCGTCATGTCGATGGACCCGAGACTGGAGGAAGCGGCCCGCGATCTCTACGCGGGGCCCGTGCAGACCTTCCTACGGGTGACCCTTCCGATCGCCGCACCGGGAATCGCGGCGGGAGCGATGCTCGCCTTCGCGCTTTCGTTCGATGATTTCATCATCACGAATTTCAACGCGGGCTCCACCGTCACCTTCCCCATGTTCGTCTGGGGTTCGGCACAGCGCGGCACGCCCGTCCAGATCAACGTCATCGGCACCGCCATGTTCATCATTGCGGTATCGGTGGTTCTCGTCGGCCAGGTCATAGCGAGCCGGCGAAAGAACAACGCACGACCCTGAAATTCCTGAAGGAGTTGGAAACCATGGCCCCAGCTGCCATGAGTATCGCCGCCCGATCACTCTCCGGTGCCAAGCCGGTCTCCTACTGGCTCGACGACCCGGCCAGGCCCGCCGCCCTCCCCGCCCTCACCGGCGACGAGCACACCGACCTCCTGGTCGTCGGCGGCGGCTACAGCGGACTGTGGACCGCGCTCATCGCCAAGGAGCGCGACCCCGACCGGGACGTCGTCCTCATCGAGGGGCACGAGGTGGGCTGGGCCGCCTCGGGCCGCAACGGCGGCTTCTGCGCCGCCTCCCTCACCCACGGCCTGGCCAACGGTGTGGAGCGGTGGCCGGACGAGATCGCGAAGCTGGAGGAGCTGGGGGAGCGGAACCTCGACGCCATCGAGGCCGCCGTCGCCCGCTACGGCATCGACTGCGCGTTCGAGCGGACCGGCGAGATCGACGTCGCCACCGAGCCCCACCAGCTCGAAGAGCTGCGGGAATGGCACCAGGAGATCCAGCGGCTCGGCATCACCGGCGTGGACTTCCTGGACCGCGACGCCCTGCGCGCCGAGGTCGACTCGCCCACCTTCCTCGGCGGCCTCTGGGACCGGCGCGGGGTCGCGATGCTGAACCCGGCCAAGCTCGCCTGGGGCCTGAAGCGGGCCTGCGAGGAACTGGGCGTGCGGATCTACGAGCACACCCGGGGCCTCGACCTGGTCCGCTCCGGCCCGGGGATGGCGGTGCGCACACCGTACGGGAGGGTCTTCGCCCGCCGGGTCGCGCTCGGCACCAACATCTTCCCGTCGCTCGTCAAGCGGGTCCGCCCGTACACCGTGCCGGTCTACGACTACGCGCTGATGACCGAACCGCTCACCCCCGATCAGCTGGAATCCATCGGCTGGAAGGGGCGCCAGGGGCTGGGCGACAGCGCCAACCAGTTCCATTACTTCCGGCTCTCCGCGGACAACCGGATCCTGTGGGGCGGATACGACGCGATCTATCCGTACGGGGGAAAGCTCAGCGCCGATCTGGACCAGCGGCCGGAGACTTTCCTCAAGCTCGCGGAGCAGTTCTTCGACTGTTTCCCGCAGCTTTCCGGACTGCGTTTCTCGCACGCCTGGGGCGGTGCGATCGACACCTGTTCCCGCTTCACGGCGTTTTTCGGAACGGCCCATCAGGGGCGGGTCGCGTACGCCGCCGGATATACGGGTCTCGGCGTCGGCTCGACGCGTTTCGGAGCCGATGTGATGCTCGATCTGCTCGCCGGTGAGGAGACCGAGCGGACCCGTCTGGAGATGGTCCGCTCCAAGCCGATGCCGTTCCCGCCGGAGCCGTTCGCCTGGGCCGGGATCGAGATCACCAAGCGGTCCCTCGCCCGCGCCGACGCCAACGGCGGACACCGCAATCTGTGGCTGAAAACCATGGACAAGCTGGGGCTGGGCTTCGACAGCTGACCCGGCCGCCCGGCCACCGGGCGACGAGACGACCCGACGGCCCGGTGGCCCGGTGGCCCGGTGGCCCGACGGCCCGGCGGCCCGGCGGCCCGACGGCCCGGCGGCCCGACGACCCGGCGGCCCGACGACCCGGCGGCCCGGCCACCGGGTCGTCGGCTGCTGTGACCCACCTCACTGCCAACAAGTAGCCCCAACCCGCGTCATAGTTCGGACCCGACGCTCTCTCCCCCCGTGTACGCACCGGCAGGACCCTGCCGGTGCCCACGTCAACGGGAGGGCAGGTCATGACTGGCTCGGAGACCAGGGCCGCGGTCGAGTGGCTCACATCGGTGGCACCGGATCCGGGCGCCTGCCGGTGGGAGTGGGAGCGCAATCCGCAGGGGATCGCGCTCCTTCCCGCCGGCAAGCGCTGGGACGTGCTGATCCTGCCGGGGGGGCTGGGATATCCGACGCTCGACGTGCTCACCCGTCTCATCGACCGGCCGGGGCCGGTGCTCGCCGACTTCGGCGAGTCCCGTATGGGCTTCTTCGTCCCGCCGGGCACCGCGGCCCGCTGGGTCGGCACCGGCATCCGGGGGGCGGGCCCCGGCACCTGGATCGTCGTTCCCCACCCGGGGCGGGCGGCCGGGGGAGTGCGGTGGCTGATCCCGCCGGACGGTTCGGGGACCCTCACGGACGCGGGGCTGCTGGAGCTGGCGATGCACGAGGCGGCCGGAGCCGCGGCCCAGGACGGCCGCGAAGGGGGATGAGCCGCTGCGGCCCAGGACGCGGACGGCCGTGAAGGGGGTGGGCCCGCTGTCGCCTCGGACGAGCGCGAAGGCGGGTGCGGGTGCGGATGCAAGTGCGGGTGACTGACTGCCAGAGGTCTTGACAACCTCATTGGTCTGGACCATGTTGTGCGCACGCCACACTCAATTCCCCCCTGCACGGAGGCTGTTGTGGAACGCACCGGACCAACCGTCAGATTCTCCGGACTTCTGGCCGCCTGTACGGCCGCGGTGCTCGCCGCCGGCGCCCTGGTCGCCACGGCGCCGGCGGCGAGTGCGGCCGATGTGGACGTGGCGCGCAACGGCGGCTTCGAGGCGGGTCTCGACGGCTGGAGCTGCACCGCAGGCAGCGGGGCGGCCGTCTCCACCCCGGTGTACGGCGGTACGAAGGCGCTGAAGGGGACCCCGGCGGGCAACGACAACGCCAGGTGCTCCCAGGCGGTCACGGTCAAGCCCAACTCCCGCTACACGTTGAGCGCCTGGGTGCAGGGCAGCCCCGTCTACCTCGGCGCCACCGGCACCGGAACCACCGACGTCTCCACCTGGACCCAGTCCACCGGCGCCTGGAAGCAGCTCACCACCAGCTTCACCACCGGCCCGGGCACCACCTCCGTGAGCGTCTACACCCACGGCTGGTACGGCGCCCCCGCCCACTACGTCGACGACCTCACCCTCGTCGGCCCCGGCGGCGACCCGGTCGTCCTGCCCGCCGTCCCCGCGGGCCTGCGCACCACAGCCGTGACCTCCTCCTCCGTCGCGCTCTCCTGGAACGCCGTGTCGGGCGCGACCGGCTACCACGTCTACCGCGGCGGTACGAAGGTGGCCACGGTCACCGGCCCGGCCGCCACCGTCAGCGGACTGGCTGCCTCGACCGCGTACAGCTTCCAGGTCACCGCGACCAACGCGGCCGGCGAGTCCGCCAAGTCGGCCGCCGTCACCGCGACCACCACAGCCGGGGGCGGGGGCGGCGACACCAAGCTCCCGGCCCGCGCGCTCGTGGGCTACCTCCACTCCAGCTTCGCCAACGGCTCCGGCTACACCCGCATGGCGGACGTGCCCGACTCCTGGGACGTCGTCAACCTCGCCTTCGGCGAGCCCACCTCCGTCACCTCCGGCGACATCCGCTTCTCGCTCTGCCCGGTCAAGGAGTGCCCGAACGTCGAGTCCGAGGCGGAGTTCAAGGCCGCCATCAAGGCCAAGCAGGCCGCGGGCAAGAAGGTCCTGATCTCCATCGGCGGCCAGAACGGCCAGGTGCAGCTCTCCTCCACCGCCGCCCGGGACGCCTTCGTCACCTCGGTCTCGAAGATCATCGACACCTACGGCCTGGACGGCCTGGACATCGACTTCGAGGGCCACTCCCTCTCGCTGAACACCGGGGACAACGACTTCCGCGCCCCGACGTCGCCCGTGATCGTCAACCTGATCTCCGCCGTGAAGACCCTCAAGGCGAAGCACGGCTCCGACTTCATCCTCACGATGGCGCCCGAGACCTTCTTCGTACAGCTCGGCTACCAGTTCTACGGCTCCGGCCCCTGGGGCGGCCAGGATCCGCGCGCCGGCGCCTATCTGCCGGTCATCCACGCCCTGCGCGACGACCTCACCCTGCTGCACGTCCAGGACTACAACTCGGGCCCGATCATGGGCCTGGACAACCAGTACCACTCGATGGGCGGCGCGGACTTCCACATCGCGATGACGGACATGCTGCTCGCCGGCTTCCCGGTCGCGGGCAACACCAGCCGCGTCTTCCCGGGCCTGCGCCCCGACCAGGTCGCCATCGGACTGCCGGCCTCCACCCACGCGGGCAACGGCCACACCTCACCGGCCGAGGTCAACAAGGCCCTCAACTGCCTGATCAAGAAGACCGACTGCGGCTCCTACCAGACCCACGGGACCTGGACCGATCTGCGGGGGCTGATGACCTGGTCGATCAACTGGGACCGGTTCAACAACTGGGAGTTCTCCCGGAACTTCAACACCTACTTCGGCCGCTGACCCACCCGGCGTACGGCCGGCGACCACAGGCCGTACGCCCCATCAGACCGATGCCCGTCGCCGGGGTGAAGAGGATCGCGGCGACGGGCATCATCCACGCCGTCCCGGCCCCCTATGGTGATCACGACGCCTGACGGGGCGGAGGGGGCGTGTCGTCCGCCCGCCGCGTTCCGCCGCGTCCGAGAAAGGACAGCGTGTGAGCACCGGTTCATCCCTCACGGCATCCGCAGCACCTACGGCATCCGTGGCATCCTCGGCGTCCCCGGTGGACGCGCCCGCCGGGGACGCGTTCTACACCCCGCCGGTCCCCCTGCCCGAAGGCGGCCCCGGCGACCCGATCCACGCGCGCCCCCTGGGCAACCCCGCCGCGGCAGTGCCCGGCGGAAAGAACTGGCTGGTGCTCCACCTCTCCGAGGGCGCGGACGGAACCCCGGTCGCCACCTCGGGCGTCATCGCCCTGCCGGACCGCACCGCCCACCCCGTCCCCGCCGGCGGCTACCCGGTCGTCAGCTGGGCCCACGGCACCGTGGGCGCGGCCAACCGGTGCGCGCCGTCGCGGGACCGGGGCGACACCGGGGCCTCGCCCATGAACGCCTACCCGCTCACGCTTCTCGGCCACTTCCTGGACCAGGGGTGGGCCGTGGCGATGAGCGACTACGAGGCCCTGGGCACCGGAACCGCGGACCATCTGCACCCGTACCTCCTCGGCCGCTCCGAGGCCATGGGCGTACTCGACATCGTGACGGCCGCCCGCAAGCTGTTTCCCGGGGAGATCGGGGAGCGGTTCGCGATCGTCGGACACTCGCAGGGCGGCCAGGCGGCCCTGTTCGCCGCTCATCACGCCCCCGGCCGGGTCGACGGACTGGCCGGCGTCGCCGCCATCGCCCCCGCCAACCACCTCCTGGGCCTGGTCCGAGCCGGAGCCCTCTTCGACCGGGCCGCCCCCGGCTTCGCGTTCACCCCGCTCTTCCTGGCCGGGGCCATCGGCGGCGACCCCACGATCGACCCGGCACAGGTCCTCTCGCCCCGGGCGTTCCAGGAGCTCTGGCCCCATGTGCGGCAGCGCTCCCGCGCGGGTCTCAGCCGCCCCGACTCCTGGGGCGGCATCAGGGGATCCGAGCAGTTCAGGGCCGGATACCCCGCCGCCCCCAACGCCGACCAGGAGAAGTTCGACCGCCAGGTGGAGGCGATGAACCCGGACCTCCCCTTCGCCGTGCCGGTCCGCATCACCCAGGCCGCCGACGACGAACGCGTCCGCGCCGACCCCGCACCGCTGCTGGGCACCGACGCCCTGGTCGAGGAACTGATCAGGACGAACAGTCCGCGCGCGGACATCCACTACCGGCGTTACGAGCCCGGCGTCGTCCCCGCCGGCGAGCCGCTCGGCATCCACTTCGCGACGATCGACCACGACACCCCGGAGCTCACCGAGTGGCTCGCGGCCCTTCTCGCGGACGCCGCCGCCGAGGCCGCCGACTGACCCACCACAGCGGCGCGAGCAGCACCGGCCCCAGGCACCAGCTCGCCAGCACGTCCAGCGGCCAGTGGTAACCGTGCAGCACCAGCCCGACGCCCGTCGCCGCCGTCAGCAGCACAGCGGCGGCGGGCAGCATCCAGGCCCGCGGCCAGGCCCTCTCCCGCAGCCACGACGGGCGGGGGAGGGCGAGGAGGAGCAGGGCCGCCGCCCCGTACGCCACCGCCGCCGTCGCCGTATGGCCCGACGGGTAGTAGTTGACGGCCTCGGTGAGCGGGCCCTGCCGGGCGGTGGCCACCTTCAGCGGGATCACCAGCGCGGGCACGGCCGCCATGGTGAGCGCCGCGTACACCGGCAGTCGGCGGGCGCCGCGCCACAGTGCGTACGCGATCGCGCAGACGAGCACCGGGAGGGCCACCGGCATGCCGCCGAGGTCGGAGAAGAGCTGGGTCAGGGGAGCCGGGCCGCGCCGGAAGAGGCTCTCGCCCACGCGTTCGTCGAGCCGGACCAGCGGGCCTTCGGCCGCGACCTGCCAGGTGATCAGCGCGAACAGCGCGAACAGCGCCGCCAGGAGGCCGAGAAGGAGAGAGGCCGGCCACCGGGGAACAGGGGGGGTTGTTCCGGGATGGCCGGCCGGATCGGGTCGCCGCGCGCCCCGGGGGGTGTGGGGCGGGCGGCCGTCCGATCGGTGAGGAGTACCGGAGCCGGAAGCTCCGGTGGCGTGCACGAAGGCACGCCCGGGACGGTGCTGGGGAAGCCCCGACCCGGAATCGCCCGCGGTTTCCCGCGAGCGAGGTGTTTCTCTCATCTGCAGAAACCGTACGGCAGTGGAGGGGCGGCCGACAGTCGCAACCGCCGGCCGCCATCGCCCCCGCACACGTTCTTCACAGGCCCTCACCCGGATGCCGGACGGGTGCGGCGAAAAGCCGCCCGCGTCCGTTCCGGGGTTCGGGGGTCAGAGCGTGCCGAACGCCTGCTCGATCACGTCGAGGCCCTCGTTGAGCAGGTCCTCGCCGATCACGAGCGGCGGCAGGAAGCGCAGCACGTTGCCGTAGGTGCCACAGGTGAGGACCATGACGCCCTCGGCGTGGCAGGTCTTGGCGAGCGCGCCCGCCGCCTCCGGGTTCGGGTCCTTCGTGCCGGACTTCACCAGCTCGATCGCGATCATGGCGCCACGGCCGCGGATGTCGCCGATGATGTCGCCGTTGGGGAGCTTCGCCCGCATCTCGGCGAGGCGGCCCTTCATGACCTCCTCGATCCGCTTGGCCTTCCCGTTCAGGTCCAGCTCACGCATCGTCTCGATGGCGCCGAGCGCACCGGCGCAGGCGACCGGGTTCCCGCCGTACGTACCGCCCAGACCGCCGGCGTGCGCGGCGTCCATGATCTCGGCGCGGCCGGTCACGGCGGAGAGCGGCAGACCGCCGGCGATGCCCTTGGCGGTGGTGATCAGGTCCGGGACGATGCCCTCGTCCTCGCAGGCGAACCACTGGCCGGTGCGGCAGAAGCCGGACTGGATCTCGTCCGCGACGAAGACGATGCCGTTGTCCTTGGCGAACTGCGCGATCGCCGGGAGGAAGCCCTTGGCCGGCTCGATGAAGCCGCCCTCGCCGAGCACCGGCTCGATGATGATCGCCGCGACGTTCTCCGCGCCGATCTGCTTGGTGATCTCGTCGATGGCCTGCGCGGACGCCTCGGCGCCGGCGTTCTCGGGCCCGGTCGGCCAGCGGTAGCCGTAGGCGACCGGGACGCGGTAGACCTCGGGCGCGAACGGGCCGAAGCCCTGCTTGTACGGCATGTTCTTCGCCGTCAGCGCCATCGTGAGGTTGGTCCGGCCGTGGTAGCCGTGGTCGAAGACGACGACGGCGGTGCGCTTGGTGTAGGCGCGGGCGATCTTCACCGCGTTCTCGACGGCCTCGGCGCCCGAGTTGAACAGCGCCGACTTCTTCGCGTGGTCGCCCGGCGTCAGCTCCGCGAGCTGCTCGCAGACCTCGACGTACCCCTCGTACGGCGTGACCATGAAACAGGTGTGGGTGAAGTCGGCGAGCTGCGCGGTGGCGCGGCGTACGACGGCCTCGGCGGAGGCGCCCACCGACGTCACGGCGATGCCGGAGCCGAAGTCGATCAGACGGTTGCCGTCCACGTCCTCGATGATCCCGCCGCCGGCGCGGGCGGTGAACACCGGCAGGGTGGAGCCCACACCTGCGGCGACGGCCGCGAGACGGCGAGCCTGCAGCTCGGCCGACTTCGGGCCGGGGATGGCAGTGACGACGCGGCGCTCCTGCGGAATTGCGGTCATGAGGGGCTCCTGGGGGTGTTTCGGACGCTCTTCTTTCTGCAGGCTAGGGGCGGGGCCGCCACCCGGGCATGCTCCGATCGGGAGTGGAGAGCGCGTGTCGTTGTCCGCCGCGGACAGGTAGCGGCCCGATGCCCGGCCACTCCTCCGCCGACCTGGTGCGATGCGGCTCCGCCGGCGGCCGGGGACGGCCATATCCGCGCGCATTGCTGAACTCGCCGTGCGCGCGCACTAGATTGACCGGGGCAGCGGACGGACCGGCAGGTCAAGGGGGCAGTGGTTCATGGACGACGAGGGCACGCGGGGCGTACGGGGCGCGAGCGGCAGGGAGTGGGGGCCGTCCGCAGCGGGCGGGGTCCGGCCCCAAGTGCCCCGTCCGGCCGGGCCGCCGCCCGCTGCGCCGCCGAGGCCCGCCGACCCCCCTCGGAGTGCACCGACGATCGCCCGCTGGCTGAACACGCCCCGCCCCGTAGTCGGCCCCGGCGTCTGGCGCTACGCATTCGTGCCGCGTCCCGCCCGGAAACCGTCCCGCCCCTCCTTGGTGGCTCCGCTGCTCACCCTGGCGCTGTGGTTGGTGGCCTGGGCACTTCTGAAGAATTTCCGCGTTCCGTACATGGAGGGGCTGCTCAGGGTCTTCACACCGGCGGACTGGTGGGATATTTCAGGGTTCCGGCTGTACGCGCCTGACATCGCCTACACCGTTCGAACCCTCTACTACCAGGTCTTTGTGATCGCGGCCGGAGTGTGGGCCGCCCGTCTGGGCAACTGGGCCGGTGTCTTCCGCCATTACGCGGGCCCCAACCTGCCCCGTGCCCGGTTGCTGGCCTCCGGCTTCGGAGCCCTTGTCGCTCTGTGGCTGGTATGGAACGACAGCGTCCCCCTGCACCGATTCGTCTTCGGGTCGACTCCGCTCAGCTGGCGGCAGGGAGGCGGCAATCCTTACCTGGCGGTACTGGTGAGCTATGGGACCCACGTCCTGATCGCTTCTGTCGTCGTGTGGCCCTTCGCCCGGGTGGGGCGGTGGCGTACCGCTTTCCGTGACGTCAGGGAGGCCCCGACGTCCGCGACCGGGCCCCACCCCCCGCAAGCCGTTGCCCCCGAGCCCGGAACAGGGAGGGACCACTGGCCCGAGCTGCGTGCCGCCGGCCAGGTGGAGGCGGCGGACGTGCTCACGTCCGCCGTGCGCGACGAACGTGTGAACGATGTCGACTGTGCCCGTCTGAGCCATGCATGGGAGACCGGCCGTGCCTATCGGGACCGCTCCGAGGCGTTCGCCGCCGAGGTGGTGGGCAAGGGTCCTCATGCCTTCCTTCATCCCTCGGGACACCGGGATCTGCCCCTGCGAGCCGCGCGTCACGATCTGCTGACCGGACAGGTCCGCGTCGGCGGCTATGTCGACGACGAACGAAACCCCTACGACCGCAGGGGTGCGGGCGCAGCCCTGGAACCCGCTGTTCTCGGCACCTCTCTGCTGGCGGTCGGACCGTCCGGATCCGGCAAGACGACCCGGCTCGTGCGTCCCGTCGTCGAAACGCTGGCGCTCCAGGCTCTGGCGGGGAGGACGGCGGTGGTCGCCGTCTGCGCGGCGGGCACACCTCTCGGCGCGGACGACGCCTTCGATGTCGTCGTGAAGATCGGCGACGCCTCGTCGGCGCACGATTTCGATCTGTACGGCGGCACGAACGACCCCGACGAGGCCGCGGCAGTCCTTGCCGAAGGGCTCGTCGGCGACATTCCGAACCTGGACAGCCGACGCGCGGCTCTGGTGCTCGGCCAGCTGCTCGGACCCTACCGTGCCGTCCACGGCCGCTTCCCGTCCGTGCCGGACCTTCGCGAGCTCCTCGCGGGAACCGACTCCGAACTGCGTGAGCTGCGGCGAGCACTCGAAGCCGGCGGCCACCACGCCATGCTGCGTGAGCTGGACGCCCGGGTACGACAGGCGAGCACCGGTGGGGACCCCGCCCCGGTCCTCGCCGACAGGGTGGCTCTGCTCGACCGGCCCGCGTTCGAGGGGTTCTTCGGCACCAGCGACGAATCCCGCGCCTTCCCTCTCCGGTCCCTCGTGCAGCACCCGCTCAGGGTCCGGATCGATCTTCCCGTACGCGCTCACGCGGGGGCGTCGCAAGTGCTGGCCCGCCTTGTTCTGGCCCAGTTCAACGCGGCCGCCGCAGCCCGTGCCGACCGGTCACTCTTCGCCTGCCTGGTGCTGGACGACGCGACCCACACCTTGACCGCCGAGACCGTCCGGGGCGTTCGGCACCTCAGGTCTGTCAACGCCGGGGCGGTCCTGGCCCTGCGCACCGTCGACGACGTGCCCGAAGGGCTGCACTCGGCCCTGCTGGGCGCGGTCGGGTGCGGGATGATCTTCTCCGGCATCACCACCTGGGACGGGAAGCGGTTCTCGGAGGCATGGGGCAAGGAGTGGGTCGAGGTCCGGGATGTCGCCCAGCACACCGTCTTCGCCGACCAGCCCTTCACACGCGCCCTCCACGCGCTGCGGAAGCTCGCGACCGGCAAGGCGGTGACCACCGACGCGGTCACCGTGCGACAGGTGGAACGGGAGCGCTGGACGGCATCGGCGCTCGCCTACGAGTTGCCCGCCGGGCACGCGGTGCTGTCCCTGACCACCGTCGACGGCGAACACGCACCGCCCTTCCTGGTGGACCTCGCAGGCTGAAAGCGGCCGGGAGCGGTCCTGGGAACCCTGCCGCCCTGGCAGAATCGAAGACAGCCGTTCATACGGGACGGCGAAATCGGCATCGCCCATCGCGTCGCCGGTCCGCCGTCCCGCAGACCTTGTCGCCGACCTCAAGGGTTCCCGGTCCCATGCCCCCCACGCTCGCCTCGCTCGTCCAGCACTCGGCGCTCAAGCTCACCGTGCGGGCGGGCGCGGACCGGCTCGAGACCCCCGTGCGCTGGGCCCACGCCAGTGAGCTCGCCGATCCCGTCCCGTACATGGACGGCGGCGAGCTCCTCCTCGTGACCGCCACCAACCTGGACGCCGAGAACGCCGAGTCCATGCGGCGGTACGTGCGGCGGCTCGCCGGAGCGGGTGTCGCCGGGGTCGGCTTCGCGGTCGGGGTGAACTACGAGGACGTTCCCGCCGCCCTCGTCGACGCCGCCGAGGAAGCGGGGCTCCCGCTCCTGGAGGTCCCCCGCCGCACCCCGTTCCTCGCCATCAGCAAGGCCGTGTCCGCCGCCATCGCCGCCGACCAGTACCGCGCGGTCACCGCCGGTTTCGAGGCCCAGCGCGAGCTGACGAAGGCCGCACTGGCCGGGGACGGCCCCGCCGACCTCCTCGCCCGCCTCGCCGCCCACATCGACGGGTGGGCCGCGCTGTACGACACCTCCGGCGCGGTGCTCGCCGCCGCCCCCGACTGGGCCGCCCGCCGCGCCGCCCGCCTCACCCCGGACGTCGAACGCCTCCGGGACCGCCCCGCCCCCGCCAGCGTCGTCGTGGGCGGCAGCGAGGACCGGGTCGAGCTCCAGTCGCTGGGCACCGGCCGCCGGGCGCGCGGCGCGCTGGCCGTGGGCACGGGCGCGGCGCTGGGAACCGCCGAGCGGTACGCCGTGCACTCCGCCGTCGCCCTCCTCACCCTCACCACCGCCCGCTCCCGCTCCCTCCAGGGCGCCGAACAGCGCCTCGGCGCCGCCGTCCTGCGGATGCTCCTGGCCGGCCAGTCCGACCACGCCCGGGCGGTCGCCGGAGACCTGTACGGCGGACTCCTCGACGCCCCGTTCCGGCTGCTGATCGCGGAGGCGGCCGCGCCCGCCGGGTTCGAGCTGCTCACCGAGACCATGGAGGCCGCCGCCGCCCGCTCCGGCGAGGCGCTCCTCATGGTCCCCGAGGGCGAACGCGTCGTCGTCCTGGCGGCGGACGGCGGCACCGCCGTCGCCGCCTGTGCCGCCTACGCCGAGGCCCAGGACGACCGCTCCCCGCGCGAAGGCGGCGCCGAGGACAGCGATGTGGTGGTCGGGCTCTCCGCGCCCTGCGGCCCGATCGCCGTCTCCGCCGCGTACAAGCAGGCCGAACAGGCCCTCTCCGTCGCCCGCCGCCGGGGCAGGGCCCTGGTCGAGCACGAGGAGCTGGCCGCCGGTTCGGTCCTGCCGCTGCTCGCGGACGACGCCGTACGGGCCTTCGCCGACGGCATGCTCCGCGCCCTGTACGAGCACGACGCCAAGGGCCGCGGCGACCTCGTGGCCTCCCTGCGCGCCTGGCTCTCCCGCCACGGCCAGTGGGACGCGGCCGCCGCCGACCTCGGCGTGCACCGGCACACCCTGCGCTACCGGATGCGCCGGGTGGAGGAGATCCTGGGCCGCTCGCTGGACGACCCGGATGTCCGGATGGAGCTGTGGCTCGCGCTCAAGGCGACCGAGGCGGCGACCCCCGGCGAGGGCTGAAGCCGGTATTGCATCGACCGGTCCAAAACCCTAGAGTACTGCCATGGCCCGACCGAGACAGTTCGACGAGGACCGGGCCCTGGACGCCGCGATGCGCACGTTCTGGGAGTACGGCTACGAGGCCACCTCCACCCAGGACCTGTGCGTCGCCACAGGGCTGGGGCGCAGCAGCATCTACAACACCTTCCAGAGCAAGCGCGAGCTGTTCGCGCGCTCGCTGGCCCGCTACCTCGACACCATGGCCGACGCCCAGAGCGCCGTGCTGGAGGACGAGACGCGCCCGCCCGGCGAACGGGTCCGCGCCCTGCTCGACAAGATCGTGTCCGACGAGTTCGACAACCGCCCGGACGGCCGCAGTCTGGGCTGCCTGGGAGTCAACTCCACCGTCGAACTCGCGGCCCGCGACCCGGAGGCGGCCCGCCTCCTGGACCGCGACGCCGCCCGCAGGCTGCGGTCCCTCTCCGGCGTCATCGCCTCCGGGCAGCGCGACGGCTCCATCGCCTCCGCGCGGGGCCCCGACGCCCTCGCCCGGTACGTCAACGCCGTCATCGGCGGCATGCGGATCGCGGCCCAGGGCGGAGCCGACCGGGCCGCCGTCCAGACCGTGGCCGACACCGCCCTGGACGCCCTGGTCCGCTGACGCCGATCCGCTGACCCGCATGCGCTGAGCGTCGTTCCCGCCTGCCGTCCACGGGCCGGGCCCGCCCATGTCCGAGTTTTGAACTGATCAATACAAAACACCCATCAATGCCGATCAATGCAGAACAACACCCACAGGGGGAACCACCCGTGCCTCGTGCTGTCCACGTACTGGCCTTCGGCATCTTCGCCATGGTCACCAGTGAGTTCGTCGTCGCCGGACTGATGCCGCAGATGGCCGCCGGACTGGGCGTCACCGTCCCGCAGATCGGCTACCTGATCACCGTCTTCGCCCTCTCCATGGCGTTCGGCGGGCCGCTGCTCTCCGTCGCCCTGCTGCGACTCCCGCCCAAGACCGCGCTCATGGTCCTCTTCCCGGTCTTCCTGGCCGGCAACGTGCTCGCCGCCACCGCGTCCGGCTACCCGGTCATGGTGGTCGCCCGGGTGATCACCGGCGTCGCCTCACAGGCGTTCTTCGGCGTCGCGATCTCGCTCGGCTCCCAGCTCACCCGCCCCGAGATCCGCGGCCGAGCCGTGGCGGTCATCCTCAACGGACTGATGCTCGGCACCCTGCTGGGGCTGCCGCTGGCCACCCTGACCGGCGAACGGTACGGCTGGCGCGCCGCGTTCTGGGCCATCTCCGCGCTGACGGTCGCCGCCGCCCTGTGCACGCTGATCGGCGTGGGCCGGACCGACCGGCCCGAAGGCAGCGGCACCTTCCGCTCCGAGCTCACGGCCTTCCGCCGGCCCAGGCTCTGGATCACCCTGCTGACCAGCACCATGGTCATCGGCGCGACCTTCTCCGCCTTCAGCTACCTCAACCCGATCCTCACCCAGGTCACCGGATTCTCCTCGGGCACGGTCCCGCTGCTGCTTCTCGCGTACGGCGCCGCCACCGTGATCGGCAACACCGTCGTCGGCCGGCTCGCCGACCGGTTCACCCTCCCCGTCCTGCTCGGCGGCCTGTCGCTGAACGCGGTGTTCCTGGCCGGGTTCGCCCTGCTGGCCCGGTTCGACCTCTGGGCGGTGCTCTGCATGCTGGGCATCGGCCTCGTCGGGGTCACCATGAACCCGGCCCTGGTCACCCGGGTGCAGCGCACCGGCAACGCCCGGCCGCTCGTCAACACCGTGCACAGCTCCTTCATCACCTTCGGCGTGGTCCTCGGCTCCGCGCTGGGCGGCCTGGGCCTCGACCGCTTCGGCCTGCGGGCCCCGCTCTGGCTGGGCGCGGCCCTCGCGGTGGCCGGCCTGCTCACCCTCGTACCGGATCTGCTCCGGCGTAGCGCAAAGCCGGGACCGTCCGGCCCGGACAGCCCGGATGGCCCGGCCGGCGGGCGTACGCAGAAGTCCGGGTCCTCCGCTGCGGACACCGCCCCTGCCGATTCGGAGCACCCGACCCCCGCTCCGCTCCACGCCGGACAAACGCCCTGAGCGTCCCGCCGCCCTACCGTGGACCAACAAGAGGGGAGCCTCCCGGGCGCCCGTCACCTCCGTCACTACCACCTCCGTCACGACCTGCTCCGTCACGACCTCCTCACGACCTCCGAAGGGCCGGAACCTCCATGACTTCGCCCCACGCCTTCTGGGTGGCCGGCCGCCGGGCCACCGGTGCCGACAGCTTCGACGTCACCAACCCGTACGACGGCCGCCTCGTCGGCGCCGTCAGCGTGCCGACCGACGACCAGGTCGAGGAGGCCGTCGCCGCCGCCCACGCCGTACGCGACGAGTTCGCCGCGACCCCGGCGCACGTACGGGCAGCGGCCCTCGACCACGTCGTACGGCGGCTGACGGAGCGCACCGAGGAGATCGCCCAGCTGATCTCGGCGGAGAACGGCAAGCCGATCAAGTGGGCGCGCGGCGAGGTCGGCCGGGCGGTGTCCGTGTTCCGGTTCGCGGCCGAGGAGGCCCGGCGCTTCAACGGCGGCGAGGCCCAGCGGCTCGACACCGACCTCGGCGGCACCGGCCGCCTCGGGCTGACCCGGCGCTTCCCGCGCGGGGCGATCCTGGGCATCGCGCCGTTCAACTTCCCGCTGAACCTCAGCGCCCACAAGGTCGCCCCGGCCATCGCCGTCGGCGCACCGATCATCCTCAAGCCGGCCCCGGCCACCCCGATCTCCTCGCTCATCCTGGGCGAGCTGCTCGCGGAGACCGACCTCCCGGCCGGCTCCTGGTCCGTCCTGACGGTCCCGAACGACAAGATGCCCGCCCTGGTCCAGGACGAGCGGCTGCCGGTCATCTCCTTCACCGGCTCGGGCCCGGTCGGCTACTCGATCATGGAGTCGGCGCCCCGCAAGCACTGCACCCTGGAGCTCGGCGGCAACGGCGCGGCGGTCGTCCTCGGCGACTACGCCTCGGACGAGGACCTGGAGTGGGCGGCCACCCGGATCGCCACGTTCTCCAACTACCAGGGCGGCCAGTCCTGCATCTCGGTGCAGCGCGTCATCGCCGACGCCTCGGTCTACGACCGGCTCGTCCCGAAGATCGTCGCCGCCGTCGAGGCCCTGGTCACCGGCGACCCCGCCGACGCCGCCACCGACGTCGGCCCCCTCGTCAGCGAGGACGCCGCCCGGCGCGTCGAGTCCTGGGTCGACGAGGCCGTCCAGGGCGGCGCGGAACTCCTCACCGGCGGCAAGCGCGACGGGGCCACCTACGCCCCGACCGTGCTCGCCGGCCTCCCGGACGACGTGAAGCTCTCCTGCGAAGAGGTCTTCGGCCCGGTCATGTCCCTCCAGAAGGTCGACGGGGAGGCCGAGGCGTTCGCCGCCGTCAACTCCTCCAAGTACGGCCTCCAGGCGGGCGTCTTCACCCACGACCTCCAGACCGCCTTCCGCGCCCACCGCGCCCTGGAGGTCGGCGGCGTGATCATCGGCGACGTCCCCTCGTACCGCGCCGACCAGATGCCGTACGGCGGAGCCAAGCAGTCCGGCGTCGGCCGCGAGGGCGTGCGCTACGCGATGGACGACTACACCTACGAGCGCGTCCTCGTCCTCACGGGCCTCGCCCTGTAACACCCCACCGACACCCCGCCCGCCCCTCCGCCCGGACAGCGAGGGCGGGCGGGATGCGAGACGGACGGCCTGAACCCACTGTGCGGGGGTTCAGGCCGTCCGCGCGTGCGCGCCGTGCGCGCCGTGCGAGCCGTGCGCTCCGGGCGGCGGCTGTCCGCGCGCGGGGGCTGGTGCGGGTGCCGAACCGCGGGTACACGGGTTACATACGGACCAGTAGGCAGCGACTAGCAGTCCGTGTGTCCATCCGTCCGGCGACGCGCGGCGAGGTGAGGCCCCACATGTCCGCACCACACAACACACCCCAGGTCCCCAAAGCACCCAAGGTCACCGAGCGTGAGGCGCGCCGGGTCGCCGAGGCGGCCCGTGAGCAGGACTGGCGCAAGCCCAGCTTCGCCAAGGAGCTGTTCCTGGGGCGTTTCCAGCTCGATCTGATCCATCCGCACCCCCTGCCGCCGCCGGACGACATCCGGCGCGGCGAGGAGTTCCTGGCGCGGCTGCGCACCTTCTGCGAGACGCACGTCGACAGCGCCCGGATCGAGCGCGAGGCGAAGATCCCCGACGAGGTCATCGCCGGTCTCAAGGAGCTCGGCGCCCTCGGGATGAAGATCGAGACCAAGTACGGCGGTCTCGGGCTCACCCAGGTGTACTACAACAAGGCGCTCGCCCTGGTCGGCTCCGCGAGCCCCGCCATCGGGGCGCTGCTCTCGGCGCATCAGTCGATCGGCGTACCGCAGCCCCTGAAGATTTTCGGCAGCCAGGAACAGAAGGACGCCTTCCTGCCCCGGCTCGCCACCACCGACATCTCCGCGTTCCTGCTGACCGAGCCCGACGTCGGCTCCGACCCGGCCCGCCTCGCCACCACCGCCGTGCCCGACGGGTCCGACTACCTCGTGGACGGCGTGAAGCTCTGGACCACCAACGGCGTCGTCGCCGACCTGCTGGTCGTCATGGCCCGGGTCCCGGCCTCCGAGGGCCACAAGGGCGGCATCACGGCGTTCGTCGTCGAGGCGGACGCCCCGGGCGTCACGGTGGAGAACCGCAACGCCTTCATGGGGCTGCGCGGCATCGAGAACGGGGTCACCCGCTTCCACCAGGTCCGGGTTCCCGCGGCCAACCGCATCGGCCCCGAGGGCGCGGGGCTGAAGATCGCCCTGACCACCCTCAACACCGGCCGCCTCTCGCTGCCCGCCATGTGCGTCGGCGCGGGGAAGTGGTGTCTGAAGATCGCCCGTGAATGGTCCGCCGTACGGGAACAGTGGGGCCGGCCCGTCGCCCGGCACGAGGCGGTCGGCGCGAAGATCTCCTTCATCGCGGCCACCACCTTCGCCCTCGAGGCGATCGTCGACCTCTCCTCGCAGATGGCCGACGAGGACCGCAACGACATCCGCATCGAAGCCGCCCTCGCCAAGCTGTACGGCTCCGAGATGGGCTGGCTGATCGCCGACGAACTGGTCCAGATCCGCGGCGGACGCGGCTTCGAGACCGCCGAGTCGCTGGCCGCCCGCGGCGAACGCGCCGTCCCGGCCGAGCAGATGCTCCGCGACATGCGGATCAACCGGATCTTCGAGGGCTCCACCGAGATCATGCACCTGCTGATCGCCCGCGAGGCCGTCGACGCCCACCTCAAGGTCGCCGGCGACATCATCGACCCGGAGAAGTCCCTGTCGGACAAGGCGAAAGCGGGTGCCAACGCGGCCGGCTTCTACGCCCGCTGGCTGCCCCAGCTCGTCACCGGGGCCGGACAACTTCCGCGTACGTACGCCGAGTTCAACCCCTCCGGACACCGCGACCTCTCCGGGCACCTGCGGTACGTGGAACGCTCCTCGCGCAAGCTCGCCCGGTCCACCTTCTACGCGATGTCCCGCTGGCAGGGCCGGATGGAGACCAAGCAGGGCTTCCTCGGCCGGATCGTCGACATCGGCGCCGAACTCTTCGCCATGAGCGCCGCCTGCGTCCGCGCCGAGCACCTGCGGGGCTCCGGGGAGCACGGCCGCGAGGCTTACCAGCTCGCCGACGCCTTCTGCCGCCAGTCCCGCATCCGGGTCGAGGAGCTCTTCACCCGGCTGTGGTCGAACACCGACGACCTCGACGGGCGCGTGGTGGACGGCGTCCTGTCCGGTACGTACACCTGGCTGGAGGAAGGCGTCATCGACCCCAGTGGCGAGGGCCCCTGGATCGCGGACGCCACCCCCGGAGCCTCCGTCCACGACAACCAGCACCGGCCGGTGCGCTGACCGATGACCCAGGACGCGTGTCCACGACCTGAAAGAAGTCCACGGGGCGTATCCAGGCCCTAGACGGGGCGTATCCGGGCCCTAAAGGAAGTGCACAGGGCGCGCCCGCGCACCGAAGGAAGCTCACGGGGCGCGCCCACGCGCTGAAGGAAACTCACAGGGCGCGCCCACGCGCTGAAGGAAGCCCACGGGGCGCGTCCACGCGCTGGACGCGTCCCCTCGGCCCGCCGCCCGCACGGCAGGATGGCGGCCGTGACCGTCATCGAGATCCCCGGCTCCAAGTCCGTCACCGCCCGCGCCCTCTTCCTGGCCGCGGCGGCGGACGGCGTCACCACCCTGCTGAACCCGCTGCGCTCGGACGACACGGAGGGCTTCGTCGAGGGCCTCAAGAGCCTCGGGTACGAGGTCGTCCAGGAGGCCGACCGCTGGCACATCGAGGGCCGCCCGGCCGGGCCCGCCGCCCCGGACGCCGACGTCCACTGCCGTGACGGCGCCACCACCGCCCGCTTCCTGCCCACCCTCGTCGCGGCCGCCGCCTCCGGCACGTACCGCTTCGACGCCTCCGCCCAGATGCGCCGCCGCCCGCTCGCCCCGCTGACCCGGGCCCTCATCGACCTCGGCGTCGACCTGCGCCACGAGGAGGCCGAGGGGCACCACCCGCTGACCGTCCGGGCCGCCGGGATCAAGGGCGGCGAACTGGCCCTGGACGCGGGGGAGTCGTCCCAGTACCTCACCGCCCTGCTGATGCTCGGCCCGCTCACCGCCGAGGGGCTGCGGATCGAGGTCACCGAGCTGGTCTCCGCCCCGTACGTCGAGATCACCCTCGCGATGATGCGCGGCTTCGGCGTGGAGGTGCTGCGCGAGGGGAACACCTTCACCGTTCCTTCCCCGAGTTCCCGGCTTCGCCCGGACAGGGGAGGCCCCACCGGCGGCTACCGGGCCACCGCCTACGCGGTCGAGCCCGACGCCTCCACCGCCGGCTACTTCTTCGCCGCGGCCGCCCTCACCGGACGCGAGGTCACCGTCCCGGGCCTGGGCATCGGCGCGCTCCAGGGCGACCTGCGCTTCGTCGACGTCCTGCGGGACATGGGCGCGGAGGTGGAGGTGGGGGCCGACGCCACCACCGTCCGCTCCACGGGGACGCTGCGCGGGCTCACCGTGAACATGCGCGACATCTCCGACACCATGCCGACCCTCGCCGCCATCGCCCCGTACGCGGACGGCCCCGTACGGATCGAGGACGTCGCCAACACCCGGGTCAAGGAGTGCGACCGGCTGGAGGCGTGCGCGGAGAACCTCCGCCGCATGGGCGTCACCGTCCGCACCGGGCCCGACTGGATCGAGATCCACCCCGGTACGCCGCGGCCCGCCGAGATCGCGACCCACGGCGACCACCGCATCGTGATGTCCTTCGCCGTCGCCGGACTGCGCACGCCCGGCATCACGTTCGACGACCCCGGCTGCGTACGGAAGACGTTCCCGCAGTTTCACGAGGTCTTCGCGGACTTCGCCCAGGCCGCGGGGAGCCCCCGGCCGTAGCGGACGCGCGCGCCACCGGGACGCGCTGTCCCCACGCACAGCCGGAGCGGCAACAATGGGGGCATGAGCGACAGCCCCGCCCCCCTCGCCGATCCGCATCTCGTGTTCGATGCGGCGGTCGGCCGCCGGGATCTGGTGATCCTCGGCTCCACCGGGTCCATCGGCACCCAGGCCATCGACCTGGTCCTGCGCAACCCCGACCGTTTCCGTGTCACCGCGCTCTCGGCCGCCGGCGGCCGGGTCGCCCTCCTCGCCGAACAGGCCCACCTGCTGCGGGTGAGCACGGTCGCCGTGGCCGACCAGGACGCCGTCCCCGCCCTCCGCGAGGCGCTGCGCGAGCGGTACGGGGCCGGGGAGCCGCTCCCCGAGATCCTCGCCGGACCCGAGGCGGCGACCACGCTCGCCGCGAGCGACTGCCACACCGTGCTCAACGGGATCACCGGCTCCATCGGGCTCGCCCCGACGCTGGCCGCGCTGAAGGCCGGCCGTACGCTCGCCCTCGCCAACAAGGAGTCGCTGATCGTCGGCGGCCCGCTGGTGAAGGCCCTCGCCGCCCCCGGGCAGATCATCCCGGTCGACTCCGAGCACGCCGCGCTCTTCCAGGCGCTGGCCGCGGGCGTCCGCGCCGACGTCCGCAAGCTCGTCGTCACCGCCTCCGGCGGACCCTTCCGGGGCCGTACGCGCGAGGAGCTGGCCGACGTCACCCGGGAGCAGGCCCTCGCCCACCCGACCTGGGCGATGGGCCCGGTCATCACGATCAACTCCGCCACCCTGGTCAACAAGGGTCTGGAAGTCATCGAGGCGCACCTCCTCTACGACATCCCCTTCGACCGGATCGAGGTCGTGGTCCACCCGCAGTCGTACGTGCACTCCATGGTCGAGTTCACCGACGGCTCGACCCTCGCCCAGGCCACCCCGCCGGACATGCGCGGACCCATCGCCATCGGCCTCGGCTGGCCCGAGCGGGTCCCGGACGCGGCCCCCGCCTTCGACTGGTCGAAGGCATCCACGTGGGAGTTCTTCCCGCTGGACACCGGGGCCTTCCCGTCCGTGGCGCTCGCCCGCCACGTCGGTGCGCTCGGCGGCACCGCGCCCGCCGTCTTCAACGCGGCGAACGAGGAATGCGTCGACGCCTTCCTCGCCGGACGGCTGCCCTTCAACGGAATCATGGATACGGTCACCGCTGTGGTGTCCGAACACGGCGCCCCCGCCCCGGGAACCCCGCTCAGCGTCGCGGACGTCCTCGAAGCGGAAACCTGGGCCCGCGCACGGGCCCGGGAACTCTCGGCTAAAGCGACAGCGGAGGCGCACGCATGAGTCTGACCTCGATCCTGCTGACGGTCCTGGGGATCGCCGTCTTCGTCGTGGGCCTGTTGTTCTCCATCGCCTGGCACGAGCTGGGCCACCTCTCCACGGCCAAGATGTTCGGCATCCGGGTCCCGCAGTACATGGTCGGCTTCGGCCCGACGCTCTGGTCGAAGCAGAAGGGCGACACCGAGTACGGCATCAAGGCCATCCCGGCCGGCGGCTACATCCGCATGATCGGGATGTTCCCGCCCGGCGCGGACGGCCGCCTCGAAGCCCGCTCCACCTCACCGTGGCGCGGCATGATCGAGGACGCCCGCTCCGCGGCGTACGAGGAGCTCGAACCGGGCGACGAGAAGCGGCTCTTCTACACGCGCAAGCCGTGGAAGCGCGTCATCGTGATGTTCGCCGGCCCGTTCATGAACCTGATCCTCGCCGTCGCGATCTTCATGGGCGTCGCGATGACCTTCGGCTTCCAGACGCAGACCACCGAGGTCGCCGGCGTCCAGCAGTGCGTGATCTCGCAGAGCGAGAAGCGCGACACCTGCCAGTCCTCCGACCAGGTCTCCCCGGCCAAGGCGGCGGGCCTGAAGGAAGGTGACAAGATCGTCGCCTTCGACGGCCAGAAGGTGGACGACTGGGCGGCCCTCTCGGACCGCATCCGCAAGACCATCGGACCCGCCTCGATCACCGTCGAGCGCGGCGGCCAGGAGCTGACCCTCAACGCCGTTCTCCTCCAGAACGACGTGGCGAAGAAGGACGGCAACGGCGAGGTCGTGCCCGACGAGTTCGTCAAGGCGGGCTACCTCGGCTTCGCCGCCCAGACCGAGATCGTGCCGCTCGGCTTCGGCGACTCCGTCGTGCGCATGGGCGACATGATCGAGAACGGCGTCGACGCGATCATCGCGCTGCCCTCCAAGATCCCGGACCTGTGGAACGCGGCGTTCAGCGACGGCCGGCGCGCGGACGACTCACCGGTCGGCGTGGTGGGCGCGGCCCGGATCGGCGGCGAGGTGATGAACCTCGACATCCCGGCGCAGAACCAGGTCGCGATGATGCTGTTCCTGCTCGCGGGCTTCAACCTGTCGTTGTTCCTGTTCAACATGCTGCCGTTGCTCCCGCTGGACGGCGGGCACATCGCGGGCGCGCTCTGGGAGTCGCTGCGGCGCAATGTGGCCAAGGTCTTCCGGCGCCCGGACCCGGGCCCGTTCGACGTGGCCAAGCTGATGCCGGTCGCCTATGTGGTCGCCGGGCTCTTCATCTGCTTCACGCTGCTGGTCCTGGTGGCCGACATCGTGAACCCGGTCAAGATCTCCTGAACCGCCGCGCGTCCACGGGCCCGCGCACCTCGGGGGCCCGTGGACGCACGCGCTCCGGGGCCCGCGCGCCCCACGCGTCCCACGAATGACGGCCGGGCACACCCGTTGTGTCCGGTCGCTCACCAAAGGGTGGACTTGTCGACACGGTGCATGGCTCCAGGCTCCGGTGCCGTAACCTCGAAGCCTGGAGCCCGCCGATATCGGGACCTTGATCCACACCTTGGGGATGCACAGCGCATGACTGCGATTTCTCTCGGAATGCCGGCCGTTCCGACCAAGCTCGCCGACCGAAGGGTCAGCCGACAGATCCAGGTCGGCACGGTCGCGGTCGGCGGCGACGCGCCCGTTTCCGTGCAGTCGATGACGACGACGCGTACGTCGGACATCGGTGCCACCCTCCAGCAGATCGCCGAGCTGACGGCGTCCGGCTGCCAGATCGTCCGGGTGGCCTGTCCCACCCAGGACGACGCCGACGCGCTCGCCACCATCGCGAGGAAGTCGCAGATCCCGGTGATCGCGGACATCCATTTCCAGCCGAAGTACGTCTTCGCCGCGATCGACGCGGGCTGCGCGGCGGTCCGGGTGAACCCCGGCAACATCAAGCAGTTCGACGACAAGGTCAAGGAGATCGCCAAGGCGGCCTCCGAGACCCGCACCCCGATCCGGATCGGCGTCAACGCCGGCTCCCTGGACGCGCGGCTCCTGAAGAAGTACGGCAAGGCCACCCCCGAGGCCCTCGTCGAGTCGGCCCTGTGGGAGGCGTCCCTCTTCGAGGAGCACGGCTTCGGCGACATCAAGATCTCGGTCAAGCACAACGACCCGGTCGTCATGGTCAACGCCTACCGCCAGCTCGCCGCGCAGAGCGACTACCCGCTCCACCTCGGCGTCACCGAGGCCGGACCGGCGTTCCAGGGCACGATCAAGTCGGCCGTCGCGTTCGGCGCGCTGCTCTCCGAGGGCATCGGCGACACCATCCGCGTCTCCCTCTCGGCCCCGCCGGCCGAGGAGGTCAAGGTCGGCCTCCAGATCCTGGAGGCGCTGAACCTCAAGCAGCGCCGCCTGGAGATCGTCTCCTGCCCCTCCTGCGGACGCGCCCAGGTGGACGTCTACAAGCTCGCCGACCAGGTCAGCGCCGGTCTTGAGGGCATGGAGGTCCCGCTGCGCGTCGCGGTGATGGGCTGCGTCGTCAACGGCCCCGGCGAGGCCCGCGAAGCCGACCTCGGTGTGGCCTCCGGCAACGGCAAGGGCCAGATCTTCGTGAAGGGCGAGGTCATCAAGACCGTCCCCGAGTCGAAGATCGTCGAGACCCTCATCGAAGAGGCCCTGAAGATCGCCGAGCAGATGGAGAAGGACGGCATCCCGTCCGGCGAGCCCGAGGTCTCCATCAGCTGACCGGCGCGCCTCCCGCTGTCCTCACCGCCCCGCCGGGCCCCGCGCCCGGCGGGGCGGCGGCGTATCCAAGGCGTGTCCCCGAGCGACGTGCCCCGTGTTCCGGGGCGGCGTGTCCCGGAGCCCGCTTCCGGACCCGGGCAGCGTTCGACAGGCTTGTTGGGTACAGTGCGGAAATCAGCAGACCGCATGGTGAGGCCCCCTCGTGTTGACGCAGACCACCACCCGGGTCCTCGAACCCAGCGACCTCGGCGCAGCGCTCGCCATACTGGAGAGCGAGCCCGTGGCCAACGCCTTCGTCACGTCCCGCGTGCACGTCGCCGGGCTCGACCCCTGGCGCCTCGGCGGCGAGATGTGGGGCTGGTACGCGGACGGCAGGCTCCGCTCCCTCTGCTACTCCGGCGCCAACCTCGTCCCCATCTGCGCCGGACCCGAGGCCGTCCGCGCCTTCGCCGACCGGGCCCGCCGGGCCGGCCGCCGCTGCTCCTCGATCGTCGGCCCCGCCGAACCCACCACCCAGCTGTGGCGGCTGCTGGAGCCGGGCTGGGGCCCCGCCCGCGAGGTCCGCGCCAACCAGCCGCTCATGGTCACCGAAAGCCCCTCCGCCGACGTGGCCCCCGACCCGCTCGTCCGCCGCATCCGCAAGGACGAGACGGACGTCCTGATGCCGGCCTGCGTGGCGATGTTCACCGAGGAGGTCGGCATCTCCCCGCTGGCCGGCGACGGCGGACTCCTCTACCAGGCCCGGGTCGCCGAACTCGTCGGCGCGGGCCGCTCCTTCGCCCGGATCGACGACGGCAAGGTGGTCTTCAAGGCGGAGATCGGCGCCGCCACCCCCCAGGTCTGCCAGATCCAGGGCGTCTGGGTCGCCCCCGAGCACCGCGGCAAGGGCCTCTCCGAGACCGGCATGGCCGCCGTCCTGCGCTACGCCCTGGCCGACGTCGCCCCCGTCGTCAGCCTGTACGTGAACGACTACAACACCGCCGCCCGCAGGGCCTACCGCCGCGTCGGCTTCCGCGAGACCGGCACCTTCATGAGCGTGCTGTTCTGAACCGAGCGCGGGCGAACCGTTCCGAGCCGGGCGAGAGCGAACCGCCCCCGGCACACCAGCAGCGGGCCGTCCCCCGCACTCCCTGAGCGAACCATTCCCGGCCGCCGCGCGTTCCGGCCCGCCCGCCCCGGCCAGTAGGGTTCCCGCATGGCACCAGCAGTCACCGGGAAGGGCCCGGCGGACCCCGGCATCGAGGTCGGCCCCATCGACCTGGCCGCACGCGTCGACGAAGCCCTCCACGTCCAGGCGGCCGCCTTCGGGCTCAGCCAGGACGAGATCGACGTACGCCGCCACATCGTCCTCAGACACCTCGACCACCCCGAGGCCCGCGCGCTGGGCGCCCTCACCCCCGAGGGGCGGCTCGTCGGGTTCGTCTACGGACTGCCCAACGACCGCGCCCACTGGTGGTCCACCGTCGTCGAGCCCTACCTCAGGGCCACCGGTTCGGACGGCTGGCTCGACGACTCCTTCGTCATCACCGAGCTCCACGTCCACCCCGACCACCAGCACCACGGCATCGGCCGCACCCTGATCACCACCATCACCGACGCCGTCGACCACCCCCGGTCGATCCTCTCCGCGATCGACAGGGACAGCCCGGCCCGCGCCCTGTACCGCTCCCTCGGCTACCAGGACCTGGCCCGCCAGGTGGTCTTCCCCAGCGCCCCGCTGCCGTACGCGGTGATGGGCGCGGCCCTCCCGCTCCGGCGGCAGGGCCTCGCGTCCGGATCAGGAGAGGCCCGGCGCTGAATGGATTTCCGCCTGCCCGCACCCCCCGGCTAACCTCGGGCTCACCACCCTTGCGAGCAGGAGTTCATCATGGCCCAGGTCCAGCGCATGTCCCGATTGATGATCAAGACACTGCGCGACGACCCGGCGGACGCCGAGACGCTCAGCCACAAGCTGCTGGTCCGCGCCGGGTACGTGCGCCGCAACGCGGCCGGCATCTGGTCCTGGCTGCCGCTCGGCAAGAAGGTCCTGGACAACATCTCAGGCGTGGTCCGCGAGGAGATGGACGCCATCGGGGCCCAGGAGGTCCTGCTGCCCGCCCTGCTGCCCAAGGAGCCCTACGAGGCGTCCGGCCGCTGGGAGGAGTACGGCGACCTCCTCTTCCGCCTCCAGGACCGCAAGGGCGGCGACTACCTCCTCGGCCCGACCCACGAGGAGATCTTCACCCAGACCGTCAAGGACCAGTGCACGTCCTACAAGGACCTGCCGGTGATGCTGTACCAGATCCAGACGAAGTACCGCGACGAGGCCCGCCCCCGCTCCGGCGTGCTGCGCGGCCGCGAGTTCCAGATGAAGGACTCGTACAGCTTCGACACCACCGACGAGGGCCTCGCCCACTCCTACGCGCTGCACCGCGCCGCGTACATCAAGATCTTCGAGCGCCTGGGCCTGGACCACCGCATCGTCTCCGCCGTCTCCGGCGCGATGGGCGGCTCGGCGTCCGAGGAGTTCCTCGCGCCCGCCGCCGCCGGCGAGGACACCTTCGCGGACTGCCCCAACTGCGACTACGCCGCCAACACCGAGGCCGTGACCTTCGCGCTCGCCCCGGTCGACGGCTCGGCGCACGGCGCGGTCGAGGAGCTGGACACCCCCGACACCCCGACCATCGAGACCCTCGCCGCGCACCTGGGCGTCCCCGCCTCCGCCACCCTGAAGAACCTGCTGGTCAAGGTGGACGGCGAGATCGTGGCGGTCGGCGTCCCCGGCCACCGCGAGGTCGACCTCGGCAAGCTCGGCGAGCACCTGGCGCCCGCCGTCGTCGAGCTGGTCACCGCCGAGGACTTCGTCGGCCGCGACGACCTCGTACGCGGCTACGTCGGCCCCCAGGGCCTGGAGAAGGTCCGCTACCTGGCCGACCCCCGCGTCGCCCCCGGCACCGCCTGGATCACCGGCGCCAACCAGGACGGCAAGCACGCGAAGAACGTCGTCGCGGGCCGCGACTTCGAGGTCGACCAGTACCTCGACGTCGTCGTGGTCCAGGAGGGCGACCCCTGCCCCAACTGCGGCACCGGCCTCACCCTGGACCGCGCCATCGAGATCGGCCACATCTTCCAGCTCGGCCGCAAGTACGCCGACACCTTCCAGCTCGACGTGCTGGGCCAGCAGGGCAAGCCCGTCCGCGTCACGATGGGCTCGTACGGCATCGGCGTCTCCCGCGCCGTCGCCGCCCTCACCGAGCAGACCGCCGACGACAAGGGCCTGTGCTGGCCCCGCGAGATCGCCCCGGCCGACGTCCACATCGTCGCCGCCGGCAAGGCCCTCCAGACGGAGCTGGCCCTCGACGTCTCGGAGAAGCTCAACGCGGCCGGCCTGCGGGTCCTGGTCGACGACCGCCCCGGCGTCTCGCCCGGCGTGAAGTTCACCGACTCCGAGCTCATCGGCGTGCCGAAGATCCTCGTCGCGGGCCGCCGCTCCGCGGACGGCGTCCTGGAGCTGAAGGACCGCCGCACCGGCGAGCGCGAGGAGCTCACCGTGGACGAGGCGATCGCCCGCCTCACGGCCGACCTGGCCTGATCGCGTCATCGCGTACGAGGAGGGCCCCGCACACCGCCCGGTGCGCGGGGCCCTCCTCGTACGTACGCGCGGACCTACAGCCAGCCCGCGAACTCCAGGTTGACCTCGCCCATCTGCCGCCGCCCCTCGGCCAGCGCACGGGTCCCCGACTCGACCGCCCGGAACAGCGTCCAGCCGTGCAGCCGGGCCTGCTCCACCTCCAGCGACTCCGCCAGCTTCTTCACCCGCCGCCGCGCCGTCACCGGGCCGCCCGGCGAGGCGATCAGATCCTCCGCCCGGTCCCGCACCAGCCGCGCCAGGTCGTAGGCGCGCTCGCCCACCAGCGGCTCCGGCCCCACCGTCAGCCACGGGGCGCGCTCCCCGGAGAGCACCTTGCTCTGGCGGAAGTTGCCGTGCAGGAGCAGGAGTTCGGGGGAGCCCTCCAGCAGCTCCGCGCGGGCCGCGAGGGCCGCGTCCACCAGCGGGGCCAGCGTCGGATCGGCCTTTGCCGCCGCCCGCATCCCCCCGCTCTGCCGCCCGGTCCGCTCGGCCACGCTCTCGAAGGGGTGGCCGACCGGCGGCTCCACCCACAGCCGCCGGACCGTGCCCGCCGCCTCCAGCAGGGCCTTGGCCTCCGGCAGCGACCGCAGCGACACCTCATGGTGCAGCCGTTCCAGCAGCATCCCCCCGGCCGCGTCGAGCTCGGGGCCCCGCGACTCCGGGGTCTCCAGCAGCTTCACCGCGCCCCAGCCGTTCCAGTGCGCCAGCGCCGCCCGCTCCCGCTCCGGCTCGGCGTGCGGCGGGGCCAGCTTCAGCGCGGCCGGGGTCCCGTCGTCCCGCCGCACCAGCAGCACCAGGGCGCTGCGCCCGCCGGGGGCGGCCACCCGCTCCACGGCGAGGTCCGGCCCTGCGGCGCTGATCGCCCGTTCGGTCAGTGCGGGGAGCCGGCCGAGCCAGTCGGCGGCCTCGGCGTCCCCGTACATCTCACCGAGCGCGCGCACCAGGCGCTGCGGCGGTTCGAAACCCATACGTCTTTTTCTTCCCTTCCCGTTCCCTCGCCGGAGCGTGCCGTCGCCGTCCCCCCCCCGGTGGAGCCGTGCCGTCGCCGCTCCCTCCTCAGGGAGCGCCGTCGGCGCCCACGGCCTCCACCGGGCTCGTCGCGGCCGGATCGGCGGCCCCGGCCCGCTCGGCGAGCCCGGGAAAGGCTACGTTGCCGCCCCGCCAGCGGGCCGCCCGCACGGCGGCCTCCCGCAGCGCGCCCGCGGCGTCTGCGCGCGCGGGGCCTTCGGCAGCCCGTACGAGATCGGAGTAGACGCCCGCCACCCGGTCCTCCAGGACGGCGGCGAGCCGGACGGCCGCCGCGGCGTCGCCGACCGCGAACGGCAGAGCGTACGCGGCGTCCGCGGCGACCGGCGCACCGCCCAGGTCGCGCACGGTGCGCGCCAGGGCGTCCCGGCGGGCGCGATGGGCGTCGTACGCCGCGCTCGCCTCGGTGCGCCGCTTCGCCCCGACCCGGCCACCAAGCACTCCGTAGCCGTAGACCGCCGCGTGTTCGGCGGCCAGGGCGGACTGCGCGGCGGTGAGGACGGGGGAGGGGGCCTCGTCCTCGGTGGGGGTTCTCCCGGCGGTCATGACGAGGTCTCCTTGGCCAGTTCGGTCAGCAGGTACGCGTGCGCCGCCGCGGCCGCCGCCACCGACGCCAGCAGCCGGGCGAGCTCCGGTTCAGCGGTCAGCAGGGCGTCGGCGTGGGCGTCGGCCCTGCGACGTTCGGCGGCGGCCAGCTCCTTCACCGCGGCCTTCGCGTCGACCGGCACGGGACCGGGGGCGGGCGGGGCCGCCGCCTTCGCGCCGCCCGGCGACAGCGCCCTGGTGTGCTCCCGTACGGCCGCCCGCAGGGGAGCCAGGCCCGTGGCGAGGGCCGGGTGGGTCTCGGCGGCCAGGTCGTAGTGGGCGAGCGTCAGGGCGGCGGTGCGCGCCGCCGTCGTACGCAGCGCTCTCTCGGCCCGGACCGCTTCGGCCCCGGCGGGTGCGGACCCGGTCCGGCCCGTGCCCTTGTCGTCGTCCCCGCAGCCGGTCAGCACCGCACCCAGTGCGAGAGCCCCCGTAGCGGTGAGCGCCCCCCTGCGGGTCGTCCCCGTGCGCCGCACGTTTCTCCTTCGGGCCGGGACCGATCCTGACAGGATCTGTCCTGAAGTGATCACCGCAGGCGAGCGTACCCGCGGTGACAGGGCAGGCGGACGGCAACACCCCTGGGGACCGGATACCCTTTGTCCTGACGCACGACGATCCCCCACAACAGCACACGCGGCCGAGGAGTCACCCGGATGAGCACCACCCAGAGCGAGAGGCTGCGCGGGCTGCTGGAACCGCTCGTCAGCGCCCAGCAGCTGGACCTCGAGGAGATCGAGGTGTCCCGGGCAGGCCGCCGCAGAGTGCTGCGGATCATCGTGGACTCGGACGAGGGCGTGGAGCTGGACACCTGCGCGGAGCTGAGCCGCGCGATCTCCGAGAAGCTGGACGAGACCGACGCGATGGGCGACGACGAGTACGTCCTCGAAGTCAGCTCGCCCGGCGCGGACCGCCCCCTGACCGAGCACCGCCACTACGTGCGCGCCACCGGCCGCCTCGCCCGCTTCCACCTCGCCGGCGACGACTCCGGCGAGCTGGTCGCCCGCATCCTCGCCGTCGACGAGGACGGGCTCGACCTCGAAGTGCCCGGCGTCAAGGGCCGCAAGCCCACGTCCCGCCGCCTCGCCTTCGACGAGATCGCCAAGGCGCGCGTGGAGATCGAATTCAACCGCAAGGACAAGAAGGAAGAGGAGGCGTAGCCGTGGACATCGATGTGAAGCTTCTGAAGGGCTTGGCGCAGGACAAGGAGATCCCCTTCGACGTGCTCGTCGGGGCGATCGAGTCGGCCCTCCTCATCGCGTACCACCGCACCGACGGCAGCCACCGCCGGGCGCGCGTGAAGCTCGACGAGAACGGCCACGTCACCGTGTGGGCCAAGGAGGACCCCGCCGACCTCGAAGAGGGCCAGGAGCCCAAGGAGTTCGACGACACCCCCTCCGGGTTCGGCCGGATCGCCGCGACCACCGCCAAGCAGGTCATCCTGCAGCGGCTGCGCGACGCCGAGGACGACCGGACCTTCGGGGAGTACGCGGGCCACGAGGGCGACGTCGTCACCGGCGTGGTCCAGCAGGGCAAGGACCCGAAGAACGTCCTGGTCGACATCGGCAAGCTGGAGGCCATCCTCCCGGTGCAGGAGCAGGTGCCGGGCGAGGAGTACACCCACGGCCTGCGCCTTCGCACGTACGTCGTACGGGTCGCCAAGGGCGTGCGCGGTCCCTCCGTGACGCTCTCGCGCACCCACCCCAACCTGGTGAAGAAGCTCTTCGCGCTGGAGGTCCCGGAGATCGCGGACGGTTCCGTCGAGATCTCGGCGATCGCCCGCGAGGCCGGCCACCGCACCAAGATCGCGGTCCGCTCCACCCGCTCGGGCCTCAACCCCAAGGGCGCCTGCATCGGCCCGATGGGCAGCCGTGTGCGCAATGTCATGGCCGAGCTGCACGGCGAGAAGATCGACATCGTGGACTGGTCGGACGACCCGGCCGAGATGGTCGCCAACGCCCTCTCGCCCGCCCGGGTGAGCAAGGTCGAGGTCGTGGACCTCGCCGCCCGCTCCGCCCGCGTCACGGTGCCGGACTACCAACTGTCGCTGGCCATCGGCAAGGAGGGCCAGAACGCCCGCCTCGCCGCCCGCCTCACCGGCTGGCGCATCGACATCCGGCCCGACACCGAGACGGACGAGGAGCGCGAGAACGCCGACCGCGAGCGGGCCGAGCGGGCCCGGGAGCGCTCGGAAAGGCGTTGACCCGGAGCGGTTCCAGGGAATAGATCTGGGCCGTACGCCGCTGAGATCACGACAACATCCGTTCGATTTTTGCCCCAAAGGGGTGAGGTCGGTACGGGGAGGTAGACTTAAACGTGTCTGGCCGGACGCAAGCCCGCGCTTGCCCCGAGCGAACCTGTGTGGGATGCCGGGAGCGAGCGGCCAAGAGCGAGCTGCTGCGCATCGTGGTGGACGAGGGCGCGTGCGCCCCTGATCCACGCGGTACGCTGCCCGGCCGGGGTGCTTATGTGCACCCCACCTCTGTCTGTCTCGACCTGGCGGTTCGCCGCCGGGCGTTCCCCCGGGCCTTCAAGGCCGAGGGGCCGTTCGACACCGCGGCACTCACGCGGTTCGTCGAGCGGGCGACACCGTAAGAAAGTGAACGGCACGGGACCCCGTGCGGTCAGGTACCTCGCGAGTTGGAAGTAGGTCGAGATTGCGATGAGCACTCGATGAGTACGCGATGAGTACGCCCATGAAGTAGCGACGGTCCGGCGGTAACCCGGACCTAAAAGGAGCGAAGTGGCTAAGGTCCGGGTATACGAACTCGCCAAGGAGTTCGGCGTCGAGAGCAAGGTCGTCATGGCCAAGCTCCAAGAACTCGGTGAATTCGTCCGTTCGGCGTCCTCGACGATCGAGGCGCCGGTTGTACGCAAGTTGACCGACGCACTGCAGGGGCCCGGCGGCAACGCCGGCAAGTCCGCTGCCAAGCCTGGCGCGCCCCGCAAGGCGACGCCCGCAAAGCCCGCAGCGCCCTCCCCGGCCGCTGCGGCACGTCCCGCTGCCCCGAAGCCCGGCGTACCGGCTGCCAAGCCGGCCGCTGCCGAGGCCCCGGAGACCAGCACCCCCGCGGCGCCCTCCGCGCCGTCGGCGGGCCCCCGTCCGGGCCCGAAGCCCGCGCCGAAGGCGGCCCCGGTGACCCCGGTCCCGGCCGCCGAGTTCTCGGCTCCGGCTCCGGCCCAGCCGGCCGCCCCCCAGCAGCCCCAGGCCCCGCGTCCCGCGGCCGCCGCCCCGGGACCGCGTCCTGCCCGTCCGGCTCCGGCCGGCGGTCAGCGCGACGGTGGCGCCCGTGACGGTGGTCAGCGTGACGGCGGCCGTGGCGGCGAGCGCGGCGGCGACCGCCCCGCACGTCCCGCGGGCCAGGGCGCACCGCGCCCCGGCGGCGCCCGTCCGGCCGGTCCCCGTCCGGGCAACAACCCCTTCACCTCCGGCGGTTCCACCGGCATGGCGCGCCCCTCGGCGCCCCGTCCCGGCGGTGCCCCGCGCCCCGGTGGCGGCTCGGAGCGCCCCGGCGCCCCGCGTCCCCAGGGCGGCCCCGGCGGCGCCCCGCGCCCCCAGGGTGGTCAGGCTCAGGGCGGCGCCCGTCCCACTCCGGGCGGCATGCCCCGCCCGCAGTCCCCGCGTCCCGGCGGCGGTCCCGCCGGTAACCGTCCCAACCCGGGCATGATGCCGCAGCGTCCCGCTGCCGGCCCGCGTCCCGGCGGTGGCCCCGGCGGTGGCCGTGGTCCCGGCGCCGGCGGCGGTCGCCCCGGTGGCGGCGGCGGTGCGGGTCGTCCCGGTGGCGGCGGCGGCTTCGCCGGTCGTCCCGGTGGCGGTGGCGGCGGCTTCGCAGGCCGTCCTGCCGGTCCCGGCGGTGGCGGCGGCGGTGCGGGTCGTCCCGGTGGCGGCGGCGGCTTCGGCGGTCGTCCCGGCTTCGGCGGTCGTCCGGGTGGTCCCGGTGGCCGCGGTGGCACACAGGGTGCGTTCGGCCGTCCCGGCGGTCCGGCGCGTCGTGGTCGCAAGTCGAAGCGGCAGAGGCGCCAGGAGTACGAGGCCATGCAGGCCCCGTCCGTCGGCGGCGTCATGCTGCCTCGCGGCAACGGACAGGCCGTCCGGCTGTCGCGCGGTGCCTCCCTCACCGACTTCGCGGAGAAGATCAACGCCAACCCGGCGTCGCTCGTCGCCGTGATGATGAACCTCGGCGAGATGGTCACGGCGACGCAGTCCGTCTCCGACGAGACGCTGCGGCTTCTCGCGGACGAGATGAACTACGTCCTGGAGATCGTCAGCCCCGAGGAGGAGGACCGCGAGCTGCTCGAGTCCTTCGACATCGAGTTCGGCGAGGACGAGGGCGGCGAAGAGGCCCTGGTCTCCCGTCCGCCGGTCGTGACCGTCATGGGTCACGTCGACCACGGTAAGACCCGACTGCTGGACGCGATCCGCAAGACGAACGTCATCGCGGGCGAGGCCGGCGGCATCACGCAGCACATCGGCGCCTACCAGGTCTCCTCCGAGGTCAACGGCGAGGACCGCAAGATCACCTTCATCGACACCCCGGGTCACGAGGCGTTCACCGCCATGCGTGCACGTGGTGCGAAGTCGACCGACATCGCGATCCTCGTGGTGGCGGCCAACGACGGTGTGATGCCCCAGACCATCGAGGCGTTGAACCACGCCAAGGCGGCCGAGGTGCCGATCGTGGTCGCGGTCAACAAGATCGACGTCGAGGGCGCCGACCCGACCAAGGTGCGCGGTCAGCTCACCGAATTCGGTCTGGTGGCCGAGGAGTACGGCGGCGACACCATGTTCGTCGACATCTCCGCCAAGCAGGGCCTCAACATCGAGGCGCTCCTCGAGGCCGTCGTCCTCACCGCCGACGCCTCGCTGGACCTGCGGGCCAACCCGGAGCAGGACGCGCAGGGTATTGCGATCGAGTCCCACCTCGACCGCGGTCGCGGTGCCGTCTCGACCGTCCTGGTCCAGCGCGGAACGCTGCGCATCGGCGACACGATGGTCGTGGGCGACGCCTACGGCCGCGTGCGCGCCATGCTCGACGACAACGGTCAGAACGTCCAGGAAGCGGGTCCCTCGACCCCCGTCCTGGTGCTCGGTCTCACCAACGTCCCGGGCGCGGGCGACAACTTCCTGGTCGTCGACGAGGACCGTACGGCCCGTCAGATCGCCGAGAAGCGCGCCGCCCGTGAGCGCAACGCCAACTTCGCCCGCAAGGGCGTCCGGTTCTCCCTGGAGAACCTGGACGAGGCGCTCAAGGCCGGTCTGGTCCAGGAGCTCAACCTCATCATCAAGGGCGACGCGTCCGGTTCGGTGGAGGCTCTCGAGTCCTCGCTGCTCCAGCTCGACGTCGGTGAAGAGGTCGACATCCGGGTCCTGCACCGCGGTGTGGGTGCGGTCACCGAGTCGGACATCAACCTGGCGACCGGCTCCGACGCCATCGTGATCGGCTTCAACGTGCGCGCCGCGGGGCGCGCCGAGCAGATGGCCGAGCGCGAGGGTGTGGACGTCCGGTACTACTCGGTCATCTACCAGGCGATCGAAGAGATCGAAGCGGCCCTCAAGGGCATGCTCAAGCCGGAGTACGAAGAGGTCGAGCTCGGCACGGCGGAGATCCGCGAGATCTTCCGCTCGTCCAAGCTGGGCAACATCGCCGGTGTGCTGGTCCGCTCCGGCGAGGTCAAGCGCAACACCAAGGCGCGCCTGCTGCGCGATGGCAAGGTCATCGCGGAGAACCTCAACATCTCCGGTCTGCGCCGCTTCAAGGACGACGTCACCGAGATCCGCGAAGGCTTCGAGGGCGGTATCAACCTCGGAAACTTCAACGACATCAAGATCGACGACGTCATCGCGACGTACGAGATGCGCGAGAAGCCGCGAGGCTGATCCGCACGGATCCGCGAGGATCCGGAAGATTGCGGAAAGGGTTCCGGGGGTTCGCCCCCGGGCCTCTTCCACCACGGTCGGGGCCGGTCGACGGGTCGTATTTCCGTCGATCGGCCCCGGCCGTTCCGGTACGGTTCTGATGTCCCCGCCAAGTTCTGGCGGGGCACGAACCCGAACCGGCGGGACATCCGGACACACATGTATGTGGGGACCCTGTCCTTCGATCTGCTCCTCGGCGACGTACGGTCGTTGAAGGAGAAACGCTCCGTCGTCCGTCCGATCGTCGCCGAACTCCAGCGCAAGTACGCGGTGAGTGCGGCGGAGACGGGCGGGCAGGATCTCCACCGCAGGGCCGAGATCGGCCTCGCCGTGGTATCCGGTGACACCGGACATCTGACGGACGTGCTGGACCGGTGCGAGCGGCTGGTCGCCGCCCGCCCCGAGGTGGAGCTGCTGTCGGTGAGACGGCGGCTGCACAGTGACGAAGACTGACAGTCGAGCGAAACCAGAAGGAAGAGTGACGGACCGGTGACCGACAACGCGCGGGCCCGCAAGCTGGCCGATCGGATCCAGGTCGTGGTCGCGGAGACCCTGGACCGGCGAATCAAGGATCCGCGGCTGGGATTCGTGACGATCACGGACGCCCGGGTCACCGGCGACCTGCGGGAGGCCACGGTCTTCTACACGGTCTACGGCGACGACGAGGAGCGCGCGGCCTCCGCCGCGGCGCTGGAGAGCGCCAAGGGCGTCCTCCGCACCGAGGTCGGCCGGCAGACCGGGGTCCGGTTCACGCCGAGCCTCGCGTTCGTCCCGGACGCCCTCCCGGACAACGCCCGCACCATCGAGGACCTCCTCGACAAGGCGCGTGCCAAGGACGCCGAGGTGCGCGAGGTCTCCACGGGCGCGAAGTACGCCGGCGACGCCGACCCGTACCGCAAGCCCGAGGACGAGGACGACGAGAGCGACGCCCCCTCCGAGAAGAACGAGGGCCCGGCCTCCGCATGACCGAGCAGACCACCACGCCGGACGGCCTTGTCATCGTCGACAAGCCGTCCGGCTTCACTTCGCACGACGTCGTGGCCAAGATGCGGGGCATCGCCCGCACCCGCCGCGTCGGCCACGCCGGAACCCTCGACCCGATGGCGACCGGAGTCCTCGTCCTCGGCGTCCAGCGGGCCACCAAGCTGCTGGGCCACCTCGCGCTGACCGAGAAGGAGTACCTGGGCACGATCCGGCTCGGCCAGGACACCGTCACCGACGACGCCGAGGGCGAGATCACCTCGTCCACCGACGCGTCCGGCGTGACCCGTGAGGGCATCGACGCCGGGGTGGCCGCCCTGACCGGCCCGATCATGCAGGTGCCGTCCAAGGTCAGCGCCATCAAGATCGACGGCAAGCGGTCCTACGCACGGGTGCGCGGCGGCGAGGAGTTCGAGATCCCGGCCCGCCCGGTGACCGTCTCCTCCTTCCGCGTCTACGACGTCCGCTCGGCCGTCGCCGATGACGGCACCCCCGTCGTGGACCTGGTCGTCTCCGTCGTCTGCTCCTCGGGGACGTACATCCGCGCCCTCGCCCGCGACCTCGGCGCGGGGCTCGGCGTCGGCGGCCACCTGACCGCGCTGCGCCGCACCCGCGTCGGCCCGTACGGACTGGACGCCGCCCGCACCCTCGACCAGCACCAGGAGGAGCTGACGGTGATGCCGGTCGCCGACGCGGCCGCCTCCGCCTTCCCCCGCTGGGACGTCGACGAGCGGCGCGCCAAGCTGCTCCTGAACGGCGTGCGGCTGGACATGCCCGCCCACCCGCCGGGGCCGGTCGCGGTCTTCGGGCCGGACGGGGCGTTCCTCGTGCTCGTGGAAGAGGAGAAGGGCAAGGCCAAGAGCCTCGCCGTCTTCGCCTGACCCCGCTCCCGTACGTCGTGTGTGGAGCGGGCGCCCACCCCCCGGCGCCCGCTCCACGTTCCCCGCCCCGGGACCATCTCTGCTCCGCTGGGACACGCTTATTCACCCCATCGGACGGGCGCTCGGAGTGAACAACGGGGGCGCGGGGGGCGCTTTCGCCGTCCGCGTTACTCCCGGAGATCACCGGCGGCCTAACGTCTGACCATGGGTAGTGGGGACCGGTCGAAGCTGGTGTCGATCTGCGATCAGGCCGGCCGGCCGCGGGGGACGGGGTTCGTCGCGGATGACCGCGGGACGGTCGTGACCGCGCACCAGGCCGTCGCCTCCCCGGCTCCTCTCGTGCTTCGCGGGACCGGCGGCCGCACCCGCCGCCTCGGCCCCGACGACGTCACCGCGCTGCCCGCCCTCGGCCTGGCCCTCCTGCGCACCGGCGGCCCCGAGGCGCTGGACGTGGAGCCGCTCCCCATCGCCGTACGGGACCGGATCGAGCCCGGACGCTACGTGGAGATCGCCGCCCACGGCCGCCGCGAGGCCCGGGTCCTCGGCACCGCCCCCGCCACGTACACCGCCCCGGGCGGCGGCCACCCCGTCCCGGCGGCCCTGGAGCTGGCTCTGGGCACCGATGGGCGCGACGCCCTGCGCTCCGGCGGCGCGGCGGTCGGGGGACCGGTGAGCGACCCGGCCACGGGCGCGGTCCTCGGCCTCCTGTGCACCGCCCTCACCGCCCCGTACGAGGCGGCCGGGCTCGCCCTGCCGATCCCGTACGGAGCCGACGCCGCCCTCGACGCCCTGCTCCGGCGCAACGCCGTCGCCGCCCCCGGCTACGGCCCCGACCTCAACCTCGGCGGGGCCCTCCAGCTCACCGCCACCTCGGTCGGCTCGGCGGACGGCCCCAGGGCCCGCACCGCACCGGTCGAGCGCGACGACGTGAGCGCGGAGTTCGCCGCCTTCGAAGCCGGTACGGGCACGGTCCTGGGCCTCGTCGGCGCGCCCGGCACCGGCCGCACCACCGAGCTCGCCGCCCTCGCCGCCCGCCGGGCCGAGGGCGAGGCCCCCGCCCCCACGCTCTGGCTGCGCGGCGCGGACCTGCTCGCCGACGACACCTCGATCGCGGAGGCCGCCGACCGTACGCTGACCCGCTCGGCCCGCATCGTCGCCGCGGCCGGGGCGCTCGGCGACATGGCGACGGCCACGGCGCGGCGGATCGCCCGCCTCGCCGCCGACGCCGGACGCCCGCTGCTCGTCGTCCTGGACGGCCCCGAGGAGATGCCGCCGCTGTCGGCCCACCGGCTCGCGGAGTGGACGGCGGGCACCGCCACCTGGCTGCGGGAGCACGACGCACGGCTCGTCGTGGCCTGCCGCCCCGAGCACTGGGAGACCGCCGGCGCCCTCTACCCGCCGGGCGCCCTGCACCGCCCCCACCGTCCCGCCCGCGGACTGCCGCCGTCCCTGCGCCTGACCGGCCTCACCCCCGACCAGGCCGAACAGGCCAAGGAACGTCTCGGCATCCCACCGCACGCCCTCGCCGCCGGCCACGACCGGCACCCGCTGACCCTGCGGCTGCTGGCCGAGGTCCGCGAGGCCCTGCCGCCGAACGTGCCGGGCCGCCCCGACACCGAGGACGTCTTCGGCGCACACCTGGACCTCATGTGCGTGCGCGTCGCGGTGCGGATCGCGGCCGCCGCCGACGAACAGCCCCGAGGCACCGCCGTACGCCGGCTGGCCGCCCGGGTGGCGGGCCAGGTCCACGAGGCGGCCCGGCGCTGTCTGGGGCCGGGGCAGGGGGAGCTGGACCGGGAGGCGTTCGAGGAGGTCTTCCCGTGGCGGACGGGGTGGGCCTCGGCCGTGCTGACCGAAGGGCTGCTCGTGCCCGCCGGGGCCGGCTACCGCTTCGCCCACGAGGAGCTGGGCGACTGGGTGCAGGGCGCGCACCTGGACCTGGACGCGGCGCTGCGCTCCCTGGTGCACCGCTGGCACCGGGGGAGCGGAGGGCGGGGGCGGGCGCCCGGCGGGGTGAGCGGCGGGGCCGGGGGCGCACCGGGCGGGGTGAGCGGCGAGGGCGGGCGCATGCCGCACCCCCGTGCCCTCGATGAGCCGCGCACCGCCGGTGAGCCGCGCAGCGACGAGCTCCGCCCCCTGCCCGTGCCCCGGCACCGGATCGGGCCGGTGATCCAGGCGATGGTGCTCCTCGGCCGCCGCCAGGGGACCTCCGCGCTCGCGCACCGGATGGCCGACCTGATCGAGGCCCTGGACCGGCTGTGGCCCGATGACGGGCCCCGGGACGAGGACGCCGCCTGGTGGGCGGCCCACCTCCTCGGCGGCAGCCTGCTCCGGGTGCCCGACGCCCGCCCGTATCTGGGCGTCCTGCGGGTCCTCGCCGGGCGCATCACCCGACGCTCGGCCGCCGCCGGGGGACCGGCGGGCCCGGGGGCGTACGGGGAGTTCGGGCCCTGGTTCTGGCGGCGGCTGCGGCTGCTCGAGGAGGACCGGATCGACCTGCTGCGCCGTCTCGTGCCGGCGGACGGGGTGCCCCGTACGGACGGCGACGAGCGGTACCTCGACGCCGTGGCCCGCCGCCTGGCCCTCGACGCCCCCGCCGTACAGCCGCTGCTCTGCCGCTGGTTCACCGACGAACGCCCGCTGCTGGTCGGCCCCGACGCGCCGGACGTACCGCTGCGCCCCACCGTCGCCGCCGCCGCGCAGGCCCTCCTCTACGCCCGCCGGGACCTCGCCCTCGACGACCTGACCGACGCGCTGATCGCCACCCCGCACCAGCGGGCCGGTGAGCTGCTCGCCGCCCTCGCCGAGGACGAGCCCACCGCGCTCTGCCGGGCCGTCGAGCGCTGGGCCCGCGACGAGGACCGTCCGGCCCGCCGCGCGGCCGCCGCCCGGTACGGCGGACTCCTCCAGCAGCGCGTCGCCGCCGAGGGCGACCGGGCCCTGCTCAGGTCCGCCGCGCGGGAACTGCTGGCCCGCCCCGAGGACGCCGACCTGCACGCCGCCGCCCTCACCCTCCTCGTCCGGGACCCGAAGTCCCGGGGCCGCCACCTCCCGCAGGCCCTGCGCCTCTTCGCCCACGGCGACCCCCGGCTTCCCGTGGAACTGCTCGCCGAGGTCTTCCCGGCCCACCCCGAGCCGGTCCTCGCCGCCCTCCGCGCCCGCCTGGCCCACCCCGGCGACGGCGGGGGAGCGGTGCTGCGGGCCCTGGCCGGGCTCGACACGCCCGCGCTCGCGCTGCACGTCGCCGGGCTCGTACGGGAGTACATCGACGCCCACCCCGAGGACGGCACGCACGCCGCCGAGTACGTGGACCTCCGCCTCGAACACGGCCCCGCCGCCCGCGCCCTGCTCCTTCCCCTGGTCACCGGGCTGCTGAGGGATCGCCCCGCCCCGCCGCCGGTCCGCGCCGCGCTGGCCCGGGTGCTCGCCGGGCCCGGCAGCACCGCGTCCCGGCCGCTGCGGGCCGAGCTGCTGGAGGTCCTGCTGGAGTTCGAGCAGCTCACCGGCCGCGACCCGGACGTGCTGGACGCCCTCCTCCAGGCCGCGGCGGGCGGTGCCGGGAGCCGCCCCGAGGTCCGTACGCGCGCGCTCGTCCACCGCACCGGCATGCTCCTCGTCCGCACCCCGGAGGGCGCCGCCCGCTTCGACCGACGCCTCGTCGAACTCGCCCGGGACGTCCCCGGATTCGCCGCCCTCGTGATCCGCTGGCTCGCGGACGCCCCGCAGGAGTGGGCGGCGGTGGTGGGCCCCAGCGCCCGGCGCACCGTGGAGGCGTTGGGCACGTCACGCCCCGCGATGCCGATGCCGATGCAGGCGGCGGGGCGTGAGCATGGCAGTCTTAGACCTGCGTAATCGACATACACACGTACACAGGTTCGGGCGAGGAGCGGTCACAGTGCAGCGCTGGCGTGGCTTGGAGGACATCCCCCAGGACTGGGGACGCAGCGTCGTCACCATCGGCTCCTACGACGGCGTGCACCGCGGACACCAGCTGATCATCGGCCGTGCCGTCGAACGCGCCCGTGAACTGGGCGTCCCGTCCGTCGTCGTGACCTTCGACCCGCACCCCAGCGAGGTCGTCCGCCCCGGCAGCCACCCGCCGCTGCTCGCCCCGCACCACCGCCGCGCCGAACTCATGGCGGAGCTGGGCGTGGACGCGGTGCTGATCCTGCCGTTCACCGCGGAGTTCTCGAAGCTGTCGCCCGCCGACTTCATCGTGAAGGTCCTCGTCGACAAGCTGCACGCCAAGGCCGTCATCGAGGGCCCCAACTTCCGTTTCGGCCACAAGGCCGCGGGGAACGTCGCCCTGCTGACCGAGCTGGGCGCGACCTACGACTACACCGTCGAGGTCATCGACCTGGTCGTGACCGGTGCGGCGGGCGACGGTCAGCCGTTCTCCTCCACCCTCACCCGCCGCCTGGTCTCCGAGGGCGACGTCGCCGGAGCCGCCGAGATCCTCGGCCGCCCGCACCGTGTCGAGGGCATCGTGGTGCGCGGCGCACAGCGCGGCCGCGAGCTGGGCTTCCCCACGGCCAACGTGGAGACCCTCCCGCACACCGCGATCCCCGCGGACGGCGTGTACGCGGGCTGGCTGGAGGTGGCGGGCGAGTCGATGCCCGCCGCGATCTCGGTCGGCACGAACCCCCAGTTCGACGGCACCGAGCGGACGGTGGAGGCGTACGCGATCGACCGTGTCGGCCTGGACCTGTACGGGCTGCACGTGGCCGTCGAGTTCCTCGCGTACGTACGCGGCATGCTGAAGTTCGACACGATCGACGACCTCCTGGTGGCGATGGCCGGCGACGTGAAGCGGTGCAGCGAGCTGATCGCCGCGTACGACCGTACGCGCTGACGCACCGCGCCACCCCCCCCGTTCGGCCGCTCCCGGTTCCGTCGTTCATCGCCGGCTCCTCCCCGCTCGCCCTCGACCCCGCCGCACACCGGACGCCCTCACCGCTCTGTGACGCCCGCGCCCACCGACGTACCGCCTGACCGTGCGCCCCGTCCGGCGACGGCGGATGCTGGCAGGGTGCGCGACATCCTGCCCGACCTCCAGGCCCGCTGCGCCGCCGGTACGCCCCTCGCCCTGGCGACCGTCGTCGCCGTGCACGGCAGCGCGCCCCGCGACCCGGGGGCGGTGATGGCCGTCGACGAGGCGGGCGCCGTGCTCGGCAGCGTCTCCGGGGGATGCGTCGAGAGCGATGTGCACGAGGTCGCCCGCGAGGTGCTCGCCGGAGCGGGGCCGCGCGTGGTGTCGTACGGGATCAGCGACGACGAGGCGTTCGGCGTCGGGCTGACGTGCGGCGGGACGATCGAGGTGCTGGTGCGCGCCTACGCGTCGGACGGCGAGCTGGCGGATCTCGGCGTTCTGCTGGACCTGATCGCGGCCGACCTGCCGGTCGCGGAGGCCACCGTCCTGTCCGGTGAGGCACAGGCGGGGGCCCGCCTGGTCGTCCGCCCCTCCGACGCCGGGCCCGCCGCCGGAACCCTGGGCGACGAAGGGCTGGACGCCGCCGTCACGGACGACGCCCGCGGGCTGCTGGAGCAGGGCCTCACCGGCATCCAGTGGTACGGGGCGCACGGGCAGCGCCGCATGCAGGAGGTGTCCGTCTTCGTCCGGACGTACGCCCCGCCGCCCCGCATGCTGGTCTTCGGGGCCATCGACCACGCGGCGGCCACGGCCCGCATCGGCTCCTTCCTCGGCTACCGGGTCACCGTCTGCGACGCCCGCCCCGCCTTCGCCACCCGGGAACGGTTCCCCACCGCCGACGAGGTGGTGTGCGCCTGGCCGCACGACTACCTGGAGGCGACGGAGGTCGACGCGCGGACGGTCGTCTGCGTCCTCACCCACGACCCCAAGTTCGATGTGCCGCTGCTCGCCGCCGCGTTGCGCACCCCGGCCGCGTACATCGGGGTCATGGGCAGCCGCCGCACCCACCACGACCGCCTCTCCCGGCTCCGTACGGCCGGAGTGGACGCGGCGCACCTCGCCCGCCTCGCCTCGCCCGTGGGCCTCGACCTCGGAGCCCGTACGCCGGAGGAGACGGCGGTCTCCATCGCCGCCGAGATCATCCAGCACCGCTGGGGCGGGACGGGGCGGCCGCTGGGCGAGCTGACGGGGGCGATCCACCACCGCGCGACGGCCCCGGGCGGTCCATCTCCCGCCACTCCGACCGCAGACCGGCCAGATTCGTCGTGAGGAAGTACGCGCCGCCGCAGACGAGCAGGACGGGCCCGAGGCCGAGAGCGGTCACCGCAGCCCCGGCGATCAGCCCGCCGAGCGGGATACCGGACCAGGACAACGCGTCACCGAGCGCGCTGACCCGGCCCAGCATCCGGCGCGGCACCCGCTCGACGAGGACGGCCCCCAGCACGGGGTTGACGAAACCGGCCCCGAACCCGCTGACCGCGAAGACGGCCACCACCGCCCCGAGCGGGGCGTCGAGGAAGAGGATCAGGAACCTGGGGGCTCCGGCCAGCAGGAACCCGGCGAAGACCACCGTCCGCCGCCGCAGCCGGTGGGCGACCGCGGCGGCGATCAGGCTCCCGCCGACCGCCGCCGCCCCCATCACGCTGCCCATCAGGCCGATCGCGGCCGGTCCGCTGCCGGTCTCGTTGGCCCAGACGGGCACGAGCACCGACGTGAACGCCGCGTCCAGCAGGTTGGTGATGCCGATCATGACGATGACGGTGAGCAGCAGCGGATCGCGGCGCAGGAAGGCGAAACCCTCGCCGAACCGCTGCCAGTAGCCCGGTTCCGGCGTCCCGTCGGGGGCCGCGTCCCGTGGAGGCGCTTCCCCGGCCGGGTGACCCGTTCCACGAGGCAGCGCGAGTCCGATGATCACCGAACCGAGGGCGAAGCACCCCGCGTTGACGGCGAGCGCGGTCAGGGGGCCGAGCAGCGCCACCAGGGACCCGCCGACCGCCAGCCCGACGGTGGAGGCGAGCCGTTCGATCGCGCCGGAGAGACCGGTGGCCCGCTCCAGCGGCACCCGGCCCCGTTCGGCCGCCTCCGGAACCATCACCTCCTTCGCCAGGTCGCCGGGGCCCCGGGCCGCCCCGATCAGCGCGACCAGGACCAGCAGAAGGGGAAAGGAGAGCAGGTCCAGGGCGTGCAGCAGGGGAATCGAGGCGGCGGCGGTCGCGCTGGCCAGATCGGTGGTCCAGGAGACCGTCCTCGGGCCGGTCCGGTCCACCAGCGGTCCGGTGAACGCCTTGACCACCACGTACGGCGTCATCTGGCAGAAGGCGACCAGCCCGGTCTGGGCGGCGCTGCCGGTCGTGACGAGGACGAACCAGGGCAGAGCCACGACGGAGATCCGCGTGCCGGTCAGCGACACCGCCATGGCCGCCAGCACCCCGCTCAGCGGCCGTAAGGACCGCCCGCTGGGTATCCGCCCGCCGGGTGTCCCGTCGACGCCCGGGGCATCGGCCGTCACGGTGTTTCCGCCTCGGCCGCGGGGGCGGCCGGCTCGGGCAGGATGTGGGTGATGATCCCGACCCGCTCGGCGCCCTCGGGGGCGCTCGCCGCCGCCTCGGGGGTGTCCCGCCGGTAGCGCGCCACCACCTCGGCCACCTCCCGGTACAGGGACGCGGTTTCCTCGGGCGTCAGCCGCAGGGCCCAGTCGCTCAGGTCGAAAGCGTTCCGCCAGACGCGGGGCATCGTCTGCAGCTCGTTCAGCGTCTGCTGGGTGCGCAGGGTGTAGATGGCGGCGACGGACTGCTGGTAGGCGAGGGCCGCCTCGGGCTCCCGCTCGGTCAGCTCCGGATCGTTGAACCAGATCGTCCGGTGCACCGAACGCCACCACCGCTCCCGCGCGTTGCCGCGTCCGGTGTCCTCCTCGACGAACCCGGCCGCGCCCAGCTGACGCAGGTGATAGCTGGCCGAACCGGAGTTCACGCCCAGCCGCTCCGCGAGGCGGGTGGCCGTCGACGGGCCGTGCTTCCGCAGCAGCCCGACCAGCTGTACGCGCACCGGATGCGCCAGGGCACGCAGCCCCTTGGCATCCAGAACGACCGCGTCCTCTTCCACGAGCGGGCCGTCCGGCCGCCCCGGTGTATCTGTCATACGGCACACCGTAGACCGCAAAGAGTTCTTCGCAAAGGGTTGTTTGCGAAGAACTCTTCGCGAAGAACTCTTTGCGGTTCAAGACGGTAGAGCTTGCATGGATTTACTCGGTTTTACGCCCCCGCGCCGCACGCCGCCGCCCAGTGGCACGCCACCTGGGTGTCCGCGCCGCCGTGCAGCACCGGCAGGTCCACCGTGCGGCACGCCTCCGCCACCCCGGCCCGTTCCGCCGCGCCCGAGGCGAGGACCTGGCAGCGGACGTGGAAGCGGCAGCCGGCCGGCACCTTCGAGGGGTCCGGCGGCTCGCCCGTCAGCACGACCGGTTCGCCCTCGGCCTCCGGGAGGACGGACAACAGGGCCTGCGTGTACGGGTGCTGAGGAGCCGTGAGCAACCGCTCGACCGGGCCCGTCTCGACGATCCGGCCGAGGTACATGACCGCCACCCGGTCCGCGATGTTCCAGGCGAGCCCGAGGTCATGGGTGACGACCAGCGCCGAGAGCCCCAGTTCGTCGCGCAGCCGCAGCAGGAGGGCCAGGATCTCGCCCCGTACCGACGCGTCCAGCGAGGCCACCGGCTCGTCGGCCACGATCAGCTCCGGCTCCAGCACCAGCGCCCCGGCGATCACGACGCGCTGGCGCTGGCCGCCCGACAGCTCGTGCGGGTAGCGCAGGAAGAACCGCTCCGGCGGCCGCAGCCCGGCCCGGGACAGCGCCCCGGAGACGGCCGCCCGCTCGTCCCCGGCGTACCCGTGGATGCGCAGCCCCTCCGCCACCGCGTCGTACACCGTGTGCCGGGGGTTGAGCGAGCCGCTGGGGTCCTGGAGCACCAGCTGCACGCGCTTCCGGTACGCCTTGAGCGCGCGGCCCGCGTAGTCCAGCGGGGCTCCGCCGAAGGTGACCCGCCCGGCCGTGGGCGGGACCAGGCCGAGCAGCGAACGGGCCAGCGTCGTCTTGCCGCACCCCGACTCCCCGACCAGGGCCACGATCTCGCCGGGCCCGATGTCGAGGTCGACGCCGTCGACGGCGCGGGCGGTGGCGGCCCCGCGCCGGCCGGGGAAGGCGACCTCCAGGGCTTCGGCGCTGAGGAGGGGCGTGGTGCTGACGAGGGGGGCGGTGCTCATGGGGCGCTCCTGGTGTCGTCGGCTCCGGGGGTCGCTGGGGATGCGGAGGGCGCTGAGGCTCTCCCGGGCGGAGTGTCCGGGGTCTCGCCGGTCCCGACCAGCACGCAGGCCGCCCGCCGCTCGCCCCCGGCCTCCCGCAGCTCCTGGTCCTCCGTGGCGCAGGAGGCCGGCGCCACCGGGCAGCGCGGGTGGAACGTACAGCCGCCCGGCAGCGACCCCGGGTCCGGCGGGTCGCCCGGCAGTCCGCGCGGGGCGCGGCGGGATGCGGGGTCCCCGATCCTCGGGAAGGCGGCGGAGAGGGCCCGGCCGTACGGGTGGCGGGCGTCCGCGTACACCTGCCGGGCGGGGCCCTCCTCGACGACCCGGCCCGCGTACATCACCGACAGCCGGTCGCAGGTGTCCGCGAGCACCGCGAGGTCGTGGCTGATCATGATCAGGCCGACGTCCTGATCGGTGACGAGCGCTTCGATCAGCCGCAGGATCTGGGCCTGGATCATCACATCCAGCGCGGTCGTCGGCTCGTCCGCGACGATCAGACGCGGATCGCAGGCCAGAGCCATGGCGATCATCACGCGCTGCCGCTGGCCGCCGGACAGCTCGTGCGGGTAGGCGCGGGCCCGGGCGGCGGGCAGTCCGACCTGTTCCAGCAGCTCGCCCGCGCGCCTGCGGGCGGCGGCCGGGGTGGACCCGCCGTGCAGGAGGATCGGTTCGGCGATCTGGTCCCCGACCCGGTGCACCGCGTTGAGCGAGTGCATCGCACCCTGGAAGACGATCGACGCGCCCGCCCAGCGGACCGCCCGCAGCCGGCCCCACTTCATGGTCAGGACGTCCTCCCCGTCGAGCAGGATCTCGCCCGACAGCTGTGCCGACGCGGGCAGCAGGCGCAGCAGCGCGAGGGCCAGGGTCGACTTCCCGCAGCCGGACTCCCCGGCGATGCCGAGCTTCTGCCCGGCCTCGACCCGTAGATCGACCCCCCGTACGGCGGGGACGGCGTCGCCCCCGTCGCCGTACGTGACGGACAGGTTCCGCACCTCCAGGAGCGGGGGATCGCCGGTGGGCTTCGCCGGGCTGCGCGAGGCGGACGGTTCCGGGTCCGTCGTGGTGGTCGTGGCGGTCAACGGGACACCCCCAGCTTGGGGTTGAGCACGGACTCGACGGTGCGGCCGCAGAGGGTGAAGGCGAGGGCGACCACGGCGATGGCGAGTCCGGGCGGGGCGAGGTACCACCAGTTCCCTGAGCTGACCGCTCCCGCCTCACGGGCGTCCTGGAGCAGCCCGCCCCAGGAGACGACGGTCGGATCCCCGAGCCCGAGGAAGGCGAGGGTGGCTTCGGTGAGGATGGCGGTGGAGATCACCAGCGTGGTCTGGGCGAGGACCAGCGGCATCACATTGGGCAGGACGTGGCGGGACATGACGTGCCGGTGGCCGCCGCCCAGCGCCCGCGAGCGTTCGATGTACGGGCGGGACTCGACGGACAGCGTCTGCGCCCGGACCAGGCGGGCGGTGGTCGGCCAGGTCGTCACGCCGATCGCCAGGATCGTCGTCCAGATCGACCGGGACAGGACGGTGGCCAGGGCGATGGCCAGCACCAGGGTCGGCATCACCAGGAACCAGTCGGTGACCCGCATGACGACGGTCGCGTACCAGCCCTTGAAGTGGCCCGCGGTGATCCCGATGAGGGTCCCGATCGCCACCGACAGGAAGGCGGCGAGCAGCCCGACCGTCAGCGACACCTGGGTCCCCCAGAGCATCAGGGCGAGCAGACTGCGCCCGAACTGGTCGGTCCCGAGCGGGAACTCGCCGCTCGGGGCCTCCATCGCGCCGCCCGGCGCGTCGGTCACGCTCCGCGAGTCCGCGCCCACCAGCAGCGGCGCGGTCAGCGCGAGCAGGGCGATCACGGCCAGCACGGCGAGGCCCACGAGTCCGGCCCGGTGCGTGCGGTACTGCCGCCAGAAGCGGAGGGCCGCCTGCCGCCGGCGGGCCCGGGCGAGGGCGCGGGGGCCTGCCACCCGTACGGGATCCTCCGGCTGCCCGGCGGCGTCCGGCCGCTCGGACGGCTGCCCGGGGGCGTCCGGCTGCTCGGACGGCTGCCCGGGGGCGTCCGGCTGCTGCGGGTCGGGTTCCCGCCGGTCGGGATTCCGGGGATCGGGTTTCTGCGGGTCGGATTCATCGAGCGACGTCGTCATCGGCCCACCCGGGGATCGAGCAGCGGATAGATCACATCGGCGAGCGTGTTCATCAGGATCACCGCGGAGGCGAACACGAAGAACAGCGCCTGCACCAACGGCAGGTCGGGCACGCTCAGCGCCTGGTAGAAGAGGCCGCCGAGCCCCGGCCAGGAGAACACCGTCTCCACCAGGATCGCCCCGGCCACCGTCGTGCCGAGGTTCACGAAGAGCAGCGTCACGGTCGGCAGCATCGCGTTCGGCACGGCGTGCTTCCGGCGTACGAGGTCGTCGCGCAGCCCCTTGGCGCGCGCCGTCGTCAAGTAGTCGCTGCCCATCTCGTCGAGGAGCGAGGAGCGCATCACCAGCAGGGTGCGCGCGTACTCCACCGCCACGAGCGTGATGACGGGCAGCACCATGTGGTGCGCGATGTCGAGGACGCGGTCGAAGCCGGTGGTCGAGCCGGACTCCATGCCGCCGGTCGGGAAGAGACCCGGGATCGGGCCCACGCCCACCGACAGGGTGATGATGAGGAGCAGGCCGAGCCAGAAGGACGGCACCGAGTACAGCGTCAGCGCGAACGCCGTGTTGGCCCGGTCCCCGGCGCTGCCGTTGCGCCAGGCGGAGCGGGCCCCCAGCCAGATGCCGAGCAGGGTGTAGATGACGAACGCGGTGCCGGTGAGCAGCAGCGTCGCGGGCAGCGCCTCGCCGATCTTGTCGATGACGGGGGCCCGGAACTGGTACGACGTACCGAAGTCGCCGGTCAGTGCCTTGCCGCAGTACTGGGTGAACTGCTGCCACAGCGGCAGGTCGAGCCCGAACTCGCGGCGCATCGCGGCGATCTGTTCGTTCGACACCTGGCGGCCGCCGGTCATCTGCTTGACCGGGTCGCCGGGGATCAGCCGGAAGAGGAAGAAGCTGGTGACGAGGACGGCGAAGAGGGAGACGGCCGCCCCGGCCAGCTTGCCCGCCGCATAGCGGAGGTAGGCGGCCGCGGAGCGGGAGCGCGGGGAGCGGCCCGGCGGCCCGGCCGGAGCCGGACCGCCGGATTCCGCACTCTCCATGCCCGCCGCGCCCTTCAGCAGCGCGGGAGTGCCTTCTGTGCTCATGGACTATTCACGGTCTTCCGCGGTGGAGCGGCGACGCATGGCGAACAGCAGTCCGCCACCGGCGAGGACGACGACGGCGATCCCGACCCCGACGAGCACCCCGGTGGAGCTGCCGGAGGAGTCGGCGGAACCGGCAGACGGGGCCCCGGCGGCCGGGACTGCCGACCACCAGCTCCAGTAGCCGTCCTGGCCGTAGATGTTGCCCGCGGCGGACGGCATGGTGGTGATGGAGGCGATGTGGTCGGTGCGGTATGCCTCGACGGCATTGGGGTACGCCATGACGTTCATGTACCCGGTGTCGTACAGCCGCGACTCCAGTCGCCGTACGAGATCCGCCCGCTTGGCGGGGTCGTACTCGGCCAATTGCTTCTTGTAGAGCTCGTCGTACCGCCGGTCGCAGATGAAGTTGTCCGTCGCGGCCGACTCCTTCGCCTTGGACGGCAGCGCGGCACAGGTGTGGATCGACAGGACGAAGTCGGGGTCCGGGTTGACGGACCAGCCGTCGAAGGCGAGGTCGTACTCACCGGCGTACCAGGGGTCGGAGACGTTGTCGAGGCAGTCGACCTTCAGCCCGATGCCCAGATCGCCCCACCACTCCTGGAGGTACTTGCCGATCGCCTTGTCGTTGGGGTCGGTGGCGTGGCAGAGGATACGGAAGTCGAGCGGCCTGCCGTCCTCGCCGACGCGCTTGCCCGCACCGTTCTTCCTGTACCCCGCGCCGTCCAGCAGGGCGGCGGCCTTCGCCGGGTCGTGGGCGAGCTTCTGGCCGGCGGCGGGCTTCCAGAAGTAGTCGGAGAAGCGCGGCGGGATGTAACCCTCGCCCTCGACGGCGTGCCCCTGGAAGACCTTGTCGATGATGGCCTTGCGGTCGACCGCCATGAACAACGCGTGCCGGACCTTCTGGTCCAGCAGCGCCGGATGGCCGTCGCCGAACTTCGTCCCGTCCTTGGTACGGGCCCCGGGGTTGACGGCGAGCGCGAAGAAGCGGCGGCCCGGGGCGTCGTTCACCTTGATGTCCCGGGCGTTCTGGAGGGACGCGGACTGGGCGGGGGTCAGGCTCGGGCTGCCCGCGACGAAGGACACCTCGCCCTTGCGCAGGGCGGCGACGGCGGCGTCCTGGTCCTTGTAGTAGCGGAAGACCAGCTCGTCGAACTTGGGGGCCCCGCGCCAGAAGTCCTTGTTGGCCTTGAGCTTCACATAGCTGTCGACCTTGTAGTCCGTCAGGATGAACGGACCGTTCCCGACGACCGGGAAGTCCTGGTCGTTGTTGAACTTCGAGAAGTCGCCGACCTTCTCCCAGACGTGCTTGGGCACGATCGGCACGTCCAGCGCGGCCATCGTGGCCTGCGGCTCCTTGAGCTTGACGACCAGTTTGTCCTTGCCGGTCGCGGTCACCTTCTCGAAGTTGCCGACGAAGCTGCCGTTGGAGGTCGCGGCCCCCTCGTCGGTCATCATCTTGTTGAACGTCCAGGCCGCGTCCTCGGCGGTGGCCTGCCGCCCGTCCGACCACTTCGAGTCCGGCCGGATGGTGAACGTCCAGGTCAGCTTGTCCGCGGACGGCTCCCATGAGGTGGCGAGGCCCGGGATCGCCTTGTTGTCCTTGGGGTCGTAGTTGTTCAGGTAGTCGTACATGAGCCGGTGGATGCTCGTGCTGACCAGCCGCTGGGCCAGGAACGGGCTCAGCGAGTCGACGCTCTGCGCGACGGCGACCGTGAGCCTCTTCTGCCCGTCGTCGGCGCGGGCCTCGGAGGGCGCGGGGGCGAGCGGGTTCCCCGGGACGACGGACCCGGCGGCGAGCGCCAGGGCGGCCGCGCCGGCGGCGAGCAGGGTGCGCAGGCGACTGCGGGGGTGGGGGCCGCGGGGGCGTGTACGGGGCCGGAGGGAGCGGGACCTGCTGGGCCAGGAGGTGCGGGGGGAGAGTCTTGGGACCATGGACGGGGACCTCGCGTCATCACTCGCTTCAGAAGGCGGGCAGAACTCTGGTTCGCCGGTTGGTGAGGCGAAGGTCTACCAGCGCCGGTCAGCCTCGTCAACGGTCCGTCAAACCGCGTCTGGGCTGCGGAAACACCCAAGAGGGCCCGTACCGCTCACGCGGTACGGGCCCTCATTGGTCTCTACCTCTAACGCCTCACTGGTGAGGAGCCGGCGGCGGCTGCGGAGGCGTCTGCTGCCATCCCGCCGGAGGCACCGGACCCTGGAGATCGAGCTGGCCTGCCGGGTTGTCCTGCTCGCCGTGCTGACCCTGCGGCAGCGCGGCCGGCGCGGGCCCACCCGACTGGTCCTGCGGGGGCGACGCCTGCTGCCACCCGTTCTGCTGTCCGCCCGGCCCCGGCTGCGCGGGGTGGGGGTGCTGCTGGGGCTGCGGAGCGCCCGGCTGTCCGGCCGCCTGATATCCCCCGTACGGCGGCTGCCCGGCATAGGGCTGTTGGGGGTACTGCTGCTGGGGGGCGTGGGGCTGCTGGGGGGTCTGGGGCTGTTGCGGGGGGTGGGGCTGCTGGCCCTGGGCCGGGTAGTTCTGTGCCGGGTGGCCCTGTGCGGGGTAGCTCTGCGCGGGCGGCTGACCGGGCGTCGGCCCGCCCTGCCCCGGCTGTCCGTGCGCCGGGTAGTTCTGGGCCTGCTGGCCGGGCATGGGCGGGGCGTACTGCGGGGGCGGGTTCTGGCCGTCCGACGTCCAGAGCCCTTGCTGCTGCTGGGCCCGCGCGAAGTCCTCGGCGACCAGGGCCGAGAGGTGGAAGTACGCCTCACGCGTCTTGGGCCGCATCATGTCGAGGTCCACCTCGGCGCCCGCCGCCAGGTGCTCGTCGAACGGGACGACCACGACACCCCGGCAGCGGGTCTCGAAGTGCTGCACGATGTCGTCGACCTTGATCATCTTGCCGGTCTCGCGAACGCCCGAGATGACGGTGAGCGAGCGCTGCACCAGGTCCGCGTACCCGTGCGCCGAGAGCCAGTCCAGGGTGGTGGAGGCGCTGGAGGCTCCGTCGACCGAGGGCGTGGAGATGATGATCAGCTGGTCGGCGAGGTCCAGCACGCCGCGCATGGCGCTGTAGAGGAGACCGGTGCCCGAGTCGGTGAGGATGATCGGGTACTGCTTGCCGAGCACGTCGATCGCGCGCCGGTAGTCCTCGTCGTTGAACGCCGTGGAGACCGCGGGGTCCACGTCGTTGGCGATGATCTCCAGACCCGAGGGGGCCTGCGAGGTGAACCGCCGGATGTCCATGTACGAGTGGAGGTACGGGATCGCCTGGACCAGGTCGCGGATCGTGGCCCCGGTCTCGCGCCGCACCCGACGCCCGAGCGTGCCCGCGTCCGGGTTGGCGTCGATGGCGAGGATCTTGTCCTGCCGCTCGGTGGCCAGGGTCGAGCCCAGCGCGGTCGTCGTGGTGGTCTTGCCGACCCCGCCCTTGAGGCTGATCACGGCGATCCGGTAGCAGGAGAGCACCGGCGTACGGATCAGCTCCAGCTTGCGCAGCCGCTCGGCCTCTTCCTTCTTCCCGCCCAGCTTGAACCGGGAGACGGCGGAGGGATTGCGGCTGCTCTTCGCCTTCTGCTTGCCCCTCACGAGCCGGTCGGAGGAGAGCTCGACGGCCGCCGTGTACCCGAGGGGCGCGCCCGGCACAGAACGCTCGCGCTGGTCGTGCGTGACGGGGGTGGGCCAGGCTCCGCCGAGACGGGGGTCGACCGGCTGGGGCGGGGCGCCGTGCTGCTGGGCCGGTTGGTTCTGCTGTACCGGCTGCGCCTGCTGCTGGGCGGAGATGTGGGGCGGCTGGGGCTGCTGGTGTTGTTGCTGCTGGTGTTGCTGGGGGTACGGCTGCTGTTGGTACGGCTCCGGCTCCGGCCCCGGCTGCTGTTGGTACGGCTCCGGATGCTGCGGGGAGGAAGGGGCGGGCAGGCCGGGGGCACCCGGGGCGTTCTGTCCCGGGAACGGGGCGTGCTGCTCGGGCTGATGGAGTGCGTGTGGGGCTTGGGGCGCGTGAGGTGCCTGAGCCGGTTGGGTCTGCGGGAAGCCGTATCCGCCCGCGCCCTGGGGGCTTTGAGGGTTCTGCGGTGCCTGGGGGTGGGCTTGTGCCGGCAGGGGCGTGCTCTGGCCGGGGAACGGCTGAGCGGGGATGGGCTGGGGCTGCTGAGGGGCCTGGGGGTGCTGGTGAGGCGGCTGGGCGGCCTGGGCCGCCTGCGGGAAGCCGTAGCCGGAGGGCGTCTGGTGCGGCGGCACGGGGGCGGGCCACTGAGCTGCGGGCTGGGGTGCGGTGGGCTGCGGCGCGGCCGGCTGGAAGGCGGGCGGCAGCGGAGGCAGGGCTCCGCCTTCGGCGGGCGGGGACCAGGGCACCTGCGGGGCGGCGGCGGCCGGCGGTTCCGGCGCGGCGGGCGGGGCGTCCTGGGGAGCGAAGCTCTGCGGAACGGAGTCCTGCGGGACGAAGCCCTGGGGAGCGGCGTTCTGAGGGGCTGAGTCCTGGGGAACGGCGTCTTGAGGGACGGAGTCCTGGGGAGCGGCGTCCTGCGGGCCTGAGTCCTGTGTGACGGCGTCGGTCCGGGTGTCGGCTGCGGTGGGGGAGTCGGGGTCGCCGTCCGCCTTGCCGTTCGCGTCGGCCGCATTCTCGGCGTCGGCTGCCTTCGGGGCCTCGGCGGAGTCCGCGAGGTTCGGGGAGTCCGTAGTGGCCCGTGCGTCGGTGTCGGCGTCCGTACTGCCGTCGCCCTTATGGGAGTCGGCTGAGGCGTCAGCCTCGGCCCCTGAGCCGACTGCGCTGTCGGAGGCGGCAGACCCCGTCTCCGTACCGGACAAGGCCGAACCCGGAGTCGTACCGGACGCGGCGGGTCCCGGGGTCGCACCGGAAGCTGCGGCGTCGCGTTCGGCGATCTCCCGCTTCAGGGCGGCCGGGGAGAACCGCATCGTGGCACCGCTCTCCACGTCGCCGCCCCCGAACGGGCCGGCGTCACCCGTCTCCTCGGCAGCGGCGGCCGGAGGAGCAGGAGAGGCCGGAGGAGCCTGGGTCGTGCTCGGGGCGCCAGGAACGACAGGGCCGACCGGCGCCTCGGGAGCCTCCGGGGCCGTCGGCACCGCAGGCGCGGCCGGGGTCGACGCCCAGTCGGGGTCGAAGCCGCCCGAGGACGGCTGCTCCGGCACGGACACCGGGCTGCCGTACGGAGGCGGAGGCGGTGTCAGGTGTGAGCCCTCTCCCCCCGACGAGTCCCCCGCCGCGCTCTGCGTGTACCAGGCGGGAGGGGTGTAGTCGATGGTGAACTCACCCGTCATCTCGGCGGGATCCGCGTCGGACGACTCGTCGACGGGTGTGTTCCATCCGTCGCGGATCTCGTCCCGATCGCTGTTCACGTTGCCTCCTGGTGTGGTCGAGCACCCTTGTGCCGTGGTGGGTGGGGGCGGCCGTTCCCGTTGCCCGGTCCGCCCGGCTCTTCCCCCTGCGACGCGTACAACCTGCCCGCAGGTTCTTGTGCCGCGCCCCACCCACCCTAATCGCCATCGAGTGAACTCAGGCAGGCCGTATCGCACGCCGGAGAACGCCCCCTGGGCGACGTCCCGTTCTCCGGTGAACCACGCGCGGCGTCGGCGGAGGCCCGATGCGGTCGGTTCGGGCCGTGCTTCGCCTCCGCGCGGACACGACGAAGGGTGGCGGCCCGGCCGGGCCGCCACCCTCGTACCGTGTGCGGCGTCTGCTTCGTACAGCGCCTACTTGAGGTCGAACTCACCGTCGCGAGCGCCCAGGACGAACGCCCGCCACTCCGCCTCCGTGTACCGAAGGACGGTGTCCGGGTCCAGGGAGGAACGCATGGCGACCGCGCCACCGGGCAGATGGGCGATCTCGACCCGCTCCTCCACCTCCTCGGTGCCGGGTGCGCTCAGCCACTCCACACCCGAGATGTCGAGAGCGTAGAGCTCGTCCTTTTCCTGCTGGGTGCCCATGCCGGCGTCCCTTCGATCGAACGGTGTCGTTGCTTGGTCCATCGTCCCCGGTGACGGGGGCCTGTGTCGTACGAACGGGAGAGGAATCAGTCCATCCGGCGAGCTGTGCCCAACAGGCCGGTCTCCGCGTCCGTGGCGCTCATCATCGCCCAGTGGCGTTCGCGGCCCGCCACCCAGAGCGTCACGCCGTCCGCCAGAGTGGGCAGCGCCTGGGCCTCGGCCCGTGCGAGCCCCAGGACGCGGCCGATCCGCTCCGCCTCGTCGGGCGAGACCCGCTGGACGCCCACCAGCGCCGAAGCGCGCAGCAACCTCGGTGCCACCGGGCTCAGATAGGGGAGCAGCGTCAGCACGGACTGCCAGGGCGAGGAGACCACCCGGCCGCGGGGCGGCCGCGTCCCGCAGTCCCGCACGACCACCACGGGGCTCCCGACCGTCGCGCCGGTCGGCGGAACCCGCCCCACGTCGTACAGGGAGACGCACTCCACTCCCGCGCCCGCCGCCCGCGCCAGCGTCGTCCAGGCATGGACGCGCCCGGTCTCGACCGCGACCCGCGCACCGGTGCCCGCGGCGCGCAGCGCCAGCACCTGCGCCGTCCACAGGCCGCCGATCAGCGTGACGTCGTACGGGACGGGCCGGTGGAACCCGATCAACTGCGGGCGTCCCTCCGCGTCGTCGCCGATGATCACGCCGTCGTCGCCGACCGGGAGCGACAGGGCGTCCAGGTGGTCGGTGGGCACGGTGTGGCCCGCGTGGCGGGGGCCGGGCAGTCCGCGCCCGACCGATCCGAACCTCATCGCACGGGTCCTCACCGGGCCCCTCCGAGCGGGAGCGTCGCCAGCACGCCCGGCAGCTGCTCACGGTCCAACCGCACCAGACCCACCTTCGCGTGCCGGGCCGCCTGCTCCAACACCCTTCGTACGCCGACCAGTTCGGTGTCGGATCCGCCGGTCACCCGGACATGGCCGCTCACGCTCGTCGACCTCTGCCGGGAGCCGCGCCGCACGGTCAGGCTGAACGTCGTCGCGTACGCCGGGACCGACGTCAGCAGCGCGACCAGCTGAGGCAGCGGCGTCGCCCCCCGGCCCAACTCCGGCCAGCGGTCCACCGCGTACGTGGTGTGCCACCGGTCGTCGCACCGCCAGACCCGCGACGTCTCCCTTGTGCGGCGCTGCGGCGCGGCGTCCGGGCGTCCGGCGCGGCCCGACAGGATGGGGTTGGCGCATACGGATGTGGCGACGGCCGAGTTCAGCTCGTCCTGGTCCAGCACCACGGCCCGGAACCCGGCGCCCGTGATCCGGCTCGCCACATGGTCCGCGACCCGCACCAGGGCGCGCTGGGCCCCCTCGATCCCGCCGCCGCGCGCCTCGACGGCCTCGCGGCACAGCTCCGGATCCAGCTTCACCGCCACCCACGTCATCCGCAGCGCGGGGGCCCCGGTCCTGTCCTGGAGCGGCCCGTACGAGAGGCGGGCGACCGACTGCCGCGGCAGATGCGGGGCGGGAGCGGGGCGCACCTGCTGCACCAACTGCGCGGACTCCAGCACGATGTCGTCCACCCGCAGGGCGTCGCCCAGGAGCGACAGGGGCAGCGAGCGCGCGCCGAACGCGGGTCGCAGCGCCTCACCGCCCGCCTCCACCCGCACCACGGCGGTCAGAGACGTCCCGTCCCCGAGCATGCCCACCGCGCGGTGGTCCCGGTCCACATAGACGTACGGGCCGAATCCGGGGACGTTCTCCGCGACCGGGGCGAGCGTGGGCTCACCGTTGGCTGCCGGAGCGCCGGCGGTCCGCCGGCGGGCCCTGAGCCCGAGCACGGTCGACAGCCAGTCGTGGAGCGCGCGGCCCCGGCGGCGTACCACCGCGAGCAGCACCAGCAGGACGACGAGCACGGCGGCGGGCGCCGGCCACGCACCGCCGAGCGCCGCACCCGCCACGGCCACCGCCAGAGCGACCTCGATGATCACGAGCTGCCGCAGCAGGGGCCGTACCGGGCCGGCTCGCGCGATGGCGCGCGGCGTCGTGGCGCGCGACGTGGAAGTCGCGGGGGCCGCCGATGAGGAGGGCGCACGTGTGGCTGCATCCATGGCCGCGTCGCCCCCTCGTGTCCGTATGCGCCGTTTTCACACGGTTGTCGACCGGGGGGCACCCTACCGGAGCGGCGGGGCGCGGAACCTCCGGAAACGTGGCGGCCGGACCCCCGGAGGCGTGGCCGCTGAACCCCTGGAGACGTGGCGGCCGGGAGCCTCCAGGCCATGACGGCAGGGCCCCCGGAAGAGTGACAGCCGGACCCCCGGAGGGATGGCTGGGCTCCGGTGAGGGACCAGGGGCAGGCGGGTGCGTGTGGCAACCTGATCAACCGCATCGACCACAATCGACCGCATACGCCCCGATCGACCGCATCGACCACTGGGGAGAAGGGGCAGCGGACACATGGCATCACGGCGGGATGAGCTCAACGCCTATACCTTCGCGAAGCGAAGGCTGATCGCACAGTTTCTGCATCCCCACGCGAGCGGCTCGGAGGAAGGCGCACCGCGTCCGCTGCGCGCGGTACTGCCGGGCGCGATCACCGCGGTCGTCGTCCTCGCCGTCTTCGGCGCCTGGGGCATGTTCAGGCCGGTGGCCCCCCAGAAGTGGGACGAGCCCCATAGGCACGTCATCATCGCCGGCAAGTCCACCACCCGGTATGTGGTGTTGAAAACCAACGGCACGAAGCAGCTGCACCCCGTCCTGAACATGGCCTCCGCCAGGCTCCTGCTCGCCCCGGGCGAGGGCCAGGTCGTCACTGTCGACGAATCGGTCCTGGACAACGGCACGATCCCGCACGGCGCGACCCTCGGCATCCCGTACGCCCCCGACCGGTTACCCGACCCCAAGGACGCCGGATCTGCCAAGCGTTGGGCCGTCTGCGAACAGCCCGGCGAGGGCGGCCGGGCCATCCAGAAGGCGGCCTTCGTCCTCGCCGAGCGCGAGAAGAGCAAGACCGACGGCAGGAACCGGCTGCGCGGCGGCGAGATGATGTACGTCGAAGGGCCGGACGGGACCCGCTATCTCGTGGACGCCGCGGGCAAGGCGTACCCCGTCCGCGACGACGAACTGCTGCTGCGCACCCTGGTCGACCGGTACAGCGAGCCCCAACGGGTCTCCGCCCCCTGGCTGGCGACGCTGCACACCGGGGACCCGATCGACTTCCCGGCTCTCCCCGGAACCCCGGGCGACCCGGCGGGCGTACCGGGTGTCCTGGACGCCCGGGCGAACAGGGTCGGCATGGTCCTGGCCGCCCCCGCCGGGACCAGGACCCAGCAGTACGTCGTCCTCCCCGGCCGGGTCGCCCCCGTATCCGACTTCACCGCCAAGCTCTTGCTCAGCAGCCGGGACCTGGTCCGCCTCGGCCAGGCCAGCCGGGCGCGGCCCGTGAACACCGGCGCGTTCGTACCGGGCCCGGCGTTCGGCGGGGAACGGGACTGGCCCGTTCACGCGCCGAAGCCCGTCAACTTCCCCAGCGTCAAGAAGGGAAGCCGCAACACGGTGTGCAACGTCCTGCGCGACGTTGACGCCGACGACGGCGCCACCACCCTGTCCACCTGGGTGGGCACGAGCTTCCCGGCCACGCTCCCCACCGGCTCCTCCAGCGCCTACGTCACGCCCGGATCGGGGCAGTTCTTCCGGCAGTTCAAGGGCTCGCGGACCGACGTCGGCCTTCTCTTCCTGGTCACCGACACCGGACTGCGCTACGCCATGCAGTCCAACAGCGACAGCGGGCAGGACGACTCCGGCATCGGCGAGTCCGGTCCGAGGAAGGAGAGGGAGCAGCGGCGGCTGGAGGCGCAGAAGGCCCAGAACCACCTCGGTTACCGGGACATCGCCCCCACTCCCGTACCGGCGGCCTGGTCGTCGTTCCTGCCGACAGGCCCCCGCCTCTCCACCGGCGCGGCCGGCCGGCCACAGGGCTCGTGAGCAGCGGTACGGAGATGACGCCTCCCACGATGCCCCTGGCGCGACGCCTCCTGACGGCCGCGGCGGCCACCGGAATCCTGCTCGCCGCCTTCCCGGCAGCGCCCGCGGCTGCGGACGACGCGGCGGCCCAGTGCACGTTCTCCTCGGAGAAGTACCCGGGCCGCCCCTGGGCGCTTCAGCGCGTCCTGATGGACGAGCTGTGGAAGCAGTCCACCGGGAAGGGGGTCCGGGTAGCGGTCATCGACACCGGGGTCGACGTGAAGAACCCGCAGCTCACCGCCGCCGTGGATGTCGAAGCGGGCCGGAACGTGCTGCCGGAGGGGGCGACGAAGACCGAGGACGGCAGGAAGCTCGCACGCGGCAGGGAGAACGGCACCTCGGACACGGTCGGCCACGGCACCAAGGTCGCCGGCATCATCGCGGCGCGCGAGGCGGAGGGCACGGGCTTCACCGGCCTCGCCCCGGACGCGACGATCATCCCGATCCAGCAGAACGACGCCGGGGGCAACGGAACGGCGAAGACCCTGGCCGAGGCGATCCTCTACGCCGTCACCGAGGCGGACGCCCACATCATCAACATCTCCCAGGACACCGCCGACGCCGTCAGACCGGCGCCGATCCTGAAGCAGGCCGTGGACCACGCTCTCTCCCAGGACGTCGTGATCGTCGCCTCGGCGGGCAACGACGGCGCGGCGGGGAACGTGAAGCCGACCTACCCCGCCTCGTACGAGGGCGTCCTCGCCGTCGCCGCCTCGGACCGCAACAACGAACGGGCCCCCTTCTCCCAGCAGGGCGACTTCGTGGGGATCGCCGCCCCCGGGGTGGACATGATCTCCACGGTGCCCGGCGGCGGACACTGCGCCGACAGCGGCACCAGCTTCTCCGCCCCGTACGTCGCGGGAGTCGCGGCACTGATCAAGGCCAAGCACCCCCGCTGGACGCGGCATCAGATCGTCGCCCAGATCCAGCAGACGGCGGAGCGCTCGGTGGCGGGTCACGACCGCATGGTCGGCTGGGGGGTCGTCGATCCGGTACGCGCCCTGACCGAGGACGACAGGGCCATCAGCCGCCCGGTGGCGAGCGAGGGCATGAGTAGAGGCGAAGCCCCGACCACGGCCGAATTCCACCTCGGCGAAACAGCCGACGAACGCAACGCCCGCCTGGCGACGTACGTAGTCGTGGGCGGCACGGTCCTGGTGGCCGCGATGACCGGTGCGGCAGTGGCCGTAAGGGATATGAGGCGTCGCACGAGGCGGCTTACGGACGGCCGGTAACCATCAGAACAAGCCACCTGGCCTGCAAGTGAATTCGCCCATTACCCGTACATAACTAGAGTCGCCTGATGAGATGTGATCGGACCGGATCAATGCGACAGCAATGCGGAATGATCCGGGCAAACGGGGACGAGGAACGGGGAGGACGGCATGGTGGCCGATCCAGGTGACGGGGCGGCTGACCTCAGACGCGGCGTAGGCGCGCTGGAGAAGTTCAAGAAGCGCGTGGACGCTCTGCTCGCGGTCTTCGAGGGCTCGGCGGCCGGTGGGTCGAAGGTGGCGTCCCAGACGGTTTCACGCGCCTCTCTGAGCGGCTCGAACGCGTGCTTCGCCGAGGCGGACGGCCTGTACAGCCAATACAGCCGCGTGCACGGGTCGTTGGTCTCGCTCTCCAGGTCGCTGGGCGAACAGATCGAGTACCTGAGCCTGGGCGTGCACGCGGCGGCGGTCGGCTTCGACAACGTCGACGACGACACCAGGCGACGCTTCCACGCGATCCAGGGGCGTATGGACCGGGACCGTGAGCGGGCCGCCTGGCTTGAGCAGCAACGTGACAACGATCGGTCCGATTCCGGATGGACAGCGGGATGAGCGACAAGAGGCGGCAGGAACCGATCCCCGCCGAACAGCACACTCAGGACGAGAAACGCGTCAACAGCCAACTGGTCGCCATGGATATGACCGAGACGGCCAGAAAGACCCTGGATATGTTCGGCTTCGGGGACTCCAGTCCTGGTGGCCGTACCTCGTTCGAGGGATACGACCTCAACGCCATCATTGACCTGGTCGAGAACTCCGACCCCGAGCACCTGGAAAGCGCGGGCGAGGCGCTCTGGAAGGCCAGGGACGCCATCTGGAGCGCGGCGGAGGAGCTGGGCGACCACCTCGACGGGGTCGACTGGCGGGGCGAGTCCGGCGACGCCTTCCGTAAGTGGGGCCGGGGTCTGGTGGCCCACGCCAGGAGGCTCGGCGACTTCGCGGGCACGGCCGGCACACAGATCACCGTGGCTGGCACCGGCTTGGCGTCCGTACGCAGCGCCATGCCACCGCGCGACAGCCGACTGTCGCGGAGGAGCCCGGAGGACATCCAGGTGCCGGACCAGGTGATGGGCAACCCGGAGTACGAGGCCGCGGTCAAGGCGGAGCACAACCGCCAGGAGGCCATCAACCAGATCAACCGGCTGGCGTCGTACTACGCGATCTCGGGGCAGGCGCTGGCGGAGCAGGAACCGCCGCGGTTCGACAAGAGGCTCGGTGTCGACGTGCCCCGGCCGGCGGGCGGGAAGAGGCAGTCCCCGCCGGCAGGAATCTTGTCGAAGGGCGCTGATGGGGTTTCGGTCAGCAGCGTCGGACCAGGCTCCGCAGCGCGTACGGCCGCAGGAGAATCCGGGTCCGTGACGGCGACCAACGGCCGATCTTCATACGAAGTGTGGGCCTCCGCATCCGCGCCGGACAAGAGCACACCAACAGAGATCAGCGGCATCGCCTCTGCGCCCGCCCCCACGACAGCCAGCGGCATGGCCCCTGCCCCGTCGATGCCGACTGGGACGGGGCCGGCGGGCGGCACCGCACCGCCCATAGTGACGGGGTTCGTCCCGCCGGTGTCGGCAAGCTCGTCGTGGCCCGCGAGGTCGTTGGGGATGCCCCGCACCGTCAGTCGGTTCGGTGGGGAACCAGGCAAGGCTTCGCCGGCAGGCGGTGGCCCTGTCGCAGGCGGCCATTCGGGTACTCGCGTTGGCCGGCCGGGCTCGATGGGCGGTGCGCCATCAGCAACCGGGCGTTCCGATGCTGATGTGCGCGCACCTGCGGCCGGTCAATCCGGCGTGATGGGCGGTCGTCCCATGGCGGCTCACGCTGGTACGTCAGCACCGAGCAACCTTCGTACGGGACAAGGCAACGGCATCGTAGGGGGGACTCCGCAGCGGACTGCTTACGGGACTTCGTCCGGGATTCAGTCACGCCACGGAACCTCGCCAGGGACCGTGATCGGCGGCACGGGAAGCAGTGGCGGCACGCCTCGCCCCGACCGGCCCGGCGCTCCTGCATCGGGTGCCAACGGAGTGGTCGGCGCTCCCCGTAGCACGTCGGAATCCGGTTCGAAGGGTTTCACCAGCGGCGGTGCGGGCCTCGTCCGCAGGTCTGCCGGTCGACGGACGTCCGACCGGGAGGACGAGGAGAATCCCCGGTCGACTCGTCCGGACCACCTGACGGAAGACGAAGAGACAGGGGCGGCCCGCCGCCGCGGGGCCGTGCCGCCAGTGATCGATGAGCAGGATCCATGGAAGGTTCGGCAGTCAGGATGACGGCGGGAATGGGTCGCCCTCGGAAGTGTGTGCGCCGGCGTGCGCTCAGCGCACTGGCTGTGACGGCTTCACGACGGGCGAAGGCATCGAAATCGCCGTCATCGACTCAGGCGCCAACGCGGACCCCTCGTCGTCGCAGTCGTGACGGTTCCAGGGGGAGTGGCCTTCGCCGTATTCCGTAGACGCGGCGCGCCCTGACCGCAGGCTCTCACAGGCACGAGTCGGCCGGCCGCATCGGCTGCGCGGGAATCAACTGAAAGAAGGAAGGGACGGTCATGAATCCGGACCAGAAAGTCTCAGACGCGGTTCTGCTGAGGGTGGAGAACGGCCTCACCGAAAGGTTCGAATCGGTGAAGGACCAGATCACTCAACTGCATATGACCATCGACAGTCTCGAAGGCGCCTGGAAAGGCATCGGGGCCGGCGAGTACAACAAGAAGCAGGATCAGATCAACAAGGCCATGGGCAGGATCGCCAAGGAGCTGGCCCGCTTCCAGGAAGCCATCAAGGCAGCTCGCACCATTTCCGGCAACACCGAGGATGAGGTCCGCGCCGCCCTCATGGGTGTGGATGTCGTCGAGGGCTATACAGGCGGCAGCGGAGCCACCGCCAAGTCATCAAGCTTGTACGGTTTCTGACCGAAATTCTCAAGTCGACCACGGGAGGACCGCATGACCGCCAACGACGGTACGACGGTTGTCAATTACGCCAGTCTCGATCTTGCGGCTGCCGATATTCAGCGGCAGGCCAAGCAGCTCGGCCGGGATCTCAACGCGATCAAGACCATGATCGCCTCGGTCTCGGAACTGTGGGAAGGCGAGGCCAAGACGGCCTACCAGGCCGCACAGGCGAGATGGGATGTGGAAGCCGCGAGCATTCAGAACAACCTCGCCGAAATCTCGCGCGCTGTGCGCGACGCCGCTCCCGCCTACCGCAGCGGCGACAAGCGGGCTGCGGCCAACTTCCTTTAGCGGAAATGGCTGGAGGACCAACACGTCAGGGTGGGCACGCTCGGGAGGCGCCCACCCTGATGCGCTCTGCGGCCGGCTCGGGGCCCCCGAACAGCGGGGCCAGTCGGCACGCGGCCGGTTTCGCTGCGAGAAGCGGAAGGTGTGTTCCCCATCGAAACGGCAGAGAGACGCCTGCTGGAAACGCTCCACCTTGTCCGGGATAGCACTGGATTTCGAGGGCCACAGCCACACCGGCGGAGCGTCCCGGTATTTTGACAGATGCTCGACCTCCAACCGGATCAACGTGCCTCCAATCACAGGCAGTTCGCCGTCGTGGTCGAGCCAGGAGGAGCGGTGGCTGAGCCGGGGAAGGACCCGGCCCCATGCCTGCGTTTCGGCTTTGCCGCAGTTGGTGGTGCCGGTGCCAGTGCCGGTGTCGCGGGCTCGGGCCAGGTCTCCGACTTGGTGAAGGGGAACTCCGGGCCGCGCCTGGGTGGCCGACCGTTCGTCCACGGTCGGCGGGGCGGTAGATGCCGTAGCCGCGGTCGGCGAAAGGCGAGGCCGGCGCATAGCACCTGCCGGTCCGGCAGCGGTCTGCGGCCCGGATGCCGGAAACGGCGTTCCCTGCGCGGCAGCAGCGGCTCGATGCGCTCCCACAGCTCGTCCGACACGATCCACGGCGAGGCTCCCATACCAGGCGAACGCTCAACATCGGCGCTGAGGAACGGCCATCAGCGTCGATGTGCTCGCTGTCATACCCGCGTCGCATCCGCTATCAACCGGGCGGCGGAGCTGAGTTCAACCCGCCGAGTGACTCTTCGCGGGCCCGTGGTTGGAATCGTCATTCCCGATGACTGATCGCCAGCCTGCCGAAGATGAGGATTCGCATGCCGCCTTTCTCGCACGTCGACACCCCCGCTGTCGCCCGGCCCCGTCAGCTGCGTTCGGCATGGCAAGCCGCCCACCAGCCTGTCACCGGAGTATCACGGCGGCTGCGACTCGCCGCCTACGCCGTACCGTTCGTCGTCCTGCCCTCGAGCCTGTGGCGGCTCCCGGCGGCATTCGACGAGGGGATCAGCTTCGGCGAGCGCATGTACATCCCCTCCCTATCCATCGTCTCCGAACTGCTCGCCTTCACCGCGATCGGGCTCATTGCTCGCTGGGGCGAGGTGTTCCCCCACTGGATCCCCCGCCTGCGCGGCCGCCGCGTCCCCATCAAGGCCGCGCTCCTCCCAGCCACCCTCGGGGCCACAATCCTCACGCTCACGTTCACCATCCTGGCCATCGCCAACGAGATCCAGGGAACCACGATCCGCGGCGACGACCTGCCGGACAACTTCCCCGGCAAGGCCGGCGGCTGGGAAGCCGTCTGGTTCTACATCTGCTACACACCACTGATCCTTTGGGGCCCGCTCCTGGGCGTACTGACCATCGCGTACTACCAGCGCCGTCGTCGAGCCGACAGGTCTGCTGCGACCTGAACGATGAGATCCCCATGTTCATTCTGTTAGGACCTCTAAGGAGATCGGTGCGGCCTGAGGCATGAAAGAGGCATGAAAAGGGACAGCACCGCCATCAGCAAAAGCAAAGGAGCCTGCTCACCGTGGCAGACGTCAGAGTCACCTACGACAAGACCGTGGACGCTGCGTACGTGCACTTCACCGAACCGCAGAGCCGCGTGAAGTCCGCGCGCATGTATTCCTGCGATCCAGAGGATGCCGACGCCACGATCAATCTCGATTTCGACGAGCATGGCCGCCTCATCGGCATCGAGGTGTTGGCGGCCAGTTCAAAACTGCCCGAGTACCTGCTCAGGTCCGCGGAGCGGCTGGACATCGAAGGCGCATGAATGAGTCGTGCCAGACATATGCACCCGCCAGGGGTGTTCATGCGGCTATTGACGGATGAAGGACCCTCGTCCGTCGTTCGCGCTCAGTCGAGTGCGTTGCGGGAGTCCTTCGCCTGGAGCACGAGAGAGCTCCACCGGACACCCTCGCGCCCGTGGAGATCGGAATGCTCGCTGCTCAGGAGCGTCTGTAGGCCGTTGGCCGCCCCCAGCTCGACTGTCTCAGCAGCGGACACGTCGAACATGCGACGGCCATCCGGCACAGGTCCGTGACGGAGGTTGACGAAGAACCGGCCGTCAGGCATCAGCAAGGCGGCGACCCTGGCCATCGCCAGTGCGCGTTCCTCGACGTCCAGGTGCATCCACATCGCAGTGGCGAAGACCGCATCGAACCGGCCTGGACACTGGTGAAGCGCCAGGGTGGGGAGAGCGTCGTCAACCCACTCGATTGCGCTGCCCGCATGGATGCGCTGTCCATGTCCCCGCAGCTCCGCAGTCGGCTCGACAGCCACGACGCTGTGCCCCAGGGCCGCCAACGCGGCAGCATCGCGGCCCGTGCCTGCGCCGATGTCGAGGATCCGGGCAGGCTCGGCGGGTACCAGGCTCAACACGTCACGGTGGACTTCGGCGAAGGTGATGTCCTCGTACTGGACCGCCAGCACGTCCGCCGCCCGCGCGTACCCAGCGGTTCCCCTGACCCTGCCGCTGTCGTCTTCGGCGGAGCCCAGTCGGTCACTCATGGCCCGAAGCGTACCGACCTGCGGAATCTCAGCATCACCTTGCCGGGGACCCCGGACATCACCCGTTTACGAGGCTTGTCGCCGCTCAGCGCTCAGCATCGAGACACGCGCCTTGTCCCGCACCCCTTCTTCGCTTCCCGCTTCCCCTCCCGCCCTCACCGCGCCCCCTACCTCCCCTCGCCCACCAGCCCCGTCTGCACCAGCGGGTTCCCGCGACGGCGGGTCACGAAGATGCCCCGGCCCGGAGGCATCGGACGCGGTCGTACGCCGCCGAGGACGTCGCCCTCCATCGGGTCGCCCGACAGCAGCACGCCCTGCGCGCCCAGCTCCGTCATGCGCTGGAGGAACGACTCGTACAGGGCACGGCCCGCCCCCGCCGTACTGCGGGCGATGATGAAGCGGATGCCCACGTCCCGTGCGAACGGCAGCAGTTCGGTGAGCGGGGAGAGCGGGTTGCCACTCGACGTGGAGACCAGGTCGAAGTCGTCGATGACCACATAGACGGTCGGGCCGCTCCACCAACTGCGGTTCCGCAGCTCCTGGGCCGTGACGTCGACGGACGGGGTCCGCCGCTTCATGAGGTCCCGCAGCGCGACCATGTGGTGCTCCATGTCGTTGGACAGGGGGATGTACTCCGCCAGGTGCGTCGGCGGGGTCACGTCCAGCAGCGAGCGCCGGTTGTCGACGACGAAGAGCTTGCAGGCGTCACCGTCGTACCGCTCGGTGAGCTGCTTGATGAGCAGCCGCAGCAGGTTGGACTTGCCGGACTCGCTCTCCCCGAACACCAGGAAGAACGGGTCGTGCTCGAAGTCGACGAAGACCGGCGCGAGGTCGTTTTCGTCGATGGCGAAAGCGACACCCCGCTCCGGAGCGGCGTGGCCCGGCGGGAGTTCGCTCGCCGGCAGGGAACGCGGCAGCAGGCGTACGGCGGGGGCGGGGGCAGCCGTCCAGTGCCGGGCGACCTCCTGGTTCATGGCGGTCGTCGCCTCGGACAGGTCGCTGTCGGAGTTGACGCCGTCGATCCGCGGCACCGCCGCCATGAAGTGCAGCTTCTCCGGCGTCATACCCCGACCGGGCACGCCGGCGGGCACGTTGACCGCGACCTTGCGGTCCAGTTCGGAGTCCATGACGTCGCCGAGCCGCAGTTCCAGACGGTTCATCAGCTGATCCTTCAGGGCGGCCCTGACCTCCATCGACCGTGACACGGTGATGATCAGATGGATGCCGTAACCGAGGCCGCGTGCCGCGATGTCCAGGGCGGCGTTCTCCAGCCCCTCGTAGTCAGCCCGGAAGTTGCCCCAGCCGTCGATGACCAGGAAGACGTCGCCCCACGGCTGGTCCGCCACCGAGATCTCGCCGCGTGCCCGCATCCTGCGGTAGGTGGCGATCGAGTCGATGCCGGCGCTGCGGAAGTACTCCTCGCGCCGCGCCATGATGCCGTGCACCTCGGCGACCGTACGGCGCACCTTCTCCGGGTCGAGCCGTGAAGCGACCCCGCCGACGTGCGGCAGGCCGGCGATCGACGCCAGGCCGCCGCCACCGAAGTCGAGCCCGTAGAACTGCACTTCCCAGGGGGTGTGCGTCAGGGCGAAGCCCGCGACGACCGTACGCAGCAGGGTCGACTTGCCCGACTGCGGACCGCCCGTGATCTGCATGTGCCCGGCCGCGCCGGAGAAGTCCCGGTAGAGGGTGTCGCGCCGCTGCTCGAACGGCTTGTCGACCAGGCCCAGGGGGACGACGAGACGTCCCGCGCCCTCGAACCCGGGCTGGCTCAGCCCCCGGCCCGGCACGGGCGACAGCCCCGGCAGCAACGCGTCCAGCGGCGGCGGATCGTCCAGCGGCGGCAGCCACACCTGATGCGCGGAGACGCCGCGCCCCTCCAGTCGGCGCACGATCACATCCAGCACCGTGTCCGCCAGGGCGTCGTCCTCCGCCGTGCGCTGATCCGGCACATTCAGTACGCCCGGCGCACCCGACACGCCAGACGCACCAGATACATCCGGCATATCCAGTACGCCAGGTGCCCCCGACGCACCCGACGCACCCAGCAAATCCGGCACACCCGGCCCCCCGGCGGCGGGCTGCGGACCCGGCCGCACATACCGCACCGGCACCGGCGCGGCCGTGAACGCGACCGGCCGCCGGTCCACCAACAGCGAGCCCCCGGCCCGGGCCGCCTGCCGGCCCCCGGCGCGGTACACCCCGGAGACGTAAGCGGCCTTGAACCGCACCATCTCCTCCGTACCGAACTTCAGCAGCCCGGAACCGGGCACGTTGGGCAGGTGGTACGCGTCGGGCACGCCCAGCGCCGCACGGGACTCGGCCGCCGAGAACGTCCGCAGACCGATGCGGTACGAGAGGTACGTCTCCAGGCCGCGCAGCCGCCCCTCCTCCAGCCGCTGCGACGCCAGCAGCAGATGCACGCCCAGCGAACGGCCGATGCGCCCGATCTGCACGAACATATCGATGAAGTCCGGCTTGGCCGTCAACAGTTCGCTGAACTCGTCGATGACCAGAACGAGTGAAGGAAGGGGCTGCAACGGCGCACCCGCCGCACGCGCCTTCTCGTAGTCGTGGATGTTGGCGTAGTTGCCCGCGTCGCGCAGCATCTCCTGGCGGCGGTTGAGCTCACCGCGGATGGAGTCGCCCATGCGGTCGACCAGCGTCAGGTCGTCCGCGAGGTTGGTGATCACCGCGGCGACGTGCGGCATCTGCGCCATTCCGGCGAAGGTCGCACCGCCCTTGAAGTCGGCCAGGACGAAGTTCAGCGTCTCCGAGGTGTGGGTGACGGCCAGGCCGAGCACCAGCGTGCGCAGCAGCTCCGACTTGCCGGAACCGGTCGCGCCCACGCACAACCCGTGCGGGCCCATCCCCTCCTGCGCCGCCTCCTTGAGGTCCAGCATCACGGGCGTGCCGTCCTCGCCGACACCGATCCGTACGCGCAGCCGCTCGGCCCGGGAGCGGGGCCGCCAGGTCCGGCCGACCTCGATGGAGGCGGCGTCCCCCAGGTTCAGCAGATCGGTGAACTCCAGGTTCGCGAGGAGCGGTTCGTCGTCGTCCCCGCCCGTGGCCACGCGCAGGGGGGCCAGTTGCCGGGCGAGCGCCTCGGCCGCCTCGTAACTCAGCAGGTCGGGAACCCCGTCGTAGACGAGCCCCTGCCCCGACTCCAGCCGGAGCGATGGGGGGCGCACCACGACGGAGAGGCCGCCGCGCGCGCCGGTGACCTCGCCCGGCACCACCTCGACGACCGTCACGCCGTGCAGGCCCTCGGCCGCCGCGAGCACCGACGTCGGGGGCACCGACGCGCCGTCCAGGACGATGACGACGTGCGGCTGGTCCAGCAGGGGCCGGCCGCCGGGCTGGAAGCGGGGCCGGCCGTCGAGCCGGGCCGCGAGCTGCTGTTCGAGCGCCAGGGAGCTGGTGGTGATCAGGCGGCGGCTGCCCGCGCCGTCAGCCGAATCCGCGTCCTGTACGTGGGGGAGCCACTTCGCCCACTCCCACCGCGCGGCCTCCTCGGGCCCCGTCGCCACCCCGATCACCAGGTCCTCGGGGGAGTGCACCGAGGCCAGGGCGCCGACCATCGCCCGCGCCGTGGAGCGTGCGGAATCCGCGTGGCCGCTGATCGTCAGGTGGTAGAAGGCCCGCAGCGACACGGCCATGGGCAGGCCCTCCACCGTGGAGTGCGTCGTCAGAAACTGCTGCATCGCCCCGGCGGTCAGCGGCTCCAGCTCGTCCACCGGCGCCGTCTCGGGCGCGACGAGAGGGGTGGCGAGCTCCTGGTCGCCCAGACCGATGCGCACCTGAGCGAAGTCCGCGTCACCGGCCCGCCGCTCCCACACCCGGCTGCCCTCGGCGACCAGCGCCCACAACTGCTCGGGCGAAGGGTGCAGATAGAACTGCGCGTCACGCTGCTTGCGGGCCGTCCTCACCACCGTGCGCCGGGTCTGCGCCAGGTACCTCAGATAGTCCCGCCGCAGGTCCGCCAGCAGGCCCTGCGTGCCCCGCCGGTGACGTACGAGCATCGCGACGGCCATGGCGAGCGTAGAGGCGATCATGATCACGCCCATGATCCGCATGATCGGGTTCGACGTCATGAAGAAGAAGACGACGGAACCGCCCATGCCCAGCATCGGCAGGAGCTGCATCAGCGCACCCTCCTGCTGACCGCGGGGCAGCTCCGGCGGAGGTCGCAACTGCACCTGCTCGAACGGCACTTCGGAGGACGGGGCGCGCGGTGGGCGCTTGACGACGATCTGGCTCACGGCTCACCGATTCCCTTGCCGGACGGAAGTGTTCCCAAGTGTTCCCAGCGACGTCCCCGTGGCGACCGGCTCCCTCCGCAGAGAGGGCTTTTCGGGCGAAACGGGGGTCACAGGGCGGTAGTGTGTCGCGATGCGCATACGCATCCGCTGACTACCGTGAGAAGTCAGCCTTTCGGGGTGGGCGGCGAGCACCGCGGTCCGGCGGAGCGCTTTCGGCGGACGTCCCGCCACCGCGGCAGACGCTCTCCAACGGCACCGGCGTCTTCCGGCCGCACGGGCGCATGGCCACACGGGCGCACGGCCGCACGGCCGCACGGCCGCACAGGCGTCGCGGAGCAGTCGAAGCCCTTGGGTACGCCGCAGAAGCCAGGACGACAGGGGGAGACGCAGTGACCACCACGCCCCGAACGGCACCGACCGTCCCAACCGGCGGGCCGAGCCGCGGCGTCGCGCCGTCCGGCCACGCGACGGGCTTCTGCCGGATCACCGTCGTCGCGCCCGACAGCCGGGTCGACGTCGCGCTGCCCGAGGACGTTCCCCTCGCCGATCTCTACCCCGAGATCCTCCGGCTGTCCGGACAGCGCCCGGTTCCCGGGGCCCCGGTCGGCTACCACCTCGTACGCCGCGACGGCACCGTCCTGGACAGCTCCCGTACGCCGGCCGGCCACCGCATCCTCGACGGCGAACTGCTCTCCCTGCGCCCCTTCTCCGAGTCGCTGCCTCCCGCCGTCTTCGACGACGTCTCCGACGCCGTCGCCACCGCCGTGGCCAAGGACCGCACGCTCTGGGACGACGCGTTCATGCGCGGGGCCGGTCTCCTCGGCGGCTCCGTCCTGCTGATCCTGCTCGGCCTCGTCCTGTGGACCGCCGACCCCCGCCACGACATGCACGGACTGCCGGGCGTCCTGGCCGCGGTCACCGCCGTACTCCTGCTCGCCGTCGCCTGCGTACGCGCCCGGGTCTACGACGACCGGGGCTCGTCGATCGCCCTGGGCGCCGGAGCGCTGGTGAACGCCGCGGTGGCCGGATCCGGACTGGTGTCGCTCAGCGCGGGCCAGGGTGTGGGGCGGCTCCAGTTCCTGCTCGCCTGCGCGGCCGTGCTGGTGGTGTCGGTCATCCTCACGATCACGGCCCCCGGCGGCGACGCCCCGTTCGTCGCGTCCGTCTTCGCGAGCGCCACCGGCCTCGTGGTCACCTTCGTCGCGATCACGGCCGGCCTGAGGCCCACCGAGGCCGCCGCCGTCTGCGCGCCCTTCGCCGTGGGGGCCCTGGCCTTCCTGCCCGGCCTCTCCACCCGCTTCGCCCGCCTCCCCATCGGCTTCGAACCGCCCCGCTCCACGGCCGGCGACCACGGCACGCCCGAACGATCCCCTCAGGGGCCGGTCGACGCCGTACGGATCGCCGCCCAGGCGCGCCGCGGCCACGAACTGCTCCTCGGCCTGGTCGGCGGCTGCGCGCTGGTGACCCTGGCCGCCGCCGGGGTACTGGGCTTCTCGGACGACCTCTGGGGCCGGCTGCTCGCCCTGGCCACCGGGGCCGCCATGCTGATGCGCGCCCACCTGTTCCGCTACACCGCACAGGTCGGCTGCACCCTCGCGGCGGGCCTCGGCTCCCTCGTACTCCTGGGCCTCGGCCTCTCCCTCAACACGCCGCCCGCCCTGATGGGCGACGCCCTGAAGGGGGACAGCGCCGCGCTGGACATCCGTACGGTGTGGCTCGCCGCCGCCGTCGCGGGCGTCGCCGCCCTGATCACCGCCATCGGCCTGATCGTGCCGCGCAAGGGGGTCACCCCGTTCTGGGGCCGCTTCCTGGAGATCGCCGAGACGTTCGTCCTGCTCACCCTGCTGCCGCTCTGCCTCGCGGTCTTCGACGTCTACCGCTCGATCCGGGCGCTGACCAGCTGACTCCGCGCCCCACCAGCTAACGCACGTCCCCTGCCCGGTCCACATGCTCGCCGGCCGACCCCCGACGAGGCCCGTCCAGGGCCAGCCGCCCCCGGCGACGAGACCCGTCCAGGCGTGACCCGAATGGCTGGTACTCTGACCAGTGGCCGTTTGTGTACGCCTCTCCGGAACGTTCTGGGGACTGCGCTCATCGGACCTTCGCCTCCGAGTCACGGAAGCTCCCCTGAGATCAAGACCAGGGGCACTCGTGGGCGCTTCGAACATCAAGAGGAGTACGCGTGCCGCTCGACGCCGCTACGAAGAAGCAGATCATGTCCGAGTTCGCCCAGAAGGAGGGTGACACCGGATCCCCCGAGGTCCAGGTCGCCATGCTCTCCCGCCGGATCTCGGACCTGACGGAGCACCTCAAGACGCACAAGCACGACCACCACTCCCGTCGTGGTCTGCTGATCCTGGTCGGCCAGCGTCGCCGCCTCCTGCAGTACCTGGCCAAGAAGGACATCCAGCGCTTCCGTGCGCTGGTCGACCGCCTCGGCATCCGCCGCGGTGCGGCCGGCGGCGCCAAGTAAGCACGCCGTGGAGAGGGAGCGGTTCCCGCGTCTGAGGGGACCGCTCCCTTTGCCGTACGTGCGCGACCGGTGCCAAGCTCAGTAACCTGGACACCGGAACACCCGCACCACCGCACCACCTGTCACACCGCACCACACGAGGGAGAGGCGCAGCGACGCCGCCGCCGGTCCTCGGTAGTGGCCCCCGGGAAAACGCCCGGGAGCTTCGATCGAAGACCGGCCCGCACACACGGTGCGCCTCTCCCGCACCGTCCTCCGCCACACGGGCGGCAGGACGAAAGACGACGAGTATGGAGAAATCACTAGTGGAGAACGAGACCCACTACGCCGAGGCCGTTATCGACAACGGAACCTTCGGCACCCGCACCATCCGCTTCGAGACGGGCCGCCTGGCCAAGCAGGCCGCCGGCTCCGCCGTCGCGTACCTGGACGACGACACCATGGTGCTGTCGGCCACCACCGCTTCCAAGCGGCCCAAGGAGAACCTCGACTTCTTCCCTCTCACGGTGGACGTCGAGGAGCGGCAGTACGCGGCCGGCAAGATCCCCGGCTCCTTCTTCCGCCGCGAGGGCCGGCCCTCCGAGGACGCGATCCTCACCTGCCGCCTGATCGACCGCCCGCTGCGCCCCTCCTTCAAGAAGGGCCTGCGCAACGAGATCCAGATCGTCGAGACGATCATGGCGCTCAACCCCGACCACCTGTACGACGTGGTCGCGATCAACGCCGCCTCCTGCTCCACCATCCTGGCGGGCCTGCCCTTCTCCGGCCCGATCGGCGCCACCCGCGTCGCCCTGATCAAGGGCCAGTGGGTCGCGTTCCCGACGCACACCGAGCTCGAGGACGCCGTCTTCGACATGGTCGTCGCCGGTCGCGTCCTGGAGGACGGCGACGTCGCGATCATGATGGTCGAGGCCGAGGCCACCGAGAAGACCATCCAGCTCGTCAAGGACGGCGCCGAGGCTCCCACCGAGGAGATCGTCGCCGCCGGTCTGGACGCCGCGAAGCCCTTCATCAAGGCGCTCTGCAAGGCCCAGTCCGACCTGGCCTCCAAGGCCGCGAAGCCGGTCGGCGAGTTCCCGGTCTTCCTGGACTACCAGGACGACGTCTTCGAGGCGCTCACCAAGGCCGTCACCTCGGAGCTGACGCAGGCGCTCACCATCGCCGGCAAGCAGGACCGCGAGGCCGAGCTGGACCGCGTCAAGGAGATCGCCGCCGAGAAGCTCCTCCCGGCCTTCGAGGGCCGCGAGAAGGAGATCTCCGCCGCGTACCGCGCGCTGACGAAGAAGCTGGTCCGCGAGCGCGTCATCAAGGACAAGGTCCGCATCGACGGCCGCGGCGTCACGGACATCCGTACGCTCGCCGCCGAGGTCGAGGCCATCCCGCGCGTGCACGGCTCGGCGCTGTTCGAGCGTGGCGAGACCCAGATCCTGGGCGTCACCACCCTCAACATGCTCCGTATGGAGCAGCAGCTGGACACCCTCTCCCCGGTGACCCGCAAGCGCTACATGCACAACTACAACTTCCCGCCGTACTCGGTCGGCGAGACCGGCCGCGTGGGCTCGCCCAAGCGCCGCGAGATCGGCCACGGAGCGCTCGCCGAGCGCGCCATCGTGCCGGTGCTCCCCTCGCGCGAGGAGTTCCCCTACGCGATCCGCCAGGTCTCCGAGGCGCTGGGCTCCAACGGCTCGACGTCCATGGGCTCGGTCTGCGCCTCCACCATGTCGCTGCTGAACGCCGGTGTGCCCCTCAAGGCCGCCGTCGCCGGTATCGCCATGGGCCTGATCTCGCAGGAGATCGACGGCAAGACCCACTACGTCGCCCTCACCGACATCCTCGGTGCGGAGGACGCCTTCGGCGACATGGACTTCAAGGTCGCCGGTACGAAGCAGTTCGTGACCGCGCTCCAGCTCGACACCAAGCTCGACGGCATCCCCGCCTCGGTCCTGGCCGCCGCGCTGAAGCAGGCCCGTGACGCGCGTCTGCACATCCTGGACGTCATGAACGAGGCCATCGACGTCCCGGACGAGATGTCCCCGAACGCCCCGCGGATCATCACCGTCAAGATCCCCGTGGACAAGATCGGCGAGGTCATCGGCCCCAAGGGCAAGATGATCAACCAGATCCAGGAGGACACCGGCGCCGACATCACGATCGAGGACGACGGCACGATCTACATCGGCGCCCAGCAGGGTTCGCAGGCCGAGGCCGCCCGCGCCACGATCAACGCGATCGCCAACCCGACCATGCCGGAGGTCGGCGAGCGCTACCTGGGTACGGTCGTCAAGACGACCACCTTCGGCGCGTTCGTCTCGCTCATGCCAGGCAAGGACGGCCTGCTGCACATCTCGCAGATCCGCAAGCTCGCCGGCGGCAAGCGCGTGGAGAACGTCGAGGACGTGCTCGGCGTCGGCGCCAAGGTCCAGGTCGAGATCGCCGAGATCGACTCCCGCGGCAAGCTCTCGCTGATCCCGGTCGTCGAGGGTGAAGACGAGGACGAGAAGAAGGACGACACCGACAAGTGACGTCCCGTAGTTCCGCGACGACGGCCCGCACCTCTTCGGAGGCGCGGGCCGTCGCCCGTACCCAAACGCTTCTCAAGGGCAGCAACGGCATCGGCACGGTCCGCCGCACCGTCCTCCCCGGCGGTCTGCGGATCGTCACCGAGACCCTGCCCTCCGTCCGGTCCGCCACCTTCGGCATCTGGGCCAACGTCGGTTCCCGCGACGAGACGCCCACCCTGAACGGCGCGACCCACTACCTCGAACACCTCCTCTTCAAGGGCACCGCCCAGCGCACCGCCCTCGACATCTCCTCCGCGATCGACGCGGTCGGCGGCGAGATGAACGCCTTCACGGCGAAGGAGTACACCTGCTACTACGCGCGGGTCCTGGACACCGACCTGCCGCTGGCCATCGACGTGGTCTGCGACATGCTGACCGGCTCGCTGATCGCCGCCGAGGACGTCGACGCCGAGCGCGGCGTCATCCTCGAAGAGATCGCGATGACGGAGGACGACCCGGGCGACTGCGTGCACGACCTCTTCGCGCACACCATGCTCGGCGACACCCCCCTCGGCCGCCCCGTCCTCGGTACCGTCGACACGATCAACGCGCTGAACCGGGGTCAGATCGCCCGCTTCTACAAGAAGCACTACGACCCCACCCACCTGGTCGTCGCCGCCGCCGGCAACGTCGACCACGCCACGGTCGTACGCCAGGTCCGCCGCGCCTTCGAACGCGCCGGGGCCCTCTCTCGTACGGACGCCGTCCCCATGGCGCCCCGAGAGGGCTCCCGCACCCTGCGCACCGCGGGCAAGGTGGAGCTGCTGAACCGCAAGACCGAGCAGGCCCACGTGGTCCTCGGCATGCCCGGCCTCGCCCGCACCGACGAGCGCCGGTGGGCCCTCGGCGTCCTCAACACCGCCCTCGGCGGCGGCATGAGCTCGCGCCTCTTCCAGGAGGTACGGGAGAAGCGCGGCCTGGCCTACAGCGTGTACTCGTACACCTCGGGCTTCGCCGACTGCGGCCTCTTCGGCGTCTACGCGGGCTGCCGCCCCAACCAGGTCCACGACGTGCTGAAGCTCTGCCGCGACGAGCTGGACCGGGTCGCCGCCCACGGACTGGACGACGACGAGATCACCCGCGCCATCGGCCAGCTCTCCGGCTCCACCGTCCTCGGCCTGGAGGACACCGGCGCGCTGATGAACCGTATCGGCAAGAGCGAGCTGTGCTGGGGCGAGCAGATGTCGGTCGACGACATGCTCGCCCGCATCGCGGAGGTCACCCCCGACGACGTACGGGAGGTGGCGGGCGAACTCCTCAGCCACCGTCCCTCGCTCTCGGTCATCGGCCCGCTCAAGGACAAGCAGGCGGACCGCCTCCACGAAGCGGTCTCCTAATCCCCTAAGGAATGAAGATGAGCAAGCTGCGCGTAGCCGTTCTCGGTGCTCAGGGCCGGATCGGCTCCGAGGCCGTACGGGCTGTCGAGGCCGCCGACGACCTGGAGCTGGTGGCGGCCCTGGGCCGGGGCGACAAGCTGGAGGCCCTCGCGGACAACGGCGCCCAGGTCGTCGTGGAGCTCACCACCCCCGCGTCGGTGATGGGCAACCTCGACTTCTGCGTCCGGCACGGCATCCACGCCGTCGTCGGCACCACGGGCTGGACCGACGAACGGCTCGCGCAGCTGAACACCTGGCTGGACGACTCCCCGGAGACCGGCGTCCTGATCGCCCCGAACTTCTCCATCGGCGCGGTCCTCACCATGAAGTTCGCGGAGCAGGCCGCCCGCTACTTCGAGTCCGTCGAGGTCGTCGAGCTCCACCACCCCAACAAGGTCGACGCCCCCTCCGGCACCGCCACCCGCACCGCCCAGCTCATCGCGGTGGCCCGCGCGAAGGCGGGCAGCGCCCCCCAGCCGGACGCCACCGCCACCGCCCTGGACGGCGCGCGCGGCGCGGACGTCGACGGCGTCCCGGTCCACGCGATCCGCCTGCGCGGACTGCTGGCCCACCAGGAAGTGCTGCTCGGCGGCGAGGGCGAGACCCTCACCATCCGCCACGACTCCCTCCACCACAGCAGCTTCATGCCGGGCATCCTGCTCGGCGCCCGCCGCGTGGTGACCACTCCCGGCCTCACCTTCGGCCTGGAACACTTCCTCGACCTGAACTGACTGGCCCCCCATGCGCGCAAAGATCACCTACATCGTCACGGCCGCCGTCCTGGTCTTCTACTTCGTCCTGGTCGGCAGCCGCGGTCTGATGCTCATCCGGCACGGCACGCTGCTCACGGTCACGTTCGGCGTGGCCGTGCTGATCCTGCCGGTGATCGGCGTCTGGTTCCTCTGGAAGAACACCCAGTTCGTCCGCCGCGCCAACGCGCTCGCCGCCGAGCTGGACGCGGAGGGCGGGCTGCCGGTCGACGACCTGGCCCGCACTCCCTCCGGCCGCATCGACCGGGACGCCGCCGACGCGGTCTTCACCCAGCGCCGCCAGGAGACGGAGGACGCCCCGGACGACTGGCGCGCCTGGTTCCGGCTGGCGGTCGCCTACCAGGACGCGAGGGACACCCCGAGGGCCCGCAAGGCGATGCAGAGGGCGATCGCGCTGCACCGGTCCGGCTCGTCCGCACCCCCGGCTCCGCCCAGCGAGCCCGCACCATCAAGCAGCGAGCCCGCACCATCAAGCCCGGCCGCACCCTCCAGCCCGTCCGGCGCTTGAGGACACCTTTCACGCTGTACGCAGATGAGCCCGGGACCCCATAGGGTCCCGGGCTCACTCACGTACAGCCGACAGGCGACGGCTCACCCGTGCCGATACTCGTCCGCCCAAGCCTCCACCGCATCCGTGGCCCGCTCGAACGCCTCTTCGCGCCCGAGGAAGTCCGCGTTGTGGTCGGAGACCAGCGGAGGCAGCGTCTCACCGCTCTGCCGGGCCACGACGAGCGCCTGCCCCTGGACGGTACGCGGCAGCCCGAGCCACTTCACGGGCTGCTGGACCGTCCGGACCGAGGCGGTGGCGCTCCACGGCACCGTGGTGGTCCAGAAGAACCCCACGCGCCGCACACCGTGCCGGCTGACCCACGCACCGACCCGCAGCAGCCGCAGCGCGCCGACGATCAGCGTGCCGGCCACCAGCAGGCAGACGGTGGCGCCCGAAGGCGCCCCGGTCACGCCGATGATCATGGCCGCGAGCAGAACGAACGAGGCCAGCAACAACAGGCCGGCCGCCGCCGCGACCCGCCACGGGCCGGGGCGGTAGGGCCGCCGCCAGCTGTCGTGGTCGTCGAACGGCAGCGCGACGTCCTCCGCGCTCGCATCGAATGCGCGGTCGGCCGTCAGAAAGGGCAGGGGCACGACTCATCCTCACTCACAAGCACGCTCGATTGCTGTGCCCGGTGAGGCTACCGAGGGTGCCCCCCACCCGACCACCCCAGGGGGTCCGTACGAGTAGTCGGCGGCCCCCGGGACCGGTCAGCGCCCCTGGGACGCCTCGGACTGCTTGCCCTGCGAGGCGGACTGCCCGGAGTCGAGCGCCGGGAGGCCCAGGAGCAGCGAGCCCACGAGTCCGGCGACCACGGTCAGCCCGACGAGGGAGCGCCCCAGCAGCTCGGGAACGCTGGCGCGGTAGGCGGGAGGGGGAGTGACGTTACTGCGGAATCGGTCGGCCTCGGCGACGAACGAGAACGGGACGGATTCACGCCGGCGGAACATGAGGAAACTCTCCTTGATCTCAGTGACGGGTGCTGCTAATGAGTCAGACGTACGAAGGGCCGGATCGGTGCCACGAATCGCCGTCGCGTTTCAAGGACTCCACGAACGGCTGCCCGACACCGCCTCGTGCATGCGTCGCCCACCCGGCCCGTAAAGTGGTCGCCGCCCAGCACCGCCCCTGGAAGGACCCTGTCGGTGACCGACACCCCCGAACCCGCAAAGCCCCACTTCCGCAGTGATGTCACCGTCGACCTGGTGAAAAGCGACGCGGGCGACGCGGACGTCCTCTTCGCCGCCCGGGTGTCCACGGCCGGCGAACAGTCGCTGGAAGAGGTCACCAAGGACCCGGAGCGGTCCAAGGGGCTGATCAACTACCTCATGCGGGACCGGCACGGCAGCCCGTTCGAGCACAACTCGATGACCTTCTTCATCAGCGCCCCGATCTTCGTGTTCCGCGAGTTCATGCGGCACCGCGTGGGCTGGTCGTACAACGAGGAATCGGGCCGCTACCGGGAGCTGGAGCCGGTCTTCTACGTCCCGGGAACCTCCCGCAAGCTCGTCCAGCAGGGCCGCCCCGGCAAGTACGTCTTCGTCGAGGGCACCGAGGAGCAGTACGACCTCACGACCCGCGCCATGGAGGAGTCCTACCGGGCCTCCTACGAGGCGTACCAGGACATGCTGGCGGCCGGCGTGGCCCGCGAGGTCGCCCGCGCGGTCCTCCCGGTCGGCCTGTTCTCCTCGATGTACGCCACGTGCAACGCACGCTCCCTGATGCACTTCCTCGGCCTGCGCACCCAGCACGAGCTGGCGAAGGTCCCGTCCTTCCCGCAGCGCGAGATCGAGATGGTCGGCGAGCAGATGGAAGCCCACTGGGCGCGGCTCATGCCGCTCACTCATGCGGCCTTCAACAAAAATGGACGGGTAGCCCCGTAGGCGGTGTCCGTATTGCGGCGTTTCGAGAAGTTCATCTAGGCTGATCAAACGGACCCGGCACTGCTTGAACCCCCGAGCAGGCAGTGCCGGGCTCCTCTTCCCCGTCCCCCCGAGGGGGGACCACGCGCTGAGCAGCGAGTAGCGTGTTACCCATGGCTCCGATCTCCACTCCGCAGACCCCCTTCGGGCGGGTCCTCACCGCTATGGTCACGCCCTTCACGGCGGACGGCGCTCTCGACCTCGACGGCGCCCAGCGGCTCGCCTCCCATCTGGTGGACGCAGGCAACGACGGACTGATCGTCAACGGCACCACCGGTGAGTCCCCGACCACCAGTGACGCGGAGAAGGACCAGCTCGTACGGGCGGTGCTCGAAGCGGTAGGAGACCGGGCGCACGTCGTCGCCGGCGTCGGCACCAACGACACCCGGCACAGCGTCGAACTCGCCCGCACCGCCGAGCGCACCGGCGCCCACGGCCTCCTCGCCGTCACGCCGTACTACAACAAGCCGCCGCAGGAAGGGCTCCTGCGGCACTTCACGGCCATCGCCGACTCCACCGGCCTGCCCGTGATGCTGTACGACATCCCCGGCCGCAGCGGGGTCCCGATCGACACGGAGACCCTCGTACGGCTGGCCGAGCACCCGAGGATCGTCGCCAACAAGGACGCCAAGGGGGACCTGGGCCGCTCCAGCTGGGCCATCGCCCAGTCGGGCCTCGCCTGGTACTCCGGGGACGACATGCTCAACCTCCCGCTCCTCTCGGTCGGCGCGGTCGGCTTCGTCTCCGTCGTCGGCCACGTGGTCACCCCGGACCTGCGGGCGCTGATCGAGGCCCACCTCAGCGGCGACGTCCAGAAGGCCACCGAGATCCACCAGAAGCTGCTCCCGGTCTTCACCGGCATGTTCCGCACCCAGGGCGTGATCACCACCAAGGCGGCGCTGACGCTCCAGGGCCTCCCGGCGGGCCCGCTGCGGCTGCCCCTGGTGGAACTCACCGCACAGGAGACGGCCCAGCTCAAGATCGACCTGGCCGCCGGCGGGGTACAGCTGTAACCACAGACTTCACAACTGAATATCCGAACGAGCGAGGCACCTCGCGAGAGCACGACCCCAAGACAACAGCAAGTGCACGAATGACATGCGCGCCACGTGCCTCAGCGGTACGTGGCGCGTGTGGTTAAGGAGAGTCTTTTGAGCCATCCGCACCCTGAACTCGGTACCCCGCCGAAGCTCCCGAAGGGCGCCCTGCGGGTCACTCCGCTCGGCGGCCTGGGCGAGATCGGCCGCAACATGACGGTCTTCGAGTACGGCGGCCGCCTGCTCATCGTCGACTGCGGCGTCCTCTTCCCCGAGGAGGAGCAGCCGGGCATCGACCTGATCCTGCCGGACTTCACCACGATCCGGGACCGCCTGGACGACATCGAGGGCATCGTCCTCACGCACGGCCACGAGGACCACATCGGCGGCGTCCCCTACCTGCTGCGCCTGAAGCCGGACATCCCCCTCATCGGTTCCAAGCTGACCCTCGCGCTCATCGAGGCGAAGCTCCAGGAGCACCGCATCCGCCCGTACACCCTCGAAGTCACCGAGGGGCAGCGCGAGCGCATCGGCGTCTTCGACTGCGAGTTCATCGCGGTCAACCACTCCATCCCGGACGCCCTCGCGGTCGCCATCCGCACCCCCGCGGGCATGGCCGTGGCCACCGGCGACTTCAAGATGGACCAGCTCCCGCTGGACGGCCGCCTCACCGACCTGCACGCGTTCGCGCGCCTCAGCGAGGAGGGCATCGACCTCCTCCTGTCGGACTCCACGAACGCCGAGGTCCCGGGCTTCGTACCGCCCGAGCGGGACATCTCCAACGTCCTGCGCACGGTCTTCGCCAACGCGCAGAAGCGCATCATCGTGGCGAGCTTCGCGAGCCATGTGCACCGCATCCAGCAGATCCTGGACGCGGCCCACGAGTACGGCCGCCGGGTCGCCTTCGTCGGCCGCTCGATGGTCCGCAACATGGGCATCGCCCGTGACCTCGGCTACCTCAAGGTCCCCGCGGGCCTGGTCGTCGACGTCAAGACTCTCGACGACCTCCCGGACGACGAGGTCGTGCTCGTCTGCACGGGTTCGCAGGGCGAGCCGATGGCGGCCCTGTCACGGATGGCCAACCGCGACCACCAGATCCGGATCGTCCCGGGCGACACGGTGATCCTCGCGTCGTCCCTGATCCCGGGCAACGAGAACGCGGTCTACCGCGTGATCAATGGCCTGACCCGCTGGGGCGCCAACGTCGTCCACAAGGGCAACGCCAAGGTCCACGTCTCGGGCCACGCCTCGGCCGGCGAGCTGCTGTACTTCTACAACATCTGCAAGCCGAAGAACCTGATGCCGGTCCACGGCGAATGGCGCCACCTGCGGGCCAACGCCGAACTGGGAGCGCTCACGGGCGTGCCCAAGGACCACATCGTCATCGCCGAGGACGGCGTGGTCGTCGACCTGATCGACGGCAAGGCCAAGATCGTCGGCAAGGTCCAGGCCGGTTACGTGTACGTCGACGGCCTCTCCGTAGGCGATGTCACCGAGACCTCCCTCAAGGACCGCCGCATTCTCGGCGACGAGGGCATCATCTCGGTCTTCATCGTGGTCGACAGCTCCTCCGGCAAGATCGTGGGCGGCCCCCACATCCAGGCCCGGGGCTCCGGCATCGACGACAACGCCTTCGTCGGCGTCACCCCGAAGATCCAGGAAGCCCTGGACAAGTCGGCCCAGGACGGCGTGATGGAGCCCCACCAGCTCCAGCAGATGGTCCGCCGGGTCGTCGGCAAGTGGGTCTCCGACACCTACCGCCGGCGCCCGATGATCCTCCCGGTCGTCGTCGAGGTCTGACCCTCCTGACCAGCCCGTACCGGAGCGGGGCCCCTCGATTTGCATCGGGGAGCCCCGCTCCAGTACGTTTACGTCTCCGCTCGACCGGGAAGCACCGCGCGCACTCGTGCGCCGGGACACCCCGTACAGAGCGGGAATTCCGACTCAGAATCTCTGATAAAGTCGGATCCGCCGAAAGGCAAGGCCACTCCACAGGCCACCGGAAATCGAATTCGGACCGGAAACGGAACGAAAAAGAGTCTGGTAAAGTCGGAACCGCCGGAAAGGGAAAACGCGAAAGCGAAGAAC